>NZ_CATKQK010000056.1:0-294395 GCF_949767185.1 Pseudomonas sp. IT-P100
CGTGCTGGGAGCTAGCCTGCTAGCGATGAGGCCAGTCCAACCAATACGAATCTACTGCGCAGCCCGCGCCGGCAATAGCTTCAACGTGCTCCGTGTATTGGCCGTCACTTCCTCATCATTGAGATGCGCCTGGAAGTACATCCCTTCGACATACGCCTCCGCCTGATCCTCGTAATGCCGGTCAAACGGCACACCACTCTGGCCCACCGGGTTCACGGTCAGGCTGTGCGCCGGGTCGGCGAAATCGATCAGGCGCCGGGTCGATGGCCCATACGTGACCGGCCATGGCGCCGGCCCGATTTTGGCCGAGAGGTTGTTTGGCACTTCATGGGTACCGGGCGCCGCGAACGGCCCGACATTGAAAATCCGGTCCAGCGGCTTCTGCTGCCCCAGTGGATGACCATGGGTCAGCGTATGCGCCTTGCCCCACTGCCATTGCGCGAAATCCGCACCCAGGGTGGTCTTGAGGTGAGCAATGCTCGCTTGCCACGCCACCCTGACCGTATCGGCGCGCGTTTCCTTGCCGAGGGTGTTGCGGTTGTCCCACCACGGCGAATCAGCGTTCGCCGCCAGACGAGGCAGCGCAGCGTCGATCACCCGCGTCGAAAGCAGCGTTTCGAAAAAGTCGTTGCCCAGTTCATCGTGCATCGATGCGTCGGCGAGGTTGAACAGGAGCTGGTTGAACAGCGTGGCGCTGGTTGAATCCAGCGGGTAATCACCTTTCCACTGAGCCAGTTGCTCCACCAGTTTGAGTTCGGCGGAGTCGCTCACCACTTCACGCAACACCGGCAACAATGGCGCGAGCAAGCGCGGGCCGTAAGCAGTGGTGGTGCCCAATTGCAACTTCTGGCTGGTCTCCAGATCCCACTTGACGGTTTTGTCGCCGAGCTGGCGATTGAGCTGCTGACCTCGATCGGCGAGGTTGTAGTAACCGGGAATCTCCATGCCGGTCGGCGACACGGGCTGGAAGTTGGCCGAGACGATGTAGCCCCGTGCCGGGTTCTCTTCCTGGGGGTTGGCGCTGAAGGGGTAGAAGCCGTCCTTGTCCGATTCGGCGCTGCTGCCGTCAAGGATGAACCAGGGCCGAACACCGGCGGGCCGTTTCGGCAATTGCGCCGCTGCCCACCAGCCGATGTCGCCCTTGGCATTGGCCCACACGATGTTCAGGCCGGGTGCCTGGACCTTGGCGGCGGCACTGCGCGCCTTGGCCAGGGTGTCGGCGCGGTTGAGCTGATAAAAACCTTCGAGAATCGGATTCTGGCTTTCGAGAAAGCCCCACCACATGGCAATTGGCGTTTTGCCGACGCTGTTGCCCAGCGCATCGTTGACGATCGGCCCATGGGGCGACTGGCGCAGCACCAATGTCACGGGCGCCTGGCCCTTGACCGCGATCTGCTGCTCGCTGGTGACCATGTCCACCCACTTGCCGCGATACCAGACCTGATTGGGGTTATCCGGGTTGACCTTCTCGGCGATCAGGTCGAGGTCGTCGTTCTGGAACATGGTGATGCTCCAGCCGAAGTCGCGGTTCATCCCCAGCGAGGCGAACGGCATCAACGCCTGATAGTGACCGTAGAGTTCGAAGCCCGGTGCCGAGAGTTGTGCTTCGTACCACACCGACGGCGCGGAAAAGCGGATATGCGGGTCACCCGCCAGCAGCGGCTTGCCGCTTTTGGTGTGGTTGCCGGAGACCACCCAGGCGTTGCTGCCCTCGAACTGTGGCAAGCCGTTGTCTGCCAGCGCCTGCTCGCTCAGGCGGGCGAGGGCGTTGAGGTCTTTCCAGTCGGCGCTGGCGAGGGGTGGCATGGCGCCGCCAGGGTTTTTCGCCAGCACGCCTTTGGGCTGCCAATCGAGATCGAAAACGTTCAGGTACTCGGCGCCCAACTGATCGCGCACGTACGTCAGCAACGGTTCAGTACGAAACGCCGCGGCAAAACTGTAGGCCATGTATCCGGCGATGCTGATGGTGTCCTGCGCGGTGAACGGGCGTTTTGATATGCCCAGCGCATCGAACTCGGCGGGTTTTGCATGACCGTCCTGATACTGGTTGATGCCATCCAGATAGGCCTGCATGGCAATGAAAGACGGGGACTGTTTGTCCAGATTGGCGAGGTAGGTTTCGGCGCGATCGCGAATCCGCAGGCTGCGCATCAGTTTGTCGGTGTCGAGCAGTTTCGGGCCCAGCACTTCGGCCAGTTCACCGCGGGCGAGGCGACGCAGGATTTCCATCTGGAACAGCCTGTCCTGGGCGTGCACATAGCCGAGGGCGCGGTACAGGTCGGTCTCGTTTTCGGCGCGGATGTGCGGGATGCCGCGCTCGTCGTAACGGACGGTGACGGAGCCTTGCAGGTGTTGCAACTCAACCATGCCCTGGCGTGTCGGCTGCTTGCTGTAGACGTACCAGCCGGCGCCTGCGGCGAGCACGACAATCAGCAGGACGAGCGCAGTCAGGAGGCGTTTCATGGTGATTCCTTGTTCTTGTTATGAGTGGCAGCAATTCCCTGGCATCACTGTTTAACACGGCCTGCCGAATCGGCCCATCACCCGTAGGAGGGATTCTTGTTGCCTGACCTGTCGCTACTTTGTTGTATCGACTGGCCACGGGCAGTAACACCCGACTGCCAGGGTGTGCGTGGCATTCACCGCGCGGCCGGCGTTCAACGCTTGCAGGATCGGTTCGATAAAGCTGTTGCTCGAATTGCAGGTCAGGCCTTCGCTGTAAGGGCCGAAGTAGGCGAGCTTGCCGCTGCGATCCCAGATCGCCACGGCCGGGCTGGCCGGGATCTGTTCCGAGCCTGGGAGGACGGTGATGGTTTTCAGGCTGCTCAAGGTGCTGGGCAACTGGCCGTGGCTGCCGGGCTTTTGTACCGCATAGAACTCGACGCCCTGCGCAGCGTACTGCTCGACCAGTTCGCTCAGGTGTTGCTGATTGCCGACGTTGCACGGGCAGGCCGGGTCCCAGAAATGCACGAGGCGGATGGCGCCGGGGCCGGCGAGGGTGTCGGGCAGGCGCAACGGGTCGCCGGAAAATACCGCGGTGTGCTCGCTGAACGCGCGCAGATAGCGTCCCTGAAACCAGTCGTAAGCCGACCACAACACACCGGCACACACGAGGGCGATCAGGCTGGCAAGCAGTGGGGTGCGGTAGGGCAAGCGCATGGGTGTCGATCCTCGAAGGTCGCCCAGCTTGCCATGCTTGCCGCGACAGATGAATATCGCAGGCTTATAAAGTCTGCTTCGTGCTCTGGAATCGCCCATGTCCGCCACTTTCGACCCTGATCATCTGCGTGCCGGCCTGCGCCCTCTGGCCGAGTGGCAGCCGCTGTCCGTGGAGGCGCTGGCGTACCAGCGGTTCTACGGCGTGGATTTTCCGGGGCGTCAGTTGCGCAGGGGCCTGGGGCGTTTCGAGGTGGACGGTTATGAGCTGGTCAGCCAGCTCTGGTGGCCGGAGCGGGCGAAGGCCACGTTGTTTGTGTTTCACGGTTTCTACGATCACACCGGGCTTTACCGGCATGTGATCGAATGGGCCCTGGATCAGGGGTTTGCGGTGATTGCCTGCGACTTGCCGGGGCACGGTCTGTCCAGCGGCGAACGGGCGAGCATCAAGGATTTCGCCGAGTATCAGGACACGCTGCAAGGGCTGTTCGCCGAGGCGCAATCCCTCGATCTGCCGCAACCGTGGCACCTGTGCGGGCAGAGTACCGGTGGCGCCATCGTGATCGATCATGTGTTGAATGAAGGTGCGAACAGCCCGGCACAGGGTCAGGTGATTCTGTTGTCGCCGCTGGTGAGGCCGCGGGCCTGGGGGTGGTCACAGCTCAGTTATTACCTGCTCAAACCTTTCGTCAAAGCCATCGCCCGGCGCTTCAGCGAGAACTCCAACGACCCGGATTTCCTGCCATTCCTGCAAGCCGACCCGTTGCAGCCGCTGCGCCTGCCAACAGCGTGGGTCGGCGCGCTGGCGCGCTGGATCAAGCGCATCGAGGCCGCACCCGGCAGCATGCGCCAGCCGCTGATCGTGCAGGGGCAGGCGGACATGACGGTGGATTGGAAGCACAACCTTGAAGTGTTGAAAACCAAGTTCGATCGGCCGCAGGTGCTGATGTTGCCGCAGGCTCGGCATCATTTGGCGAATGAGACCTTGGCGTTGCGGGGGGAGTATTTCGGGTTTTTGACGAAGCGGATCAAAGGCCGGAATCTTTAGCGTTTGTTCGGGCTTCATCGCGAGCAGGCTCGCTCCCACAGTTGACCGAGTTGCTTGGGAAAACCAGGTCTAATGTGTGCGAGCCTATCTGATGCCGAAGATTACTGGTTGAGGCTCGAAGGATTCTGCCCCACCGCCAACCCCGCCCGAATCGCCGCCAACGCCGCCTGGTAATACGCCTTGCCTTCAGCCGACTCGGCAAACGTGGCGAACTCCTCCAGCTCGTCATCCGACAGGTCGCGATAGACATACAGCAACGTGTTGTTCAGGTCGCTGCCGATCTGCTCCATCAAGCGCTGACGCTGACCGTTCAACAGGCCTTGCGCCTGACCGCCGCCGAGCAGGCCGGGGATCATCGAACTCAAGCTGTCGGCCGCGACGCCGGCAATCGCCAGGCTGACTTCCGCGCCGGCCTCGCGCGCGGGCAAGGCCTGGGCGAGGTGACCGATGATCAGCATGCGGTTGTCGCTGGCCTGAATCTTCGGCAGGCCCTTGGCGTTCTTCGCCAACTGATCACGACGGGTCGCCAGCAGTTCGGCGGCCACGATTTTCTTGCCCAGCGGCGACTGGAAGAAGGTCAGTGCCGGCTTCGGATCAGCAAGGGTTTTGCGCAATTGCGCTTCGGCGCGCTGGTCCACGGCCTGCGGGGCAAAGCGCTGATTGCTGTTATTCACCAGCGCTTGAAACACGGCGGGCGGCAGGCTGTTCTGGTAACGCTGCTGAGCGGCTGAGAGAGCATCGTTGAAATGCGCGCGTTGTTCTGGCCAGCCGGCGACCTTGTACAACTGGTCGTGGCCGTCTGCCCAGGCGGGCAAAACGCAGAACATCAGCAGTGAGAAAAGCAAACGGCGCATAGGGACTCCTGTCAGCAGGCGACTATTCTCCGTGCGGCATACGGACTTGTCGAGAATTCGTATCAAGCCGCTGCGCGGCTCTGTCGGATTTTCGGGCACAGGAATACTATGCGCGCCATGCAAATATCCTCTGATCACCCGCTGCTGTTACGTATCGTCGATGACCTGGCTGAACACGGCTGGTCGCAGCAGAATATTTTCCTTCCTCTGGATCTGACCCGGGCGTTGGCCGCTGAGTGCCGTAAACGTGCCGCCGAGGGTGAACTGGCCCCTGCCGCCGTGGGCCGCGGGCCGACATCGGAGATTCGCGAGAGGATTCGCGGCGACAAGATCCAGTGGATCGAGCCCGGTCAGGCGTTGGCATGCGACAGCTACCTGCAGTTGATGGACAGCCTGCGCGAGGCCATGAATCGAGGCTTGTATCTGGGCCTTGAAGATTTCGAAAGCCATTTTGCGATGTACCCGCCCGGCGCTTTCTACCTCAAGCATGTCGACCGCTTCCGCGATGACGACCGACGCACGGTCTCGGCGGTGGTCTACCTCAACGACGCCTGGTTGCCGGAGCACGGCGGTCAGTTGCGCATGTACCTCAAGGAAGACGTCGAATACGATGTGGTGCCTACCGGCGGATGCCTGGTGGTGTTCCTGTCGGGCGAGGTGCCCCACGAAGTCCTGCCCGCGACCCGCGATCGCCTGTCATTGACCGGCTGGTTCCGGCGCCGTGGCAACGAGCCGTTCTGATCATGCAGAAAATCCTGGTAAGTCGCTGCCTGCTCGGCCACCGCGTGCGTTATGACGGCGGGGCCAGCGGGCCGTTCGATCAGCTTCAACAGTGGCTCGACGAAGGTCGCGTCGTGCCGTTGTGCCCTGAGGTCGCCGGCGGGTTGCCGACGCCACGGGCGGCGGCAGAGATTCCGGGCGGGCAGGGTGGGGAGGTGCTTGATGGCCAGGCTTCGGTGATCACCACCGAAGACGAGGATGTCAGTGCGCAGTTTCTTTCTGGCGCTTATCAGGCGCTGGAACTGGTAGAAAAACACGGCATCCGCATCGCCGTGCTCAAGGCCAACAGCCCGTCTTGCGGGAATTTGCTGACCTATGACGGCTCGTTCAGCGGCGTGAAGGTCAGCGGTGAAGGCGTCACTGCTGCGTTGCTCAAGCGCCATGGTGTGCAAGTGTTCAGCGAACTGGAGTTGCCGCAAGCGGCTTCGGTCCTGGCAGCACTCAGCTAGCGATCAACACAAAACCACTGTGGGATCGAGACCGGCTTGCCGGCGATAGCGGTCTGACAATCAATGAAGATGTTGAGTGTTATGCCCTCATCGCGAGCAGGCCCGTTCCCACAGGGTTGTTCATCAGCCTGAGATCAGGGTTTGGGCGCCACACTCGCATCCGCGCCAAACCATTTCTGCTCCAGCGCCGCCATCCGCCCATCCGCCTTGATCCGCTGCAACGCGTTCTCCAGGCTGGCGTGGAACGCCGGGTTACCCTTCTGAAACGGAATTGCCAGCTCGACAGGAGGGCTGGCTTTCGGTTTTTCGTCCGTCAGCGATTGCACCAGCAGGATGGAGCGAGGCTCTTCTTTCTGAGCGATCAACTGCGCATCGGCCTGAATGTAAGGTTCGCTGAAGTCGAAACGATCCTTGAGTTCCGGGGTCACTGCTATGTGGTTGATGGCGATGTCGTACTTGCCGCTTTCGACGCCGGACAACAGATCGCTGGAGTCGGTGACGACAAAGTCGGCCCGTACATCCAGCTCGTTGGCCAGCAGCTGGCCCAACTCGACTTCGAAGCCACTGAGTTGGCCGTCGTCCTTGAAATTGAAGGGCGGTGTATTAGCCTCAATGGCAATGCGTAATTCGCCGCGGTCGTTTACATCATCAATCAGTTCGGCATGAGCCAAAGGGCTCAGAAGGGGTAGCAGGCAGATCAGGCCAGGCAGAAAGCGCATGGTCACTCCTTTGAATACATTTATCGCGATGCGCTGATTCAGGCTCGCTTTGCTATGGTTGTCGAGAGCCTTCGACAACGAATGGCCGTGAAGTTGTCATGGTCACGCGGATTTTATGAAAAAACTGGAGAAGAGAATGAAAACCTTTATGTCACGTGCTGCGCTGACCGGTCTGCTGATGGGCGTTTCGGTGCTGGCCAGTGCGGCTACGCCGGCACCCAAGGGTGCTGAAGTGTCCATCGTTTCTCCTAAAGATGGTGGGACTGTCCCGCAAACGTTCAAAATCAAGTTCGCTGTTAAGAACGTGGCGTTGGCGCCAGCGGGCGATCTCACCAAGAATACGGGCCACCACCATTTGCTGGTCGATGCCAAGGAAATCGTTGCAGCAGGGGCCGTCATCCCGACAGATGCCAATCACGTTCATTTCGGCAAGGCGCAGACAGAAACCGAGCTGACGCTGACACCGGGCAAGCACACCTTGCAGCTCGAGTTGGGCGACATGAGCCACATGGCCTTCGATCCGCCGATCGTTTCCGAGAAGATCACCGTCAACGTCAAGTAACGATAGTAGCGGCCATGAAAAAGGAGACCCGAAGGTCTCCTTTTTTTGTCGCTCAAATTGCTGTCAGAACAACACGCGGCAACGAATGGTGCCGTTGATGTGCTGCAGCTTCTCTTGCGCCAGGTCCGAGTACTCGGCGTCGACGTCGATGACCACGTAGCCGACTTTCTCGTTGGTCTGCAGGAACTGACCGGAGATGTTGATGCCGTTTTCGGCGAAGACCTTGTTGATCTCGCTCATCACACCCGGGATGTTCTCGTGGATGTGCAGCAGACGGTGCTTGCCAGGGTGAGCCGGCAGGGCCACTTCCGGGAAGTTCACCGACGATACCGAAGTACCGTTGTCGCTGTACTTGACCAGTTTTTCTGCCACTTCCAGACCGATGTTGGCTTGCGCCTCAGCGGTGGAACCACCGATGTGCGGGGTCAGGATCACGTTGTCCAGGCCACGCAGCGGGCTTTCGAACTCTTCGTCGTTGGAGCGTGGCTCCACCGGGAATACGTCGATGGCTGCGCCGATCAGGTGCTTGTCCTTGATCGCGTCCGCCAGGGCTTGCAGCTCGACCACGGTGCCGCGCGCGGCGTTGATCAGGATGCCGCCCTTCTTGATGGAGCGGATTTCCTTCTCGCCGATCATCCACTGGGTCGCAGCGGTTTCCGGAACGTGCAGGGTGACGATGTCGGACATGCCCAACAGCTCGTGCAGGTTGCCGACCTGGGTCGCGTTGCCCAGTGGCAGCTTGGTCACGGTGTCGTAGAAGTACACCTGCATGCCCAGGCCTTCAGCCAGGACCGACAGTTGCGTACCGATCGAGCCGTAGCCGACGATGCCGAGCTTCTTGCCACGGATTTCGAAGGAGTTGGCCGCGCTCTTGATCCAGCCGCCACGGTGGCAGGAAGCGTTCTTCTCAGGGATGCCGCGCAGCAACAGGATCGCTTCGGCCAGCACCAGCTCGGCAACGGAGCGAGTGTTGGAGTACGGAGCGTTGAACACCGCGATACCGCGTTCGCGGGCCGCGTTCAGGTCAACCTGGTTGGTGCCGATGCAGAAACACCCTACAGCCACGAGCTTCTTCGCGTGATCGAAGATCTCTTCGGTCAGTTGAGTGCGGGAGCGAATGCCGATGAAGTGAGCATCAGCGATCTTTTCCTTCAGCTGAGCTTCCGGCAGAGAACCGGTGAGGTACTCGATGCTGGTGTAGCCCGCCGACTTGAGAACGTCGACAGCCGATTGGTGGACGCCTTCGAGAAGAAGGAACTTGATCTTGCTCTTATCGAGAGAAGTCTTGCTCATCTGCGTAAACCTGTATCCCGGAGAAAAATGGCAGGAAATAGCCAGCAGACGCTGACCCGGACGGCAGGAAAGCCGTCGCCGCAGAATAGCCGTTGGGCACTATCCTGCGGGGTCGGTATGCTAGCATATGCACCCCGCTAAACACTCATTCCTGCGACGTGAAGCGTTCTCAGGATGACCATGAATTGTTCGAGAGTTCCGTCGATGACCAATCCTGCCCTGATTGATGAGCTGAAGACCTTGGTTGAGCCTGGCAAGGTGCTGACCGATGCCGACTCCCTGAATGCTTACGGCAAGGATTGGACCAAGCACTTCGCCCCGGCCCCGACCGCCATTGTGTTTCCCAAGACCACCGAACAGGTCCAGGCCATCGTCCTTTGGGCCAATAAACACAAGGTGGCGCTGGTGCCGTCCGGCGGACGTACCGGGCTGTCCGCCGCTGCGGTGGCCGCCAATGGCGAAGTGGTGGTGTCGTTCGACTACATGAACCAGATTCTCGACGTGAACCTGACCGACCGCACCGCTGTATGCCAGCCGGGTGTGGTCACCGAGCACCTGCAGAACGTCGCCGAAGACAAAGGCCTGTACTATCCAGTGGATTTCGCTTCCGCAGGTTCGAGCCAGATTGGCGGCAATATCGGCACCAATGCCGGCGGGATCAAGGTCATTCGCTACGGCATGACCCGTAACTGGGTGGCCGGCATGAAAGTCGTCACCGGCAAGGGCGATGTGCTGGAGCTGAACCGCGATCTGATCAAGAACGCCACCGGCTACGACCTGCGTCAGCTGTTCATTGGCGCGGAAGGCACCCTCGGTTTTGTGGTCGAAGCGACCATGCGTCTGGACCGTGCGCCGAAAAACCTCACTGCGATGGTGCTCGGCACCGCCGATTTCGACTCGATCATGCCGGTGTTGCACGCCTTTCAGAGCAAGCTCGACCTGACGGCCTTCGAGTTCTTCTCCGACAAAGCCCTGGCCAAAGTCATGGGGCGCGGCGATGTGCCGGCACCGTTCGAAACCGATTGCCCGTTCTATGCACTGCTGGAATTCGAAGCGACCACCGAAGAAGTGGCCAACCACGCCCTGGAAACCTTCGAGCACTGCGTCGAGCAGGGCTGGGTGCTGGACGGCGTGATGAGCCAAAGCGAAACCCAGTTGCAGAACCTGTGGAAGCTGCGCGAATACATCTCTGAAACCATCTCCCACTGGACGCCGTACAAAAACGACATTTCGGTCACCGTGTCAAAAGTCCCGGCGTTTCTGAAGGAAATCGACGCGATCGTCGGCGAACATTACCCGGACTTCGAAATCGTCTGGTTCGGTCACATTGGCGATGGCAACCTGCACTTGAACATCCTCAAGCCGGACAACCTGAGCAAGGACGAGTTCTTCGCCAAGTGCGCCACCGTCAACAAGTGGGTGTTCGAAACCGTCGAGAAGTACAACGGTTCGATTTCCGCCGAACACGGCGTGGGCATGACCAAGCGTGATTACTTGACCTATAGCCGCTCGCCGGTTGAGATCGAGTACATGAAAGCCGTCAAAGCGGTGTTCGACCCGAACGGCATCATGAACCCGGGCAAGATTTTCGCTGTTTGACTTTCGAACTTAAGAGCTACGAACCAGGAGTCGGTCAATGAGCTATCAGCACCAGTATGTCGATGGAACGCGTATCCACTTTCCATTGGGTAAAGTGGTGTGCATCGGCCGCAACTACGCCGAACACGCCAAGGAACTGGACAACCCGGTGCCTACAGAGCCGCTGCTGTTCATCAAGCCGGGCAGTTGCGTGGTGCCGCTGGAAGGTGGTTTTACCATTCCAACCGAGCGTGGCTCGGTGCATTACGAAGCGGAAATCGCGGTGTTGATCGGCAAGCCTTTGTCGACGAAGCCAAGCCGTGAAGAAGTGCTGGATGCCATTTCAGGTTTCGCCCCGGCGCTGGACCTGACCCTGCGCGACAAGCAGGCCGAGCTGAAATCCAAGGGCCTGCCATGGGAAATCGCCAAGTCTTTCGACGGTGCCGCAGTGATTGCCCCGTTCGTGTCCGGCAGCACCTTTGCCGACCTGACTGACATTGGTATTCGCCTGACCATCAACGGCGAAGTCCGCCAGGATGGCAACAGCAGCGCGATGCTCAACCCGATCGTGCCGATGATCCAGCACATGGCCGGCTGCTTCTCGCTGCAGGCCGGTGATGTGATCCTGACTGGCACGCCGGTTGGCGTGGGTCCGCTGAATGTCGGTGATGAGCTGGTTATCGAATTGCCGGGCGCCAGCAGCTTCACAAGCAGCGTCCGCTAACCGCAACACCCTGTGGGAGCGAGCCTGCTCGCGATGGCGGTCTGTCATTCAACATCTTTGTCGACTGACACGGCCTCATCGCGAGCAGGCTCGCTCCCGCATTGGTTTTTGTGGTCGGCCGAAAAAGGGCAATCCCGCCATTTGCCGTTTTTTTCACATCTTGTCTGGATAATTCCGCGGAATCCGGCGTCTGAGCCGGTCCCAATTGTGCTATTACCCTTAGCCTGAATTTCTGGAACGCATCCCTTGATGGCCATCCAATCGCTGCCCACGCTTAAAACTGCCCGGCGCCCGCGCTTTTTCATGCGCTGGTATTACTGGCTGTTGCTGGCCGTGGCCGCCGCGTATGGCCTTGCGTTTGCGATGCATTGGGATGACCGCGGTGTGCTCTGGGTGCTGGAGCGTTTCGAAAGCCAAACCGAACGCCAGGAAAGTATCTGGCTCCCGGAATACCGCGCGGTAATCGATGCCAAGCCATTGCCGGGGATGGAAAAGGACGAAGCGTCCGACCTGGCCTACAACCCTCAAACCAAAACCCTGTTCTCGGTGATGGGCAAAAACCCGTTCCTGGTCGAGCTGACTTTGCAAGGCGATGTGTTGCGCAAGATGCCGCTGGTGGGCTGGAGCAATCCGGAAGCCGTGACGGTCATGGGCAACGGCCTGCTGGCCATCGTCGATGAGCGTGAGCACTTGCTGACCATCGTCAAGGTCGACGCCGATACCCGTGAGTTGAACATCGCCAACTTCCCGAAGTACGACCTCGGTCCGTCGAAAGACCAGAACAAAGCCTTCGAAGCGATGGTCTGGGATGCACGCAATCAACAAATGCTGCTGGGTGAGGAACGGCCACCGGCGCTGTTCACCTGGAAAAGCGCCGACGGTCAGACACTCACCGGCGACAAGCAGAAGCTTGCCAGTGACGAACTGGACATCCGCAACCTCTCGGCCCTGGCCATTGACCCGCGCACCCGGCACACGCTGGTGCTGTCCGCTGACTCCCACTTGCTGCTGGAGCTGGACGAGAAGGGCGAGCAGGTCAGTTTCATGACCTTGCTGGGGGGCTTCAATGGTCTGAAGAAGACCATTCCTCGCGCCGAAGGCGTGACCATGGATGACAATGGCACGCTGTACATGGTGAGCGAGCCTAACCTGTTCTATCGATTCGAAAAGCAGCACTGATTCGATTTTTGTAGGAAACGCGACGCTCAGTTGTAGGCCCAGGCTAATGGCCATTAAGCTTCAATTCAGACTGCCGTGGTATTTCATCCACCCGTCCTGATTCCGAGCTTGCCTGAATGCGCCGACTTGCCCGTCCCAAACCCCTGATGCTGATTGTGCTGGTAATTGCGCTGATCGTGCTGGTTGCGATCGGCCAGTACCTGCGGCTGTTCGAGCGCACCTGGTTCAATCTGCACACGCTTTGGCAGGCTGAGAGCGAACAGTCCATCGGCCTGGGTCACTATCAGGTCGCGGTCGAGGGTCGGGTCATCGAAGGCCTGGACGACGATGTGTCGGCGCTGACCTTTGATCCGGTGCGCAAAAGCCTGTTCACCGTCACCAACAAAAACTCCGAACTGATCGAGCTGTCGCTGGAAGGCCGGATCATTCGGCGTATCTCGCTGGTCGGCTTCGGTGATCCGGAGGCAGTGGAGTTCATCAGCGCCGACACGTATGTGATCACTGACGAGCGCCAGCAACGGCTGATCAAGATTCATCTGGAAAAGGACACCACGTTCCTCGACGCAGCGGAAGCCGAGCAGATGACCCTGGGCGTGCACATGAGCGGCAACAAGGGCTTCGAAGGCCTGGCCTACGATTCGGTGGGCAAACGCCTGTTTGTCGCCAAGGAGCGCGACCCGATGCTGATCTATGAAGTGCAGGGTTTCCCGCATTACAACCCGGAAAAATCTTACGCGGTGCACGTGGTCAACAACCCCAAGCGCGATGCCGGGATGTTTGTCCGAGACCTGTCGAGTCTGCAATACGACGAACGCAGCGGCCATTTGCTGGCGCTGTCCGACGAGTCGCGACTGATTCTGGAGCTGGACGTGGACGGGCGACCACTGAGCACCATGTCATTGAACAAGGGGCGTCAGGGGTTGCAGAAGACGGTGCCACAAGCGGAAGGGATCGCCATGGATGACGACGGCACGATGTACCTGGTGAGCGAGCCGAACCTGTTCTACGTCTTCAAAAAACCAACGCAAAACTAACCAACACCCCAAAACCAATGTGGGAGCGAGCCTGCTCGCGATGAGGTCGTGTCAGTCGATAGAGATGTTGACTGAAAGACCGCTATCGCGAGCAGGCTCGCTCCCACAGGGTTTATCTGCGTGTCTGATTATTGGGCGCGGAGGGTTTTCACGCCTTCGCTGGTGCCCAGCAACAGCAAATCCGCCGGACGCGCCGCGAACAACCCATTGGTCACCACGCCGACGATCGCATTGATCTGCGACTCCAGCTCCACCGGGTTGGTGATCTGCATGTTGAACACATCCAGAATGATGTTGCCGTTGTCGGTCAACACGCCTTCACGGTAAACCGGGTCGCCGCCGAGCTTCACCAGCTCGCGAGCCACATGGCTGCGGGCCATCGGGATCACTTCCACCGGCAGCGGGAACGCGCCGAGCACCGGCACCAGTTTGCTGGCGTCGGCGATGCAGATGAAAGTCTTGGCCACGGCCGCGACGATCTTCTCGCGGGTCAGGGCCGCGCCGCCGCCCTTGATCAGGTTCAGGTGCTCGTCGCTTTCATCGGCGCCGTCCACGTAGAACTCCAGGTCGCTGACGGTGTTCAGCTCATACACCGGAATGCCATGGCCCTTGAGGCGCGCGGCGGTGGCTTCGGAGCTGGCGACGGCGCCGTCGAATGCACCTTTATGCTGGGCCAAAGCATCGATGAAGCAGTTGGCAGTGGAGCCGGTGCCGACCCCGACGATGCTCTTGTCGTCGAGTTTCGGGAGGATGAAGTCGACGGCGGCCTGGGCCACTGCCTGTTTGAGTTGATCCTGGGTCATGCGGGCTCCGAGGTGCCGAAGAGGGGAAACGAAAGGCGGGCATTATAGGCTTCGGGGCGGGGAAGGTCATTGCCCGATTGGCGGGTGCGACGGTATGTCTGAGCGAGCAGAGTCTTGTGGCGAGGGAGCTTGCTCCCGCTGGAGCGCGAAGCGGTCCTCTCGCATGCCTTCCGGCATACCGCGCCAGCAGGGTTTGCGACTGCTGCGCAGCCGAGCGGGAGCAAGCGCCCTCGCCACAAGGTATGTGCCTGGCCTTAAAACCACCGGTTTAGTGTGGTCGCCCGGCCGAAAGCCGGGTTAGACTCCATGGCCCTGCCCAACCCGCTCAGTGATGCTTTCCGATGCTCGAACAGTACGTCAAAAAGATCCTCACCTCGCGCGTTTATGACGTTGCCGTAGAAACCCCATTGCAGACTGCCCGCCAGCTCTCCGAGCGGCTGGGCAACAGTATTTTGCTCAAGCGTGAAGACTTGCAGCCGGTGTTCTCGTTCAAGATTCGCGGGGCCTACAACAAGCTCACGCAGCTGAGCGATGAAGAGCGCGCTCGCGGCGTAGTGACCGCTTCGGCGGGCAATCACGCGCAGGGCCTGGCCCTGGCGGCGAAAGTGCTGGGCGTGAAAGCCACCATCGTCATGCCGAAAACCACTCCCGAGATCAAAGTCGAAGGCGTGCGTTCCCGAGGCGGCAAAGTCGTGCTGCACGGGGATTCGTTTCCGGAAGCCCTGGCCTACTCGCTGAAACTGGTCGACGAAAAAGGCTACGTCTACATTCACCCGTACGACGATCCCCACACCATTGCCGGGCAGGGCACGGTGGCCATGGAGATTCTGCGCCAGCACCCTGGGCGCCTGGACGCGATCTTCGTTCCGGTGGGCGGCGGCGGGCTGATCGCCGGTATCGCGGCGTACGTGAAATACCTGCGCCCGGACATCAAAATCATCGGCGTCGAGCCGGACGATTCCAATTGCCTGCAAGCGGCCATGGCCGCCGGCGAGCGCGTGGTGCTGCCGACCGTGGGCATCTTCGCCGATGGCGTCGCGGTCGCTCAGATCGGTCAGCACACCTTCGATATCTGCAAAGACTATGTCGATGAAGTGATCACGGTCAGCACCGACGAGATCTGCGCGGCGATCAAGGATATCTACGACGATACCCGCTCGATCACTGAACCTGCCGGCGCTTTGGGCGTGGCCGGGATCAAGAAGTACGTCGAGCAGCGCGCCGTCACAGGTCACACCTTCGTGGCCATCGACTCCGGCGCCAACGTCAACTTCGACCGCTTGCGTCACGTCGCCGAACGCGCCGAGCTGGGTGAGGGCCGCGAGGCCATTATCGCCGTGACCATTCCCGAGAAGCCGGGCAGCTTCAAGGCGTTCTGCGAAGCCATCGGCAAGCGCCAGATCACCGAATTCAACTACCGCTACAACACCGGCAGCGAAGCGCACATCTTCGTTGGCGTGCAGACGCACCCGGAAAACGACCCGCGCAGTGCGTTGCTCGCCAGCCTGACCGAGCAGGGTTTTCCGGTGCTGGACCTGACCGACAACGAACTGGCCAAGTTGCACATCCGGCACATGGTTGGCGGCCGCGCGGCGCAGGTGGTCGATGAAGTGGTGCTGCGTTTTGAATTTCCGGAGCGGCCGGGCGCGCTGTTCAACTTCCTCAGCAAGCTGGGCGGGCGCTGGAACATTTCGATGTTCCATTACCGCAACCACGGCGCGGCGGATGGTCGTGTGGTCGCGGGCCTGCAAGTGCCTCACGAGGAACGTCACCTGGTACCGGCGGCGCTGGAAGAAATCGGCTACCCGTACTGGGACGAGAGCGACAACCCGGCCTATCAGCTGTTTCTTGGCTGAGGGGCTACGCTGATGGGCAGGTCATAAGGAAATCGAACAATGGAAACGTTAACTGCCCTGAAAATGGCCCACACCGCGGCGACGGCAATATTGTTGGGCTGTGCACTGGGCCTGGGGATATGGGTTTGGCGAACGCGGCGTAATGGCGATACGACTGCTGCGGCGCGCACGCTCCAGCGGCCACGAGTGTTCGTCTGGCTACTGATGGGCGTGGCGTTGCTGAGCATGCCGTTTACCGGCTGGTGGATGGTGCACCTGGTGGGCTGGCCGCTGGGGCAGACGTGGTTGCTGGGGTCCAGCGTGCTCTACACCGTGGCGGCGTTGGGCTGGTTCTGGTTGCTGGTGCGGCTGAACAGGCTGCGCACTGCGCCGGGAGGCAACGGCAGGTTCACCTTTGCACTGGCACTGTTCAGCTTTGTTTGTTTTGTCGCGATTGCGGGATTGATGGGCGCGAAGCCGGTTTAAGGCTTGGGCGAGTCGACCCCCATCGCGGGCAAGCCCGCGATGGCGATTTCAGTCGCGCAGACTGATCACCGGCCAGCCACGCTTCTCGGCCTCGGCTCGCAAGTTCGGATCCGGATCAACCGCCACCGGATTCGCCACCTGCTCCAGCAATGACAAGTCGTTCATCGAGTCGCTATAGAAGTAACTGTCTTCCAGCGAATGCCCGGTTTCTTCCAGCCAGCGACTTAGCCGCGTCACTTTGCCTTCACGGAAGCACGGGATGTCGGTGCTGCGCCCTGTATAACGGCCATCGACCATTTCACATTCGGTGGCGATCAGGGTTTCAACGCCCAAACGCTCGGCAATCGGACCGGTTACAAAGCGGTTGGTCGCGGTGATGATCACCAGCTTGTCACCCGCTTCACGATGCTGGGCCAGTAGATCGATCGCCTTGGGCAACACAATCGGCTCGATGCAGTCGCGCATGTAATCGAGGTGCCATTGATCCAGCGTGGCCATTTCGGTGCGGCCAAGGACTTCCAGGCAAAAGTTCAGGTAGGCGTCGTTATCCAGCTTGCCGGCCAGGTAATCCTGATAGAACTCATCGTTGCGTGCCTTGTAGGCAACGGCGTCGAGGAAGCCGCGTTCGCACAGGTAATCGCCCCAGGCGTGGTCACTGTCGCCGCCCAGAAGGGTGTTGTCCAAGTCGAATAAAGCCAGCCGCATTGCAGTTACTCGCTGAAAAGTCTGTAGAAAGGTGTCCAGAATACGGACTTTTCACAAGAGTGCACATAAGCTAAGCCGGCTCGTTGCTGCCTTCACAACCTTTGTGGAACAATGCGGCGACATGCGTTTGCGAGGTTGTTGCCGTGATCGACCCCGATGGTTTCCGCCCCAATGTCGGGATCATTCTCACGAATGATGCCGGACAGGTGCTATGGGCTCGCCGTATCAATCAAGATGCCTGGCAGTTTCCACAGGGTGGTATCAACCCCCAGGAGACGCCGGAAGACGCCTTGTACCGCGAGTTGAACGAAGAAGTGGGTCTGGAGCGTGAAGATGTTGAAATTCTCGCCTGCACCCGGGGCTGGTTGCGCTATCGTTTGCCGCAACGTCTGGTCCGTACCCACAGCCAACCGCTGTGCATCGGCCAGAAACAGAAATGGTTTCTCCTGCGCCTGATCTCCAACGAGCAGCGGGTGCGGATGGATTTGACCGGTAAACCGGAATTCGATGGCTGGCGCTGGGTCAGCTATTGGTATCCGTTGGGCCAGGTGGTGACATTCAAGCGCGAGGTGTATCGACGCGCTCTCAAAGAGCTTGCCCCGCGCCTTTTAGCGCGCGACTGACGACGGAGTTCGACCCCGAGCCATGCTCAATACGCTGCGCAAGATCGTCCAGGAAGTTAACTCCGCCAAGGATCTCAAGGCGGCGTTGGGGATTATTGTGTTGCGCGTCAAAGAGGCCATGGGCAGCCAGGTCTGCTCGGTCTACCTGCTTGACCCCGAGACCAACCGCTTCGTGCTGATGGCGACCGAGGGCTTGAACAAGCGCTCGATCGGCAAAGTCAGCATGGCACCCAACGAAGGTCTGGTCGGCCTGGTCGGCACGCGTGAAGAACCCCTTAACCTCGAAAACGCCGCGGATCATCCGCGCTACCGCTACTTCGCCGAGACCGGTGAAGAGCGCTATGCCTCATTCCTCGGGGCGCCGATCATTCACCACCGCCGCGTCGTCGGCGTGTTGGTCATTCAGCAAAAAGAACGCCGCCAGTTCGATGAGGGTGAAGAAGCCTTCCTCGTGACCATGAGCGCGCAGCTCGCCGGCGTTATCGCCCACGCCGAGGCCACCGGTTCGATTCGGGGGCTGGGCCGTCAGGGCAAAGGGATTCAGGAAGCCAAGTTCGTCGGTGTGCCGGGCTCGCCGGGTGCGGCGGTCGGTACGGCGGTGGTCATGTTGCCTCCGGCCGATCTGGATGTGGTGCCGGACAAGACCATCGTCGACATCGAAGCTGAACTCGGGCTGTTCAAGACCGCCATCGAAGGCGTGCGCGCCGACATGCGTGCGTTGTCGGCCAAATTGGCCACGCAGCTGCGCCCCGAAGAGCGGGCCTTGTTCGATGTGTATCTGATGATGCTCGACGACGCCGCGCTGGGCAACGAAGTGACCACCGTGATCAAGACCGGTCAGTGGGCCCAGGGCGCGCTGCGCCAGGTGGTCACCGATCATGTCAATCGTTTCGAATTGATGGACGACGCCTACCTGCGTGAACGCGCCTCGGACGTCAAGGACCTCGGCCGCCGCTTGCTTGCCTACTTGCAGGAAGAGCGCCAGCAGACCCTGGTCTACCCCGACAACACCATTCTGATCAGCGAAGAACTGACGCCGGCGATGCTCGGCGAGGTGCCGGAAGGCAAGCTGGCGGGCCTGGTGTCGGTACTTGGCTCCGGCAACTCCCACGTGGCAATCCTCGCGCGCGCCATGGGCATCCCGACGGTGATGGGCCTGGTCGACCTGCCGTATTCCAAGGTCGACGGCATTCAGATGATCGTCGACGGCTATCACGGTGAGGTCTACACCAACCCCAGCGAAGTACTGCGAAAGCAGTTCGCCGAAGTGGTCGAGGAAGAAAAACAACTGGCCCTCGGGCTGGATGCATTGCGCGACTTGCCGTGCGTGACCGTCGATGGCCACCGCATGCCGCTGTGGGTCAACACCGGCCTGCTGGCGGACGTGGCGCGGGCGCAGAAGCGCGGCGCCGAGGGTGTCGGTCTGTACCGCACCGAAGTGCCGTTCATGATCAACCAGCGGTTCCCGAGCGAAAAGGAGCAGTTGGCGATCTACCGCGAGCAACTCGCCGCGTTCCATCCGCAACCGGTGACCATGCGCAGCCTGGACATCGGCGGTGACAAATCGCTGTCTTACTTCCCGATCAAGGAAGACAACCCGTTCCTCGGCTGGCGCGGCATTCGCGTCACCCTCGACCACCCGGAAATCTTCCTGGTGCAGACCCGCGCGATGCTCAAGGCCAGCGAAGGCCTGAACAACCTGCGGATTCTGTTGCCGATGATCTCCGGCACCCATGAACTCGAAGAAGCCCTGCACCTGATTCACCGGGCCTGGGGTGAAGTCCGCGATGAAGGCTGCGACGTACCTATGCCGCCGATCGGCGTGATGATCGAGATCCCGGCGGCGGTGTATCAGACCAAGGAACTGGCACGGCAAGTGGATTTCCTGTCGGTCGGCTCCAACGACCTGACCCAGTACCTGCTGGCGGTGGACCGAAACAACCCGCGGGTAGCCGACCTCTACGACTACCTGCACCCGGCGGTGCTGCAAGCCCTTCAAAGCGTGGTGCGTGACGCCCATGCCGAAGGCAAGCCGGTGAGCATCTGCGGTGAAATGGCCGGTGACCCGGCGGCGGCGGTGCTGTTGATGGCGATGGGCTTTGACAGCCTGTCGATGAACGCCACCAACCTGCCGAAAGTGAAGTGGATGCTGCGTCAGATCAACCTGAGCAAGGCCAAGGAACTGCTCGCGGAGCTGATGACCATCGACAACCCGCAAGTGATCCACAGTTCGCTGCAGTTGGCGCTGAAGAACCTCGGGTTGGCGCGGATGATCAATCCGGCGGCGATCAAACCGCTCTGAAACACTGAGGACCCTTGTGGCGAGGGAGCTTGCTCCCCCGCTGGAGTGCGAAGCGCTCCCAATCTGGCCAATGTTTTCTTTCGGAAAACTTCATCTGCCATTTTGCGACTGCTACGCAGTCGAGCGGGAGCAAGCTCCCTCGCCACAATTTATTGTCAAATCCTGACCTCAACTTCCCCCAAATGCCCGCCATACGGCCCGAAACTCCGTTCAACCAGATGCCGCGTCCCGTCGGCATGAACAATCAACGCCGTACTCGCCCGCGTCCCGTAACTCTGGCTGGCAATAAACACACTCGATAACAGCGTCTCGGTCGCCAAACCCACCCCGGTGTCGGGCAGCTCCGCAAACGGCGCCACCTGCGCATCACTCAGCAACGCCAACAACGCCTCAGGCTGCGGATTATCCAGAACCATCTCCAACGCTGCCCGCGCCTTGAGCAACTTCGGCCACGGCGTATCCAGTCCCGCATTCGATAAACCGTAAACGCCCGGCTGCAGCATCACTGCCTCAGTTCCCTGTGCGTTGTAATGCCACAGCTCGTTGGCGTTGCCGATAAGCAGGTTAAATCCGGCATATTCCAGCGAACGTCTGACAACGTCGGCCAAGTAATCATCAATCGGCATTTCGCCATTGAGAAATTGCGCGACGAGCTCACCCCGGGATTTCCGCGCGGGCGGTTGATGAGGGTCGCGGATATTGGTCAGGGCGGCGAAGCGCCCGTTAGCGCCGACACCGAGCCAGGTGCCACCGGCTTCCAGGTCGCGACCGGCGTGGACCTGCGGTGCTTCGGGCCACTGCGCCAGGGGCAGGCTGGGCCGGGCATAGAATTCGTCGCGGTTGGCCGCCACGATCAGCGGCTGGGCATGACCCGGGCGCCAGGCAAAGACAATCAGGCACATAAGGTGGTCCTTGTGTGTTTTTTGCCCACTCTACGCAGTCATGGTGCTGGTATCCATCGCCATCCAGTGGAGCCCAAGGCCATGCATCCGTTACCATGCCGCTCCGGTTTTGGGGTTGGGTGGGGAAACAGCATGGAATTTCTGCTCTATCTGGCGCTCGGCGCCTGTGCCGGAGTGCTCGCCGGGCTGTTTGGCGTGGGCGGTGGGATCATCATCGTTCCGGTGCTGGTGTTCAGTTTCACCCTGCAGGGCTTCGATGCGTCGATCCTGACTCACCTGGCGGTCGGCACCTCCCTGGCGACGATCATTTTCACCTCGGTCAACGCGGTGCGCGAACACCATCGCCGCGGTGCCGTGCGTTGGCCGATCTTTGCCTGGATGACCGTCGGCATTCTGCTGGGTGCCGGTTTCGGAGCGCTGACCGCCGAAGCGATCTCCGGGCCCAACCTGCAGAAAATCATCGGCGTGTTTGCCCTGATCATCGCCGTGCAGCTTATGCTGGACGTCAAACCCAAGGCCAGCCGAACGGTGCCGGGAAAAGTCGGTCTGACCCTGGCCGGCACCGTGATTGGCTGGGCCTCGGCGATTTTCGGGATTGGCGGCGGTTCGCTGACCGTGCCGTTCCTGACCTGGCGCAGTGTGCCGATGCAACAAGCGGTGGCGACGTCATCGGCGTGCGGCCTGCCCATTGCGCTGGCCAGTGCATTAAGTTTCATGATTCTGGGCTGGCACGATCCGTTGCTGCCGGCCCATAGTCTCGGTTTTATTTATTTGCCGGCGCTGCTGGGGATCGCCCTGACCAGCATGGTTTTCGCCCGCCTCGGTGCGCGATTGGCCCACAGGCTGTCGCCGAAGTTGCTGAAAAGACTGTTCGCCGCTTTGCTGTTCTGCGTAGGTTTGAGTTTCCTGATCTGACGCACCGCACAATCCTGGCTTAATCCTGAGGTGGCAGCGTCGCCCGGGAATTTTGAAGGTTTCAACTCTAACGAGGAGTCGCAATGCTGCCTTACCCGCAGATCGACCCGGTGGCCCTGGCCATCGGTCCGCTGAAAATCCACTGGTACGGCCTGATGTACCTGATCGGCATCGGCGGTGCGTGGCTGCTGGCGTCGCGCCGGCTCAACCGTTTCGACCCGACCTGGACCAAGGAGAAACTCTCCGACATGGTCTTCTGGATGTCGATGGGTGTGATCGTCGGCGGTCGCCTGGGCTATGTGCTGTTCTACGATCTGAGTGCTTATCTGGCCAACCCGACGCTGATTTTCGAAGTGTGGAAGGGCGGCATGTCGTTCCACGGCGGTTTCATCGGCGTGATGCTGGCGGCGTTGTGGTTCGGTAAAAAGAACAACAAGTCGTTCTTCCAACTGATGGACTTCGTCGCGCCAATGGTGCCGATCGGTCTGGGCGCCGGGCGTATCGGCAACTTCATCAATGCCGAATTGTGGGGCAAGGCGACCGACGTGCCGTGGGCGATGATCTTCCCGCCGTTCAGCGACCCGGCGCAGTTGCCGCGTCACCCGTCGCAGCTGTATCAGTTCGCGCTGGAAGGCGTGGCGCTGTTCCTGATCCTGTGGCTGTTCTCGCGTAAACCGCGGCCGACCATGGCGGTGTCCGGGATGTTCGCGCTGTTCTATGGCATTTTCCGCTTCATCGTCGAATTCGTCCGCGTGCCGGACGCGCAACTGGGCTATCTGGCCTGGAACTGGCTGACCATGGGCCAGGTGCTCTGCGTGCCGATGATCGTCGGCGGTCTGTTCCTGATCTGGCTGGCGTATCACCGCGCCCCGGCGACTCCAGCGGCAGCCGTATAAATTCGAATACCGGAGCGACGGCTCCGGTTTCAAGGACACAGGTAACTCATGAAGCAATATCTCGAACTGGTCGCCCACGTCATCAAGAACGGCACCAAACAAGCCAACCGCACTGGCGTGAACACCATCAGTTTTCCCGGCGCGATGCTGCGTTATGACCTGCAGGAAGGGTTCCCGGCGATCACCACGCGCAAGATGGCCTTCAAATCGGCCATCGGCGAGATGTGTGGTTTCCTGCGTGGGGTGAACAACGCTGCGGAATTTCGCGCGTTGGGCTGCAAGGTCTGGGACCAGAACGCCAACGAAAACGCGCAGTGGCTGGCCAACCCGTTCCGTCAGGGTGAGGACGACCTCGGCGAGATCTACGGCGTGCAATGGCGCAAATGGCCGGCGTACAAGCAGATCCCGATCAGCAATAAGGCTGCTATCGAGCAGACCCTGAGCCAGGGCTATCGTCAGATCGCCGAAGGTGAAGAAGACGGTCAGGCCTACGTGGTGCTGTACAAGGCGATCGACCAGATCCGTCAGTGCGTCGACACCATCATCAAGGACCCCGGCAGCCGCCGCATCCTGTTCCACGGCTGGAACGTTGCGCAGCTCGATGAAATGGCTCTGCCGCCGTGCCACTTGCTGTACCAGTTCCACCCGAACGTCGAGACCAAAGAGATCTCCCTGACCCTCTACATCCGCTCCAACGACCTGGGCCTGGGCACGCCGTTCAACCTCACCGAAGGTGCCGCGCTGCTGAGCCTGATCGGTCGCCTGACCGGCTACACGCCGCGCTGGTTCACCTATTTCATCGGTGATGCGCACGTCTACGAAAACCATCTGGACATGCTGAACGAACAGCTCAAGCGCGAGCCGTTCCCGATGCCGAAACTGGTGATCAGTGATCGTGTGCCGGAGTTCGCCAAGACGGGTGTTTATCAGCCGGAATGGCTGGAGTTGATCGAGCCGAGTGATTTTTCGCTCGAGGGTTACGAGCATCACGCCCCAATGACCGCGCCGATGGCGGTCTGACAATCTGCACGCCATACCCCTGTGGGAGCTAGCAGGCAGCTAGCTCCCACATTGGGTTTTGGGGTGTGCTTAGTGGCCGTGGCTTCGGCCCACATGCGACTGTTCAACCTCCGTCGCCACCACACCGCCACTCACTTCCAGCCGCTGCAAAATCCCGCACTGATCAATATCCGGCCCTTCGCCACAGCGTTGGCGCAGGTCGAGCAGTTGCGCCTGTAACGCCAGCAGCCCGTCGATCCGTGCTTTGACGTGATGAATATGTTCGTCGATCAGCGCATTCACGCTCTCACATTGATCCTGCGGGCTGTCGCGCAAGGCCAGCAGGCTGCGAATCTCCTCCAGCGTCATGTCGAGGGTGCGGCAGTTGCGGATGAAAGTCAGGCGCTCGGCATGGGCCTGGGTGTAGACGCGGTAGTTGCCGTCACTGCGGGCCGGCTCCGGCAACAGGTTTTCGCGCTCGTAGTAGCGGATGGTTTCCACGGCGCAGTCGGTGAGTTTCGCCAGTTCTCCGATCTTCATGACGGCAATCTCCAAATGGGTGCTTGACCCTATAGTGGCTACAGGGTCTTTACTTGGCAACAGGCACCTTCATGGACGCAACCAATGAGCGATTCCCTTCACACCCACAAACCCGAGGCTGATCACGATCACGATCACGATCACGATCACGATCACAGCCACAAGCTGCAGCCTGTGCAGAAGCATGACCATGGCGGTCACGGGGATTCCTGCTGTTCTTCCAAAGCGGCGGCGCCGTCGCTGATCAAGCTCAGTGAAAACTCAACTGCCAACGCGCGGTTGAGCAGTTTCCGTATCGACGCGATGGACTGTCCGACCGAGCAGACGCTGATCCAGAACAAACTCGGCAAGCTCGCGGGTGTGCAGCAGCTCGAATTCAACCTGATCAACCGCGTGCTGGGCGTGACCCACGACCTGCCGAGCACCGCGCCGATCATCGACGCAATCAAGTCCCTCGGCATGCAGGCCGAGCCGCTGGAGCAGGGCGTCGAAGCGCCAGTTCCAGCGCCCGAGAAAAAGCCGTGGTGGCCATTGGCGTTGTCCGGCGTGACCGCGCTCGCCGCCGAAGTGATTCACTTCACCAGCGCGGCGCCCAATTGGGTCGTGGCGGTTATCGCGTTGATCTCGATCCTCAGCGCCGGTCTCAGCACCTACAAGAAGGGCTGGATCGCGCTGAAAAATCTCAACCTGAACATCAATGCATTGATGAGCATCGCGGTGACCGGCGCGATCCTGATCGGACAGTGGCCGGAAGCGGCGATGGTGATGTTCCTGTTCACCGTGGCCGAGTTGATCGAGGCCAAGTCCCTGGACCGCGCGCGTAACGCCATCAGCGGCTTGATGCAGATGACCCCGGAACAGGCCACGGTGTTGCAGGCCGATGGCAGCTGGATCTTGCAAGACGTGAAATCCATCGAGCCGGGCGCCCGGGTGCGGGTGCGGCCCGGTGAGCGGATTGGTCTGGACGGCGAAGTCATATCGGGCAGTTCGACCATCAATCAGGCGCCGATCACCGGGGAAAGCCTGCCGGTTGAGAAAACCATTGGCGACAAGGTGTTCGCCGGCACTATCAACCAGGCGGGATCTCTGGAGTTTTCCGTAACCGCCGCCGCAAACCATTCGACCCTGGCCCGGATCATCCACGCCGTGGAACAGGCGCAAGGCGCACGAGCACCGACCCAACGCTTCGTTGACCAGTTTTCGAAAATCTACACCCCCGCCGTGTTCATCTTTGCCCTCGCGGTGGCAGTGATTCCGCCGCTGTTCATGGGCGCAGTCTGGTTCGACTGGATCTACCGCGCGCTGGTGTTGCTGGTGGTCGCATGCCCCTGCGCACTGGTGATTTCCACCCCGGTGACCATCGTCAGCGGCCTCGCGGCGGCGGCGCGCAAAGGGATTTTGGTCAAGGGCGGCGTGTACCTGGAGGGTGGCTACAAGCTCGACTATCTGGCGCTGGACAAGACCGGCACGATCACCCACGGCAAGCCGGTTCAGACGGATTACCTGTCGCTTGATCCCACGGCCGATGCCTCGGCGCCGGCAATTGCAGCGGCGTTGGCCGGACGCTCGGACCACCCGGTGTCGTTGGCGATTGCTAACGCCGCAGTGGATAAAACCTCTGCGCCGCTCGTTGTGCATAACTTCGAAGCACTGGGCGGTCGCGGGGTACGCGGTGAGATCGACGGGAAGACTTACCACTTGGGCAACCACCGCCTGGTGGAAGAGCTGAACCTGTGCTCGCCAGAGCTGGAAGAAAAGCTGTTTGCACTGGAGAAACAGGGCAAGTCCGTGGTGCTGTTGCTCGACAACTCCGGTCCGCTGGCGCTGTTCGCCGTGGCCGATACGGTCAAGGAATCCAGCCGCGAGGCGATCCAGCAGCTGCACGATCTGGGCATCAAGACCCTGATGCTCACCGGCGACAACGTCCACACCGCCCAGGCGATTGCCGCGCAAGTCGGCATCGACGAGGCCAGGGGTGATCTGCTGCCGACCGACAAACTGCAAGCCATCGAAGCCCTTTATGCACAGGGTCATAACGTTGGCATGGTCGGCGACGGCATCAATGATGCTCCGGCACTGGCCCGGGCGGAAATCGGTTTTGCGATGGCCGCGGCCGGCACCGATACTGCCATCGAAACCGCCGATGTCGCCCTGATGGACGACGATCTGCGCAAGATTCCCACGTTCATACGTTTGTCGCGGCAGACGTCGAGCATCCTCAAACAGAACATCGCCCTCGCTTTGGTCATCAAGGCTATCTTTCTTGGGGTAACCTTCGCCGGGATCGCCACCATGTGGATGGCGGTGTTCGCCGACATGGGCGTGAGCCTGTTGGTGGTGTTCAACGGTTTGCGTCTGTTGCGCAAATAATCGATGAGGAGCGGGTGTGCTGAGTGCCGAGCTGAAGGCGTTTTACATGGTGGCCCGCCTGGGCAGCATTACCCTGGCGGCGAAAAAGCTCGGCCTGAGCCAGCCCACGGTCACCACGCAGATCCGCAATCTGGAAAGCCAGTACTCGGTCGAGCTGTTTTACCGTGGCGGCCGCCGCCTCAGCGTCAGCGATGAAGGTGCGCGGTTGCTGCCGATGGTCAAGGCGCTGTTGCAGCAGGAAGCCGACATCGAGTTTTTCCTGCGCAACAGCGGCCAGGTCCAGGGCACGTTGCGCATCGCCGCCACCGCTCCGTATTACATTCTCGATCTGGTGAAGACCTTTCGCGAGCGCTTGCCGCAAGTGGAAGTGTCGGTGGAAATCGGCAATTCGCAGCAGGTGCTGGAAGCCTTGGAGGATTACCGGGTCGATGTCGCCGCGTCCTCGCAACTGCTCGATGACGCGCGCCTGATTCGCCGGGTCCTTGGCAGCGATCCGCTGGTGTTGGCGGTGCATCGCCATCACCCGTTGGCGGTGCACGATCATGTGCCGCTCAGCGCGTTGGCCGGGCATACCTTATTGATGCGCGAGCCGGGCTCGACCACCCGGCGTCTGACCGAGGAGTTGCTGGCCACCGCCGGGGTGAGTTTCGGGCCGTTGCTGGAGATTGGTAGCCGTGAATCGATCCGCGAGGCGGTGCTGCGCAACATCGGGATCAGCATCATTGCCCGGCAGGAAGTGCCGCATGATCCGCAATTGCGTGTGCTGACCCTCGAGAACGCGCCGCAGATTCCGGAGTATTTGTACTGCCTCAAGGAGCGAAAGGGTGCGCGTCTGCCGGCAGCATTTCTCGGCCTGGCGCAGGAAATGGCCCCAGCATAAATCCCTGTGGCGAGGGAGCTTGCTCCCGCCGGCTGCGAAGCGGCCTCCTTTCCCCTGAAAAGAAGGGGCCTGCTGCGCAATCCAACGGGAGCAAGCTCCCTCGCCACAGGTTATTCATTGCCTGTGCTATCCAACCCAAATCCCCGAATACCACTATCAGCCGTTTTTGCCTCACTGCCACATGACGGACGCATTGCATCCTTAGGATGGCCTTCATCTGCTTGATGAGGCCTGTCCATGAACCACTCGATCGCAACTGCCTTGACCAATCCCGGCGCCCCGATGAGGGTGCGCGGCGTGCAGAAACGCTTCGGCGCCTTCACCGCGCTGGATAACGTTTCCCTCGACGTGGCGGCCGGTGAACTGGTGTGCCTGCTGGGCCCGTCGGGTTGTGGCAAAACCACGCTGTTGCGTTGCATCGCCGGTCTGGAGAAACAGGACAGCGGCGAGTTGTACCTCGGTGATCGCGACGTTTCCCACCTGGCACCGCAGGCTCGGGACTACGGCATTCTGTTCCAGTCCTACGCGCTGTTCCCCAATCTCACTGTCGAAGCGAACATTGCCTACGGCCTTGCCGGCAGCGGTCGCGATGAAGTGCGCAAGCGCGTCGGTCAGATGCTGGAGCTGGTCGGCCTGATCGGCAGTGAGAAAAAGTACCCCGGCCAATTGTCCGGCGGTCAGCAGCAACGTGTCGCACTGGCCCGCGCCCTGGCGCCGGCGCCGTCGTTGTTGTTGCTGGACGAACCGATGTCGGCCCTCGACGCCCGGGTCCGCGAGCACTTGTGCACCGAACTGCGTCAACTTCAACGCAGCCTCGGCATCACCACCCTGATGGTCACGCACAATCAAGACGAGGCCATGCTGATGGCCGACCGCATCGCGGTGATGAACAACGGCAAGGTTGAGCAGTACGCCACGCCACAGGAAATCTACGATCGTCCGGCCACGCCGTTCGTGGCGGAGTTTGTCGGTCAGGGCAATTGGTTGCCATTCAGCCGCAGCAGCGACAGTCACGCCCAGGTCGGCGGGATGAGCCTGCGCCTGGCAGACGGCAGCGCCAAAACCGCCTCGGGCCGTTTGTTCTGTCGCCCCGAAGCGATCAACGTCAACCCGCTGGTGCATGAGGAAAACCTGTTCCCGGCCAAGGTTCGCGAAATCACCTTCCTCGGCAACCGCTGCCGAATGAGTTTCGAACTCGATCAACTGCCGGGCCACGCCTTGCTCGCGGAACTGGCGCCGGAAGCCATGCCGCGACTCGGCGCCCAGCAGATCATGGTCGCCTTGCCGCCGCGCAGCCTGCAGGTGTTTGCCTGATGAGCGCGAACATCGCGCTGCCGATACCGCACAAGCAGGTTCGGCAGGCCTCTCGCGCCGAGATCGGCGACCGGGTGTTCGTGGTCGGCGGCAAAGTCTTGTTGCTGGTGTTGCTAGGCATCGCCGTGTTGATGCCATTGCTGGCGATCTTCTGGCGTGGCTTCAGTCCGGAGGCCGGGCAGGGCGGTGGTCTGGTGGCTGCGCGTGAACTGGTCACCAGTGCGAATTTCCACTGGTTGCTCGGCAACAGCCTGAAAGTTTCCCTCAGCGTGGCGGCCATTGTCGTACCGCTGGCCTACCTGTTTGCCTACGCCCTGCAACGCACGTTGATACCGGGCAAAGGCCTATGGCGTGGCCTGTCGTTGTTGCCATTGATGGCGCCTTCGATGTTGCCGGGGATTGCGCTGGTTTACCTGTTCGGCAACCAGGGCCTGTTGCGTGGTTTGCTCTCGGACAATATCTACGGCTTCTGGGGCATCGTTCTGGGTGAGGTGATCTACACCTTCCCACACGCCTTGATGATTTTGCTGTCGGCCCTGTCCCTGGCGGATGCGCGTCTCTTCGATGCCGCCTCCAGCATGGGCGCCAGTCCGGCCAAAGCCTTCCGCAGCATCACCTGGCCGGCGACTCGTCAGGCGGTGTTCGCAGCGTTCTGCCTCGTCTTCACCCTGACCATCACCGACTTCGGCGTGCCCGTGGTGGTCGGCGGCGATTATCAGGTGCTGGCACTGGAAGCCTACAAAGCCGTGGTCGGCCAGCAACAGTTCGGTCGCGGTGCATTGATCGGCATGGTCCTGTTGCTGCCGGCGCTGTTCAGCTTCGCGGTCGATGCCTGGTTGCGTCGGCGTCACGGCGACTCCATGAGCGGTCGGGCGCAGGTCTTTCAACCTGCACCATCGAAACTGCGCGACGGCTTCTATCTCGCCATCGTGCTGCTGATCTGCGCGGTATTGCTGCTGGTGTTCGGCATGGCGGTGTTCTCGTCGCTGGTGAAATTCTGGCCGTACAACCTGTCGCTGTCGCTCAACCATTACCAGTTCAACGACACGGCGGGCGGTGGCTGGCTGGCCTACGGCAACAGCGTGAAGATGGCCCTGTGCACGGCGTTGATCGGCAGTGCGTTGATCTTCACCGGCGCGTACCTGATGGAAAAAACCAAAGGCCAGCGCGGACTGAATCTGACATTGCGCATGCTCAGTTTCGTACCGATGGCGGTGCCAGGGCTGGTGCTGGGCCTGGGTTACGTCTTCTTCTTCAACCTCACCGACAACCCGCTGCATGTGCTCTACGGGACCATGACCCTGCTGGTGGTCTGCACCATTGCTCACTATCTGACCACCGCGCAAATGACCGCGACCACCGCGCTGCGCCAGCTCGACGCTGAGTTCGAAGCCGCCGCGCTGTCGCTCAAGGCGCCGCTGTATCGGCATTACTTGCGGGTCACCGTACCGATTTGCCTGCCGGCGCTGCTGGACATCGTGCGCTATCTGTTCGTCTCGGCCATGACCACCGTTTCGGCGGCGATCTTCCTCTACAGCCCCGACACCATTCTTGCGGCGGTGGCGGTGTTGAACATGGATGACGCCGGCAACGTCGGCGGCGCGGCGGCGATGTCGACCCTGATTCTGTTCACCTCGGCGGGCGTGTCCCTGCTGCTGGCCTGGGCCTCGCGCGGTTTGCTGCGCCGTTCCCAGGCGTGGCGCCAGACCGCACCCGGTCACTGATTTCCAATCCCGCAAACCTCAACTCAAACAGGAAAAGATCATGTTCAAGCCTATGGCCCTGGCCGCTGCTGTCCTCACCGCTTTCAGCCTGAACGCCTTCGCGGCGAAAACCGAGTTGACGGTGTACACCGCCCTCGAAGCCGAACAATTGAAGACCTACAAAGAAGCCTTCGAAAAGGCCAACCCGGACGTCGAGATCAAGTGGGTGCGCGATTCAACCGGTATCATCACCGCCAAGCTGCTGGCCGAAAAAGCCCGGCCACAGGCTGACGCCGTCTGGGGTCTTGCCGCATCGAGCCTGGCGATCCTCGATCAGCAAGGCATGCTGCAAAGCTACGCGCCGAAAGACCTGGGCAAGATCGGCGGCAACTACCGCGACGCCGCCAACCCGCCAGCCTGGGTCGGCATGGACGTGTGGGCCGCGACCATTTGCTTCAACACCGTCGAAGCGGAAAAACAGGGTTTGACCAAACCCGTGAGCTGGCAGGACCTGACCAAGCCTGAGTACAAAGGCAAGATCGTCATGCCCAACCCGGCCTCGTCCGGCACCGGTTTCCTCGATGTCAGCGCCTGGCTGCAAACCTTCGGTGAGAAGCAGGGCTGGCAGTACATGGATGACCTGCACCAGAACATCGGCCAGTACGTTCACTCTGGCTCCAAACCTTGCAAACTGGCGGCCGCGGGTGAATTCCCGATTGGTATTTCCTTTGAATACCCGGCTGTTCAGTTGAAGCGCCAGGGCGCGCCGCTGGACATCATCCTGCCGAAAGAAGGCCTGGGCTGGGAAATTGAAGCGACGGCTGTGATCAAGGGCACACCGCATGAAGATGCGGCGAAGAAACTGGCTGACTTCTCGGCCAGTCCGGCGGCGATGGAGCTCTATAAAGAGAACTTCGCGGTGCTTGCGCAGCCGGGGATTGCCAAGCCGCAGACTGAATTGCCGGCGGATTACGAGCAGCGTTTGATCAAGAACGACTTTGCCTGGGCGTCGAAGAATCGCGACGAGATCCTGACCGAGTGGCGCAAGCGCTATGACGGCAAGTCCGAGAAAGTGGCTGCCAAGTAACTGACTCACATCCTGTGGCGAGGGAGCTTGCTCCCGCTGGACTGCGCAGCAGGCCCTTATTTTGGGGCCGCTTCGCGACCAGCGGGAGCAAGCTCCCTCGCCACAAAATCGGGATTATCTTAATGACACACCCCAACGACATGCTGATCGTAGGCGCCGGCATCCTCGGCCTGTCCCACGCCTACGCTGCCGCCAGGCGTGGCCTCAAGGTCACGGTTTTCGAACGCAGTGAAACCCCGCTCGGCGCCTCGGTGCGCAACTTCGGCCAGGCCCTCGTCACCGGCCAACCGCCAGGCCCGATGCTGGAACTGGCCAAGGCCAGCCGCGAGATCTGGGGGCAATGGGCGCCACTGGTCGGCCTGCAGCTCAAGCGCAACGGCTCGTATCTGTTCGCCCGCACCGAGGCGGAGGAACACCTGCTGGAAGCTTTTTGCGCCGGACGAGCCGTGGAACACGGTTACCGCGTCGACCTGCTGCGCGGTGCTGCATTGCGCGATCTGTACGGCGGCCAGTTCAGCCATCATCGCGCCGCGTTGCATGGCATGGACGATCAACAACTGTATTCCCGCGAAGCGATACCGGCATTGATCGATTACCTGCGCCGCGAAATGAACGTCGATTTTCACTTCTCCACCCTCGTGCGCGACATCGAACCGGGCCGCTTGCACAGCACCGCCGGCACCTTCAGCGCCGAGCAGATCATCATCTGCTCCGGCCATGATTATCAGACCTTGCTCGCCGAGCCGATGGCCGCGCTCAACCCGCAAATCTGCCGCCTGCAAATGCTCCGCGCCCGCCCGCAGATCAACCTCAATCTGCAACACGCACTGCTCACCGGTTTGAGTTGCGTGCACTACGGCGCCTTCGCCGATCTGCCGGAAGCGGCGGCGGTGCAGGCGCAGATCCTGCGTGAAGAGCCGCACCTGCACGAAAACGGTATTCACCTGCTGATCAGCCCGACGCCTTACGGCGAACTGATCATCGGCGACTCCCATCACTATGGCCGCGACCCCTCGCCATTCAACGCCGAGCAAGTGGACGACTGGATGATCGAACTGGCCGAGCAGACGTTGCGCTGCAAGGTACAAGTGGTCGAGCGCTGGCAGGGTGTCTATGGTTCACGCGGGCCAGGACCGTTTTCATTCCTGCGGCCGATGCCGGGCGTGAGCGTGGCGCTGATGCACACGGGCGTCGGCATGAGTGTCGGGCCGGCCATGGCAGAACGTAATGTCGCGACTGTATTGGGAGAGCGTTGATGGACCGCACTGAGCAAGTGATCGACGAGGTATTCGCGCTGTACGAGCGTTTTGGCGACAGTGATTACATCGGCGAGCCGGTATCGCAAATCGAGCACATGTCCCAGGCCGCACAACTGGCCATGGCCGAAGGCTTCGATGACGAAGTGGTGCTGGCGGCGTTCTTTCACGACATCGGACACATTTGCTCCGAGAGCGCTGAGAACATGGGTGGTTTCGGCGTGGTCAGCCATGAGCGTCTGGGCGCCGATTACTTGCGTCGCGCAGGCTTCAGCGAACGCATGGCGCGGCTGGTGGAATTCCACGTGCAAGCCAAGCGTTATCTGACACTCAAAGAGCCCGGGTACTACGATCGCTTGAGCGAAGCCAGCCGCCGGACCCTGGAATACCAGGGCGGGGTGATGACCGAGGCGGAGGCTGAAGCGTTCGAGCAGGACCCGTTGTGCGCCGTCAGTTTGCGCATGCGGCAGTGGGATGAGCTGGCCAAGGAGATGTGGGTGCCGGTGATTGATCTTGGCGTTTTGAAGGAAAAGGCCTTGCGCCTGATGGCGGCTTAGGGCTTAGGGCTTAGGGCTTAGGACATAGGCGCCGAGGCGCGATGAGGCCGGCCCAGACACTGTAGTTTTACAGCTGCTGCGCCAACACCTCAACCTGCTCCTGCCGCTCCGCCTGACTCAACTTCGCCTGCGAATTCAGCGACGACCACTGCGGATGCGCCCGAGCCTTGTTCAGGGCTTCGGGCAGTTTGCCTTCGCGCCAACTCTTGTCCTGCGGCGTGGCGACTTGAATGCTGTCCATCGCCGCGTGCCCACGTGCATTCAACGCCTGAAGCAATTGCCGCTGACGCAATGCCAACAACCGCAACACGCTGTCATCGACCGTCAACTCTCGCTGACCCTTGATCTTGCCCAGCAACCGGCTGCCATAACTGCGTGCGGTTTGCAGCGCGCCGCCGGCAATCGCGCCAGCCAGTGCCGCCGCGCCGAGGGTCAAACCGCCGACCAGCAAATCCACCCCGGCCCCGGCCGCCGCCCCCGCCGCGATACCTCCGCCGACCCGCACGCCCAGTTGCTTGAGGGTTTCCGGATTGAACAGATCATCGCCCCAACGACCGTCGAGCAGCGGCAGATCACTGGCCGCCGCGTCCTGAGGGCGGAAGGCGAAGAGCTTGAGCAACGCTTCGACACAGCGCTGTTCCCGTTGCCGAACGGCTTTGCGCAGTTCGCTGATGGCTTGCTGTTCCTGTTCCGCATCGCTGACCACGCTGCGCCGACACGCTGCGCAATCGATCAACAATTCAGCAATCAGCCGCGCCGCGCTTTGTTGGCGGGCCAGGCGCTGGGCTTGCTGATCGGCGATCAGTCGTTCCAGTTGCTCGCGGGAGTTTTCCAGCAGCAGCGCGAGGCTTTCATAGAGCCGACGTTCGCCATCCTCCGGCGGCGCCACGCTGTCGAAACGCACCAGGGCGTGCAAGCCCAGCCGTGCCAGCGCTTCGCGCCAGTCCGGTTCGCGGTGGTTGGCACTGCTGACGAAATTCAACACCGGCAGTAACGGTTTGCCGCAGCTGGCGAGGACTTCCAGTTCGTCGCGGTATTTGGCCAACACCGGTTCGCGGGCGTCGATCACATAGAGGCCGGCGTCGCAGGTGAGCAGTTGCCGCAGCACTTTGGCTTCTTGCTCGAAACGCTGCCGGGCTTCACTTCCTTCAAGAAAGCGCGCCAGCCGCGCCGGGCCGTCGAGGCGTTCACCGGGACGTTCCAGGCGTTCGAGGTAGTCGAGCAGGGCGATGGCGTCTTCCAGTCCCGGCGTGTCGAACAGGTCGAGCAAGGGCTCGCCGTCCACCGACAACCGCGCGCCTTCGACGTGTCGCGTGGTACTCGGGCGATGGGAGACTTCGCCGAAACCGACATCACGGGTCAACGTGCGCAGCAACGAGGTTTTGCCGACGTTGGTGTGGCCGACCACGGCGAGCTTCAACGGCGCTTTCCACGAATTAGTCATGACCGGTCTCCAGCCAGTTCAGCGGCGCGCAGTCGGCGAAGGGCAGATTCAGTTGCTGCAGCGCCACGTGCCAGTCGCCGAGGCGCTCGGCATCCAGCGCTTCGCCGGGCGGCGCTTGCAGCAACCAGACGCGGGTAGCGCTGGCGCTGCGGGCCAGTTCGGCGATCAAGGCGAGGCTGCCGCGATCCGGCGAGCGCCGTGGATCGCAGGCGATGGCCAGGCGGGCCGGAGGAAAACGGCTGAGCTGTTCGAGGAGTTTGTTACGCGATTCACGGCTGTCGAGGATGCCCGCGTCGCTCACGTTTTCAGGCAGTTGTGGCGGCCATGGGCGTTGTTCGTCCAGCTCAATGGCCACCAGCAGTGCGCCATCGCTTTGCAGATCGCTGACAGCGCTTTCCACCCGATGAAGTTGCGCGGGCGCCGCGTCGCTGATGCCCAGGCGTTCGCTGGTGGGCATCAGGCGTTCGCGCAGTTGGGCGTAACCGGGCAGGTTCAGGTCCAGATGCAGGTTTGCGCGGCCGCTTTTCCAGCGCCACAGGCAGAACAACGCCAAGAGCAGGCGCGGCACAATGCCGTAAATCACCAGCACGCCAACCAGCCAGGTGGCCCAGGCCTGGCGGGCGCTTTCGATGTTCAGCGCGGCATCGCCACTGGCGCGGATCATCTCCATCGTTGGCACGTTGAACCCCAGCACGGCGGGCAGTGCACCCAGCATTTGGGTCATGGTCACGAAGGTGTCGGTGCTGAGCAGGGTGGTTTCCCAGACGAAGCCATAACGCCGGGTCGCCATCAGCATCAGCAGAATCACCAGCGCGCTCAGCATCGCCAGTAACCACAAGCCGTTGACCAGCACGCCGAGCGCCCAGCGATTGAGTTTTTGTCGTTGCAGCAGCAACAGCAGCGCGGGCGCCAGTTGCGCGGCTTTGGCGTCGCGGGCGAGTTTTTCGCTGAGCCACAACCACAAGCGTCCCAGCGTTGCGCCGTGTTCGCCGGCAAACACCAGGCCCATGGCCCAGCTCAGCAGCAGAATCAGGTTCAGCCCGAGCAGACTGCCCAAGGCCCAAAACACATTCACCGGTGTCTGACCGTCACCCATCGCGGCAAACGCCAGCCCGGCGCCACTGACCACGGCCAGCACGGCCATGACGATCAATGCCAGTCGTGCGCCTTGCAGCCAATGCCTGAGGGCTTCGGTCAGTCCATCGCGCTCGGCCAGCCACACGGCGCGGCGCGCAATCCTCGTCGGCAGATCGCCGCCGGCAGTGCGGGCCAGTCTGTTGGCTTCCAGGTCATCCAGAGGGCCGGCGTGTTCTTCACGCAGGCGGATGGTTTCTGTCAGCCATAGGTTATTCAGTTCAGTCACGCGGCATCCCGTCGCTCAATCGAGCTGTGAGCATAACCGCTGTGACGCTTATCGGGGTACGGGGGGCTCTGGTATCCTCGCCGGCATGACTAAATCACTCCCCCTCAGCCTGATCGCAGCCCTCGGTGAAAACCGCGTGATCGGCGTCGACAACAGCATGCCCTGGCACCTGCCGGGGGACTTCAAATACTTCAAGGCCACCACCTTGGGCAAGCCGATCATCATGGGGCGCAAGACCTGGGATTCCCTCGGTCGTCCGCTGCCGGGGCGGTTGAACATCGTGGTCAGTCGTCAGGCGGATCTGGTGCTGGAAGGCGCGGAAGTTTATCCGTCGCTGGAAGCTGCGGTGGTTCGCGCTGAAGAGTGGGCGAAGGAGCAGGGCGTCGATGAGTTGATGCTGATTGGCGGCGCGCAGTTGTATGCGCAAGGAATGGCTCAAGCGGATCGGTTGTACCTGACACGCGTGGCATTGAGCCCGGAAGGGGATGCGTGGTTTCCAGAGTTTGATTTGACGCAGTGGAAGTTGGTGTCTAACACCCCGAATCCGGCCGAAGGCGACAAACCGGCGTACAACTTCGAAGTCTGGGAAAAGGCTTAAAAGCATCGCCAGCAGGCTGGCTCCCACAGTGGGTTTGGGGTGAAACACAGATTGTGTGAACACCACAAAATCCCTGTGGGAGCCAGCCTGCTGGCGATGAGGCCAGTTCAGACGCTGAAGAATTTAAGCGTGAGCCAACGCCGAATGCTCATCCGCATCCAGCAGCGCTTTATCTGTCTGCTGCATGATCTGGCTGGTAATCGCCCCGGCCGTGATCGAACCGCTCACGTTCAACGCCGTACGCCCCATATCAATCAGCGGCTCAACCGAAATCAGCAACGCCACCAGTGACACCGGCAAGCCCATCGCCGGCAACACGATCAGCGCCGCGAACGTTGCGCCACCCCCCACCCCGGCCACGCCGGCCGAGCTCAGCGTCACAATCGCCACCAGCGTCGCGATCCACAGCGGGTCCAGCGGGTTGATGCCCACGGTCGGCGCCACCATCACCGCCAACATTGCCGGGTACAGACCGGCGCAGCCATTCTGGCCAATAGTCGCGCCGAACGAAGCGGCGAAACTGGCGATGGACTGCGGAATGCCCAGGCGGCTGGTCTGCGCCTCAATGCTCAACGGAATCGTCGCTGCACTCGAACGGCTGGTGAAGGCAAACGTCAGCACCGGCCAGATCTTGCGGAAGAAGCGCAGCGGGTTGATCCCGGCCGCCGACACCAGCACGCCGTGGACCACAAACATCAGGCCCAGGCCGATGTAGGACACCACCACAAAACTGCCGAGCTTGATGATGTCTTGCAAGTTGGAACCGGCGACCACTTTGGTCATCAGGGCCAATACGCCGTACGGAGTCAGCTTCATCACCAGGCGCACCAGGCGCATCACCCAGGCTTGCAGGGTGTCGATGGCGTTGATCACTTTCTGACCTTTCTCGACATCATCCTTCAGCAATTGCAAAGCGGCGACGCCGAGGAACGCGGCGAAAATCACCACGCTGATGATCGACGTCGGCTTGGCCCGCGCCAGGTCGGCGAACGGGTTTTGCGGGATGAACGACAGCAGCAACTGCGGCACATTCAGGTCGGCAACCTTGCCCGCGTAGTCGCTCTGAATGGTTTGCAGACGGGCCATTTCCTGCGTGCCGGCCACCAGGCCTTCAGCCGTGAGGCCGAACAGGTTGGTCAGGCCGATACCGATCAGCGCCGCGATGGCAGTGGTGAACAGCAGCGTGCCGATGGTCAGGAAGCTGATCTTGCCCAGCGACGAAGCATTGTGCAGGCGTGCCACGGCGCTGAGGATCGAGGCGAACACCAGCGGGATCACGATCATTTGCAGCAACTGCACGTAACCGTTGCCCACCAGATCGAACCAGCCGATCGACGCTTTCAGCACCGGATTGCCGGCACCGTAAATCGTGTGCAGTGCGACACCGAACACAACGCCCAACACCAAAGCGAGCAGGACTTTTTTAGCCAGGCTCCACGTCGTGTGACGGGTTTGCGCGAGACCGAAGAGCAGGGCGAGGAACACCAGCAGGTTGAGAATCAGCGGCAGGTTCATTGGAACTCCCATTAGACATGTGCCAACTGCCTTCCGGGGCAGTTGCGAACCGGCAAGCCTAACAGCTTGATTTACAATGATTTAATACCAAAAAAGTCTGATAGCTGTCGTTTTTGGAATAAGCGGATGTCGCTGTCAGGGATGCAGCTGACGCGAAAGGGACGCGAGCGGTCGCTGACAGACGAGGACTGTCACACGTATTTGTTAGCGTCGATATCTTTGAATCAGGGAGAACTGTCGATGAAGCTCGCGCCGAAATTTCTGCTCGCTGCACTTTGCCTTGGCCTCGCCGGCCAGGCGTTCGCCACGGACTTGAAGCATTGGCCCGCCGATCAGGCGAAGGCGCTGGACGCCATGATCGCGGCCAACGCCAACAAGGGTAACTACGCGGTGTTCGACATGGACAACACCAGTTACCGCTACGACCTCGAAGAGTCGTTGCTGCCGTACATGGAAAACAAGGGCCTGATCACCCGCGAGAAACTCGACCCCTCCCTGAAACTGATGCCGTTCAAGGACACTGCCGACCACAAGGAAAGCCTGTTCAGCTACTACTACCGCCTCTGTGAAGTCGACGACATGGTTTGCTACCCATGGGTCGCCCAGGTGTTCTCCGGTTTCACACTTAAAGAACTCAAAGGCTATGTCGACGAATTGATGGCGTCCGGCAAACCGGTGCCCGCGACTTATTACGAAGGCGACGTGGTCAAGAACCTCGACGTCAACCCGCCGAAAATCTTCACCGGCCAGCAAGAGCTCTACAACAAACTGATGGAGAACGGCATCGAGGTCTACGTGATGACCGCCGCCTCTGAAGAGCTGGTGCGCATGGTCGCTGCCGATCCGAAGTACGGCTACAACGTCAAACCGCAGAATGTGATCGGGGTGAGCCTGCTGCTCAAGGATCAAAAGTCCGGCGAGCTGACCACCGCGCGCAAACAGATCACCGCTGGCAAATATGACGAGAAGGCCAACCTCGGCCTCGAACTGACCCCGTACCTGTGGACTCCAGCGACCTGGATGGCCGGCAAGCACGCGGCGATCCTGACCTACATCGATGAGTGGAAAAAACCGGTACTGGTGGGCGGTGATACCCCAACCAGCGACGGTTACATGCTGTTCCACAGCGTCGACGTGGCCAAGGGCGGCATCCACTTGTGGGTCAACCGCAAGGACAAATACATGACCCAGATTAACGGCATGATGGCCAAAAACGCTGCGGCCCAGGCCAAGGAAGGATTGCCGGTGACGGCGGACAAGAACTGGGTGATCGTGACGCCGGCTGAAATCCAGTAGGACCGAGTCGCTCCAATCGCGGGCAAGCCCGCGATGGCGGTATCACAGTCACTGGTGTGCCTGTTGCCAAACCGGTTTCGAGAGCAAAAAAATGCCCCGCACTTGGCGGGGCATTTTTATTTCTGCGATTGACGCTTACAGCCCGTCAAGCATCGCCTTGTTACGCACAGCACCCTTGTCGGCGCTGGTCGCCAACAGGGCGTAGGCCTTCAGTGCGGTGGTCACCTTGCGTGGACGTTTTTCCACAGGCTTCCAGCCTTTCTGATCCTGTTCGGCACGGCGCCCGGCCATTTCTTCGTCGCTGATCAACAGGTTGATCGAGCGGTTCGGAATGTCGATCAGCACTTTGTCGCCGTCCTGCACCAGGCCAATCGCGCCACCGGCAGCCGCTTCCGGCGAAGCGTGGCCGATGGACAGGCCCGAAGTACCGCCGGAGAAACGACCGTCAGTCAGCAGGGCGCAGGCTTTGCCCAGGCCTTTGGATTTCAGGTAGGACGTCGGGTACAGCATTTCCTGCATGCCTGGGCCGCCTTTCGGGCCTTCGTAACGGATGATCACGATGTCGCCGGCCTTCACTTCGTCCGCGAGGATGCCGCGTACGGCGCTGTCCTGGCTTTCGAAGATCTTCGCGTTGCCTTCGAACACGTGGATCGACTCGTCGACGCCGGCGGTTTTCACCACGCAGCCGTCCAGCGCGATGTTGCCGTAGAGAACGGCCAGGCCGCCTTCTTTCGAGTACGCGTGTTCGACACTGCGGATGCAGCCGTTTTCACGGTCGTCGTCCAGGGTTTCCCAACGGGTCGACTGGCTGAACGCGGTTTGTGTCGGGATGCCCGCCGGGCCAGCCTTGAAGAAGTGATGCACCGCTTCGTCGTCGGTCTGGGTGATGTCCCACTTGGCGATGCCTTCGGCCAGGGTCTTGCTGTGCACGGTCGGCAGGTCGGTGTGCAGCAGGCCGCCACGGGCCAGCGAGCCGAGGATGCTGAAGATCCCGCCGGCGCGGTGCACGTCTTCCATGTGGTACTTCTGGATGTTCGGCGCGACTTTGCACAGTTGCGGCACGTTGCGCGAGAGACGGTCGATATCGCGCAGGTCGAAATCGATCTCGGCTTCCTGGGCGGCGGCCAGCAAGTGCAGGATGGTATTGGTGGAACCGCCCATGGCGATGTCCAGGGTCATGGCGTTTTCGAACGCCTTGAAGTTGGCGATGTTGCGCGGCAATACCGACTCGTCGTTCTCACCGTAGTAACGCTTGCACAGCTCGACGATGGTGCGGCCAGCCTGCAGGAACAGTTGCTCGCGGTCGCTGTGGGTCGCCAGGGTCGAACCGTTGCCCGGCAAGGCCAGGCCCAGGGCTTCAACCAGGCAGTTCATCGAGTTGGCGGTGAACATGCCGGAGCACGAACCGCAGGTCGGGCAGGCGCTACGCTCGTACTCGGCGACTTTCTCGTCAGAAGCGCTGGAGTCGGCGGCGATCACCATGGCGTCGACCAGGTCGAGACCGTGGCTGGCCAGTTTGGTCTTGCCGGCTTCCATCGGGCCGCCGGAGACGAAGATCACCGGGATGTTCAGGCGCAGGGCAGCCATCAGCATGCCAGGGGTGATCTTGTCGCAGTTGGAGATGCAGACGATGGCGTCGGCGCAGTGGGCGTTGACCATGTATTCGACGGAGTCGGCGATGATCTCGCGGCTCGGCAGCGAATACAGCATGCCGTCGTGGCCCATGGCGATGCCGTCATCGACAGCGATGGTGTTGAATTCTTTCGCTACACCGCCGGCGCGTTCGATTTCGCGGGCGACCAGTTGGCCCAGGTCCTTGAGGTGGACGTGGCCCGGTACGAATTGGGTGAACGAGTTGGCAATGGCGATGATCGGCTTTTTGAAGTCGTCATCTTTCATCCCCGTGGCGCGCCACAGTGCGCGGGCACCGGCCATGTTGCGGCCGTGGGTGGATGTTTTCGAGCGGTAATCAGGCATGAAGCACTCCGGGCGGCTAATCAGGTATCAAAAGGGAAGTGAGCTTCTATTGACGTCTGGAACACTCAGAAATGGCCGTGTGTCCGGAAGTTGCCGATAACTTTGCGGGATCGCCGCGCGCTTCAGCTTGAGCTCATAAACCCGCCGGGGGATGACTGGCGATGAATGTCGCGATTCTACACGGCTGGCGTCAGGAGGGAATGCCGGGAAGCATTGATCCGGCAACCGTGGCGTGTGCGGGATGACGACCGGCGTTTATCAACTCGCGTTCAACGCCAGATTGCGCTGCATGATCAGCGCGTTCAAACCAAGGCCTGCCGCGCTCAGGACCAGGAAACACAAGGCGAGTGCCGTGGTGAGATCTGCGGACGCGAGATTGATCACCACACTGATCACCCCGCCGCAGAGGAAGATCATGACGCCGCCGACCGATGAGGACGTACCGGCATCCTGTGGATAAAGGGTCATGGCTTTGGAGTTGGCGATAGGCCGGGCAATGGTGGTGCCGGCCGTGCAAATGAGCATGGGGATCAGCACCGCAGCGGCAGTGAGCCCGAACTGATTCGCCAGCCACAGCATGACCAACCCCGACAGTGCGATAAGCCCCAGGCCGATCACGATCTGCGAATTGGCCGGCAGACGCCGATGCAGCGCACTGGCGACTATCCCGCCGAACACATAGGCCACGCCGTACAGCAACAATGTCCAGGCAAATTCGTAGGGCGAGAGTGCCAGGCGTTCCATGAAAATGATCGGTGACATGACAATGAATGAAAAATGGCAGGCGAAGGCCAGGCCGGAAATAAGCCAGTAACCCATGAAGCGCAGGTCGGAACACAGCCGCCAATAGGCACTGAAAAAACGACCGGGCGCCGCATTCCGACTGCGTGGGCTCTCCTTGAGCAAGACGCCAGCCTTTATCCAGACAATCGCTGCCAACGCGATAAAGACATAGAAGCTGCCCCTCCCAGCCCAGATGCATTTGCAGCCAGGTTCCGAGCAGCGGCGAGATGGAAATGAACACCCCCGCGGCGGTGGTCATCCAGATCCTGATTCGTTCCTGTTCCTTGCCGACGAACAGATCCTGGATCAGCGCCTGCGACAGCACAAAGGAACCGCAACCCACGGCCTGAATGACTCGAAACACCAGGAACCCGCTGTATTCGCTGGAAAGCAGGCAACCGGTTGCACCGACCACCGAGATGGCGATACCGGTCAGCAACAGGGTCTTGCGCCCCCACAAATCCGACAACGGTCCGACCAGCACCACCGATAGCGCAAGACCGATGGCGAACAGACTGACCGAAAGGGCAATGTCGGAGGCTGAGGTCTGGAAGTAGTCAGAGAGCGCGGGAAAGGACGGGAGTACGACGTCCAGCGGGAATACACCCAGTAGCGTCATCGTCATCAAAAGCAGGATGAGCGACGATTTTTTTGCGGTATGCGTGGAAGGGGTCATCAACAACGCTCTCGATCCGTGAGGGGGGCCGAGAGTTGACCTGATGGATATGGAAGTCAATGCATGAGGGCGCAGGAAACTTCCGAATCAGTTGTAGGAGCGAGCAAGCTCGCTCCTACAGTGTTTCGTGTTGTTAGCTGTTTGGCAGCAACCGGCAAGTAATGCTCTTGATGTAACGGGTTTCAGCAATCGCCGGGTGCACCGGATGGTCCGGACCCTGGCCGCCACGCTCCAGCATCTGAATGTTGCGGTCCAGGTGGCGGGCGCTGGTCAGCAGGATGTTCTGCAGGTCGTCTTCCGGCAGGTGCATCGAGCACGAAGCGCTGACCAGGATGCCGTCCTTGCTGAGCAGGCGCATGGCTTGCTCGTTCAGGCGACGGTAGGCGCCTTCGCCGTTTTTCATGTCTTTCTTGCGTTTGATGAACGCCGGAGGGTCGGCCACGATCACGTCGAAACGTTCTTCGCTGGCTTTCAGCTCTTTCAGGGCTTCGAAAACGTCGCCTTCGATGCAGGTCATTTTCTCGGCAAAACCGTTCAGCGCAGCGTTACGTTCCACGCCATCGAGGGCGAAGGCCGACGCGTCGACGCAGAACACTTCACTGGCGCCGAAGGCGGCCGCTTGCACGCCCCAACCGCCGATGTAGCTGTAGAGGTCGAGTACGCGTTTGCCTTTGGCATAAGGGGCCAGGCGTGCGCGGTTCATGCGGTGGTCGTAGAACCAGCCGGTTTTCTGGCCCTGGATGACCGGCGCTTCGAATTTCACGCCGTTCTCTTCCAGCGCGACCCACTCCGGCACCAGGCCGAACACGGTTTCGACGTAGCGGTTGAGGCCTTCGGCGTCACGGGCGGCGGAGTCGTTCTTGAACAGAATGCCGCTTGGCTTGAGCACTTGGGTCAGCGCCGCGATCACGTCATCTTTATGCGCTTCCATGGTCGCCGAAGCGATCTGCACCACCAGGATGTCGCCGAAACGGTCGACCACCAGGCCTGGCAACAGGTCGGAGTCGCCGTAGACCAGGCGATAGAACGGCTTGTCGAACAGGCGATCACGCAGGGACAGGGCAACGTTCAGACGATGCACCAGCAACGATTTGTCCAGCGGCAACTTGATGTCGCGCGACAGCAGGCGGGCGCAGATCAGGTTGTTCGGGCTCATGGCGACGATGCCCAGCGGTTTGCCGCCGGCCGCTTCGAGGATCGCCTGGTCGCCGGCCTTGAAACCGTGCAAAGGGGTGGCGGCCACATCGATTTCGTTGCTGTAGACCCACAAGTGACCGTTTCGCAGGCGACGGTCGGCGTTGGCTTTGAGGCGCAGGCTAGGCAGGGACATGACGTCGCTCCGGAAAAAAGAGCGGGAGTATAGCGTGTTGCAGCGCTGCCAGGTTTGGAGGTGGACATGTGGCAAGGGAGCTTGCTCCCGCTGGACGGCGGAGCCGTCCCGAAAACGGCTGTTGCAGTACATCAGGCGGCTGCATTCGCTGGATTTACGTCTGCTTCGCAGCCGAGCGGGAGCAAGCTCCCTCGCCACAGGGAAATGCATTGCGCTCAGGAGACGGATTGGGAATTTTATGAAACTTCAGATGATGAGCCGACCATGGTGTCGGATCCAACTTTATAAAGGTTAGAATCGCCACCTGTCCCAGAGTGTGTACTTATGTCCCAAGAGCTGACCACCGAACAGATCCAACAGTCCCTGCAAGGCATCAGCGTGCCGGCCCAGCCGCAGATCATGGTGGATCTGCAGATGGAGCAGTACATGCCCGACCCGGATCTGGAGGTGATCGCCAAGCTGATCTCCCAGGACCCGGGCCTCTCTGGTTCCCTGCTGAAAATCGTCAACTCGCCGTATTACGGCTTGAGCAACAAGATCGCCTCGATCCAGCGTGCGGTGAATCTGCTGGGTAGCCGTTCGATCATCAACCTGATCAACGCGCAGTCGATCAAGGGCGAAATGAACGATGACACCATCGTCACCCTGAACCGATTCTGGGACACCGCTCAGGACGTGGCGATGACTTGCCTGACCCTGGCCAAGCGCATCGGCGTCCAGGCCGGCGATGAAGCGTACGCCTTGGGCCTGTTCCACGATTGCGGCGTGCCGCTGATGTTGCAGCGCTTCCCCAACTACATGACTGTTCTGGAAGAAGCCTACGCCAACGCCAGTGCTGAATGCCGCATAGTCGACACCGAAAACCGGGTGTTCAATACCAACCATGCGGTGGTCGGTTACTACACGGCCAAATCCTGGCGTCTGCCTGAGCACGTGAGCACGGCGATCGCCAATCACCACAATGCACTGGCGATTTTCAGCGATGAGTCATCGCGCAACAGCCAGCTGAAAAACCTGCTGGCGATCCTGAAGATGGCCGAGCACATTTGTGCGTCCTACCGGGTACTGGGCAACCAGAACGATGACCACGAATGGAACAGCATTTCGGCGCTGGTGCTCGATTACGTCGGCCTTTCGGACTACGACTTCGAAACCCTCAAACAAACGATTCGCGACCTCGGCGCTCACCGCTGAGTGTGGTGAAAGCCTGATTCGAGAGCACCATGCCTGAACTGCCGGAAGTCGAAACCACCCGCCGCGGTATTGCGCCGCACCTGGAAGGCCAGCGCGTCAGCCGGGTGATCGTGCGTGACCGTCGCCTGCGCTGGCCGATCCCTGAAGACCTGGATGTGCGCCTCTCCGGCCAGCGTATCGTGCTGGTGGAACGGCGCGCCAAGTACCTGCTGATCAATGCCGAAGTGGGCACGTTGATCAGTCATTTGGGGATGTCGGGCAATTTGCGTTTGGTGGAAGTCGGCATGCCGGCCGCCAAGCATGAGCATGTGGACATCGAACTGGAATCGGGCCTGGCCCTGCGTTATACCGACCCGCGACGGTTCGGCGCGATGCTCTGGAGCCTCGACCCGCTCAACCACGAACTGTTGATTCGCCTGGGGCCGGAGCCGTTGACCGACCTGTTCGACGGCGAGCGCTTGTTCCAGCAGTCCCGCGGGCGTTCGATGGCGGTCAAGCCGTTCATCATGGACAACGCGGTGGTGGTCGGCGTCGGTAATATCTACGCCACCGAAGCGTTGTTTGCGGCCGGTATCGACCCGCGCCGCGAGGCCAAGAGCATTTCCCGGGCGCGCTATCTGAAGCTGGCCATCGAGATCAAACGCATTCTGGCCGCCGCCATCGAGCGCGGCGGTACGACGTTGCGCGACTTTATTGGCGGCGACGGTCAGCCGGGTTATTTCCAGCAGGAACTGTTCGTGTACGGCCGTGGCAGTCAGCCATGCAAGGTGTGCGGGACAGAGCTGCGGGAAGTCAAGCTCGGGCAGCGTGCCAGCGTCTTTTGCCCGCGCTGTCAGAGCTGATATTTCCTACGGTCTATAGTCAGTGTTCTCACTGTTATAGGACCGAGCCATGAACCTGCTTCGAACCGCTGCCGTCGTTGTGTTGCTGAGCGTTGGTACGCCAGTGCTGGCGGCAAATACCGGCAGCGGTGATCCGCGCTACACCATCCAGAACCCTCCGGCCTACGCCATGCTCGGCGATTTGCTGATTGCCCGACCTTTGCTGGTCGCGGCAACGGTGATTGGCGCGGGGGCATTTGTGGTGTCGTTGCCGTTCACCGCACTGGGCGGCAATGTTGGCGATGCGGGGCAGGCGCTGGTGGTTGATCCGGCGAAGGCGGCGTTCGTGCGGTGCCTGGGGTGTATCGGGGAGGGGTTTGAGCAGCGGGAGTGAGGAAGGAAAAATCAAAAGATCGCAGCCTTCGGCAGCTCCTACAGGCGATCGCAAAGTATCTGTAGGCGCTGCCGAGGGCTGCGATCTTTTCAGGCTCTCAAGCCTTGCCGGTAATCTTCCGGTACTTCTCCATCAACTGCTCTTCAGTCTCCGGATGCGCCTCGTCCAGTGGAATGCAATCCACCGGGCAGACCTGCTGGCACTGAGGTTCGTCATAGTGGCCGACACACTGGGTGCACAGGTTCGGGTCGATCACGTAGATCTCTTCGCCCTGGGAGATGGCGGCGTTCGGGCACTCGGGTTCGCAGACGTCGCAATTGATGCAATCGTCGGTGATGATCAGGGACATGCTAACTCCAGCCGGGGCGCAAGGCCCGGGCGCAATAAACCAATGCGCGCAATTGTGCCGCATTGGCGGGCGCAGTGCACGCGGGCCGCGATAAAGTGAAAAGATCGCAGCCTGCGGCAGCTCCTACTTCTTGAAGCGTTCGGTCAGGGCGTCCGCCACCGCAGGGTGGACGAACTTGGTGATATCGCCGCCCAGGGCCGCGATTTCACGGACCAGCGTCGAGGAGATGAACGAATAACGCTCGGACGGCGTAAGAAACAGGCTTTCCACGTCCGGCGCCAGCTGACGGTTCATGTTGGCCAGCTGGAATTCGTATTCGAAGTCTGACACTGCGCGCAAACCACGCAGGAACACGTTGGCGTTCTTCTCTTTGGCGAAATGCGCCAACAGCGTCGAGAAGCCGACGACTTCAACGTTCGGCAGATGTTTAGTGACCTCGCGGGCCAGCTCCACACGCTGTTCCAGGGGAAACAACGGGTTTTTCTTCGGGCTGGCAGCGACGGCGATGATCACATGATCGAACAGGCGCGCGGCGCGTTCGACCAAGTCGCCATGGCCCTTGGTAATAGGGTCGAAGGTACCTGGGTACAACACTCGGTTCATCGCGTCGTCCTGGCGGGAGTCCGTTGGGGAGTCGGATGGTATCGCAGCCTTCCCGGTCGGCCAAGTCGCCTGTTGGGTAAGAAAGCACTATAGACGATGGGAATATTCGCTCTTTTCACGGGTTTTTCAAACGTTCGGCGAGCGAAGTCGCCAGTTGCGCCGTCAGCCCGTAGACCGACAATTGCGGGTTCGCGCCAATGCTGGTGGGGAACAGCGAGCCGTCGTGGATCGACAGGTTGCTCAGTTGATGGTGCCGGCCAAGGCTGTCGGTCACGGCATTTTTCGGGTCTTCACCCATGGCACAACCGCCCATCACATGGGCACTGCCCAGGCGAGTGCGATACAGCTCAAGGCTCAAACCGTCGATCAGCGTGCGTGCTTCGGCCAGGGTTTTCACGTAGCGCGCGTCGGCGTGCATCGGCATGACGGCGTTGGCGCCACCGGCGAACTGGATCTCGGCCATGCTGTGGAACGCGCGGCGCAAACCGTCCCAGGCGTAGGCTGAAACCTGGTAGTCGAGCACCGGCGTGTTGTCACCGCGCAGCTCGACACTGCCGCCGGGGCTGTCCGGGTGAAAACCATCGCGCAGCAGCGCCAGCATGGCGTGGGTGTGGGGCAGGTTTTCCATGTGCCGGGCGTTTTCCGTGCCGAAACCGCCGAGCAGGGTGGCCGCCAGCGCCGGGTGCAGCGGTGGCACTTCGAGTTTGTAAGCCATCTTGCCGGTCGTGCCGTCCTGCCATTGGAAGTGGTCGGAGTAGATCGACTGCGGCGCGCCGTAGAACGGATTGATCACCTCGTCGAACAGCCCGGCGGACATGTTGACCAGATGCAGAAAGGTCCGTTTTCCCAGCCGCTTGTGCGGGTCTGGCGCATCCGAGCGCAACAGCAGCGCAGGGCTGTTGATCCCGCCGCCGGCCAGTACGTAATGCCGCGCCTTCACCGTGATCGTCTTGCCCGTGGGGGTGACGCAACGGTCGTCCATCGCCACGCACTGCAGGCTCGTGACCTTGCCGTCCTTGATCACCAGTTTTTCCGCGCGAGCCAGATAAATAAGTTCACCCCCCTTTTCCAGGGTCGCTGGAATCGTCGTCACCATCATCGATTGTTTGGCGTTGGTCGGGCAGCCCATGCCGCAATAACCGAGGTTCCAGCAACCACGCACGTTGCGCGGGATGACGTGCCAGGTGTAACCGAGCTTCTCGCAGCCCTTACGGATCACGTCATTGTTGGCGTTGGGCGGAACCATCCACGGCGCGACGCCGAGACGCTGTTCCATTTTCTCGAACCATGGCGCCATCTCCGTGGGGCTGTGGCCTTTGACGTCGTGCTCCCTGGCCCAATGCTCGAGCGTCGGGTCCGGGGTGCGAAAGCTCGACGTCCAGTTGATCAGCGTAGTGCCGCCCACCGCCCGGCCTTGAAGGATGGTGATCGCCCCGTCCTTGCTCATGCGGCCGATGCCTTCCTGATAGAGGCTGGTATAGGCCTGATCCTCGAGCAACTTGAAATCGCTGCTGGTCTTGAGCGGGCCTTCTTCGATCAGCAACACCTTGCAGCCGGCGGCGCTGAGGATTTCAGCCGTCGTCCCGCCACCGGCGCCGCTGCCGATGATTGCGACGTCCGCTTCGAGGGCCAGGTCTTCGGTCAGTTGCGAGCCGTCGTGGGTTTTCCAGCCGCGGGCCATGCCTTCGCGGAACGGATCGGGTACGGGCATGTTCGGGTTCTCTTATTGTTTTTGGAGGCTGTGGTGATGCGGCTGACGCCTTCGCGGGCAAGCCTCGGTCTCAAACCGTGGGAGGCCCGGGATACCCGCAATGCGCCCACGATTCCACCCGGCTGTACCACGCCATCATCACCAGTTGCAGCAACGAGCTGTACCCCATGCGCAACAGGCTCAACGAGCTGTTTTCCCAGCGATCAAGAAAGTGCCTGATCTCGTCGGCGCTGGCGTTTTCCCAACTGCCCCAGATGCCGGTCAGTGGCCCACGAGTCACGGCCATCCCCAGCACATCGAACAACTGCCGGGTCAGCTTGAGCATTTCCGGCGACAGGTGATTCAGGCTGTTATCCAGGCTGTGCAAGGTCTGGTCTACCGCCCTCGGCAAACTCCCGGCGACCACGGCCCCCTCGAGCATCACCGGAATCAACGCCCGCAAAAACAGCAGATCGCCGCTGCGCAGCATCGCGAAACCGTCAGCCGGAATGCTCGACGAACATCCGCTGAGGCTCGCGCCCAACCCGGCCGTGGCCAGGAAAGCGCTCGCGCCGAGGCTGAACTTGAGCAGGCCGCGCCGTGACAGCGCGGGTGTATCGGACAGGCTTGGGCTCATTATTGTTATTACCCGAAGAATTTGATCGTTAGCGGATAAACAGCTTCTGGATCAGTTTCTGGATGGTTTTGCCGTACGGTGGGTAGATCAGCTTCGCCGCGTTGAAGCGCTGTTTGATCAGCACACCTTTGGCCTTGCTGAATGTCAGGAAGCCTTCATGGCCGTGGTAATGGCCCATGCCCGAGGCGCCGATGCCGCCGAACGGCATGTCGTCCTGGGCAACATGCAGCAACGTGTCGTTCAGGCACACGCCACCGGAATGGGTCTCGTGCAGGACGCGGTTTTGTTCGCGCTTGTCGTAGCCGAAGTAATACAGCGCCAACGGACGAGGTCGCTGGCTGATGTAGGCAAATGCTTCATCCAGGTCCTTGTACGGAACGATCGGCAGCAGAGGACCGAAGATTTCGTCCTGCATCACCATCATCTCGTCAGTGACGTTGAGCAGCAGGCTATGGCTCATGCGGCGCCCCTGACCCTGGTCGAACAACGGAATCAGCAGCGCGCCTTTGCTGGTGGCATCGCTGATGTAGCCATTGAGCCGGGCCAGTTGTCGGTCATTGATGATCGCGGTGTAGTCCGGGTTGTCAGCCAGGGTCGGGTAAAATCCGCGAACTGCCTGGCGATAGGCTTCGATGAAAGCGCCCACGCGGTCTTCCGGAACCAACACGTAGTCCGGGGCCACGCAGGTTTGCCCGGCGTTGAGCGTCTTGCCGAAGGCGATGCGTTCGGCGGCATCTTTCAATGGCACATCCCGGGAAACGATGGCCGGGGATTTTCCGCCCAGTTCCAGCGTCACTGGCGTCAGGTTCTCGGCGGCCGCGCGCATCACATGTTTGCCGATGCTGGTGGCGCCGGTGAACAGCAGGTGGTCGAAACGCAGGCGGGAGAACGCCACGCCGATATCGGCCTCGCCGAGCACCACGCACACAAGGTCTTCGGGAAAGATCCGGCCCAGCAAAGCCTTGAGCAGCAGGCCGGTGGCGGGGGTCGACTCGCTGAGTTTGAGCATCACCCGGTTGCCCGCCGACAATGCGCCCACCAAAGGGCCGATGGCGAGGTACAGGGGGTAGTTCCAGGGCACGATCACTCCGACCACGCCCAACGGCTGATAAACGACTTTGGCCGAGGCGGGCTGAAAGGCAACACCGACTTTGCGCCGTGACGGCTTCATCCAGCCCTTGAGGTGCTGACTGGCGTAGTGAATGCCGTGCAGGCTCGGCATCAGTTCGGCGAGCAGGGTTTCATCGGCGCTGCGGTGGCTGAAATCCTGGCTGATGGCGTCGATCAGCGCCTGGCGTTCAGTGCTCAACACATCCCGCAACGCTTTGAGCCATTGCTGGCGCTGCGCCGCGGGGGGCATCGGGTTGGCGGCATAGGCTGCACGCTGGGCCTCGAACAGGGTTTGGAGTTCTTCCAGTGGCTGCTGCAGATTCTGGAGGTAGGCAATTTCAGCAGACATGGTCATCTCCGGATTTATTGTTGTGACGAGCTTTTTAGAGTCTATGCTCTAGAAAGTCAAATGACATCCTGGCGCAGCGATGTTTTATCCACGGGCGGATAGGTCGTAAGATGCCCGGCAACGCCCTCTGAATTAAAGCTCAAGCCATGGCCCCACGGATCAAAACCAGCGAGCGCATCGTGCAGAACAGCCTGGAGCTGTTCAATCAGCAGGGCGAGCGCAGCGTCAGCACCAACCACATTGCTGCCCACATGGAAATTTCCCCGGGCAACCTGTACTACCACTTCCCCAACAAGCAGGCGATCATCGCCGTATTGTTCAGTGAGTATGAAAGCCTGGTGGACAGCTTCCTGCGCCCGCCCCAAGGGCGCGCCGCGACGGTGGAGGACAAGCGTTACTACCTCCAGGAGTTGCTGGCAGCCATGTGGCGCTACCGGTTTTTGCACCGTGACCTCGAGCACTTGCTCGACAGCGATCCGGAACTGGCCGCCCGTTATCGGCGTTTTTCCCAGCGCTGCGTGATCCAGGGCACGGCGATCTACAAAGGGTTCGTCGAGGCCGGCATCTTGAAGATGGATCGGGTACAGATCGAATCCCTGACCCTCAACGCCTGGATCATCCTGACGTCCTGGGTGCGTTTCCTGTGCACCACGCGGGAGAACTCCAATCACCTGAGCGAACAGGCAATCAAGCGTGGGGTGTACCAGGTGCTGGTGCTGGAAGCCGGGTTTGTCACGGATCAGTCCCGCGATGCGGTCAACGCCTTGTTCGAGGAGTTTTACGTGCCGCTGGCGCAAGCCCTGGAAGAAGTACAGTAGGATCAGACATCGCCTAATCACTGGAGCCCGTTATGCCCATTGCGCAATTGATCAGCCCGCAAGCACTGGACCTGAAAAAGGAGCAGCCAGGGTTGGTGATTCTGGATTGTCGTTTTGCCCTCGAAGACCCGGATTACGGCCAGCGCAGCTATGCCGAAGGGCATATCGCCGGGTCGAGTTTTGCCGATCTTGAGCGCGACTTGAGCGGGGCAGTGGTCAAAGGAGTGACCGGGCGCCATCCGTTGCCCGAGCCTGGAGAGTTGATCGAGCGTTTGCAGGCCTGGGGCATCAACGCCGACAGCGAAGTGGTTTTGTATGACGATGGTCCCGGCGCCTATGCGGCGCGGGCCTGGTGGTTGCTGGCCTGGTTGGGCAAGCGCGACGGCGTGTTCATTCTCGATGGCGGGCTCAAGGCCTGGCACGCGGCGGGTTTGCCCCTGAGCCTCGATGCCTCTGGTGTTGAACGTGGCACCTTTAACGGGACGCCGGACAACGGGCTGATCCTGAGCGCCGAACAGCTTCAGCAACGTCTCGGCCAACCCGCGATGACCCTGCTCGATGCCCGGGCCTTGCCGCGTTTCAAGGGCGAAGTGGAACCGATCGACCCGATTGCCGGGCACATTCCCGGCGCGCAATGCGCGGCGTTCACCGGCAACCTTGGCAGCGACGGGCATTTCCTGCCGGCCGATCAGCTCAAGCAGCGGTTTGCCGAGAAACTGGGCAATCGTTCACCGAATGATCTGGTGGCGTACTGCGGCTCTGGCGTGACGGCGTGTCATAACCTGTTTGCGTTGTGCCTCGCGGGATATCCGTTGGGATCGTTGTATGCCGGGTCGTGGAGCGAGTGGATCAACGAACCTGCGCGGGGCGTCGCCACCGGCGAGTAAAGATCAGAAGATCGCAGCCTCCGGCAGCGCCTGCGCATTCCCACTGTAGGCGCTGCCGAAGGCTGCGATCTTTTTGTTTCTAAAGTCGGGCTCTGCGATACGCCCCCGGGCCCACTCCGTAAACCTGCTTGAACTGCCGATTCAGATGACTCTGGTCGGCAAATCCCAATTGCGTGGCCACTTGCAGCGGCAGACAGCCACTCTGCAATAACCCTCGTGCCCGGGCGATGCGCTGCTGTATCAGCCAGGTGTGCGGTGGCATGCCAGTGGCGCGGCGGAACACCCGGGCGAAATGGAACGGCGACAGGTTCACCGCTGCCGCGAGTTCTTCCAGCGAAGGCGGCGCCGCCAATTGCGCCTGCAGGAGTTCCTTGGCCAGGGTCACCGCGCGGTGTTCCTTGCCGGGTTTGCCGGCGTCCGGGACAGCGGCGTGACGTTGCAGCAACGACAGCATCAACTCCCGCCAGGCGGTCTGCTGTTGCAGGGCGGTTGACGGTGTTTCGAGCAGCCGGTGCAGTTGGCAGAAGCCCTTGACCAGATCCGGATCGCGATACAGCGTGGCGCCAAACGCCGGCAAGGTGTGGGTTGGCAGTTCCAGCTCGGTCAGCAGCGAGAGAATCTGCCCGCTGTCGGGATAAAACGCCCGGTACAGCCAACCGTCTTCCGTGCCCTTGTGCCCAGTGTGCAATTCATCCGGATTGATCAACACCAGCGTGCCGCTGCCCGCCAGGTGTTCGGCGCCGCGATAGCGATAACGCTGAGCGCCGGCCATGATCATGCCGATCACGTAACCGTCATGCACATGCGGGGCGAAGCGGTGTTCGATGTAGCGCGCAGACAACAACTCTACCCCGGCCAACGGTGCCGTTTGCCAGAAATGGATCGACTCGCCCTGATCGGTATCCATCGATTTACCCACGACCCACGGCGGCCAGCCACTGCGGGATGCGCCGTTCCAGGTAGTAACCCGGTTGCCGGAACGTGCCATCGACGAAGCCGACATGCCCGCCCCTGGCTTGCAGCTCGAACTGGGTGCAGGCGGATAATTCCTCGGCTGACGGCAGGCTGTGAGGGAACACGAACGGGTCGTCGGCGGCCTGAATGATCAGCGTCGGCGTGCGAATGTCCCCAAGGAAATAGCGGCTCGAGGCACGGCGATAGTAATCCTGAGCATCGGTGAAACCATGCAGCGGCGCGGTGACCCGGCCATCGAAATCCCAGAAGGTGCGCATGTTTTCCAGCGAGCCCAGGGCGGCCAGCTTCGCCAGGCCATCCTCGCGCCCGTCATGCTGGAACTGCCGCTGCTTGTTCTTGATGTAGGCGACCATCTCGCGCATGAAGTGCGCCTGATACACCTTCGAGAAACCCTGGCCGATACGGTCGGCGCACTGATCGAGCCGAAACGGCACCGACACTGCCACGGCGCCGACCACGCCGCTGTCGCTGCCGGTCTCGCCCAAGTGTTTGAGCAAAACGTTGCCGCCGAGGGAATAACCGACCGCGTACAGCGGCGCGAGCGGTCGTTTGGCCCGCAGGTGTCTGATGGCTTCGGCGAGGTCTTCACTGGCACCGGAATGGTAGCTGCGTGGCAACAGATTCGGTTCCCCCGAGCAGCCGCGCCAGTTCAGCGCGACGCTGGCCCAGCCCTGGGCGCCCAGTGCTTTCTGCACGCCGGCCACGTAAGGTGAATTGGAGGAACCGGTCAGGCCGTGCAACACCAGCACCAGCGGCGTATCGGCGCGGTGCGGACCGTGCCAGTCCAGGTCAAGGAAATCACCGTCCTCGAGCCACAAGCGTTCACGCTCGCGTTCGATGTGCGTGGTTTTGCGCCACAGCGGTCCCCACAAGGTTTGCAAGTGCGGGTTGCCAAGGCCGAAGGCGGGGGTGAAGCGTTCTGGCGGAAAAGACACGATGGCTCTCGATGCAGCGGTGCGCAACCTGTGCGCACCTTTTCAGGCCGGTGGGTTAACCGGCGATCTCTGCCATACGTTGCCACAACGAACAGTAGAGTCGCTCGGTTTTCTGCTTGCCGATGCTGCGAAAGTCGCCTGACAGATTGAGCAATTACCTGGCAGGTTTATCTGCAGGCTCCGGCAATGGCTTTTGCGGGACGGTCGGTCCTGCGCTGATGATGACCAATTTGTCCATGCTCAGGTGTTTGTTCAATGCGGTTTTGACCTGCGCTACGGTGAGACGCTGGGACTGCTGCATGAAGTCGTCCAGATGATTCAACGGCAGGTTGTAAAAGCCGATAGACGCCAGTTTCGCGACGATGTGTGCGTTGCTCGCAGTGGACTGCGGGAAGCTGCCGGCCAACGCGCGTTTGGCATCAGCCAGTTCTTTTTCGGTCGGGCCGGTTTTAAGGTAGTCGGCGAGCACGTCCTGTACCAGTTTCAGCGTGCCTTCGCTTGTTTCGGCGCGGGTCTGCAGTTTGATCATGAACGGACCGCGCGCCTGCATCGGCGTGAAGGCTGAAACAACCCCGTACGTCAGGCCACGTCTTTCGCGGACTTCGCTCATCAGTCGAGTGCCGAAACCGCCGCCAAGGATCTGGTTGCCCATGAACAGTGCCGCGTAGTCTGGATTGTCATGGTCGATGCCCAGTTGTGCGAGCATCAGAATGGTCTGTTGCGATGGGAATTCGATGTGGCTTTTGCTGGCATTGGGTTCTATCGGTTGCGGGACTTTCGCCAGGGCCGGGCCTTCGGGCAGGGTCGCGGATATCTTCGCGGCAATGGCTTCCGCTTCGGCACGGGACAAGTCACCCACCAACGAGATCACCACGTTGCCGGCCGCGTAGGCTTTTTCGTGGAACGCGCGCAGCTGGGTCGGGGTGATGGACGGAATGGCTTGCGCCGTGCCATCGCTGGCATGCGCGTACGGATGATCGCCATACAAGCGGTTCATCAACTCCAGGCTCGCCCGTTTGCCCGGGTCATGCTTCTGATCTTCGAAAGCGGCGAGGGTCTGATTGCGCAGGCGCGCATGCGCGTCGTCAGGGAAGGTTGGCTTGCCTACGACTTCGGCGAAGAGGGTCAGTGCCGGATCGCGTTTGTCCTTGGCGCTGAGGCTGCGCAGGGAGACTTGCGCCGTATCCAGATCAGTGCCGGGGGCATACTGTGCGCCCAGGCTTTCGAAACCCTGGGCAATAGCGTTGGCATCACTGCCCGCAACACCTTCGTTGAGCATCAAGTTTGTCAGCATGGCCAGGCCTGGAGTGTCTCCATCCCGGCTGCTGCCGGCAGCGAAGGTCAGACGCACGTCGAACATCGGTAACCCTCTGGCCTCGGCGAACAACACGTTGGCGCCTTCGGTGGTATTCCAGGTCTGCATGTCGAGCAGGCGATGACTTGGCGCCTTGCCGTCGAGCTCAGCCAGCGATTGCAGCATTTGGCTGGAGTTCTCCTTGTCTGGCACTTCGCCTTCGCCGGACTCATCCCCATCCTCTTTATTGGCCTCCATTGGCAGGATATGGGCGACGCTGAGCCGCTCGCGGGTGAAATACAACGTGGCGGCTTTCTGGATGTCTTCTGGCGTTACGCTTTCCAGCTCGGCCAGTTCGGTGTCCATCCATTTCCACGACAGTCCGAACGTTTCCAGTCGGCCGATAGCGCTGGCCTGGCGGGTGATCGAGTCGCGCTCGTAAACCAGCCCGGCGATGACTTGTGCGCGTACGCGTCCCAGTTCTTCAGTGGTCGGCGGTGTGGTTTTCAGCTGGTCCAGCAGCCTCCACAAACCGGCTTCGGCCTGGGCGATGGTTTTGTTTTTATGGCTGTTGGGTGTTGCCGACAGGAGAAACAGGCTGTCGCCCCGGGTGTAGGCGCTATAGCTCGACGTACCGTCGGACACCAGCTCTTCATCGCGTTGCAGTTGCGTCGGGATGCGCGCGCTGTGGCCATCGCCGAGCAAGGCCGAAATCAGGCGCAAGGCATGCACTGAACGCTTGTCTTTGGCGGTCGCGATACTCGGCACGTTGAAGGCCAGCATCAGGCTGGGCAATTGCGTCTTCACGTGCAGAGTCATCTGGCGCTCACCGGGCCTGGCCAGTTCCAGCGGTCTTTTCGCGGCCGGCACATCGCGTTTGGCGATCGGGCCGAAGTAGCGCTGGGCCTGGGCTTTGACTTCGTCCGCGGTCACGTCGCCGACCACCACCAGCGTGGCGTTGTTCGGCGCATACCAGGACTCATACCAGTGACGCAGTTCTTCGACCTTCATCCGGTCGAGGTCAGCCATCCAGCCGATGGTCGGCGTGTGGTAACCGCTGGCCGGGTAGGCCATGGCCTTGAAGCGTTCGTAGGCCTTGGCCATTGGTTTGTCGTCGGTGGTCTGACGACGTTCTTCCTTGATGACTTCGATTTCCCGGGCAAATTCGTCGGCCGGCAGAAGCAGATTGGCCATGCGGTCCGCTTCCAGTTCGAAGGCCACGCCCAGACGATCACGAGCCAGCGTTTGGTAGTACGCGGTGAAGTCGTTACCGGTGACGGCGTTGAATTGGATACCGAGCTCGCGCAGCAGTGGCAGGATTTTGCCCGGGCCGACTTTTTTGCTGCCCTTGAACATCATGTGTTCCAGCGCGTGGGACAGGCCGGTCTGACCCGGAGGTTCGTAGCTGGCGCCGACCTTGTACCAGACCTGGGAGGCGACCACCGGGGCCCGATGATCCTCGCGCACAATGACCTTGAGGCCATTATCGAGTGTGAACTCGGTAGTCGAACTGGAAGTTGTCTCGTTAGTTAATACTTTCATTCCGTTAATAGTCCTTTGCGTCCATGCGAGTTGTTTCGCAAGTTCACAATGAACTAAAGGAAAAGAATCAGGCAAACCGGGTATGTTGCTGTTTGAGAAAGCGGGAAGGCACCCTGGACGGACGGTTTGCCGTCCAGGTGATTACTTTAAGAAGACACTTCAGTGCTTCGCTGCCACAGCGAGTAGTAGACGCGCCCGGATTTCTGCTCGCGGTGCAGGCGCCAGTTCGCCGGCAAACCAAGCGTCGAAGGGGCGGTTTCGCTCTCGGTGTACACCCAGGCGTCGTTCGCCAGCCATTGGCGCTCTTCCAGCAGAGTGCAGACGGTGGGCAACAGGTTCTGGTTGAACGGCGGATCGAGGAACACCAGGTCGTAAGCCACTGCTGGCTGGGTTTCCAGGTAGCGCAGGGCATCGGCCGTCTGGATCTGGCCGGTGGTGCAGCGCAGGGTGCCCAGATGTTCCTTGATGCTTGAGACGGCGATGTTGCTGGCGTCCAGCGCCTGGCCCATCGCCGCGCCACGGGACAGCGCCTCGAGGAAGAGCGCGCCGCTGCCGGCGAACGGGTCAAAGACCTTGGCCCCGGGCACATACGGTGCAAGCCAGTTGAACAAGGTTTCACGCACTCGGTCTGGCGTGGGGCGCAGGCCGGGTGCATCGGGGAAGCTCAGCTTTCGGCTGCCCCATTCACCGCCGATGATGCGCAGTTGATTCACGCCGTTGTGCACGTTGTGAACAGGTTTTTTAGGACGAGTGGCCATTAATGCTCCGGAACCCCGAGCGGCTGCTCGGCAGGTTTATCAGTAGGGGCCGGTAACGGCTTTTGCGGCACGGTCGGGCCAGCGCTGACGATGACCATTTTGTCCGTGCTCAGGTGTTTGTTCAGTGCCGTTTTGACTTGCTCGACGGTCAGGCTTTGGGACTGCTGCATGAAGTCCTCCAGATAGCTCAACGGCAGGTTATAGAACCCCATCGCACCGAGCTGGCCGACGATATCCGCGTTGCTGGCGGTGGACAGCGGGAAGCTGCCGGCCAGTTCACGCTTGGCGTCGTCGAGTTCTTTCTCGGTCGGTCCGGTTTTAAGGTAGTCGGCGAGCACATCCTGCACCAGTTTCAGCGTGCCTTCACTCATCTCGGCACGGGTCTGCAGATTGATCATGAACGGGCCGCGCGCCTGCATCGGGGTAAAGCCCGAATACACGCCGTACGTCAGGCCGCGCTTCTCGCGCACTTCGCTCATCAAACGGGTGCCAAAGCCACCGCCGCCGAGGATCTGGTTGCCCATGGACAGCGCGGCGTAATCCGGGTCGTCACGGTCGATGCCCAGTTGCGCGAGCATCAGGTTGGTCTGCTTGGACGGGAACTCGATGTGGCCGATGCTGGCTTTTGGCTCGTCCGGTTGCGGCAGTTTCGCCAGGGCAGGGCCTTTCGGCAGCGCGCCGGAGACTTGCGCAGCCATCGCCTCGGCTTCGGCGCGGGACAGGTCGCCCACCAGCGCAATCACCACGTTGCCGGCGGCGTAGGCTTTCTCATGGAACGCCTTCAACTGAGCCAGGGTAATGGCTGGAACGGTTTTCGCCGTGCCATCGCTGGAATGCGCGTAAGGGTGGTCGCCGTACAAGCGGTTCATCAGCTCGATGCTGGCGAGTTTGCCGGGGTTCTGTTTCTGGTATTCGAAGCCGGCGAGCATCTGGTTCTTGATGCGCGCAAACGAATCGGCGGGGAAGGTCGGTTTGCCGACGACTTCGGAGAACAGTTTCAGTGCGGGCTCGCGTTTGTCCGCGGCGCTGAGGCTGCGCAACGAGGCCAGTGCCATGTCCTTGAACGCGCCGTTGCCGAAGTCGGCACCCAGTCCTTCAAAGCCCTGGGCAATGGCGCCAACATCTTTGCCGGCCACGCCTTCGTTGAGCATTGCGTTGGTCAGCACGGCCAGGCCCGGCGCATCGCCGTCCTGGCTGCTGCCGGCGGCGAAGATCAGGCGCATGTCGAACATCGGCAACTCGCGGGCCTCGACGAACAGCACCTTGGCGCCTTCGGCCGTGTTCCAGGTCTGCACGTCCAGCGTGCGGCGACTCGGCGCCTTGCCGTCGAGTTCGGCCAGCGATTGCAGCTTCTGGCTGGACTTGGCCTTGTCGAGGGCTTCGCTGGCGATGGATTCGTCAGTCTTCGAGAAATAGAAGGCCGCGGAGCCGATCAGGGCAACAGCAACCAGGCCAATCAGGGCCAGACGTGGTTTTTTACGCTCACTCATGAGTCGTCTCCAGTGGCAGGACATGGGCGACGCTGAGACGTTCGCGGGTGAAATACAGCTTGGCGGCTTTCTGGATGTCCTCTGGCGTGACGCTTTCCAGTTCGGCCAGTTCGGTGTCCATCAGCTTCCACGACAGGCCGACCGTTTCCAGTTGGCCGATGGCGGTCGCCTGGCTGGTGATCGAGTCACGCTCGTAAACCAGGCCGGCAATCACCTGGGCCCGCACGCGCTCCAGCTCTTCGGCCGATGGCGCGGTGGTTTTCAGCTGTTCGAGCAGCTTCCACAACCCGGCTTCGGCCTGGGCCATGGTTTTGTTCTTCTGGGTGTTCGGCGTTGCCGAAAGCGTGAACAGGCTGTCGCCGCGGGTGTAGGCGTCGTAGCTCGACGAGCCGCCGGACACCAGCTCTTCGCCGCGTTCCAGTTGTGTCGGGATGCGTCCGCTGTAGCCGCCGTCGAGCAGGGCCGAGATCAGGCGCAAGGCGTTGACTGAACGCTTGTCTTGAGCGGTGGCGATGCTCGGTACGTTGAAGCCCAGCATCAGGCTCGGCAATTGCGTCTGCACATGCAGGGTGATCTGCCGCTCGCCGGGTTCGGCCAGTTCCATCGGGATTTTCGCAGGCGGCACATCACGCTTGGCGATCGGACCGAAATAGCGCTGGGCCAGGGTTTTGACCTCTTCCGGGGTCACGTCGCCGACCACCACCAGCGTGGCGTTGTTCGGCACGTACCAGGATTGGTACCAGTGGCGCAGCTCTTCGACTTTCATGCGGTCGAGGTCCGCCATCCAGCCTATGGTCGGCGTGTGATAGCCGCTGGCCGGGTAAGCCATGGCCTTGAAGCGTTCGTAGGCCTTGGACATCGGCTTGTCGTCAGTGCGCAAGCGGCGTTCTTCTTTGATGACTTCGATTTCGCGGGCGAATTCGTCAGCCGGCAGGCGCAGGCTGGCCATGCGGTCCGCTTCGAGTTCGAAGGCCACGCCCAGGCGGTCGCGGGCCAGCACTTGATAGTAGGCAGTGAAGTCGTCGCTGGTGAACGCGTTCTCTTCCGCGCCGAGGTCGCGCAGGATCAGCGAGGCCTCGCCGGGGCCGACTTTCTCGCTGCCCTTGAACATCATGTGTTCCAGCGCATGGGACAAGCCGGTTTGCCCCGGTGTCTCGTAGCTTGAACCGACCTTGTACCAGACTTGGGAAACCACCACCGGCGCACGATGGTCTTCACGCACGACGACCTTCAGGCCATTGTCGAGGGTGAATTCGTGGGTGGGTTGCGGATCGGCAGCGAGGGCTGAAAGTGGCAGACAAACTGTGCTGAGCAGCAGGCCTGCAGCGCGGCGGGCTAGAGCATTCATTCGTTTTTTAAACCTGTTGAGCTGCCCGCTTGGTCTTAGCGTCGGCGGGCGAGAGGGTGCTAGGATACTGATCCGTTTTACTGGCGGCCACGCCTATCAGGCCATTGCGTTTGATCAGGTTGTATGGGTTTGCGGCAGAAGGCTGCGTTTTATCAGCTAAACTCCACCTTTTCGCCGATTTTGCCGCATCAGTCTTTCGTGAAATCGTTTTTGTAAGGCGCCATTTGCACCTCTACAAAATGTTGCGCGTGAACAAGCGGGGTCAATCGCAGTCTGTTCTGCATCGAATATTTACTTGCCGAGGCGCCCTTTGGCGCGTCGCTACCGTGAGATAGCCGTCCTCCATGTTTGGTTCCAACGACGACAAGAAAGCCCCAGCTGCGGCTGGCGAGAAGAAAAGCCTGTTCGGATGGCTGCGCAAAAAGCCGCAGGAAACCGTCGTCGAACAGCCACAGCCACTCCCTGAGCCAGCCCCGGCGCCTGTAATAGAAGAAGAGCTGGCGCCGATTGTCCTGCCGAATGCCGAACCGGTGCTGCAACCGATGGCTGAGGCGCAAGCTGAGGTCGTGGCCGAACAGCCGCTGACACCAGCCGCCGAGCCGTGGCTGACATTGCCGGTGGCGGAAGAGCCGGTGGCTTTGGTCGAAGACGAATTGGCGCCGCACATTACGCCGCCGATTCCAGCGCCGACTGCGTTCGCGCCTGAGCCGATTCAGGCTCCGGTGGTTGAACCGACTCTTGAGCCGGTTGTTGTGGCCGCGCCTGCGCCGGTTGTTCCGGAGCCTGTGATTCCAGCCTTCGTTGCTCCAGCCGCTCCGGTTGTTCCTATTGTTCCAGCGCCAGAGCCCGCACCGGTCGTCGCTCCCGTGGCCGCCGCGCCGGTCGTGCCGGTCGAAACACCCGCCGAGCCAGCGCGCACCGAAGAAACCAAGGCCGGTTTCTTCGCTCGCCTCAAGCAAGGCCTGTCCAAGACCAGCGCCAGCATCGGCGAAGGCATGGCCAGCCTGTTCCTCGGCAAGAAGATCATCGATGACGAGCTGCTCGAAGACATCGAAACCCGTTTGCTGACGGCCGACGTCGGCGTTGAAGCCACTTCGGTCATCATCCAGCGCCTGACCCAAAAGGTTGCGCGTAAAGAGCTGGCGGATGCCGACGCTCTCTACAAGTCCCTGCAGGCTGAACTGGCGGCAATGCTCAAGCCGGTCGAGCAGCCGCTGAAAATCACTTCGCAAAACAAACCGTTCGTGATTCTGGTCGTCGGTGTCAACGGCGCCGGCAAGACCACCACCATCGGCAAACTGGCGAAGAAACTGCAACTCGAAGGCAAGAAAGTCATGCTCGCGGCGGGCGATACCTTCCGTGCCGCGGCGGTCGAGCAATTGCAGGTCTGGGGCGAGCGCAACAAGATTCCGGTGATCGCCCAGCACACTGGCGCCGACTCGGCTTCGGTGATCTTCGACGCCGTGCAGGCGGCCAAGGCTCGTGGCATTGACGTGTTGATCGCCGACACCGCCGGTCGTCTGCACACCAAAGACAATTTGATGGAAGAGTTGAAGAAGGTTCGCCGGGTGATCGGCAAGCTCGACGCCGACGCACCGCACGAGGTGCTGCTGGTGCTCGATGCCGGCACTGGTCAGAACGCGATCAACCAGGCCAAGCAATTCAACCAGACCGTCGAACTGACCGGCCTGGCGCTGACCAAGCTCGACGGCACCGCCAAGGGCGGGGTGATTTTCGCCCTGGCCAAGCAGTTTGGCCTGCCGATTCGCTACATCGGCGTCGGTGAAGGCATCGATGACTTGCGCACTTTTGAAGCAGAACCCTTTGTCCAGGCATTGTTTGCCGAGCGGGAGCGTTCATGATTCGTTTCGAACAGGTCGGTAAACGCTACCCGAACGGTCACGTCGGCTTGCATGAGCTGAGCTTTCGAGTCCGTCGGGGCGAGTTCTTGTTTGTGACCGGCCACTCCGGCGCTGGTAAAAGCACCTTGTTGCGGCTGCTGCTGGCGATGGAGCGTCCGACCACCGGCAAGTTGCTGCTGGCCGGCCAGGACCTCGGCACCATCAGCAATGCGCAAATTCCTTTCCTGCGCCGGCAGATTGGCGTGGTGTTCCAGAATCACCAGTTGCTGTTCGATCGCACCGTGTTCAATAACGTCGCGCTGCCACTGCAGATCCTCGGTCTTTCCAAGGCCGAGATCGCCAAGCGTGTGGATTCGGCCCTGGAGCGGGTGGCGCTGTCGGATAAAACCGATCTGTACCCCGGCGACCTGTCCACCGGCCAGCAGCAACGCGTCGGCATCGCCCGCGCCATCGTTCACCGGCCGGCGCTGCTGTTGGCGGATGAGCCGACCGGTAACCTCGATCCGCGTCTGGCGGCCGAGATCATGGGCGTGTTCGAAGACATCAACCGCTTGGGCACCAGCGTGCTGATCGCCAGTCACGACCTGGCCCTGATCGCTCGCATGCGTCATCGCATGTTGACCCTGCAACGCGGCCGACTGATCGGCGACGGGGAGGCCGGCGTATGAGTGCGACACGCAGCCCTAAGGTTTCCGAGCGCGTGGCGCCGAAAGCCGCCGACCCGCAACCGCAGAAGAAAAAACGCGACGATGACGACGGCCCGGACTTTGCCACGCTGTTCCGCGCCTGGGTCGAAAGCCATCGCGCCAGTCTGCTGGACAGTTTGCGTCGCCTGGGCAAGCAGCCCATCGGTAGTTTCTTCACCTGCATGGTGATGGCTGTGGCCCTGAGTTTGCCGATGGGCCTGTCACTTTTGCTAAGCAACGTCGAGCGTCTCGGCGGTTCCTGGCAGCGTGCGGCGCAGATTTCCCTGTACCTGCAACTTGAGGCCAGCCCGGCTGAAGGCGAGTCGTTGCGCGACCAGATCAAAGGCATTCCCGGCGTCGCCGATGCTGAATATGTCGGCCGTGATCAAGCGCTGGAAGAGTTTCAGCAGCAGTCCGGACTGGGCGAGGCGCTGAAGGAGTTGCCGGAAAACCCCTTGCCAGGCGTGGTACTGGTGACGCCGAACGAAGTCGACAAGCCTGCGCTTGAAGCATTACGACAAAAACTTTCCGAGCTGCCGAAGGTACAACAGGCACAACTTGATCTAGTCTGGGTCGAGCGTCTGGCAGCTATCCTGAAGCTGGGCGACCGTTTTGTCTTCGGTCTGACCGTGCTTCTGGTTTCTGCATTACTTTTGGTGATAGGCAATACCATTCGTCTTCATATTGAAAACCGCCGCACAGAGATAGAAGTGATTAAACTCGTCGGCGGCACTGACAGTTATGTGCGCCGGCCCTTTCTGTATATGGGCGCGCTGTATGGCTTCGGTGCGGGGTTGCTTTCCTGGGGTGTATTGGCGTTCGGCCTGAACTGGCTGAACGACGCGGTAGTCGGGCTGGCGGGTTTGTACGGCAGTGATTTCGCGCTGGCCGGAGTGCCGGTTGCCGACGGTCTGTCGCTCTTGCTTGGCGCGGTGCTGTTAGGGTATATCGGTGCATGGATTGCAGTCGCACGCCACCTGAGGGAGCTTGCGCCTAAGTAGTATCATTTTGCTCGTATTGACCTTTCAGCGTTTATGGGTTCAGGGAACTTGTTCTTCGGTTTCCGGTCAATTTTCGCAGTGCTGAACTGCACGAGTTTGTAAGTCGGAGGTTTTTTCGTATGACCAATTCTTTGCAACCTGCATATGCTCTGGTCCCGGGTGCGAACCTGGAGGCCTACGTGCACACCGTCAACAGCATTCCATTGCTGACGCCGGAGCAGGAGCGTGAACTGGCCGAGAGTCTCTATTATGAGCAGGATTTGGGGGCGGCTCGGCAGATGGTGCTCGCCCACCTGCGTTTTGTCGTACATATCGCCCGTAGCTATTCCGGCTACGGCCTGGCTCAGGCTGACCTGATCCAGGAAGGCAACGTCGGCCTGATGAAGGCCGTGAAGCGCTTCAACCCGGAAATGGGTGTGCGTCTGGTTTCGTTCGCTGTGCACTGGATCAAGGCGGAAATCCACGAGTTCATCCTGCGCAACTGGCGCATCGTGAAAGTCGCGACCACCAAGGCCCAGCGCAAGCTCTTCTTCAACCTGCGCAGCCAGAAGAAACGTCTGGCGTGGCTGAACAACGAGGAAGTCCACCGTGTGGCGGAAAGCCTTGGTGTAGAGCCGCGGGAAGTGCGCGAGATGGAAAGTCGCCTGACCGGCCATGACATGGCTTTCGACCCGGCCGCAGAAGCGGACGACGACAGTGCTTTCCAGTCGCCGGCCAACTATCTGGAAGACCACCGGTACGACCCGGCCCGTCAACTGGAAGATGCCGACTGGAGCGACAACTCCAACCACAACCTGCACGAAGCGCTGGAAGTGCTGGACGACCGCAGCCGTGACATTCTTTATCAGCGCTGGTTGGCTGAAGAGAAAGCCACGCTGCACGACCTGGCGCAGAAGTACAACGTGTCGGCCGAGCGTATTCGTCAGCTTGAGAAGAGCGCGATGAACAAGCTCAAGTTGTCGATCGCTGCGTAACCTGCGAGAAGGCAATAAAAAACGCCTCGATCATTGATCGGGGCGTTTTTTTTTGCCCATTTATCCGGCTGGCGCCGGCCCCTGTGGGAGTGAGCCTGCTCGCGATGGCGTCAGGTCAGTCGGTACAGATGTTGAATAATCTACCGCTATCGCGAGCAGGCTCGCTCACACAGGGGATTTGCGGTGTTATTGGGACCAAGGCGCCCGGCGTGAATCGTTGAGCCCCAGCAGATAGCTATCACCACCTAGCTGACTCATCTGCTGCCGAATCCACCCAGCCCGCCGCGCAACATAATTGGTCGGATGACTCGCGCTCCACACCCTTGGATTGGGTAGAACGGCAGCCAGCAAACTCGCTTGCTGGCGCGACAAAGAACGAGCGCCAACACCAAAGTGATGCCTGGCCGCCGCTTCCGCGCCAAACACGCCGTCATCCCACTCGACGCTGTTCAAGTAAACCTCAAGAATCCGCTGCTTGGGCCAAAACACCTCGATCAACCCGGTAAACCAGGCTTCCAGCCCTTTGCGCAACCAACTGCGCCCGGACCACAAAAACAGGTTTTTCGAGACTTGCTGGCTCAATGTACTGGCGCCGCGCACCGAACCGCCCAGCTCGTTGTGGGCCAGTGCGGCCCGGATCGCACCCAGGTCAAAACCCCAATGCTCCGGGAATTTCTGATCTTCGCCGGCAATCACTGCGACTTTAAGGTCGTCAGATATTTCATCCCAGGGTTTCCAGGTGCGTTGCAGGTCAATCGGCTCCCCGTCGATCCAGGATTCGATCTTGCGCTCGACCATCAGCGCCGTACCCGGTGGCGGCACCACGCGAAAAATCAGAACCAGCAATACGCTGCCACCCGCGAACCAGAGCAGGGCCTTCGTGAATCGTCGTAAAAATAAACGCAGCATAGAGATGGCTTGGCCGAACCCGTTGAGCGGGCCATTATACAGACCCTGTTGATCGAGTCTGACTGGAGTTCTTCATGCTGCGTGGCTTTCTGATGCTGGCCGCTTTTTTCGGCTTCACTGGCGTTGCCCTTGGCGCGTTCGCCGCCCATGGCCTGAAAAACCGGCTGACGCCTGAATACCTGGCGATCTTCCACACTGGCGTCACCTACCAACTGGTGCACACCCTGGCTCTGTTGGGTATAGCGTTGCTGGCCACACAGGTTCAGGGGCGCTTGATCACATGGGCTGGCGCTTCGTTTGCCATCGGTATTCTGCTGTTTTCCGGCAGCCTGTACCTGTTGACCCTGACCGGCATCAGCAAGCTCGGGATCATCACACCCTTCGGCGGCCTGGCATTTCTGGTCGGCTGGCTCTGCCTGGGCCTTGCCGCCTGGCGGTTGAGCTGACCGGGCGGTCCATTTCATGACGAATGGCTTGGGTCGCCAAGACTGATCGGGCTAGAATGCCTGCCCCTAAAAATGATGGCGGCATTCGGCATGCGCATTCAGTTGAACGGCGAATCCCTTGAACTGCCCGACGGTGAAACCGTTGCGGCCCTGCTGACCCGTCTGGATCTGACCGGACGCCGGGTGGCGGTCGAACTCAATCTGGATATCGTCCCGCGCAGCCAGCACGCAGAAACCACGCTGAACGACGGCGATTCCGTCGAAGTGGTGCACGCCATCGGCGGCGGCTAGTCGCCCGGCCCCTAAGGGCACAGAATTCTGCAAGAACCTCACCCCTACAGAGGATTTCCCATGAGCATCGTTCGTAGCGACAAGCCCTTCGTCCTGGCCGGTCGTACTTACCAGTCGCGTTTGCTGGTAGGCACCGGCAAGTACCGCGACATGGAAGAAACCCGCCTGGCCATCGAGGCCTCGGGTGCCGAGATCGTCACCTTCGCCGTGCGCCGTACCAACCTCGGCCAGAATGCGGGCGAACCGAACCTGCTCGAAGTCCTGTCGCCGGATCGTTACACCTTCCTGCCGAACACCGCCGGTTGCTTCGACGCTACCGAGGCAGTGCGCACCTGCCGCCTGGCCCGTGAGCTGCTCGGCGGTCACAACCTGGTGAAGCTGGAAGTGCTGGCGGACCAGAAAACCCTGTTCCCCAACGTCATCGAAACCCTCAAGGCCGCCGAAGTGCTGGTCAAGGAAGGTTTCGACGTGATGGTGTACACCAGTGATGACCCGATCATTGCCCGTCAACTGGCGGAAATCGGCGTTATCGCGGTCATGCCGCTGGCCGGTCTGATCGGCACGGGCCTGGGGATCTGCAACCCGTACAACCTGCAGATCATCCTCGAAGAAGCCAAGATTCCGGTGTTGGTGGATGCCGGTGTCGGTACGGCTTCCGACGCCACCATCGCCATGGAACTGGGGTGTGAAGCGGTGCTGATGAACTCGGCCATCGCCCATGCCCAGCAGCCGATCATGATGGCTGAAGCCATGAAACACGCCATCGTTGCGGGCCGCCTGGCCTACCTCGCCGGCCGCATGCCGAAAAAACTCTATGCCAGCGCCTCTTCGCCGCTGGATGGTCTGATCAAGTAAGAGCCATTGATGACTGAATCAAACGACACGCCAATCCAGACGGAAGAAGGCGACGAGCGCCAACACCGCCGCATCAAGAGTTTCGTGATGCGCGCCGGGCGCATGACCGAAGGCCAGCAAAAAGGCCTGGATCAAGGCACGCCGCTGTTCGTGCTGCCATTGGCCGACGCGCCGGTGGATTACGACCAGGTGTTCGCCCGCTCGGCACCGCGCTCGCTGGAAATCGGTTTCGGCATGGGCCATTCGCTGCTGGAAATGGCCGCGGCCTCGCCGGAACAGGATTTCATTGGCGTGGAAGTGCACCGCCCGGGTGTCGGCGCGCTGCTCAATGGCGTGCTGACTCAGGGCCTGACCAACCTGCGGGTCTACGATTGCGACGCGATCGAAGTGCTCAACCGTTGCATCGCCGACAACAGCCTCGATCGCCTGATGCTGTTTTTCCCCGACCCGTGGCACAAGAGTCGGCATCACAAGCGCCGTATCGTTCAGGCGTCGTTCGCTGAACTGGTGCGCAGCAAGTTGAAGGTCGGCGGTATTCTGCACATGGCCACCGACTGGGAGCCGTACGCCGAATACATGCTGGAAGTGATGAGCGTTGCGCCGGGTTATCGCAACCTGGCGGAAGACGGCAAGTGCGTTCCGCGCCCGGCCGAGCGCCCGATCACCAAGTTCGAACGCCGCGGCGAACGTCTTGGGCATGGCGTGTGGGACCTGAAGTTCGAGAAGCAGTCCTAAGCCCTACGCAATGCAAACTGTGGGAGCGAGACCGGCAAGCCGGTCTCGCTCCCACAGTTGTTTTCGGTTGTAGCTGAAGTCAGCGGCGGTCTGCGACGACGCCGATGAGCACCAATACCACCAACAACACCGGCGCCAGGCTGTAGTTGTTGAACTGGCTCAGGCCTTTGATGATCCACGGCGTGGCGTAGATCAGCGCGAGGCCGCTGCCGACCATGCATACCAAGGCCATCAGCGGGACGCGCAAGGCGCCGGCGATGCTGCCCAGGCGTTGATCGACCCAGCCTTTGATGTCCGCGCCGAACAGCACGAGCAAACAGCCCACCAGCGCCAGCGAGATTTCCGACAGGTTGCTGCGGCTCCAGCGGGAGACGGTGGCGAGCAGGTCGAGTATCAAATCCATTCGTTTTCCCTTAAGGCTGAAATCAGCTCAGAAATTTCTGCAGCAAGTCATTGAGGAACAGTTGCCCGCGCTCGGTGGCCGCCAGACGTGACGGTTCGACCTGCAACAAGCCGCTTTGTTCGGCCTCGAGGCGGCCTTCGGCGAAGCTTTCCAGACTCAGCCCGGTACGCTCCGGGTACAGTCGCGATTCGACGCCCTCGGTCAGGCGCAAGGCGTTCATCAGGAACTCGAACGGCATTTCATCATTGGTCAGTGCCTTCTCGCCAGCCTTGAAGCTTTTCGCCGGGTTCAGGTAGTCCTTCGGCAGGCGCGTCTTCCAGGTGCGCACAATGCGCCCGTCCGGGTGACTGAGCTTGCCGTGAGCGCCGGCGCCGATGCCGATGAAGTCGCCAAAACTCCAGTAGTTGAGGTTGTGCCGCGCCGGACGACCGGGCTGGGCATAGGCGGAGACTTCGTATTGCACGTAACCGTGTTCGGCGAGCAGCGCCTGACCGGCTTCCTGAATATCCCACAGCATGTCGTCTTCCGGCAGCGTCGGCGGCTGGTTCCAGAACACCGTGTTCGGCTCCAGCGTCAGTTGATACCAGGACAAGTGGGTCGGTTTCAGGGCGATGGCCTGACGAAGGTCGCTCAGGGCGTCGTCCAGCGACTGATCCGGCAAACCGTGCATCAGGTCCAGGTTGAAGTTATCGAACCCGGCCTCGCGGGCCATGCCGGCGGCACGTACCGCTTCATCGCCATTGTGAATCCGCCCCAGTGCCTTGAGTTTCTCTTCCTGAAAACTCTGGATGCCGATCGACAAGCGATTGATGCCCAATGCGCGGTAGGCGACGAACTTCTCTTGCTCGAACGTCCCCGGATTGGCCTCCAGGGTGATTTCGATGTCGCTGGCAAACGGGATGCGCTGCTCGACGCCCTTGAGCAATCGGCCCAAGGCTTCGGCGCTGAACAGGCTCGGCGTGCCGCCACCAAAGAAGATCGAGCTCAATTCACGGCCGTAAACGGCGTGCAGATCCTGATCGAGGTCAGCGAGTAGCGCGTCGACGTACTCATCTTCCGGCAGCACCGGGCTGGTGGTGTGGGAGTTGAAGTCGCAATAAGGGCATTTGCGCACACACCACGGGATGTGGATGTACAACGCCAGGGGAGGCAACACAGGCAAGGCCGCCCGGGGCGATTGTGCGGCGCCGCCGAAAATCAGCGGCGACGCGGATGATTCATGGGTCATATCAGGCCTAGACGCTGGCGCAGCAGATCCATTGCACGGGCGCGGTGGCTGATGAGGTTCTTTTCGTTCGGGCTTAGCTCGGCGCTGGAGCAATCGCGCGACGGCACCCAGAACAGCGGGTCGTAGCCAAATCCGTGATCACCGCTGGCTTGGGTCAGGATGCGGCCATGCCACAGACCTTCGCAAAGGATCGGCAATGGATCGTCGGCGTGACGCACCAGGGCCAGGACGCAGACGAACTGCGCGCCGCGCTCGGCTTCCGGCACGTCTTTCAGGGCATCGAGCAGTTTGGCGTTGTTCGCCGCATCGCCCTGGCCGTCGGCATAACGGGCCGAGTAGATCCCCGGCGCACCGCCGAGGAAATCCACCGCCAGCCCCGAGTCGTCGGCCAGTGCCGGCAGACCGGAAATGCGCGCGGCATTACGGGCCTTGAGGATGGCGTTCTCGACGAACGACAGGCCGGTTTCTTCAGGCTCGACGCTGCTGAACTCGCCGATCGAGCGCAGTTGCACCGAGCCGCCAAGCATGGCCTGGAGTTCCTTGAGTTTGCCGGCGTTGTGGCTGGCCAGTACGAGTTGCGTGAAGTTGATCATTCGCCGGGGAAAAGCTCTTGGTTGAAATTGATGGTGTTGATTTTGTCACCGTTCTGCACCTTGATCTCGAAGGTGCGGACTTCCTGCTGATCGACCGGGAACTGCGCGATGTAGTAGATCGCGCCTTGTTCGGTGATCTGTTTGAATTTCAGTGGCACGGACTGGCTGGTCAGGTCTTTGACCGTGCCGCTCACTTGAGCCATCTGCGGCTTGCCATCCTTGAGCACCGAAACGTTGATCACGCCTTGATTCTTGCTGCGGGTGAGCTCCGCGGCCTTGGCGATGTCCGGTGTCAGGAAGGTGGAGTTGAAGGTGTTGTAATGCACCGTCAAATCACCGAACTTTTCCTGACGGTCACCTTTGATGGCATCGGCAGCCATGGCGGTGACGCTCAGGCAGGCAGTGAGTACAAACAGCGCTAGACGACCCATTATCGTTCTCCTTGGAATGTCGTGGTTCAGACCGCGACCTTGTGGTCTTGCAGCCCGGGGCTGCTGACGCGGTAGATACCGATCTCACCTAACAGATTAGGCCATAGCTTACTGGCCCACCCGTGCCGATGCTGTTGATCCACGGCAAGCCGATCAATGACCTTCGCGTCACGTTCGCGACACAATGCTTCAAAGTCTTCGAAGGTGCAGAAGTGGATGTTCGGCGTGTTGTACCAGGTGTACGGCAGAAACTCGGACACCGGCATCCGGCCCTTGCTCGCCAGGTACCAGCGGCAGCGCCAGTGACCGAAGTTGGGGAAGGTGATGATGCACTGGCGACCGACGCGCAGCATTTCGTCGAGGATCTTGTCCGGGTAGTGCACGGCTTGCAGCGCCTGGGTCATGACCACGATGTCGAAACTGTTGCTGGCAAAGTTGCCCAGGCCCTTGTCCAGGTCCTGCTCGATCACGTTGATGCCCTTGGCCACGCACTCGGCGATGTTGTCCGGGTCATTTTCCAGGCCGTAGCCGGTGACTTGCTTGTTGTCCCGCAGCCACGTCAGCAGCTCGCCGTCACCGCAACCGAGGTCGAGCACGCGGCTGCCGGCGGGGATCCATTCCTGGATGATTTCCAGATCAGCTCTCATGGCTTTCTCACAACGTAATGCGGTTCATGTAATTGCTGAACGCCTGCAAGTAGCGCGGGATCGGAATCAGGAAGGCGTCGTGGCCTTGCGGAGCGTCGATCTCGAGGTAGCAAACGTCTTTCTTGGCCGCCATCAATGCGTCCACCAGTTCCCGCGAGCGGGCGGGGGAGAAGCGCCAGTCGGTGGTGAAGGACATCACGCAGAACTTGGCCGAGGCGCCGGCGAAGGTTTTCGCCAGGTCATCGTCGAAGTTCGCCGCCGGGTCGAAGTAATCCAGCGCCTTGGTCATCAGCAGGTAAGTGTTGGCATCGAAACGCCCGGAGAACTCCTCGCCCTGATAACGCAGGTAGCTTTCAACCTGGAACTCGACGCTGTGGAAGTCGTAGTTGAGCTTTTCGCTCTTGAGGCCACGGCCGAATTTCTCGCCCATGGAGTCGTCGGACAGGTAGGTGATGTGCCCGACCATCCGCGCCAGCATCAAGCCGCGCTTGGGGATCACGCCCGCTTCCTGGAATGAGCCGCCGTGGAAGTCAGGGTCGGTGAGGATCGCCTGGCGTGCGACTTCGTTGAAGGCGATGTTCTGCGCCGACAGCTTCGGTGCCGAGGCGATGGCCAGGCAGTGACGAATGCGATCGGGGTACGTGATGCTCCACTGCATGGCCTGCATGCCGCCGAGGCTGCCGCCAATCACGGCGGCCCATTGGCTGATGCCGAGTCGGTCTGCCAGGCGCGCCTGGCTGTGCACCCAGTCTTCCACGGTCAGCACCGGGAAATCGGCGCCGAACGGCTTGCCGGTTTCCGGGTTGACGCTGCTCGGGCCGGTGGAGCCGTTGCAGCCGCCGAGGTTGTTCAGGCTGACCACGAAGAACTTGTTGGTGTCGATCGGCTTGCCGGGACCGATGCAGCTGTCCCACCAACCGGGCTTGCGGTCGTCGGGGCTGTGGAAACCCGCCGCGTGATGGTGGCCCGACAACGCGTGGCAGATCAGCACGGCGTTGCTCGCCGTGGCGTTCAGCGTGCCGTAGGTTTCGTAGATCAGGTCATACGCCGGAAGCGAACGGCCGCAGGCCAGGGCCAGGGGTTCGCTGAAGTGCGCCACTTGCGGCGTCACCAGACCAACAGAATCGGGGGGAAAGGCAGTTGGCATCGACCCTGCTCTCGTTGAAATGAGGCGTAAGTCTAAAGACCGGTGGGGTTAGCGGCAAGCAAAGGCCGGGCCTGATTTTTCCCCCGTAAGACCGAGGCGCGGCCATCGCGGGCAAGCCACGCCTCGGTCAACCTGTCGGGCGCGCCAGATCCGGCAACTCCGGCAGCTTCTTCGGCGAACAGATCCGCACCCGTTTCTGCCGGTTCAACTCGCCGCTGATCAAGCTCACCTGGCTCTTGGACACTCCGAACGCCTTGGCCAGAAACGCTATCAGGTACGCGTTGGCCTTGCCTTCAACCGGCGGCGCCGTCAGGCGAATCTTCAATCGATCCCCGTGCAACCCGCAGAAATCATCGCTGCGGGCTGCCGGTTGCAGATGACACTCCAGAATCAGGTCGTCACCGTCCCAGCGAAAGTAGCTCACCGGGTCAGATCAGCAGACGCAGGATTTCCGGCATCATCGTCATCGCGGCGAGGTTGTTGATCACCAGCATGTCGATCAGCTTCAGCACCATGAACGCCAGGATCGGCGAGATATCCAGGCCGCCAAGGTTGGGCAGGATCTTGCGGAACGGCGCCAGGGCCGGTTCGCAGATCTGGTTCACCAGCTCGGCACCAGGGTTGTGGCTGCCCGGTGCGACCCACGACAGGATCACGCTGATGATCAGCGCGAAGAAGAAAATTTTCAGGAACAGCGCGGTCACGCCAATCAGCGACCAGATCAGCAGTTGCAGCGGGTTGCCGGTGGTGCCGTAGGTCAGCAGCAGGGTGAGGGCCATCAGCGCCAGTTGCACGAGGATCGCCAGCACCAGCGAGGACATGTCCAGGCCGAACATGCTCGGGATAATCCGGCGCAGCGGCTTGAGCAATGGCTGAGTGGCCTTGACGGCGAACTGGCACAGCGGGTTGTAGAAGTTCGCCCGCACCAGTTGCAGCACAAAGCGCAGCAGCACGATCAGCAGGTACAGGCTGCCGAGGGTTTGCAGCACGTAGACCGCTGCAGTGTTCAATCCAATCATGTAAGGCTCCTTATTGACCCAATTGTTCGGCCATCTCGGCCGAGCGGTGCGCAGCGGCGCCGAGTGCTTTTTCTACCAGGGCTTCGAAGCCACCAGCCTGGAACGATTTGATTGCAGCTTCTGTGGTGCCGGCGGGCGAAGTCACGCGACGGCGCAGTTCCGCAGCGTCGACATCGCTGGCAACCGCCATGTGCGCGGCGCCCAGCGCGGTTTGCAGGGTCAGTTGCGCGGCGATGTCCGCCGGCAGACCCAGCTTCACGCCGGCAGCGGTCATGGCTTCGATCAGCAGGAAGAAGTACGCGGGGCCCGAGCCGGACACGGCAGTGACGGCGTCCAGTTGCTGTTCTTCGTTCAACCACAAGGCGATACCGACGGCCGACAGCAGCTCTTGCGCCTGCTGACGTTGCTCTGCGGTCACTTCGGCAGTGGCGAACAAACCGCTCACGCCCTGGCGCAGCAGCGCCGGAGTGTTGGGCATACAGCGCACGATCGGTTGGGCGCCGAGCCAGTTGTTCATGCTGGCGCAGGTGATGCCGGCGGCGATGGACACCACCAGTTGATTCGGTTTCAAGCTTGGGCGAATCGCTTCGCACACGGCTTTCATCGCCTGGGGTTTGACCGCCAGCACGACCACGTCCGCGCCTTGAATGGCCTCGGCGTTGTCAGCGAATACTTCAATGCCTTGTTCGGCGTTCACTTTGGCGCGGGTTTCAGCGCCCGGATCGCTGGCGCGGATCTGCGCGGCGTCCAGACCTTTGGCGCGCAGGCCGCCGATCAGGCTGGCGGCCATGTTGCCGGCACCGATAAAGGCAATACGAGTCTTGCTCATGTCAGGTCCTTATAAAGAGTGGTGTCAGCCATTGTTCAAGGCTGGCTGTAGTCGCGGGCACCAAACAGGGCCGTTCCGATGCGGACCCAGGTGGCGCCTTGGGCGATGGCCGACTCGAGGTCGTGGCTCATGCCCATGGAAAGTGTGTCGAGCGGCAGGTTCAGGCTGGCTTGCAGGCTTTGCACGGCAGCAAAAGCAGCGTCCTGGGCGGCGCGATCTTCAGTCGGCTCGGGAATCGCCATCAACCCGCGAAGCTTCAGGCGCGGCAGTTCGCTGATGGCGTGGGCCAGGGCGGGCAGGTCGGCCGGGGTGCAGCCGGATTTGCTGGCTTCACCGCTGACGTTGACCTGGATGCAGATGTTCAATGGTGGCAGATCGGCAGGACGTTGTTCGGACAGGCGTTGTGCAATTTTCAAACGATCCACGGAATGCACCCAGTCGAAATGCTCGGCGATAGCGCGAGTCTTGTTCGATTGAATGGGGCCGATGAAGTGCCAGATCAAGGGCAGGTCGGTCAATTCGAGCTGTTTGCCCAAGGCTTCCTGCAAGTAGTTCTCGCCAAAGTCGCGCAGGCCGGCGGCGTGGGCTTCACGCACGGCGTCAGCGGGCTTGGTCTTGCTCACGGCCAATAGCTGGACGCTGTGCTCGTCACGGTGGGCGGCAAGGGCGGCAGCCCGGATGCGTGAACTAACCAGTGCAATGTTGTCTGCTATCGTGGACATTCAAGAGGCGCCAGCGGTCTGAGGTTGGCGGCATTCTACTGGAATTGAGGAGTGCTATGGATATCACTGAACTGCTGGCGTTCAGCGCCAAACAAGGCGCGTCCGACTTGCACCTGTCGGCAGGCTTGCCCCCGATGATTCGCGTCGACGGCGATGTGCGGCGCATCAACCTGCCGGCTCTGGACCACAAGGAGGTGCACGAGCTGATCTACGACATCATGAACGACCTGCAGCGGGTGGACTTCGAGAAGCATCTGGAAACCGACTTCTCATTCGAAGTCCCCGGCGTGGCGCGTTTTCGGGTCAATGCCTTCAACCAGAACCGTGGTGCAGGCGCCGTATTCCGGACCATTCCGTCCAAGGTCCTGAGCATGGAGGACCTGGGCATGGGGGAAGTGTTTCGCAAGATTACCGAAGCGCCCCGCGGCCTGGTGCTGGTGACCGGACCGACCGGTTCCGGCAAGTCCACCACATTGGCGGCGATGATCGATCACCTGAACAACCATCGCCATCATCACATTCTGACCATCGAAGACCCGATCGAATTTGTCCACGAGTCGCGCAAATGCCTGATCAATCAGCGTGAAGTCCATCGCGATACCCGCAGTTTCGCCACGGCGTTGCGTTCGGCGCTGCGGGAAGACCCGGATGTGATCCTGGTGGGGGAGATGCGGGATCTGGAGACCATTCGTCTGGCGCTGACCGCTGCCGAGACCGGTCACCTGGTGTTCGGCACGCTGCACACCACGTCGGCGGCGAAAACCATCGACCGGGTGGTGGATGTGTTTCCGGGGGACGAGAAGTCGATGGTGCGTTCGATGCTGTCCGAATCATTGCTGGCGGTGGTGTCGCAAACGCTGGTGAAGAAGATCGGCGGGGGCCGCATCGCGGCGCACGAGATCATGCTGGGGACATCGGCGATCCGTAACCTGATCCGCGAGGACAAAGTGGCGCAGATGTACTCGTCGATTCAGACCGGCGGGAATCTGGGGATGCAGACGCTGGATATGTGCTTGAAGGATCTGGTGACCAAAGGCTTTATCAGTCGCGAGCACGCGCGGGAGAAGGCGCGGTCGCCGGATAATTTCTGAGGCTCAAAAGCAAAAGATCGCAGGCTGCGATCTTTTGATCTTGTTTCAAATCAGCGCTGAACAACCTGCAGAGTGTTCTTCTCTTTCGGCAGAACCCGCTTGGCAACCACGTAGTGGCTTTCCCAGTACGGTTTCTTCAAGGTGTCGATGGTCACCGACTTGCCGCGGCGTGGCGCATGGATGAAGCGGTCGTTGCCCAGGTAGATGGCAACATGGTTGACCCGACGGCTCTTGATGTTGAAGAAAATCAGGTCGCCCGGCTTCAGATCCTTGCGATCGACTTTCTCGCCATGACCGCTGGCCATGGCGTTCGAAGTGCGCGGCAGGTCGAACGTGGCGTCGTTGAACGCGTATTTCACCAGGCCGCTGCAATCGAACCCTTTGCTTGGGCTGCTGCCGCCCCAACGGTAAGGTGTACCGAGGACGTTCACGGCGCGGCTCAGCACATTGCTGCTTTCCTTGGTCGCCATTGGCGGGACAAGGCTGCTTTTGCTGGCCAGCTGCGGGGCGCGTTTTACGGCTTGTATGTTTTTGCTCGAAGGAGCAGAAGCATGGGATTTGGGGGTGTAACCATTAACGTTAGGAAGACGTTGCTCACGATTGGTGGCGTGGGCGGCCAGTGGCATCAAAAGGCAAATGGTTAGCCATGTCTTGAAAAATGGACGCATTAGGCAAGGCTCATATTGGTTAGCGCGCAACTTTATAACAGCTTTTTTGGGCCTTCCGAGGCCGTTGGTCGATTCAAACGGCGTGCAACGGAACCAAATAAGCGTTAAATGGACGCAATTGTCGGACAGAACTCAGTTGCTACAGGGGTTTGACGGCAGACAAGGTAGCACCTGCCATACGTCGGCTACTCGTAAAAAAGTCACAAAGATTTAAAGAATATTTATCTATCGTGTGAATTGAGGTCATCCATGAACACCTATCAACACCCCGTTCCGCATCAGGACACCCACAGCAAAGTGATCGGATACCTGCTGTGGATTTTCGGTTTTACCGGGGCGCACCGCTTCTATTACGGCAAGCCGGTGACCGGGACGATCTGGTTTTTCACCTTCGGTTTGCTGGGCATTGGCTGGCTGATCGACATCTTCCTGATCCCGGCGATGGACCGTGAAGCCGACCTGCGTTTCACCGCGGGGCCGATCGAATACAACGTTGCGTGGATACTGCTGACGTTTCTCGGTGTGTTCGGCGTACACCGCATGTATCAAGGGAAGTGGATCAGCGGGTTGCTGTACCTGGTGACGGGCGGGTTGTTCTTTCTGGGGGTCTTGTATGACTTCTGGACGCTGAATGATCAGGTGTCGGTTCGCAACGCTCAGAATCGCGGCACTTTCCAGTAAGTCATCGCCAGCAGGCTGGCTCCCACGGGGGATTTGTGTTGTTCACAGATCCTGTGGGAGCTAGTCCTGCTAGCGATTGGGACAACCGGGTATCAAGCCTGGTGGCTGATCCGCCCGTCCACCAGGGTGTAACGCACCACGCCAGGCAGGCTATGCCCAATGAACGGGCAATTCTCACCCTTGGACAACCAGGTTTCACCGGCCACGGTCGAAGCCGTCGGGTCAAACAGCACGATATCCGCCGCGCCACCCACTGCCAGCTTGCCTGCCGGCAGGCGCAAGGCTTCTGCAGGACCGGCGCTCAGACGTGCCAGTAATGTCGGCAGATCCAGCAAACCATCCTCCACCAGCGTCATCGCCAGCGGCAGCAACAGTTCAACACTGCTGATTCCCGGTTCGGTCGCACCGAACGGCGCCAGTTTGGCGTCCCGCTCATGTGGCTGGTGATGGCTGGAAATGGCCGAGACCACCCCTGACTTCACCGCTTCACGCAGGCCGTCGCGGTCGGCGCGGGTGCGCAGCGGCGGCTGGACGTGATAGAGGCTGCTGAAATCGATCAGCGCTTCATCGGTCAGTATCAGCTGATACAGCGCGACATCGGCCGTCACCGGCAACCCTCGGGCCTGAGCCTGAGCGATCAGGGCTACGCCGCGAGCACTGGTCAGCTGGCTGAAGTGCGCACGCACGCCGCTTTGCTCGACCAGCAGCAGATCCCGGGCCAATGCCACGGTTTCGGCGGTTTCCGGAATGCCCGGCAAACCGAGGAAACTGGCGGTCGGGCCTTCATGCGCCAAGCCACCTTCGGCCAGATCATGGTCCTGGGAGTTGAATATCACCGTCAGGTCGAAGGTCGCCGCGTACTCCAGCGCACGGCACAGCGTGCGGGTGTTGCGGAAGCTTTCCAGGCCGTTGCCGAACGCCACGCATCCGGCATCGCGCAACGCAACCAGCTCTGCCAGTTGCTCACCGTCCAGACCCTTGCTCAGCGCGCCGATCGGGAAGACTTTGGTGTTGCCGGCTTCGCGGGCGCGGTCGAGGATCAGTTCGGCCACGGCCGAGGTGTCCAGTACCGGTTTGGTTTTCGGCGGGCAGCACAGGCTGGTCACACCACCGGCCGCGGCCGCGCGGGTTTCACTGACGATCGAACCTTTGCGGCTGTAACCCGGCTCGCGCAGGGCGACGTTGAGGTCAACCAGGCCAGGAGCGGCCACCAGGCCTTGGGCATCAAGGGTGTCGACGGCGACGAAACCGGCCGGTGCGGCGCCAATGGCGACGATCTTGCAGGCTTCGATATGGATATCAGTCACTTGATCCAGCCCGCTGACTGGATCGATCACGCGGGCGCCGAGAATGCTGAGCTTCACTGGGCGTTCTCCTGCTCGAATTGGCGCTGGGCAGTCTGCCCGCTCATGGCCATGGACAACACAGCCATACGAATGGCGATGCCGTAGGTCACCTGGTTGAGAATCACCGAATGCGGGCCGTCGGCCACCGCCGACTCGATTTCCACGCCGCGGTTGATCGGCCCCGGGTGCATGACGATGCAGTCCGGCTTGGCGCCGGCCAGGCGCGCAGTGGTCAGGCCGAACAGGCGGTAGAACTCGCCTTCGCTCGGCAGCAGGCCGCCAGCCATGCGCTCGCGTTGCAGGCGCAACATGATCACCACATCGACGTCTTTCAGGCCTTCGGCCATGTCGGTGTAGACCTTCACGCCGTACTGCTCGATGCCGATCGGCAGCAGGGTTTTCGGCGCGATCACGCGAATATCCGGGCAACCGAGGGTTTTCAGCGCCAGCATGTTCGAGCGCGCGACCCGGGAGTGCAGGATGTCGCCGACGATGGCCACCGAAAGGTTTTCGAAACCGCCCTTGTGGCGACGGATCGTCAACATGTCGAGCATGCCTTGGGTCGGGTGGGCGTGACGGCCGTCGCCGCCGTTGATGATCGCCACTTGCGGGCACACGTGTTCGGCGATGAAGTGCGCGGCACCGGAATCACCGTGACGCACGACGAACATGTCGGCGGCCATGGCTTCCAGGTTGCGCAGGGTGTCGAGCAGGGTTTCGCCCTTGCTCGCCGACGATGTCGACACGTTCAACGTGATCACGTCTGCCGACAACCGTTGGGCCGCCAGTTCAAAGGTCGTGCGGGTGCGTGTGGAGTTCTCGAAGAACACGTTGCACACGGTCTTGCCGCGCAGCAGCGGGACCTTCTTCACGGCCCGGGCGCCAACTTCGAGGAACGAGTCCGCGGTGTCGAGGATCTCCGTCAACAGTTCGCGGCGCAAACCGTCGAGCGAGAGGAAGTGGCGCAGCTGGCCCTGATCATTGAGCTGCAGCGGGCGCTTGGTTTCTAGAGGCGTCATCGCGAGGGGGACTCTCAATAGGGCGAATTAAAGGGCGAGGTCTTGCAGTTCAAGCTTGAGTTCCGGGCCGGACAGCTTCACGCGCTCGTGGGCCGCCAGCGACAGGGTCGCGCCCACGACGTTCGGGCGGATCGGCAGCTCGCCAGCGTCCAGGTCCAGCAGACACACCAGCGTCACGCTGGCCGGGCGGCCATAGTCGAAGAGTTCGTTCATTGCGGCGCGGATGGTGCGGCCGCTCATCAGCACGTCGTCGATCAGCACCAGGTCCTGGCCTTCGATCTCGAACGGCAGGGCCGAGGGGCGCACTTGCGGGTGCAGGCCGTTCTGGCTGAAATCGTCGCGGTAGAAGGACACGTCCAGCGTACCGAGCGGCGCATCGCTGCCCAGTTCCTCGAGCAACGCCTGGGCGACCCAGACGCCACCGGTACGAATACCGATGTAGCGCGGTTCGCTGATGCCACGGTGTTCCAGATGGGCCTTGAGACGGATCGCCATCTGGCTGATCAGTTCGGCGGGATTGGGCAGGCTCATGGTTGCTCCTTCTTGGGCCCGGGCCGGGCGGTGCTGGAGGTGGCTCCGGGTTGTCGCTATAGAGAGTCGCTTGTTACGGCTCTTCAGGATTCGAACAGTGCAGTGTTTTCGTCGAGCCAGCCTTGCAGCAGCAGGGCGGCGGCGATGGCGTCGACCGGGTTGTCGCGGTAACTGCCTTTTTGCCCGCCACGATCACGTCGTTCGCCCTTGGCTTCAAACGTGGTCAGGCGTTCATCGTGGGTATAGAAGGGCAGGTTGTAGCGGCCGTTGAGGCGGCGGGCGAACTTCTCGGCGCGCAGGCACATGTCGCTCGGCGTGCCGTCCATGTTCAGTGGCAGGCCGACGACGACTGCATCGGGCTTCCACTCTTTAATGAGGGCTTCGACCTGGTTCCAGTCGGGAACACCGTTTTGCGCCTTCAAGGTGCACAGTTCGCGGGCCTGGCCGGTAATCACCTGGCCGACCGCCACGCCGATCTGTTTGGTGCCGTAGTCGAACCCCAGGATCAGGCGCAGGGCCATCAGGCGTGCCCCGCCTGGCTGGTGAGCAGGCTAAGGTTGACGCCGAGGTGTTTGGCCGCCGCTTCGAGGCGCAGTTCGCTGCTGGTGTTGAACAGGATGTCGGCGTCGAACGGGCAGGTGAGCCAGGCGTTCTGCGCCAGTTCGGCTTCAAGCTGCCCGGCTTCCCAGCCGGCATAACCCAGGGTGATCACACTCTTGGCCGGGCCGACACCATCGGCGATGGCGAACAGCACATCCTGGGACGTGGAGAGGGACAGGTCGCCTTCCAGATCAACGGTCGCCTGAAACTTCTTGCCCGACGGGTGCAGGACAAAACCGCGATCGGTCTGCACCGGGCCGCCGATGAAAATCGGCACATGCTGGCAGAGCATCGGCGGTTCGACATCGGGGCGCAATTGCTCGAGGATATCGGCCAGGTTCAGGTCTTGCGGACGGTTGACCACCAGCCCCATGGCACCATTGGCCGTGTGCTCGACGATGTAGGTCAAGGTGTGCGCAAAGTTCGGGTCGGCCATGTGAGGCATGGCGATCAGGAAGTGATGCTTGAGGTAGCTGGGGCTGACGTTCTTCATGAGCGCTAGTGTGGCGTTGGAGGGACGAACTGACAAGCTGGGGATGCGTAGGAAATGGTGATTGAAGCCGCCGCAGAACCCTGTGGCGAGGGAGCTTGCTCCCGTTCGGCTGCGCAGCAGTCGTGATCTGATTGTTGCGGTGTGTCAGGAAATACAAGGCCTGCAGGTTTTGGGGCTGCTTCGCTGCCCAGCGGGAGCAAGCTCCCTCGCCACAGGGTCAACACTGGGCAGAAAATCCCCAATCAGTTACTGGACAACCGGTCCCCGCGCGCAAACTTCCACGTCCTGATGATTTCCAGCCGATCGATGTCCGACAAATCCCCGGTAAACGGCGAAAACGGCGCCGCCAGCCTAACGATCCGTTGCGCCGCCTGATCCAGCAGCGGTTGCCCGGACGATTCCAGCACCAGCACTTCGTACAGCGAACCGTCGCGGTTGATCGAAACCATCAACCGCAAATTGCCGTAGATCTGCTTGCGCCGCGCTTCGTCGGGGTAATTGAGGTTGCCGATGCGTTCGACCTTCTTGCGCCATTCGTCCTTGTACCAGGCGCCCTTGTCTTTCATGGTCGAAGCAGCGCTCAGGCGGTGGATGCGCGGGCGCTTGGCGTACAGCTGTTGTTCATTGGCCAGTTCCGCTTCCAGGCTGGCGATGTCGCTGGACAGCTGTTCACTGTCGAACGTCGGCGCTGCGACAGCGGGCTTGGTCACGGGCTTGGGTTCTTCGGTCTTGGCCGCGGCTTTTTTCGGTTTCGGTGCGACGGTGGTCACGGCAGCCTTGGGCGGCGCTTGCACTTCAGGCTTGGCGGCCGGCGGTGGCGTGACTTTCTGCACCTTGTTGTCCTGGAACGGCGCGACCTCGGTGGTCTTGGGGATCGCCTTTTTATCCAGGGTGCCGCTGCCTTCCTGATTTTCCTGGGCGAGGAAATCAGCCTTCGTCGGCTTCTTTTCGCTCTTGAAGGTGGCGAGGGTGATTTCCAGGGTTTTACTGATTTGCTTGGGTTCGACCATCGTGAAGCCGACGCCCAACAGCAAGGCCAGGTGAATCAGCGCCGCGAGAAACAGGGTAAATCCGAGGCGATCGGCCGGGCGCACACCACGGTGGGCGAGTTCTGCAGGCAGATCGGACGGAAGTGTCATGACAAGAAAACCAACATCGCGTTTTTCACAGGCCGCGCATGATAACGCAATGTTGGTTCGATCTTGGCTGTTCTATATCAACGGGCCTTGAGCTTCTGATCGATGGCATCCATCAGCATCCCGCCGATGTCGGTGCCGAACGCATTATCAATCTCGCGAATGCAGGTCGGGCTGGTGACGTTGATCTCCGTCAGGTGCTCGCCAATCACGTCCAGGCCCACGAACAGCAGGCCTTTCTCGCGCAGGGTCGGACCGACTTGCGCGGCGATCCAGCGGTCTTTCTCGGTCAGCGGACGGGCTTCGCCACGACCACCGGCCGCGAGGTTGCCACGGGTTTCGCCGGCCGCCGGAATCCGTGCCAGGCAATAATCCACCGGCTCGCCGTCGATCATCAGGATTCGCTTGTCGCCGTCGACGATCGCCGGCAGGTAACCCTGGATCATGATCTGCTGCTTGCCGTGCAAGGTCAGGGTTTCGAGAATCACCGACAGGTTCGGGTGGCCGGCGGTGTGACGGAAGATCGAAGAACCGCCCATGCCGTCCAACGGCTTGAGGATGACGTCGCCGTGATGATCGGCGAATTCGCGCAGCACGTCCGGGCGACGGCTGACGATGGTCGGCGGCGTGCACTGCGGGAACAGCGTGGCGAACAGTTTTTCATTGCAATCACGCAGGCTCTGCGGCTTGTTGACCACCAGCACGCCGGCGCGCTCGGCCTGCTCCAGCAGGTAAGTGGAGTAGACGAACTCCATGTCGAACGGCGGATCCTTGCGCATCAGGATCACGTCCAGATCGCTCAGCAACGCGTCGGTCTCGGCTTCCAGTTCGAACCATTTTTCCGGGTTGGCGAAGACTTTCAGCGGCCGCATCCGCGCCCGCGCTTCACCTTCGGCCTGATACAAATCGCCCTGTTCCATATAGAACAGTTCCCAGCCGCGCTTCTGTGCGGCCAGCAGCATGGCCAGCGAGCTATCCTTTTTATAGGAGATGCTGGCGATAGGGTCCATGACAATCCCGACGCGAACGCTCATGGGTTTTTCCTCGAAATGGGGTGGTCCGAAAGGACACGAAAAAGTGGCGTCAGAGTGGCGCCGAGTGTGTTCCCGGTCAAGGAAAAACCACCGCGCCAGTCCCCCGATAGATTGCATTTGGAGACTGTGCTAAAAAGGCTGCCATATCGTTCTGGCCCTTAAACATCAAGGGTTTCGAGCCTCCGGTTATCGGAAACGGACAAATTGATTCGCAAAGGCGACGGTAGAGCATTTTATGGACCAGCATTCCAGCGCCTTGAAGGTCATGGTGATCGACGATTCGAAGACGATTCGCCGCACCGCCGAAACGCTGCTGAAGAACGTGGGGTGTGAGGTCATCACGGCCGTCGACGGTTTCGATGCCCTGGCCAAGATTGCCGACAATCATCCCGGCATCATTTTCGTCGACATCATGATGCCGCGCCTGGATGGCTATCAGACCTGCGCTTTAATCAAGAACAACAGTGCGTTCAAGTCCACGCCAGTGATCATGCTGTCGTCCAAGGACGGGTTGTTCGACAAGGCCAAGGGACGCATCGTCGGTTCCGACCAGTTTTTGACCAAGCCTTTCAGCAAGGAAGAACTGCTGAACGCGATCCAGGCCCATGTACCGGGCTTCGCCGCCGTTTTGCCGCAGTAGGACACGCACAGTGACGCTCGGCCAGCGGGCCCGGCGTCGACAAGAAGAATGGGGACAACCATGGCACGAATTCTGATCGTCGATGATTCGCCGACTGAAATGTACAAACTGACCGGCATGCTGGAAAAGCACGGTCATGAAGTATTGAAAGCCGAAAACGGCGCCGACGGCGTAGCACTTGCCCGTCAGGAAAAACCCGACGCGGTGCTGATGGACATCGTCATGCCCGGCCTCAACGGTTTCCAGGCGACCCGCCAACTGACCAAAGACCCGGAAACCGGGCACATCCCGGTGATCATCATCACCACCAAGGACCAGGAAACCGACAAGGTCTGGGGCACGCGCCAGGGCGCCAAGGACTACCTGACCAAGCCGGTCGACGAAGAAACCCTGATCAAGACCCTGAACAACGTACTGGCCGGTTGATCGTCCGGCCATGACCGAGTCGCTGACGGCTTTCGAATTGCTGCTGCAGATAGACCAGCGCTGTCGTCTGCTGGCGGCGGATCTGCCCTCCCAGCCGACCCGGCAGGACAACTGGAGCGGCATCGGTTTTCGCTTGGGCGAGCACTGGTACGTCGCCCCCATGGGCGAGGTCAGCGAAGTCCTGCACGAACCACGGTTCACGCAACTGCCGGGGGTCAAGCCCTGGGTCAAGGGCGTGGCCAACCTGCGCGGGCGCTTGCTGCCGATGATGGATTTGTGCGCCTTCTTTTCGGATAAAGAGCTCGGCCACGAGTTGTCGGCGGCGCGCAAACAGCGGCGGGTACTGGTGGTGGAGCATCACGACGTGTTTGCCGGGTTGATGGTCGATGAGGTTTTCGGCCTTCAGCACTTTGCCCAGGACAGCCTGGAGCCGGTAGAGGCGTTGAATGGCCCGATTGCACCGTTCATCAGGGGCCGGTTTCGGCGTGAGCAGAATTGGCAGGTGTTCAGCCCGTTTGCGCTGGCGCGATCGCAAAGCTTCATGCATGTAGCGCTGTAATCCCGGACCCAGTGGGCGCCGGGCTATGTGGTGAGCCACAAAAGCCCGCTCCCACAGGGGATTTATGGTGGGTTCTAACGGTGCGATAACAGGCGAGGACCGATGATAAAAGCAAAAACAGGCAAGCCAGAAGGGTCGCGCAGCCGATCGCAGATCATCGCGCTGTTCATCGCGTTGATTGTCTTCATCATGCTGCTGTTCGCCAACTTCGCTTACCTCAACACTCAAGCCACGTACGATAAACAGTACATCGGCCACGCCGGCGAGCTGCGCGTGCTGTCCCAGCGTATTGCCAAGAACGCCACGGAAGCCGCAGCCGGCAAGGCTGCCGCGTTCAAGTTGCTCAGCGATGCGCGCAACGATTTCGCCCAGCGCTGGGGTTATCTGAAGAAAGGCGACCCGTCTACCGGCCTGCCGCCAGCGCCGTCCACCGTGCGCCCGGAAATGCGCGCCGTGCAACTGGACTGGGAGCGTCTGCTGAAAAACACCGACGCCATCCTGTCCAGCGAACAGACGGTGCTGTCGCTGCATCAAGTCGCCGCCACCCTCGCTGAAACCGTGCCGCAATTGCAGGTCGAGTACGAAAAAGTCGTCGAAATCCTTCTGCAACGGGGTGCGCCGGCCGCTCAGGTCGCGATGGCCCAGCGTCAGTCACTGTTGGCCGAGCGGATTCTCGGCGCAGTCAACACCGTGCTGTCTGGCGATGAAAGTTCGCAACAGGCCGCCGACGCTTTCGGTCGCGACGCCGCGCGTTTCGGCCAGGTGCTCACGGGCATGCTTCAGGGCAATCCGGCATTGAAGGTCAGCCAGGTCGAAGACCGAGATGCCCGTGCCCGACTGGTCGAGATTTCCGAGTTGTTCGAATTCGTCTCCGGTTCGGTGGATGAAATCCTCGAAACATCGCCAGAACTGTTCAAGGTTCGCGAATCGGCCACCAACATTTTTTCCTTGTCACAAACCCTGCTAGACGAAGCTTCACACCTGGCCAGCGGTTTCGAAAACCTCGCCGGCGGGCGTAACACCGACGAAATCGGTGGCTACGTGCTGGGCCTGCTGGCGCTGATGTCGATCATCCTCATCGGTCTGGTAATGGTTCGCGAAACCAACCGTCAGCTACGGGAAACCGCCGAGAAGAACGAACGCAACCAGAACGCAATCATGCGGCTGCTTGACGAGATCGAAGACCTGGCCGACGGTGACCTGACCGTGACGGCATCGGTGACCGAGGACTTCACCGGGACCATCGCCGATTCGATCAACTATTCCGTGGATCAGCTACGCGATCTGGTGGCAACCATCAACCTCACCGCCGGCCAGGTCGCCGCCGCCGTGCAGGAAACTCAAGCCACCGCCATGCACCTGGCACAGGCCTCGGAACATCAGGCGCAACAGATCAGCGAAGCCTCCACCGCGATCAACGACATGGCGCAGTCCATCGACCAGGTCTCGGCCAACGCCGCCGAATCTTCGGCAGTTGCCGAGCGCTCCGTGGAAATTGCCAACAAGGGCAATGAAGTGGTGCACAACACCATCCACGGCATGGACAACATCCGCGAGCAGATTCAGGACACCGCCAAACGCATCAAACGCCTGGGCGAGTCTTCGCAGGAAATCGGCGACATTGTCAGCCTGATTGATGACATTGCCGACCAGACCAACATCCTCGCGCTCAACGCGGCCATCCAGGCTTCCATGGCCGGTGACGCCGGGCGCGGTTTTGCGGTGGTTGCCGATGAAGTGCAACGGTTGGCCGAACGCTCGTCCGCCGCGACCCGGCAGATCGAAACCCTGGTGCGGGCGATTCAGGCCGACACCAACGAAGCGGTCATTTCCATGGAACAGACCACTACCGAGGTCGTGCGTGGCGCGCGTCTGGCGCAGGATGCCGGTGTGGCCCTGGAAGAAATCGAAGGCGTATCGAAAACCCTCGCGGCGCTGATCCAGAGCATCTCCAACGCCGCCCAGCAACAAACGTCTTCGGCCGGACAGATTTCCCTGACGATGAACGTGATCCAGCAGATCACCACGCAAACGTCGTCCGGCTCCACGGCCACGGCCGAAAGCATCGGCAACCTGGCGAAAATGGCCAGCCAGCTGCGGCGCTCGGTGTCGGGTTTCACCTTGCCGGCCGCCAAGGCGCAAACTGTGGATAAAGTGTGAAGTGCCCACGGGCGTTCGAACGATGAACGGAGCAGTTATGGGTGATCGGCACGACTATGTGGCCCTGGAGTGGGTCAAAGGCGAGATTGCCGAAACGCTGAAAGTGGCTCACCAGGCGATTGAAACGTTGCTTGATGACCCTCAGGCGACGCACGCCCTCAGTGAATGTCTGGCGTGCATCCATCAGGTTCACGGCAGTTTGCAGATGGTCGAGTTTTACGGCGCGGCACTGCTCGCCGAAGAAATGGAGCAACTGGCCGCTGCCTTGCAACAGAACCGCGTCAGCCATCGCGACGAGGCCATTCACCTGTTGCTGCAAGCAATCGGTCAGTTGCCGATCTATCTCGACCGCGTACAAGGCGCGCGCCGCGACCTGCCGCTGGTGGTGCTGCCGCTGATCAACGATCTGCGCAGCGCCCGCGGCGAAAGCCTGTTGTCGGAAACCAGCCTGTTCACTCCGCAGTTGCCGGAGCTGCCACCGCTGAATGAACAATCACTGGCGCGGCTGGAACCGGCGGACCTGCCAAACGTGTTGCGCAAATTGCGCCAGATGTTGCAGATGGCCCTGGTCGGGTTGCTGCGCGAGCAGGATGACGACACCCACCTCGGTTACCTGGCCAAGGTGTTTTCACGCCTCGAGGGGTTGTGTGGCAACGCGCCCCTCAGCCCGTTGTGGCAAGTCGCTTCGGCGCTGGTCGAAGGCATGCGCGGCGGTTCGATCGCCAACAGCCCGGCCCTGCGCAGCCTGTTCAAGGACGCCGACAAAGAGCTCAAGCGCCTGCTCGAGCAGGGCATGTCCGCGATCAATCAGCCGGCACCGCCGGAGTTGCTCAAGAGTTTGCTGTTCTACATTGCCAAGGCCGAACACCCCACCGGGCAGATGCTGACCATGAAAGATCGCTACGGATTGGACGACGCGTTGCCTGACAGCGCGATGGTCGACGAAGAGCGGGCGCGGCTGGCGGGTCCTGACCGCGATGCCATGCGCTCGGTACTGGCGGCGCTGTGCGAAGAACTGGTTCGGGTCAAGGAGCGCCTGGACCTGTTCGTGCGCAGCGACCGTCAGCACACCTCGGACCTCGAAAGCCTGCTCGCACCGCTGCGACAGATTGCGGACACCCTGGCGGTGCTCGGTTTCGGCCAGCCGCGCAAGGTCATCATCGATCAACTGGCGGTGGTGCTGAGCCTTGCTCAAGGCCAACGCGAACCCAACGACGCGATCCTCATGGATGTCGCCGGGGCCTTGCTCTACGTCGAGGCGACGCTGGCCGGCATGGTCGGCACCGTGGAGCCGGAAAGTAGCCAGGAAGACAGCCGTCTGCCGACCACCGACCTGACGCAGATCCACCAGATCGTAATCAAGGAAGCGCGCATCTGCCTGCAGCAGGCCAAGGACATGATTGTCGATTACATCGACGCCGATTGGGACCGCCAGCATTTGCAACCGTTGCCGGACTTGCTGACCCAGGTGCGCGGTGCGCTGGCGATGATTCCGCTGAGCCGGGCCGCGAGCCTGATCGACGCCTGCAATCATTTCATCCGTGAGCATTTGCTGCTGGAACAGGGCCAGCCTGACTGGCAGGAACTGGACAGCCTGGCCGACGTCATCACCAGCCTCGAGTATTACCTTGAGCGCCTCAGCGACGATCCCGAAGCGGCCGGCGAACAGTTGCTCGACGTCGCGGAAAAAAGCCTCGCGTCACTGGGTGTCTTCCCCAGCGAGCAGCATGTACCGGTGCTTGAAGACGTGCTCAGCCCGAGCGAAGCGCAGGTCATGCAGGACTTGCAGGAACTGGATGATCCGGAAGTCGTCCAGACCCTGGCCGATGTGCTGGCCAACCCGGTCTCTGCGGTGAATCCGCCCGCGCTGAACACCCCTGGCAGCCTGTTGCCGCCGCCGGTGGGCGAAGCGCCGGTGGACGACGAGTTGCGCGAAGTCTTCCTTGAAGAAACCGATGAAGTCCTGGACATCCTTCGCGAATACCTGCCGCGCTGGTTGGCCTATCCCGACAACACAGCAGCCTTGAGCGAGTTGCGCCGAGCCTTCCACACCCTCAAGGGCAGTGGCCGGATGGTTCGCGCCTTGGTCCTGGGTGAATTGGCGTGGGCTGTGGAAAACCTGCTCAACCGTGTGCTGGAGCACAGCGTTGAGCCGGGCCAGGCCGTGCAACAACTGCTCGGCGACGTGTTGAACCTGCTGCCGGAACTGGTGGCCGAATTTGCCGACAATGCCCAGCGTCAGCGCAACGATGTCGACCAATTGGCCGCCCGCGCACATGCCCTCGCCAAGGGTGACGAGCCTTTGTCCGATGAAGACGTGCAGGACGTCGCGGCCCTCGATCCGCTGTTGCTGGAGATCTTCCGCAACGAGGCCGAAACCCATCTGGCCACCCTCAATCGCTTCCTCGAACAGGCCGCCGAACACGTGCCGTTGCAGGCCAGCGACGAATTGCAGCGAGCGCTGCACACCCTCAAGGGCAGCGCCTCGATGGCCGGCGTCCTGCCGATCGCCGAGCTGGCGACACCGCTGGATCACCTGGCCCGCGAGTACAAGGCGCACCTCATCGCCCTGGACCTCGACGAAGTCGAACTGCTGCTGGAAGCCGAAGGCGTGTTCCGCCTCGGGCTGCGTCAGCTCAAGGTCGATCCGCTGGCCGAGATTCCCGGTGCCCGTTCATTGATCGAGAGAACCCAGACGCTGCTGGCCGAGCGTCTGGAAGCGCTGTTGAGCACGCCGAGCACGGCGCTTCGAACCAAGCGCGACCCGCAATTGATCAACAACTTCCTGGCCCAGGGCATGGACATCTTGCTGGATGCCGAAAGCCTGTTGCAGCGCTGGCAGCAACACCCCGGCGAACGTCAGGAACTCAGTGCACTGCTGGATGAATTGACCACCCTTGGCGAAGGAGCACACCTGGCAGATCTGCATCCGGTGGATGAGTTGTGCGAAGCCTTGCTGGATCTCTATGGTGCCGTGGAAGAAAGCAGCCTGGCGGTCAGCGACCGGTTTTTCCACGAGGCGCAAAGTGCTCACGAAGCGCTGATCAACATGCTCGACGAACTGGCAGCCGGCCAGGAAGTCAGCCCGCAACCGGAGCGCATCCGCGCCTTGCGCGGTTTGCTCGACGAGAGCCTCGACCCGTCGGCCATGGGCCTGATTCGCAGTGACGGCAGCCGCACCCTGAGCATTCGCGAACTGGGCAGCGTTACCGCCGAACTTGAAAACACAGTACCCCCTGTGGGAGCGAGCCTGCTCGCGATGGACGTCAACGATGACGCATTATTGCAGGATAAACGCGGGGCCTATGAATCCATCGCGAGCAGGCTCGCTCCCACAAAGGATCATGAGCTAGACGATGAGATTGTTTCGATCTTCCTCGAAGAGGCGGTGGACATTCTCGAAAGCGCCGGCCAGGCCCTGCAGCGCTGGCTGAATGACCCGGAAAACGCCGCGCCGCTGTTGTCCTTGCAGCGGGATATGCACACGCTCAAGGGGGGCGCGCGGATGGCCGAGGTCGAACCGGTCGGTGACCTCGCCCATGAGTTGGAAAACCTTTACGAAGGCCTTGTCGATCGCCGTTACAGCCACAGCGAGGCGTTGGCGCACCTGCTGCAACAAAGCCATGAGCGGCTGGCTCAGTTGCTTGAGCAATTACAGCACCAGAAACCGCTGGGTGATCCGGGCGAGCTGATCGACGCCATCCGCGAGTTCCGCCAAGGCAACGCCAACGCGCCTGAAACCGTCGAGGCTGCGCGAGCCGAGGATTCGCCAGGGCATGATCCTGAACTGTTGGAAATCTTTCTCGAGGAAGGTTTCGACATCATCGAAAACTCCGGCGCGGCGTTGGTGCGCTGGCAGGCAGAACCTTCCAATCGCCAGGAAATGGAAACCCTGCTGCGCGACCTGCACACCCTCAAGGGCGGTGCACGGATGGTGGAAATCGGCCCGATCGGCGACCTCGCCCATGAACTGGAATTTCTCTACGAAGGTTTGTCCGCCGGTACGCTGAAACCGACGGCAGCGCTGTTCGGGTTGTTGCAAAGCAGCCATGACCGACTGGCGCAGATGCTCGACGCCACCCGCGCCGGTCAACCGTTGCCGCCCGCTGATCGACTGATCGATGCGATCCGCAATTTCAGCCATCCGGAGGTGCCGGAAGCACCGGTTGCCGCAACGGTTGCACCCAAGGTCGAGCCACTTGCGCCACAAGTCGATGCCGGTGCCGACATGGTCAAGGTCTCGGCAGAATTGCTCGACGACCTGGTCAACCTGGCCGGGGAAACCTCGATCTTCCGTGGCCGCATCGAACAACAGGTCAACGATGCGCGCGTGGCGTTGAACGAGATGGAAACCACCATCGAGCGCATGCGTGATCAACTGCGCCGGCTCGATACCGAAACCCAGGGGCGGATTCTCAGCCGTCAGCAAGTCGACGCCGAGCGTTCGGATTACGAAGAATTCGACCCGCTGGAGATGGATCGTCACTCGCAGTTGCAGCAACTGTCGCGGGCGCTGTTCGAGTCCGCTTCTGACTTGCTCGACCTCAAGGAAACCCTCGACCGGCGCAACCAGGACGCGGAGAACCTGCTGCAACAGCAGGGCCGCATCAACACCGAATTGCAGGAAGGCCTGATGCGTACGCGCATGGTGCCGTTCGAGCGGATGTTGCCGCGTTTGAAACGCATCGTTCGCCAGGTTTCCAGCGAACTGGGCAAGGACGTGGAATTCATCGTCGGCAACGCCGAAGGCGAGATGGATCGCAACGTCCTCGAACGCATGGCCGCGCCGCTGGAACACATGCTGCGCAACGCCGTCGACCATGGCCTGGAATCCGCGGAGGTGCGCATCGCGGCCGGTAAACCGGCGCAAGGGCGGATCACCCTCGACCTGTCGCGCGAAGGCGGCGACATCATTTTCGACATCCGCGACGACGGCGCCGGTGTGCCATTGGACGCGGTACGGCGCAAGGCAATCAAGCGCGGTTTGCTGGCCCCGGACAGCGATATCAGCGACCGCGACGTGCTGCAATTCATCCTGCAACCGGGGTTCTCCACGGCGGAAAAAATCACCCAGATTTCCGGGCGTGGTGTGGGCATGGACGTGGTCCACGAAGAGGTGCGACAGCTGGGCGGCAGCATGAGCATCGACTCTGTGCCGGGGCAGGGCGTGCATTTCCGCATTCGGCTGCCGTTCACCGTGTCGGTCAACAGGGCGCTGATGGTGCAGTGCGGTGAGGACCAATATGCGATCCCGCTGAACACCATCGACGGTATCGTGCGGGTGCTGCCCAACGAACTCGAAGGGCATTACCGGCTCGATCCGCCGACCTACAAATACGCCGGGCAGCACTATGAACTGTGCTACCTCGGCGAACTGCTGAAAACCAGCACCCGCCCGAAACTGCTGGGCCAAAGCCTGCCGTTGCCGGTGTTGCTGGTGCAATGCAACGAACGGCACATCGCGGTGCAGGTCGATGCCATGGCCGGTACCCGGGAAATCGTGGTGAAAAGCCTCGGCCCGCAGTTTGCGGCGGTGCAGGGGTTGTCCGGGGCGACGATCCTCGGCGATGGCCGGGTGGTGCTGATTCTCGATCTGCTGGCGCCGATCCGCGCGATGCAGGCGCGGGTGCCGCAACAACCGCTGAGGCAGGACGCAGAATCCGAGCCGCACAAGCCGTTGCTGGTGTTGGTGGTCGACGACTCAGTCACCGTGCGCAAGGTCACCAGCCGTTTGCTCGAACGCCACGGCATGAACGTACTGACGGCCAAGGATGGCGTCGATGCCATGTTGCTGCTCGAAGAACACATGCCGGACCTGATGCTGCTGGACATTGAAATGCCGCGCATGGACGGTTTCGAAGTGGCGACCCAAGTGCGTGCGGACGAACGTTTGCAGCACTTGCCGATCATCATGATCACCTCGCGCACCGGCCAGAAACACCGCGACCGCGCCATGGCCATCGGCGTCAACGACTACCTCGGCAAGCCGTACCAGGAATCGGTGCTGCTCGAAAGCATCGCGCTGTGGAGCAAAACCCATGCTTGAACACCGCACCAGCAACCTCACCGGGCTGCTGCTGCCCCTGGCTGACCGCAATCTGATTTTGCCCAACGTGGCGATTGCAGAGCTGATCGACTATCAAGCGGGAGCGTTCGATCTCGATTCGCCGCCGTGGTATCTGGGGCGGGTAACGTGGCGGGACCGGCAGATTCCGTTGCTGAGTTTCGAGTCGGCCTGCGGGCAGAAAATTGTCATCGGCGAACGGGCGCGAATTGTGATTCTCAATGCGCTGGGGGGGCGGCCGGAGCTGAAATTCATGGCGTTGCTGGTGCAGGGGATTCCGCGGTCTTACAAGCTCGATAGCCAATTGAGCTATGTGGATGTGCCGCTGTGTGCGCTGGAGCAGGCGGCAGTGCAAGTGGGTGATCAAGTGGCCAAGGTGCCGGACTTGCTGGCGCTGGAGGAGTTGCTTGTGAGTGCCGGGCTCGCCTGACCAGCCCCTGTGGCGAGGGAGCTTGCTCCCGCTGGGGCGCGAAGCGGCCCCAAGACCTGCGACCGAGGTAAATCAGGTATACCGCGTGCAATGTTTTACGACTGCTTCGCAGCCGAGCGGGAGCAAGCTCCCTCGCCACAAGGGGAGTGTTCGTTACGGTGACCGTAACGATCCGTCTCTCTGCTTGATTGATGCCCCCCACCCAACACTCCTAAGGTGACCCCCACGACAGCGAACCCGTGGAGTGGTCATGACAACAACAATATCCCCCGACTCGCGATGGACGCGGCGGCGCAGCGAAAAGCAGCGGCGCCTCGAGTTGGTCAAGGGCCTGGCCGACGGTGTGGTTCTGCCCACCGACAACATCGTAGCGGCGCTCGAAGCGTTGATCCTGCCTGGCGACCGTGTGGTGCTGGAGGGCAACAACCAGAAGCAGGCGGATTTCCTTTCGCGCTCACTGGCAAAAGCCGATCCGACAAAGCTGCATGACCTGCACATGATCATGCCCAGCGTCGGACGCTCCGAACACCTGGACCTGTTTGAACGCGGCATCGCCCGCAAGCTCGACTTTTCCTTTGCCGGCACCCAGAGTCTGCGCATCAGCCAGTTGCTGGAAGACGGCCTGCTGGAAATCGGCGCGATCCACACCTACATCGAGCTCTACGCACGGTTGGTGGTGGACCTGATTCCCAACGTCGTGCTCTCCGCCGGTTTCATGGCCGACCGCGCCGGCAACATCTACACCGGCCCCAGCACCGAAGACACGCCGGCGCTGATCGAACCGGCGGCGTTCAGCGACGGCATCGTCATCGTTCAGGTCAATCAGTTGGTGGACGACGTTACTGACTTGCCACGCGTCGACATCCCCGCCTCCTGGGTCGATTTCGTGGTGGTGGCCGACAAGCCGTTCTACATCGAACCGCTGTTCACCCGCGACCCCCGGCATATCAAGCCTGTGCACGTGCTGATGGCGATGATGGCGATCCGCGGGATCTACGAAAAACACAACGTCCAGTCGCTGAACCACGGCATCGGCTTCAACACCGCCGCCATCGAATTGATCCTGCCGACCTACGGCGAATCCCTCGGCCTCAAAGGCAAGATCTGCCGCAACTGGACGCTCAATCCGCATCCAACCCTGATCCCTGCCATCGAAAGCGGCTGGGTCGAAAGCGTGCATTGCTTCGGCACCGAACTGGGCATGGAAAACTACATTGCCGCGCGGCCGGACGTGTTCTTCACCGGTCGCGACGGCTCGCTGCGATCCAACCGAATGTTCAGCCAACTGGCCGGGCAATACGCGGTCGACCTGTTCATCGGTGCGACTCTGCAAGTCGATGGCGACGGCCATTCTTCCACCGTGACTCGTGGTCGCCTCGCCGGTTTCGGTGGTGCGCCGAACATGGGCCACGACCCGCGCGGTCGCCGCCATGGCACTCCGGCCTGGCTCGACATGCGCCACGGTGACGCGCCGGAGCCCTTGCTCGAACGCGGCAAAAAACTCGTGGTGCAAATGGTCGAGACCTTCCAGGAAGGTGGCAAACCGACCTTCGTCGAAACCCTCGATGCGATTGAAGTGGCGAAGAAAAGCGGCATGCCGCTGGCGCCGATCATGATCTACGGCGACGACGTCACTCACCTGCTGACCGAAGAGGGCATCGCCTATCTGTACAAGGCGCGTTCGCTGGAAGAGCGTCAGGCGATGATCGCCGCTGTCGCTGGCGTGACCGTGATCGGCTTGCGTCACAACCCGAAAGACACCGCCCGCATGCGCCGTGAAGGCTTGATCGCCTTGCCCGAAGACCTCGGCATCCGTCGCACCGACGCCACCCGCGAATTGCTCGCCGCCAAAAGCGTGGCGGATCTGGTCGAGTGGTCCGGTGGCCTCTACAACCCGCCCGCCAAATTCAGGAGCTGGTAATGCACGCCTTCAACCTGCAACCGAAAACCTTAACCCTGGCCGAGCGGCTGGCGGACCTGGCGGTGGATGCGCTGATCGACGAAGCGGATTTGTCGCCGAAACCGGCGCTGGTCGATCGTCGTGGCAACGGCGCGCATACCGATTTGCACCTTGGGCTGATGCACGCTTCGGCGTTGTCGTTGTGGCCAGCGTTCAAGGAAATGGCGCAAGCGGCTATCGAAATTGGCGAAGTGGGTTTGCCGCTGCGTGAGGCCCTCGGCCGAGTTGGCCGGGAAGGGGAGCAAACGATGCTCGCCACCACCAATGGGGTGAATACCCACCGTGGCGCGATTTGGGCGTTGGGATTGCTGGCCGCGGCGGCGGCGCTTGAACCTGAGTCCAGGGGCCCAGGCTCGGTCACGTTGCGCGCCGCTCGCCTCGCGCTGCTCGACGATCGTTACGCTCCAAGGCCTCTGAGCCACGGTGCCCAAGTCGCCCGACGTTACGGCGCGCGCGGTGCCCGTGAAGAGGCGCAACTGGGCTTTCCTTCAGTGCTGCAACGCGCACTGCCGCAACTCAAAATCAGCCGCGCCGCCGGCCATGGTGAACAGAACGCCCGGCTCGATGCGTTGCTGGCGATCATGACTCAACTGAGCGACACCTGCGTGCTCTACCGCGCCGGCGAACACGGCCTGCACACCATGCAACTCGGCGCCCAGGCGGTACTCGATGCCGGCGGCAGCGCCAGCCTCGCCGGTCGTCGCCGTCTGCACGAACTGGACGAACAATTAATCGCATTGAATGCGTCGCCCGGCGGTGCAGCGGATTTACTCGCCGCCTGCCTGTTTATCGATCGCATCGAGTCCGGAGCTTTCTGATGGAAACCTTATCCTTTGAATTCCCCGCCGGGCAGCCGCCACGTGGCCGCACCCTGGTGGGTTGTGTCGGCTCTGGCGATCTGGAAGTGCTGATCGAACCGGGTCAGGCCGGCAAGCTGACCATCAAGGTGCAGACCTCGGTCAATGGCGCCGAACAACGCTGGCAGCATCTGTTTGCGCGGATGTTCGACGGCCAGGTCCCGCCAGCGATGGCCATCGATATCCACGACTTCGGCGCAACCCCCGGCGTGGTGCGCTTGCGTCTGGAACAAGGCTTTGAGGAGATCGGCCATGACTGACAGCGCAGACCTCCTGCATAAACACAGTTTCGTCGAACTCGGTGCGCGGCAACGGGCGAAAGCCTTGCTCGATGCCGGCACCTTCCGCGAATTGCTCGACCCGTTCCAACGGATCATGTCGCCGTGGTTGTCGCGCCAGGGCGTGGTGCCGCAAGCCGATGACGGCGTGGTGATTGCCAAGGGCAGCATCGGCGGTATGCCGGTGGTTATCGCGGCGATCGAAGGCGCGTTTCAGGGCGGCAGCCTCGGCGAAGTCGGCGGGGCGAAGATTGCCGGCGCGCTGGAACTGGCTGCCGAAGACAACCGCAACGGGATTCCGACCCGCGCCGTGTTGTTGCTGGAAACGGGCGGCGTGCGGTTGCAGGAAGCCAACCTCGGGCTGGCGGCGATTGCCGATATTCATGCGGCGATCGTCGATTTACGCCAGTACCAACCCGTTGTCGGCGTCGTGGCCGGTAGCGTGGGCTGCTTTGGCGGGATGTCGATTGCCGCCGGGTTGTGCAGCTATTTGCTGGTGACCCAGGAAGCGCGTCTTGGCCTGAACGGTCCACAAGTGATCGAACAGGAAGCGGGGCTTGAGGAATACGACTCCCGCGACCGTCCTTTCATCTGGAGCCTGACCGGCGGCGAGCAACGTTTTGCCAGCGGTCTGGCGGATCGTTTTGTGGCTGACGACGTGGCGCAGATTCAGCAGCAGGTCAGTGAGTTGCTTGAACAAGGCCTGCCAGCGCAACAACGCAGTCGTCAGGCCGATCTGTTCCTGCAACGGCTGGCCCGTCTGGACGCCACGCCGCAAATCGATCCGGCGACGGTTCGCGATCTGTATCAAGGAGAGCGCTCATGAATTCGTATTCCCTGAGAGGTTTGAGCTGGTTCAATGCCTTGAGTGCGGGCGCGACACCGGTCGACGGTTTGCCTGCTTCGTTGAAGGTGGCCGACGGTGTGTTGGGTGATCAGTCGGTTCGGTTCATTGCGGTGGTGGCGGATCCCGACAACCGCTTTGTCCGCGCTCGCAACGGCGAGGTGGGTTTGCTGGAAGGCTGGGGTTTGGCCAGGGCGGTGGATGAAGTCATCACGGCTGACGTTGATAAACCGCACAAGCGCGCCGTGATCGCGATCATCGATGTGCCGAGTCAGGCCTACGGTCGGCGCGAAGAAGCACTCGGCATTCATCAGGCACTGGCCGCTGCGGCAGACAGTTATGCCCGTGCCCGATTGGCTGGCCACGCGGTGATCGGTTTGCTGGTGGGCAAGGCAATGTCCGGGGCATTCTTGGCCCATGGGTATCAGGCCAATCGATTGATCGCGCTGCGTGATCCAGGCGTGATGGTGCATGCGATGGGCAAGGCTTCGGCGGCGCGGGTGACCTTGCGCAGCGTCGAAGAGCTGGAAGCGCTGGCTGCCAGCGTGCCACCGATGGCGTATGACATCGACAGCTACGCCAGTCTGGGTTTGCTTTGGGAAACCTTGTCGGTTGAACAGATCGAGCAGCCGACGGCCGCCGATCTGGCGCGTGTGACTGAGTGCCTGGGCCTGGCGATTGGCGATGTCGCCGCAAGCGGTCGCGATTTGAGCGGCCGCTTGGGTGCGAGCAATCGCGCGGCCTCGAGCAACGTTCGCCAACTGCTGAGAGAGCAGTGGTGAATACCTTTCTGGCCCACGACCTGCTCTGGGGCATGACCCCAGAGCAGCTGCCGGTGGACGCGCCTGCGTGGGTGGTCGAGTCGATCAGCGCGGGTCAGCCGGTGGTGGTTCGGCGTGCGTTGAGTGCGCCGGATTTCATCGCGGTCGGGGTGCGTGGGCGGTTACGTGAACAGCGCTTTGCAACAGTGATGTCGATCGATACGATTTCGCGTCGCGTCACACCCGAAGCACTTTGTCATGTCTCGATTGACCGGGATTTGCCGGCAGTCCACGCCCTCACTCAGCTGCGGCCACTGCTGGATGATTATGGTTGGGCGTGGGGCGTCAGCGGCAGCGCCGGGTTTGAATTGGCCAGCGGTTTTCAGGCCTTGCATGAGCGCAGCGATCTCGACTTGATCCTGCGCACGCCGCAACCGCTCGACCGATTGAAAGCGCAGGCGCTGGTGAAGATTCTGGACGCGGCTGTGTGCCAAGTGGACATGCAGTTGCAAACGCCTTTCGGCGCTGTCGCGCTGCGCGAATGGGCCGGTCCTGCCCGTCGGGTTTTGCTGAAAAACGCCCGCGAGGCCTGCCTGGTCATTGATCCGTGGGAGCAAGCAGCGTGAGCAGTTTGCTGGTGTTCCCCGGCCAGGGCGCGCAACAGCCGGGCATGCTCCATCGTTTGCCTCGCGAAACGGTGAACGAGGCGAGTAACGTGCTCGGTGAAGAGGCGTTGCTGCTGGATTCTGCCGAAGCGTTGAAGTCGACACGGGCGGTTCAGCTTTGCCTGTTGATCGCCGGTGTCGCCGCGTCGCGCCAGTTATCCATGGCGCCGGATTACGTGGCGGGATTGTCCATTGGTGCCTATCCGGCGGCAGTGGTGGCGGGTGCCTTGGGTTTCAGCGATGCGTTGCATCTGGTCAGCCTGCGCGGTGAACTGATGCAGCAGGCTTATCCACAGGGCTACGGCATGACCGCGATCATCGGCCTCGATTTGTCCACAGTGGAAGGCTTGCTGGCGCAGGTTCACAGCGTCGACACGCCGGTTTACCTGGCCAACATCAATGCCGATAACCAGGTGGTGATTGCCGGCAGCGACGGCGCGATGAAAGCCGTCGCCGAGCTGGCGAAAGGTCGCGGTGCAGGCCTGGCCAAACGACTCGCCGTCAGTGTGCCGTCGCATTGCCCCCTGCTGGATGCGCCCGCTAAAACGCTGGCGGATGCATTCGCCAAGGTGTCGCTGAAAACGCCGGCTCTGGGTTACCTCAGTGGCAGTCGCGCCCGGCCAATCATCAATGTCGAAGCCTTGCGCGATGACCTCGCTTTTAACATGTGCCGCGTCGTCGATTGGCGTGGCACCGTGCAAAGCGCCTACGAGCGCGGCGTACGCCTGCAGATTGAACTGCCACCCGGCGCGGTGCTGACCGGGCTGGCGCGCCGGGTGTTCGAGCAGGGCACCGTGATTGCCTTCGACGGTGCTCGCCTCGATACCTTGCAGGCGCTGTTGCGTGAGGAGGGAAGCCGCCAACCCTAGACCATCGACTCAAGCCTTCGAACAACAAAAACAACATTCGACGATGCACTTTGAGGACAACAACAATGATTATTTACGGTGTGGCGTTTCTCGCCTTTTGTACCCTGGTGGGTATTTTTGTCGGTGAACTGCTCGGCAAGCTGATTGGTGTACCGGCCAACGTTGGCGGTGTAGGTATTGCGATGCTGCTGTTGATCGGCCTCGGCAGTTACCTGAATAAAAGTGGTTGGTTCAAAGGCAAGACAGAGCAGGGCGTGGAGTTCTGGAGCGCAATTTATATCCCGATCGTCGTCGCCATGGCGGCACAACAAAACGTCTATGGCGCACTCAAGGGTGGGCCGATGGCGATCCTGGCGGGGACGGCAGCGGTGGTTATCGCCTTTGCCTTGGTGCCGGTGCTGGTACGCATCGGCAACAAGGAACCCGCCTCGGTCATTCCTCCCAAGACGGTAGGGTGATCGCCATGTACGAATCGATGATGAAGGTAATTACCGGTTACGGCCTGATCAGTGGCTTTCTGATTGTCGGTGTGACCATGTGGGTGTCCTACTGGATTTCCAATACATTCACCAAAGGTCGCCTGCACGGCTCGGCCATCGCCATTCTGCTTGGGTTGTTGTTGTCTTATATCGGGGGCGCGCTGACCGGTGGCCAGAAAGGCGTGGTGGACATTCCGTTGTTGTCGGGCATCGGCCTGCTGGGCGGCGCCATGTTGCGTGATTTCGCGATTGTCGCCACGGCGTTCGGTGTCAGTGTCGATGAGCTCAAGCGTGCCGGTTTTGTCGGTGTGCTGGCGTTGTTCGTCGGCGTCGGAACATCGTTCATAGCCGGTGTCGCGGTGGCGATGGCGTTCGGTTACACCGATGCGGTGAGCTTGACTACCATCGGCGCGGGCGCGGTGACGTACATCGTCGGTCCGGTAACCGGGGCAGCGATTGGTGCGAGTTCCGAGGTCATGGCGCTGTCGATTGCGGCGGGGTTGATCAAAGCCATTCTGGTGATGGTGATGACGCCGTTCGTGGCACCGATGATCGGGCTGAACAACCCGCGCAGTGCGGTGATTTTCGGCGGTTTGATGGGCACCTCCAGCGGTGTGGCCGGCGGTTTGGCCGCGACAGATCCGAAACTGGTGCCGTATGGTTGCCTGACGGCGGCGTTCTACACCGCGTTAGGGTGTTTGCTTGGGCCATCGCTGTTGTATCTGATCATGCGCGGGTTGATGGGCTGACATTTTCTGACACCTTCGTGGACAAGCCCCACACATTGGAATGCATTCTCCCGTGTGCGGGCTTGCTCGCGAAATCCGCGACGCGACCTCAAGTCTGCCGATTGGCATACATCCGACACTCCGCCAGCAGCGCCAGCAAATTCGGATCGCGCTCCTTGGCCTTCAAAAACACCACACCGATGTGCTGCTGCAACCGATACTTTTCCTGCAACGGAATCAGCTTCACACGGTTCTCATACACCGCCGCAATCCGCCCCGGCAGCAACGCATAACCCACCCCCGAGCTGACCATGCTCAGCAGGGTGAAAATGTCGTTGACCTGCATCGCCACCTTCGGCTCGAACCCCGCCTGCTTGAACACCCGATTGCCATCCTGGTGCGTGGCGAAGCCTTGGGTCAGGGTGATGAACGTCTCGTCGCGGACCTCGGCCAGATCCACTTCGGTGCGTTGGGCAAACTTCGAGTCTGCCGGGGTCGCCAGGAAGATGTCATCGGAAAACAACGGAATCTGCTCGCAATCCGGGTCGTTCACGCTGTCGTCCAAAGACACCAGGATCGCGTCGACTTCCATGTTCTTGAGCTTGTACAGCAGGTCGAAATTCGAGCCGAGGATCAAGTCGATATTGAGTTCGCTGCGGCGGATTTTCAAACCCATGATCAGTTGCGGCACGGTCTTTACCGTCAGCGAATACAGCGAGCCCAACTTGAAGCGTTCAGCGGAAAATCCAGCGGCTTCGCGGGTCAGGCGCACGGTTTCGACCACGTCCTGAATCAGCTTCTGCGCTCGCTCTTCCAGCACATAAGCGCTTTCCAGCGGCGTCAGGTTGCGCCCTTCATGTTTGAACAGCGGACAACGCAGGGCGCTTTCCAGCGAGTGAATGGCGCGGTGCACGCTGACGTTGCTGGTTTGCAACTCGGCGGCGGCGCGAGCCAGATTGCCGGAGCGCATGAAGGCGAGGAACACCTCGAGTTTTTTCAGGGTCAACTCTTCGTCTATCAGCATGGGCCGGACTCTTATTCGAATGGCTCGATTGTGCACGTATGTGGGTTCTTGGGGGATTTGTGTTTTGAAACATTGCGCTTTTAACCTTCAGGCGTGAGCCTTACGCGAAGTTGCAACGAATCTTGAGGTGAGCAACACATGTATCACGGGGAAAGATTGAACGCCTGGACGCATCTGGTCGGGGCGGTGGCAGCGGTTGTCGGGGTGGTGTGGATGCTGGTGATTGCCGGCATGGACGGCAGCCCGTGGAAGATTGTCAGCGTGGCGATTTACGGATTTACCTTGATGGTGCTTTACAGCGCATCGACCGTTTACCACAGCGTGCGCGGGCGCAAGAAAGCGATCATGCAGAAGGTCGATCACTTTTCGATCTACCTGTTGATCGCCGGCAGTTACACGCCGTTCTGCCTGGTAACCCTGCGCGGGCCGTGGGGCTGGACCTTGTTCGGAATTGTCTGGGGATTGGCGTTGATCGGCATCCTGCAGGAGATCAAGCCGCGTTCGGAAGCGCGGATTCTGTCGATCGTGATCTATGCGGTGATGGGCTGGATCGTACTTGTGGCGGTCAAACCGTTATTGGCGGCATTGGGCAGTACAGGTTTCGCCTGGCTGGCGTCGGGCGGCGTGCTGTACACCGTGGGCATTGTCTTTTTTGCGCTGGACAGTCGTTTGCGCCATGCCCACGGGATCTGGCATCTGTTCGTGATCGCCGGGAGCTTGCTGCACTTCGTGGCGATTATGTTTTATGTCTTGTAGATCGCACCGCAGCTATATGAAAAACCTGTGGGAGCGAGCCTGCTCGCGAAAGCGCCAGGTCAGTCGACATCATCGCTGACTGATCCACCGCATTCGCGAGCAGGCATGCTCCCTCAGTGGCACAGGCGATCCAGTTGCGCCTGCGCCCGTCGGCTGAACACCTGCAACAAGTCGCTCAAGGTATGGGGCGGTGGTTCGTCGGCGCGAGTCACCGCATACAACGTGATCGGTAACGCGGGTGCCAGAGGTCGAATCGCCGTGGTGGCGGGGGACGCGCCTAGCGCGGTAAACGGATCGATCACCGCCAGCCCGGCACCGGATTCAACCATCGCCCGCGCCAGCGAATAGGTCTGCACGGCGATACGAACCCGTGGCGGCGGCTCGACCGCCTCAAGGTAGCTGTCGAGCCTGGCGGCCAGCGGGTCGGCGCTGGACAGACCGATCAGCGGCGCACCGGCCAGTTCGCTCAACGGTAATGGTTGGCTCAAGGCGTCGTCGGTCCAATAGCCCAACGGCGCCAGCGCCACCAAAACCCCGCAGGCCAAGGGCTGCGCCTTCAGGCCCGGATGATCGGGTGGTTGCAAGGTCAGCGCGACATCCACTTCGCGCATCAACAAATTCTGCATCAGCTCACGGCTGTGGGCGCTGGACAGTTCGCAGACGATGTCCGGGTAGCGTTGCGTCCACTCGTTGATGGCCGGCGGCAGCAGCGACAGGGCCAGCGCCGGGATTGCGCCGATCCGTACGCTGTGACCCGGCTCGCGACGCAGGCTCTGGGCCAGACGTCGCACGCCCTGCAGGCTTTCGGTGACCTTGTCGACTTCGCGCTCAAGCTCCAGCGCTTCGGGCGTGGCCTGCAATTTACCGCGCACCCGCAGAAATAATGGGAAGCCCAGTTGCTGCTCGGCGTGTTGCAGCACTTTGCTCACCGCCGGCTGCGACACGTGCAGCAACTGCGCGGCGCCACTGACCGAACCGGTCTGGCGGATGGCCTGGAAAATCTCGATGTGTCGCAGTCGCATGGCAAGTCCATAACCTTTGTTTATGGGTCAGGCATCTTTATGCATTGTTCAAGGTCTGTCACCTGGTCCTAACCTGAAGCCTGTTTCAACAACGGTTAAGGACAGACATGGCTCAGCGGGTTTGCATCATCGGTGGCGGCGTCATCGGCCTGACGACGGCTTACGCACTGGTTCGCGACGGCATCGACGTGACGCTGATCGAGGCCCGGGATTCGCTGGGCAGCGAGACCAGTTTCGCCAACGGCGGCCAGTTGTCCTACCGTTACGTCGCGCCTCTGGCCGATGCCGGTGTGCCGTTGCAGGCGCTTGGCTGGATCCTGCGCGGTGACTCGCCGCTGAAGTTGCGTCCGCGCCTGGACCCGGCGCAATGGCGCTGGATGGCGTCCTTCCTGGCGGCGTGCCGTCGTTCTGTGAATCAGCGCAACGGCGCGCACCTGCTGCGTCTGGCGCTGCTGAGCCAGTCCACGCTGCAAGGCTGGCGGGACGAAGACCGTCTCGACGGCTTCGCCTGGCGGCGCAACGGCAAACTGGTGACGTTTCGTGAAGCCGCGAGTTTTGAGCATGCGCGCCATGGCCTGGCCGATCCGCAACAGCAGCACGTGCTGTCGCGTGCCGAATGCGCACAGTTGGAGCCTGCGCTTGCCGAGGCGCCGTTTGTGGGCGCGATTTATACGCCTGACGAAGAAGTCGCCGATTGCCATGCTTTCTGCCAGCAACTGCTGGCTCGGCTCCAGGCGTCGGGGCGTTGCGAGTTTTTGCTGGGACGCAAGGTCACCGGCATTCGCCACGCGGATGGCGCGGTGCAGGCTGTAGAAATGGGTTCGCACGTGCTGCCGGTCGAGCAACTGGTGATCGCCGCCGGTCATCGCAGTCCGGCGCTGGCGCTGCCCGGCATGCACCTGCCGCTGTATCCGCTCAAGGGCTACAGCCTGACCTTGCCCGTGCGCACCGAACATCGCGCGCCGGAGCTGAGCATCACCGATTACAACCGCAAGATCGTTTATGCCCGCATCGGTGATCAACTGCGCGTGGCGGCGATGGTCGACATCGTCGGTTTCGACCCGGCGCTCGACCCCAAACGTCTGGCGCTGATCAAGCGCCAGGCGCAGGAAACCTTACCCAATGCCGGCGATTACACCGCCGCCATCGAATGGGCCGGCATGCGCCCGGCCACCCCCAGCGGCGTGCCGTTGATCGGGGCCACGGCGTATCGCAACCTGTGGCTCAACCTGGGCCATGGCGCCCTGGGTTTTACCCTGGCTTGCGGCAGCGCCCGGTTGCTCAGCGAGTTGATCGCCCGGCGCGCACCCTCGATTGAAATGCAGGGCCTCGCCCCCCGCGTCGCCTGACTTGAAAAGGAAAAACCGATGAGCATCAACCGTATCAACAGCAACAGCCGGCTCTCTGGCGCGGTGACCTTTGGCGATCTGGTGTTTCTCTCGGGACAGGTTCCGGGTGACAGCCTCGACGTCACTGGCCAAACCGCCGAGGTGCTGGCGAAGATCGATGCGTTGCTGGCCGAAGCTGACAGCGACAAGGATCATCTGCTCAACGTGACCATTTACCTGAACGACATTGGCCGCGACTTTGCCGCCATGAATGAGGTCTGGTCGCAGTGGCTGTCACCGGGCAAAGCGCCAACCCGCACGACTTTGCAGGCGCAACTGGCCCGTCCCGAGGTCCTGGTGGAAATCACCGTGATCGCAGCGCGCCGCTAATCGCTCAACCCACAACGGAGAATAACAATGCAAAAAATCACGTTGATCGGCTGCACCCTCGGTCTGCTGCTCGCCAGTCAGGTCCAGGCCAACGAAACGCCACTGACCGGTACGCTGAACAAGGTTGCCAATGCCAAGAGCATCACGCTGGGCTATCGCGACGCGTCGGTGCCGTTCTCCTACGTGGGTGATCACACGGGGCAGCCGATGGGCTATTCGGTGGACCTGGCGAGCAAGATTGTCGAGCGCATCAAGCAAAAGCTTGAACTGCCGGATCTGCAGGTGAAGTACAACCTGGTGACCTCGCAAACGCGCATTCCGCTGGTGCAGAACGGCACGGTCGACCTTGAGTGCGGCTCCACCGGCGTGACCGCCGAGCGCATGCAGCAAGTGGCGTTTTCCTACGGGTTTATCTACGTGAAGGGTCAGTTGCTCACGGCGAAGGACAGCGGCATCAAGAGTTTCGCTGACCTGCGCGGCAAGAACGTCGTGACCACCGCGGGCACAACGAATGAACGGTTTCTGAAGAGCTACAACGTCGATCACAAGATCGATATGTTCGTGATCAGCGCCAAGGACCATGGCGAGGCTTTCCAGATGCTGCAGTCGGGTCGGGCGGCGGCGTTCTATATGGACGACGCGCTGCTCTATGGTGAACGAGCGAAGGCCCGCGATCCGCATAAGTGGGTGGTGGTGGGTGAGGAGCAGTCGCGGGAAATCTACAGCTGCATGGTGCGCAAGGATGATCCGCAGTTCCTGGCACTGGTCAACTCCACACTGGCCGACCTGTACAGCTCAGGGGAAATCAACGGCATCTACAACCGCTGGTTCCAACAGCCGATCCCGCCCAAAGGCTTGAACCTGGAATTCCCGATGACCAGCGAGCTGAAAGCCATCATCGCCAAACCGGTGAGTGATCCGGTGCAGTAGTTGCGGACAGATCGTTCCCACGTGGAGCGTGGGAACGATCAGAACCTAGAAGTCGCCCCACAGTTGTTGCGCCACCGCTAACGCCACGACGGGTGCGGTTTCGGTGCGCAATACGCGAGGACCGAGGCGGGCGGCGTGAAAACCGCCAGCCTTGGCCTGCTCGACTTCAGCGTCGGACAACCCGCCCTCAGGCCCGATCAGAAACGCCAACGTTGCCGGCTTCGCATGACTCACCAACGGCTCCGCCACCGGATGCAACACCAGTTTCAACTCAGCCTCGGTCTGCTTCAACCAGTCCGCCAGCAACAGCGGCGGATGAATCACCGGCACCCGTGACCGCCCGCACTGCTCGCACGCGCTGATCGCCACCTGGCGCCAATGCAGCAGGCGCTTGTCGGCGCGCTCGTCCTTCAGCCGGACTTCGCAGCGGTCGCTGAAGATCGGGGTGATTTCAGTCACGCCCAGTTCAGTGGCTTTCTGAATCGCCCAATCCATCCGCTCGCCACGGGACAAACCCTGGCCGAGATGGATCGCAAGCGGTGATTCGACCTGACCGGCGAAGCTTTCATCGATCTGCACCACCACGCGCTTCTTGCCAACCTCCACCAGCCTGGCGCGAAACTCATGGCCCGAGCCGTCGAACAATTGCAGCACATCGCCCTCGGCCATGCGCAGCACGCGGCTGATGTAATGGGCCTGGGCCTCGGGCAACTCGTGCTCGCCGGTGCTCAGGGGGGCGTCGATAAAGAAGCGGGACAGTCTCATGCTGGGTCTCTACTGAATCAGTAAGTTGGATCAAGTCGCAAATGTGGCTGGTTTTTTGTGGCGAGGGAGCTTGCTCCCGCTGGACTGCGCAGCAGTCCTCTTCTTTCCAGGGATAAGCGGGGCCGCTTCGCGACCCAGCGGGAGCAAGCTCCCTCGCCACAGGGGTTCTCGGTGACTTCTAGCCCGGATCACGGAAGTCGGGATGGAAGTCTTTCGGCACCGAGACGCTCACGCTATTGCGGGTCGCAATGTCGATCCCTTCACTGGCCACTTCCGCGAGGAAGTCGATCTGCTCCGGCGTGATCACGTAAGGCGGCAGGAAATACACCACGCTGCCCAACGGTCGAAGTAAAGCACCTCGTTCCAGTGCATGCTGGAACACCTTCAAGCCACGACGTTCCTGCCACGGGTAAGCTTCCTTGGTTGCCTTGTCCTTGACCATCTCGATGGCCAGCACCATGCCGGTCTGGCGTACTTCCGAGACGTTCGGGTGATCGACCAGGTGCGCGGTGGAGGAGGCCATGCGCTGGGCCAACGCCTTGTTGTTTTCGATGACGTTGTCTTCTTCGAAGATATCCAGCGTCGCCAAGGCCGCCGCGCACGCCAGCGGGTTACCGGTGTAGCTGTGGGAATGCAGGAAGGCGCGCAGGGTCGGGTAGTCGTCGTAGAAAGCGCTGTAGACGTCTTCGGTCGTCACGCAGGCCGCCAGCGGCAGGTAACCGCCGGTCAGGGCCTTGGACAGGCAGAGGAAGTCCGGGCGGATGCCGGCCTGTTCACAGGCAAACATGGTCCCGGTGCGGCCGAAGCCGACGGCGATTTCGTCGTGGATCAGGTGCACGCCGTAACGGTCGCACGCTTCACGCAGCAGCTTCAAATAAACCGGGTGATACATGCGCATGCCGCCGGCGCCCTGAATCAGCGGCTCGACGATCACCGCCGCGACGGTGTCGTGGTTCTCGGCCAGCGTCTGCTCCATGGCGGCGAACATGTTGCGCGAATGCTCCTCCCAGCTCATGCCCTCAGGGCGCAGGTAGCAATCGGGGCTTGGCACCTTGATGGTGTCCAGCAGCAGCGCCTTGTAGGTCTCGGTGAACAGCGGCACGTCGCCCACCGACATCGCCGCCATGGTCTCGCCGTGATAGCTGTTGGTCAGTGTGACGAAGCGCTTCTTGTTCGGCTGGCCGCGGTTGAGCCAGTAGTGAAAGCTCATTTTCAGCGCGACTTCGATGCAGGACGAACCGTTATCGGCGTAGAAGCATCGGGTCAGGCCTTCGGGCGTCATCTTCACCAGACGCTCGGACAACTCGATGACCGGCTGATGGCTGAAACCGGCGAGGATCACGTGCTCCAGCTGATCGACCTGATCCTTGATGCGCTGGTTGATGCGCGGGTTGGCGTGGCCAAACACGTTGACCCACCAGGAACTGACGGCATCGAGGTAGCGTTTGCCTTCGAAGTCTTCCAGCCACACGCCTTCACCGCGCTTGATCGGGATCAGTGGCAGCTGTTCGTGGTCTTTCATCTGGGTGCAGGGATGCCACAACACCGCGAGATCGCGTTGCATCCACTGATTGTTCAGGCCCATGTTCAGTCTCCTCGAGGCGATCCGCCGACAGGCGCGGACATACAATCGCGCAAGCCTATGCAATGCATCGCGCGGGAACAACCCATTGTGTCGATTGAGCTACTTTGTATAGGGCGATAGACGTCGCTGGCGGCCCAATGATGGCTAACGTATTCTTCGCGGTTCTTTGAGTCGTCTGACTCGCAAAACCGTTTTTCCTACGTGTATTTCCGGAGTTCGCTGAATGTCTGCTGGTTGGCTGCGCGCCTGTGCGCTGGTGATGTTGGGGCTGTTCAGCGTGTCTGCGCTGGCCAAGGATAAAACAGCGATCGTGATCGGCGGCGGGCTTTCGGGCCTGACGGCGGCATACGAACTGCAGAACAAAGGCTGGCAAGTCACGCTGCTGGAAGCCAAACCGAGCCTGGGCGGCCGCTCCGGCATGGCCACCAGCGAGTGGATCGGTAACGACAAGACCCAGCCGGTGCTGAACAAATACGTTTCGACATTCAAGCTGAGCACTACGCCGGCACCGGAATTCGTGCGCACGCCGAGCTACCTGATCGACGGCGTGTATTACACCGCCGCTGATCTGGCGACCAAGGAACCGGCCACCAGTGACGCGCTCAAGCGTTACGAAAAGACGCTGGACGATCTGGCGCGCTCGATCGAAGACCCGCAGAACCCGGCCGCGACCAGCACGCTGCATGCCCTGGATCAGATCAACGTCTCCAACTGGCTTGATCGACTGACGTTGCCCGCCACGGCTCGGCAGTTGATCAATCAGCAAATTCGTACCCGTTATGACGAACCTTCGCGCCTGTCGCTGCTGTACTACGCACAACAGAGCCGGGTTTATCGCGGTGTGTCCGATCGTGACCTGCGCGCTTCGCGCCTGCTCGGCGGCAGTCCGGTGCTGGCTCAAGCCTTCGTCAAACAGCTGAAAACCATCAAGACCAGCTCCCCGGTCTCGGCCATTATCCAGGACAAGGATGGCGTGACCGTCAAAGTCGGCAGCGTCGGCTATCAGGCTGACTACGTCGTGGTCGCCGTGCCATTGCGCGCCCTGAACAAGATCCAGATGACCCCGGCGCTGGATGCCCAGCACTTGGGCGCGATCAAAGGCACCAACTACGGTTGGCGCGACCAGATCATGCTGAAGTTCAAGACGCCGGTATGGGAAAGCAAGGCGCGCATGTCCGGCGAGATCTACAGCAACACCGGCCTGGGCATGTTGTGGGTCGAGCCAGCCCTGAAGGGTGGTGCCAACGTGGTGATCAACCTGTCCGGCGACAATGCGCGGGTGATGCAGGCCTTCGGCGACAAGCAGATGGCCGATCAGGTACTGATTCGTCTGCACGCATTTTATCCACAGGCACGCGGTTCGTTCACCGGTTATGAAATCCGCCGCTACAGCACCGATCCGTCGATGGGCGGCGCTTACCTGGCCTTCGGCCCGGGCCAGATCAGCAAGTACTGGCGCCTGTGGGAACGTCCGCTGCAACGCGTAGCGTTCGCTGGCGAACATACCGACACCTTGTACCCAGGCACGCTGGAGGGCGCATTGCGCACCGGTCAGCGCGCAGCCAGTCAGGTTGAAGACCTGGCGGCAGGCAAGTCGTTTGAGCCGGCGAAAGTGGTTCCGGCAGCGACAGCTGTTGCGGCCGGTGCAGTGGCGGCGAAGAAGGGCAACTTCTTCAGCAATCTGTTTGGTGGATCCTCCGATGAAGACAAGAAGCCGGAACCGGTCAAGGCACCCGAGCCGGTAACACCGCCAGCACCGACACCCGCTCCAGTGCCAACCCCGGCGCCTGCGCCAGTGGAAGCGCCGAAGCCTGCCGCACCGGTAAAAGCCGAGCCAGCCAAGAAGGCTCCGGCCAAAGCGCCGGCGAAAAAGCCCGCTGCCAAAACCGATGCCAAAAAAGCCCCGGCCAAGGCGCCTGTGAAGAAAGCTGAACTGGCGAAGAAACCAGCGACCAAGCCCGCTGCGACCGCGGCGACAGATACCAAGGCGCAGTAAGCTTCGGGATTAAAGAAACGCGGCAGAAATGCCGCGTTTTTTTATGCCTGAAGAAAAAAACGAATAAATCTCATGGCGCAGGTGTTCTTGATTCGGACGTCATCATTTCTCACCCAGTGGTCTTTAATCTTTCCTTAACTCACCCATTTCAGACTCTTGATCGTATTTCTCGATATTTCAAAGCGAAATTTTCCGCTTTAAATCGATAGATAACTCGATAGTCTTGGTCGCAGTTCTCACAGGATTTGGGCATGCAGCTACGTAACTCTTCTTCCCGCTACGGTTGGGTCAGCATCTTCGTGCATTGGTGCGTGGCGCTGGCGGTCTTCGGTCTGTTCGCGTTGGGGTTGTGGATGGTCGGTCTCGACTACTACAGCACCTGGCGCAAAGACGCGCCGGACCTGCACAAGAGCATTGGCCTGGTGCTGTTTGCCGTCATGTTGCTGCGTGTGTTGTGGCGCTTTGTCAGTCCGCCACCGCCGACACTCGACAGCTACAGCCGTCTGACGCGCATTGGCGCGAAGTTCGGCCATTCGTTCCTGTACCTCGGCCTGTTTGCTGTGATGATTGCCGGTTACCTGATTTCCACCGCAGACGGTGTCGGGATTCCGGTGTTTGGCCTGTTTGAAGTTCCTGCACTGGTGTCCGGAATACCGGACCAGGCAGACACCGCCGGTGTGATCCATCTGTATCTGGCGTGGGTACTGGTAATTTTTTCCGGTCTCCATGCGTTGGCAGCATTGAAGCACCACTTTATCGATCGTGATGCGACCCTCATTCGTATGCTGGGCCGCAAAGCCTGAAGTTCAACCTCGACTCCAAAGGAATAGAAAGCATGTTGAAAAAAACACTCGCTGCTGTGGCAATCGGTTCGGCTCTGCTGTCCGCTAACGTGATGGCAGCTGACTACGTCGTCGACAAGGAAGGCCAGCATGCCTTCGTTGACTTCAAGATCAGCCACTTGGGCTACAGCTACATCACCGGTACCTTCAAGGACATCGACGGCAAGTTCAGCTTCGATGCGGCCAAGCCGGAAGCGAGCAAGATCGAGTTCAACGTCAACACCGCCAGCGTGTTCACCAACCATGCCGAGCGCGACAAGCACATCGCCAGCAAAGACTTCCTGGACGGGTCTAAAGCCAAGTTCGTCTCCACCAGCGTTAAATCCACCGGCAAAAACGCCGCTGGCAAAGACACTGCCGACGTGACCGGCGACCTGACCATCCTTGGCGTGACCAAGCCAGTCGTGGTCAAGGCTACCTTCCTGGGCGAAGGCAAGGATCCATGGGGCGGCTACCGTGCCGGCTTCGAGGGCACCACCAGCATCAAGCGTTCCGACTTCGGCAAGCAGAAAGACCTGGGCCCAGCGTCCGATGCAGTCGAGTTGTACGTTTCGTTTGAAGGTGTCAAAGCGAAGTAATGCTCAGTTGTAGGAGCTGCCGCAGGCTGCGATCTTTCAAGATCAAAAGATCGCAGGCTTCGCCAGCGCCTACAAAAAGCAATTTGTGATACATAAAAAAATGCCCCGGATCGCGAGATCCGGGGCATTTTTCATGGCAGTGTCAAATCAGCGATTGCGAGTCAGCAATGCTGGTTTCTCACCACGGGGACGGCCTGGCAGTTGATCAAGTTGTTCGGGAGTCGGGAAACGATCGGTTTTCGACTCCTTGTGAATGATCTTCGGTGCCGGACCACGCGGGTTTTGCACGGCGGGTTCCGAACGCGGCTGGTCGTCACGCGCCGGGCGACGGTTGCGGCCTTCTTCGCGACGGGCCTGGCCGTCACGTGGAGCACCGTTGCGTGGACCGCTGCGCTTGGCCGGCGGCGTGCCGGTGGTGGCGCCGTCGCTGCTGCGCGGACCGCTTTGGCGACCCTGAGGCTTGCCGCCAGTGCGCGGAGCACCTGTGCCAGCGGCCGAACCTTGTGCCGGAGCGCCCGGACGGCGGCCACGACCCTGAGCCGGTTTGGCTTGAGGCACGTAGTCGACGCGGTTACCGAAGTTATCGATATCGTCGTCCAGGAACTCGTCCGGAGCGCGATCAGCGGCAGCGCGTGGCGCCGGGCGCTGTTGCTCGCGAGCCGGGGTGCCTTCGCGTGGTTTCTGCTCACGGGCCGGACGATCGCCACGGCCAGTGGCTGCAGGTTTTTCCTTGCCGCCCTTGTCCTTGCCTTTGTCTTTACGACCGCCGCCACCGCCGCTGCCGTTCGGACCGTCACCGCGCGGGCCACGTGGGTTGCGCGGGTTACGCACATCCGGACGCTCGCGGACTTCCGGTTTCTCGGCTTCTACAGCGCTGGAATCGAAGCCCATCAGGTCGCCGTCGGCGATTTTCTGCTTGGTCATGCGTTCGATGCTTTTCAGCAGCTTTTCTTCGTCCGGAGCCACCAGCGAGATCGCCTCGCCCGAACGACCGGCACGGCCGGTACGGCCGATGCGGTGAACGTAATCTTCGTCGACGTTCGGCAGTTCGAAGTTGACCACGTGTGGCAACTGATCGATGTCGAGGCCGCGAGCGGCGATGTCGGTGGCGACCAGGATGCGCACTTCACCGGCCTTGAAGTCGGCCAGGGCTTTGGTGCGCGCGTTCTGGCTCTTGTTGCCGTGGATCGCGACGGCGGTGAGGCCGTGTTTGTCCAGGTATTCGGCCAGACGGTTGGCGCCGTGCTTGGTGCGGGTGAACACGAGCACCTGTTCCCAGGCGCCTGCGGTGATCAGGTGCGCCAGCAGCGAACGCTTGTGGTTGGCAGGCAGACGGAATACGCGTTGCTCGATGCGCTCGACCGTGGTGTTCGGCGGCGTGACTTCGATGCGTTCCGGGTTGTGCAGCAGCTTGCCGGCAAGGTCGGTGATGTCCTTGGAGAACGTCGCCGAGAACAGCAGGTTCTGACGTTTGCTCGGCAGACGGGCCAGGACCTTTTTCACGTCATGGACAAAGCCCATGTCGAGCATGCGGTCGGCTTCGTCCAGCACGAGGATTTCCACGTGGGACAGATCGACGCTGCCTTGGCCGGCGAGGTCGAGCAGACGGCCAGGGCAGGCCACCAGCACGTCAACGCCGCGGGACATGGCCTGAACCTGCGGGTTCATGCCGACGCCGCCGAAGATGCAGGCGCTGACGAACTTCAGGTCACGGGCATAGACCTTGAAGCTTTCGTGAACCTGAGCCGCGAGTTCGCGGGTAGGGGTCAGGACCAGCACGCGTGGTTGGCGCGGGCCGTGACGCTGGGATTTGTCCGGGTGACCGTTGGGAAACAACCGCTCCAGAATCGGAAGGGCGAAGCCGCCGGTTTTACCAGTACCTGTCTGAGCCGCAACCATCAGGTCGCGACCTTGCAACACGGCGGGAATGGCCCGCTGTTGCACCGGAGTAGGCTCGGTATAGCCCGCTGCCTCGATGGCGCGGACTAAAGCCTCGGAGAGACCGAGGGAAGCAAAGGACATGAGTAATCCTGTTTTAGTTAGGGCTTGGCCCAATGGGAGTCTTGCCTGGCGCGAATGGCGTTTAAGAGGAACGCAATCCCGTCCGGTCCTGCTGGGCCTTGAAAGCTCGTCTGGAGCGCTCGCGCGGGCTGAAAAGCTGCGCTGTAGCGGGGTCGAGATGCCTTGAACAAGTCCGAGCGTCCGGGCGTGAGCCTGGCGGGAAGGCCGGAGTATAACAGAGCAATCACTGCGCGCCGCTTTCCTGCTGCTCAACGGTTTTTTCGCGGACGGCGGTGGCCCCGGCAGCGTGATTGCTGACGGCCGGATCGGCGCCATAACGGGCACTCAGTTCGGCATAGGCGGGCTCGCGCTTGAACCGCTTGAGTTCGGCGCCGAAGCGTTGCACCAGCAAGTCCATGCCCGCATTGCGGCGAACTGCCAGGAATTGGCTCTGTTGGCTGATGACGGTCGGGTTTTCGCTGATCTGGTCGCGGATGTTCAATTCGTCGAGCAAATGCTGGCCGACCCGGCGATCGGTGATCAGCAGGTCGATTCGCCCGCGCACCAGTTTGCCGAAGTTGGCTTCGTGAGTGGGCGCCGGCTCGCGAGTGAACAGTGTCGATTCGCGAAAGTCCGGGCTGTACAGATAGCCTGGGGAGGTGCCAATCGTCAGGCCTTTCAAGTCGTCCAGGGTACGAAACGGATGAGGCCGCTCGTTGGCGTAAAACATCACGAACTGGACTTCCGAGAGCGGTTCGCCGGGGTAGAGCAGGGTGGCGTCGCGCTCTTCACTGTGAAAAATGTCCAGCGCGCCATCGGCCTGGCCGGTTTCGAGCATCGACAGGCAGCGTTTCCACGGCAGGAACTGCCATTCGACTTCGATCCCCAGGCGCTTGAAGACGATGGCCGTGGTTTCGTAGTCCAGCCCCAGTGATTTACCGTTCTCCTCATAGACGTAAGGCGCCCATGGTTCGGTGACAATGCGCAATTTCTCGCCCCGAGCGGCGAAGCTCAGGCAAGTGAAAACCAGCATGGCGATTAACTGCGGGATCAATGGCATGGACTTCAGATTACGACGAGAAACAGGAAAGAGCCAGAAACCGCCTGCGAATGCTCTATCTCCGTGTGTTGCATCACAATAAAAGCGCGTTGAAAGCAAAAGATCGCAGCCTCGTTTCACTCGACAGCTCCTACAAGAGATTGCGCATTCTGTAGGAGCTGTCGAGTGAAACGAGGCTGCGATCTTTTGTTCTTGCTTGTAACGATGTTTAGCGCGGCAGCTTCAGGTTGTTCCACACCGCCAGACTCGCTTCAGCCTGGTTCAGTGTGTAGAAGTGCAGCCCTGGAGCGCCACCTTGCAGCAGGCGTTCACACATTTCGGTGATGACTTGTTCACCAAAGCGTTGAATGCTTTGGGTGTCGTCGCCGTAGGCTTCCAGTTGCTTGCGGATCCAGCGCGGGATTTCCGCACCGCAGGCATCGGAGAAGCGCGCGAGCTTGCTGTAGTTGGTGATCGGCATGATGCCCGGCACGATCGGAATGTTCACGCCCATCGCCCGTACACGCTCGACGAAGTAGAAGTAGCTGTCGGCGTTGAAGAAATACTGGGTGATCGCGCTGTCGGCGCCGGCGTTGGCCTTGCGCACGAAGTTGGCGATATCGTCTTCGAAATTGCGCGCTTGCGGATGCATTTCCGGGTAAGCGGCGACTTCGATGTGGAAATGATCGCCGGTCTCTTCACGAATGAACTCGACCAGATCGTTAGCGTGGCGCAGTTCACCGCTGGCCATGCCCATGCCCGAAGGCAGGTCACCGCGCAGGGCAACGATACGTTTGATGCCGGCAGCCTTGTATTGAGTCAGCAGGCCGCGCAAGTCGTCCTTGCTGTCGCCAACGCAAGACAAATGCGGTGCGGCCGGGACTTTGACTTCGCTTTCGAGCTGCAACACGGTGTTGAGCGTGCGATCACGGGTCGAACCGCCAGCGCCGTAGGTGCAGGAGAAGAAATCGGGATTGTACGTGGCCAGCTGACGAGCAGTGGCGAGCAGCTTTTCATGCCCAGCGTCGGTCTTCGTAGGGAAGAACTCGAAGCTGTAGCGGCGGTCTTGGGACATGGGAATACCCTTTAGAACTCGTAAGCCGGATGCTGGCCCCCGTAGGAGCCGCCGCAGGCTGCGATCTTTCAAGGATCAAAAGATCGCAGCTTGCGGCAGCTCCTAGGGGAGCGGTCAGTCAGCGCCTATCAGTAGCGGTAAGCGTGCGGCTTGAACGGACCTTCGACGGTCACGCCGATGTAGTCGGCCTGGGTCTTGGTCAGCTGAGTCACAACACCGCCGAAACCGCGGACCATTTCCAGGGCCACTTCTTCGTCGAGTTTCTTCGGCAGTACTTCAACGGTCAGGCGCTCGGCTTTCTGGGCTGGCGACAGGTCGGCGTACTTCTGGCCGAACAGGAAGATCTGCGCCAGAACCTGGTTGGCGAACGAGCCGTCCATGATGCGGCTTGGGTGACCGGTGGCGTTACCCAGGTTAACCAGACGGCCTTCGGCCAGCAGGATCAGGTAGTCGTCGTTCTGGGCATCGAATGCGCCAGGGCCGGTACGGTGGATCTTGTGAACCTGTGGCTTCACTTCTTCCCATGCCCAGTTCTTGCGCATGAAAGCGGTATCGATTTCGTTGTCGAAGTGGCCGATGTTGCAGACAACAGCGCGCTTCTTCAGGGCTTTGAGCATGTTTGCATCGCAAACATTGACGTTGCCGGTGGTGGTCACGATCAGGTCGATCTTGCCCAGCAGGGCCTTGTCGATGCTGGCTTCAGTACCGTTGTTGATACCGTCGATGAACGGCGAAACCAGCTCGTAGCCGTCCATGCAGGCTTGCATGGCGCAGATCGGGTCGACTTCGGAAACCTTGACGATCATGCCTTCCTGACGCAGGGACTGGGCCGAACCCTTGCCCACGTCACCGTAACCGATGACCAGCGCTTGCTTGCCGGACAGCAGGTGGTCGGTACCGCGCTTGATCGCGTCGTTCAGGCTGTGACGGCAGCCGTACTTGTTGTCGTTCTTGCTCTTGGTCACCGAGTCGTTGACGTTGATGGCCGGGATTTTCAGCTCGCCCTTGGCCAGCATGTCCAGCAGGCGGTGAACGCCAGTGGTGGTTTCTTCGGTCACGCCGTGGACGCGGTCCAGGATCGCCGGGTATTTCTTGTGCAGCAGCTCGGTCAGGTCGCCGCCGTCGTCGAGGATCATGTTGGCATCCCAAGGCGCGCCATCTTTCAGGATGGTTTGCTCCAGGCACCACTCGTACTCTTCTTCAGTTTCGCCTTTCCAGGCGAAAACCGGGATACCGGCAGCAGCGATGGCAGCAGCGGCCTGGTCCTGGGTCGAGAAAATATTGCAGGACGACCAACGCACTTCGGCACCCAGGGCAACCAGGGTTTCGATCAGCACGGCAGTCTGAATGGTCATGTGGATGCAGCCGAGGATCTTCGCGCCTTTGAGCGGTTGCTCGGCGGAGTACTTGCGGCGCAGACCCATCAGGGCTGGCATTTCGGATTCAGCGATGATGGTTTCGCGACGGCCCCAGGCAGCCAGGGACATGTCGGCGACTTTGTAATCGTTAAAATCTGCAGGCGTGATAACAGCGCTCATGATGAGCCTCCATTCGTAATGTATGCGAATGGGCGCCGTTGTGCGTTTAGTGTCTGGCCGTGGCCAGGCAACGCCCCATCCGAGCCTGACAGGTCGAACCTGCTGCAGCGCCCCTCGGACAGGTGGCGGGAAAACGGTATCAATTGGAGATGACCGTTTTGAAACGGTGGCGATTATAGCGGGCTATGCTGATCTTCCAAAGCCTTTCTGCAGGTCAATGTCCGAACGGTAATCGAGACCATAGTCGATGCTTGATAGAGCTCTAGTCCGGGCTCTGCCATGATGGACGGCATCAATCGGCAAGACGGTCAGGAGTGAATATGAATTTCCACACCCGCAAATGGGTAAAACCCGAAGACCTCAACCCCAACGGCACGCTGTTCGGCGGCAGTCTTTTGCGCTGGATCGACGAAGAAGCGGCGATCTATGCCATCGTCCAGCTGGGCAATCAGCGCGTGGTCACCAAGTACATTTCCGAAATCAACTTCGTCAGCGCCTCGCGCCAGGGCGACATCATCGAACTGGGCATCACCGCGACCGAGTTCGGCCGGACGTCGATCACCCTGACCTGCGAAGTGCGCAACAAGATCACCCGTAAAAGCATCCTGACGGTGGAGAGAATGGTCTTCGTCAACCTCGGTGAGGACGGCTTGCCTGCGCCACATGGCCGGACCGAGATCAAGTACGTCAAAGATCAGTTTCAGGATGACGTCGTCAGCTAATGGAATCGGCGGTACTCCCTTCGCTAGCAGGCCAGCTCCCACATTAGATCTTCAGTGAACACTGATTTTATGAACGACGCAGATCCAGTGTGGGAGCTAGCCTGTTAGCGATAGTGGTCGACCCGCCGACGATGATTCAGCGGACCACTGAACAGCGCCGGACCCCACGTGTCGTACCTACATGACACGCCACAGGTTCAGGAGCTTCAATGGACACGCACAAAGACGGCAAGACCCCCGACCTCTCGGCGAAAGAGCAGCACGAAGTCGACAAGAACCAGCCTCCGCGCGCAGCGGTGCTGCACGAAATCATCCGCACCCAGGGCGATCAGGAACTTGAGCGCAGCATCGCCGCGCTCTGGTGGTCGGCGCTGGCCGCCGGCCTGACCATGGGTCTGTCGCTGATGGCCATGGGGTTGCTCAATTCCCGCCTGCCGGACGCCGAAGGTTTCAAGGTCATCGCCAGTTTCGGCTACTGCGCCGGTTTTCTCGCGGTGATCCTCGCCCGCCAGCAGTTGTTCACCGAAAACACCCTGACGGCGGTCCTGCCGATCATGAGCAAGCCCACACTGGCCAACTTCGGCCGCTTGCTGCGGTTGTGGTCGGTGGTGTTGGTGGGCAACCTCTGCGGCACTTTGCTGGTGGCGTATGTGATGCTGCATCTGCCGATCTTCGACAGCAAGACTGACCTGGCCTTCCTCGACATCGGCCGCAAGGTCATGGAAAACGATGCCGGCCAGATGTTCGCCAAGGGCATTGTCTCGGGCTGGATGATCGCCACCATGGTCTGGATGATCCCATCCATGGAAAGCGCCAAGATGTGGATCATCATCCTCATCACCTACTTCATGGCGCTGGGGGACTTCACCCACATCGTGGTCGGTTCAGCCGAGGTTTCATATCTGGTCTTTGCCGGGGAACTGCCGTGGAAGGATTTCTGGCTGGTGTTCGCCGGTCCGACGCTGCTGGGGAATATCATCGGCGGCAGCTTTATTTTTGCACTGATCAGCCATGCGCAGATTCGCAGTGAAAGCGGCGCCCCTAAAGAGAAGAAAAGCGAAGCCCGGCCGACCGCAGACGAGGACGCCAAGCGATGAGGCCGGGCGAGGTATCCACTTGCCCGGCCTGCCGGTGCAGTACGGTTACTTGGCAGGAATCAGCCATGCTCGGGTTTGTTCAACCGTCGTCGAGCTGACAAAACTCGAGAATAGAGAGTTACGCGAGACGTAATTGTCGATTAGCCGTTTGCCTGCTCTCTCCTGATCCTCGGGGGTCTTGGCTTCTCGCAAGTCAATGATTGCCTCTCCTATCAGCTTGACGTTCGAGTCAGGCTGGCCAACACGATACAGGGAGGGAAAGAGCACTTCGCGAATGAAGTTTTCGCTCTTGATTTTGATGTCGCGGATGCTCATTTCCTCGATGGCTTTGGTCATGACAGCAGACTTTTGCCCTGGTGCCCCGGCATCCATGCGTTTGACGGCTTGGAGCAGCTCCATGTAATCCGGGTGGTTTCCATGATTGAGTTTTTTCGCCAGCCAATCGGTTTTTTCCGGTGTGTCGCCGAGCTGATCCAGGGCATTGATCACTGCACGCAGTTCTGGGGTGAGTTCCAGTGTGGCGTTCTTCTTGCCTGGGTCTTCTTTGTCTCTGGCTTTGGAGACGACATCCAGAGCGTGCTTTAAATCAGTCAGCGCCTGTTGAGCTTTCTGCCGGAAACTGATGACCGCTTCACATGATTGATCACTGTTCAGTTCAAGCGCCACCGTATCGAACAATGCATCATCAAGGGCCAGTAGAGCGCTACCAATGGATTTGAAGGTGTACGTTTCGCTGCGGTCATGGCTTTTCAGGTGTTCTTCAACTTTGGAGCGCAGTTTTTCCTGCAGCAGGTTTCTGTGCTCTTTCGGCATGCTGAAGTTGACCGTGCCTCCCAGCAGGGTAGTGAAGTCGCCCTCATCGGTCTTCAGGGGAGCGATCACCGTTTGTCCTTTAAACGCGACGATGCCTTTCTCTTCTTGTGCGTCTCGGGCCGAGTGGTCCACGCCGATGGCCTTGTCGATCGTTCTCGAAAGAAGTGTGCCGCTATCGTTTTTTTTACCGCCATTCTCACTCTCGAATTTGAGAATCAACTGATCTCTTTCGGGAATTGCGCTCATCGGGATTTGAATATCGTATAGATCCAGGACCGGAGTGTTGAGCATGATCCCGCCATCCTGAAAGGAAGTTCGCTCTCCCTCACCCTGGAAGGGCAGACCTTGTTCTGAGGGTGATTGGAAAACGACGGGCAATGAACCTGAAATAAGGGCTGCGTGAGCCACATCCAGATCCGGGGTCAGGCTGGCATTGAACACCACCATTTGCGGGCGCCCGTCGAACATGGCAGTGCCGGTGATGTGCAGTTGCTTGATTTCAGGCATGTCCTTGCTCAGGGTCGCCAGATCACCAAAGGTCACGTAGCGATTGGTTTTTATTTGTTCTACGCAAGCTTTGCTTGCCTCCGAAATTTGCCGCTGATCATCTTTAGGGGCCTGGCTGAAGCGAGACAGGATCGACTCGACCGATTTGTCACGGACCAGTGCCTCCAGTGGCCTGCCTTTGGATTGAAGTCGAGGCAGCAGGTCGAACAGCAGCTGTCCGATTTTGCCAGTCTTGCCCGGGGCCTTTGCGACACCTTTACCAATGGTGGAGCTGAGGTGCTGAATCGGTCCAAGCACCTTGCTTTGGCTGTCGAGCAGCGACACAAGATCGATGTCGTCCAACAGTTTGTCGATTTGCGCGTGTGTCATTCCGCAGGCGAGCACCGCCGCAGTAATGGCGCCTGCCGATGAACCTCGCAGGTTGCTGATTTTGTCCAGATGACCACTTTCTTCCAGTGCTTTTACCGCTCCGGAGAAGGCGACCCCTTTGGCCCCTCCGCCGCTTAGCACAAGGTCTTTGATATCAGGGCGCTTGAGGTCCATTTCGACCACGTCGTTCTCATAACGGCGGATCGAAAGCTCTCGGCCGGTCGACGAGCTCGCCAGCGTTTCGCACAGGCCTTCACCTTTGCACCGGGTGCCTTGCATGAAGTCGCCCCAATCTTCGTCAGAGGGACTTGTCGGTGAACCTTGAGTCGCGTTGTTCAGGCTGCTTGAGGGAGGTGATGAGGAGGGGCGTACGGGGCTGATAACAGTCATGAGTTTCTCTTCCTTTGAGAGCGGTTTCGGAAGCAGCACTTTAGGAGAGGCGAAGGCAGGCGAGAGCACGGTGTATCAATTGGGAACACAAACACGAAGTCGCTTGGTGTCGCGCTCGATTGTGAGTTGAAAGGCTCTGTTTAGGGGATTTCAGGCAGTTTTGGAGGGGGGATAAAATGCCCTGTAGAAAATTCATACAGAGTGCGTCCTGAATGCGTCGAAGTTCCCGGTCGATTTTCTGACGGGTGTCATGAGGTCTGTCCGGTGATTTCATGACTTGCTTGTCAACCCGATACATTGACGACAGCGTTACTGCATTCAATCTGGGAGACCGTTCTCGAGGAGAGCCGGCCGAGGCAGAATTTTTTGGAATTAGTCTGTGCGCAACTGAGTGCGGCGTGGTCGCTTGCAGTATAAACAGCTGCTGACTTATGACGAATCAATTATCTGACCGCTTCCTGCAGGAGCGAGGCTTGCCGGCGATGGCGATTTCAAGAACGCCTTCCACGGCAAACCATACTCCTGCCAGGTGAGGATGATGAACAAAAGGAGCGTGCCGTGCTTGCGACGGCTTTGGTGTTGGTGGCGGCGTTGCTGCATGCGGCGTGGAATACGCTGATCAAGTTCAGCGCGGAACGGTTGTTGGTCGTGGCTTGCATGGACAGCGTGGCGATGTTGTTTGTCGCCCTGATGCTGCCTTTCGTGGCGTTACCGCCGATTGAAATCTGGCCGTGGATCCTGGCGTCGGCGGCGTTCGAGTTGCTCTATCGCTATTTGCTGATTAAGGCTTATCGGGTCGGTGATCTGGGGCTGGTCTATCCATTGATGCGCGGACTGTCGCCGCTGGTGGTGCTGGCCCTGACGCTGATCTTTGCCGGAGAAGTGCTGACCCATCAGCAGATCTTCGGAATCCTGCTGATCCCGTTCGGCATGCTGTGCTTGCTGTGGCAGGGCGGTGGCGGCGCGCGTTTGCCTTGGTCGATGCTGCCGGTGGTAGCACTGATCGGTCTGTGCATCGGCTGCTACACCTTTATCGATGGCCAGGCGCTGCGGCGTTGGTCGCATCCGCTGGATTACCTGGTCTGGGTGACGTTGCTCAGCGCCTGGCCGTTTCCGTTGCTCGCACTGGTGCGCAAGCGACCGGCGTTCATGCTGTTCTGGCGTGAACAGTGGCAGCTGGGATTGGCGGTCGGGTTTTGCGTGTTGTTCAGCTACGCTCTGGTGCTGTGGGCGATGCAGCTGGGGTCGATAGCCGAAGCAGCGGCATTGCGCGAGATCAGCGTGATCCTGGTGGTGCTGTTTGGCATGCGCTACCTGAAAGAACCTTTCGGCCGGCCTCGGCTCCTGGCCTGTGGGCTGGTGTTGATCGGTATATTGGTGATGAAGTTTTGACTGGCTCACTGTCGACGAGAGCTCGACGCATGAAACTTGAAGAAGGGATGACTTTATGACGGTTGCTTTGTGGTGCATTTTGATCGCGATTTTCCTGCCTTACCTGTGCACGGTCGTGGCCAAGATCAGTGGCGGTTACAGGCTGGACGACAACCATGATCCCCGGGATTTTCTTGATTCACTGGAAGGTTTGGGCAGGCGCGCGAATGCGGCGCAACTGAACAGTTTTGAAATCTTCCCGGCGTTCGCTGCGGCGGTGATCGTGGCGCACCTGGCTGGCAATGCCGAGCTGGTGACCATCAATGTGCTGTCGGTCTTATTTATCACCAGCCGGTTGCTGTACATCATTTGTTACCTGGCGGACTGGCATATCTTGCGGTCGTTGGTGTGGTTTGTGGGGCTGGGGTTGATCATCAGTTTATTTGTGGTTTCTGTCTAAGAGCAAAAGATCGCAGGCTGCCCAGCGCCTACATTGGCCGGGTTCACCGCTACATGGCGGATGAGCATTGATCCATGCAGGCGCTGGCGCAGCCTGCGATCTTTGACTTTAGAGCTTGTCGGCCACCTGAGGCACTTGCGGCAATGCCGCGCCTTTGGGCCATAACATCCAGATTTGCCCCTGTTGTTTCATGTCGCCGGCCAATTGCCCGGCCGCTTCTCCGGTTCCCCAGAACAGGTCCGCCCGAACTTCACCGGCAATCGCGCCGCCAGTGTCCTGGGCGGCCACCGGGCGAACCAGCGGCGTGCCGTCCGGCCGCGTCGTGGATAACCACATCAGACTGCCCAGTGGAATCACTTTGCGGTCCACGGCGGCGCTATAGCCTGCGGTCAACGGAACATTCAGCGAGCCGCGAGGGCCTTCGTTGCTGTCGGGGTTGCGGGTGAAGAACACATAGCTGGGATTGCTGCCTAGCAGTTCCGGAATGCGCGTCGGATTGGCCTTGGCCCAGTTGCTGATCGCACCCATGGTCACGTCTTCTTTTTTCAGTTCACCTTGTTCCACCAGCCAGCGGCCGATCGGCCGATAGGGATGGCCGTTCTGGTCGGCGTACGCGATGCGCAGCTGGCGGCCGTCACTGAGCTGGATGCGACCCGAGCCCTGGATCTGCAGGAACTGCAGGTTCATCGGGTCGGTCAGCCATGCCACCACCGGCGCCTTGACTCCTTTGTTTTCGATCGTTGCCGCATCGTCGTACGGCTTGAGCACGCGGCCTTCGAGCCGTCCGCGCAGGCGTTTGCCTTTGAGCTCCGGGTAGATGCTGTCCAGGGAGACGATGATCATGTCCTCTGGAACCCCATACACCGGAATGTTCGCCACGGCGGTTTGGGTCAGGCTGCCGGGGTAGACCGGCTCGTAGTAACCGGTGATCAAGCCATCGGGATTGTCGTTGGCGGCGCGCAGGCCGTAGACATCGAGGTTCTGTTTGAGGAAGCCGCGGATGTCGGTGGCGGTTTGCGGCACATTGGCGGCTGCGGAGCAGGTTGGGCCCCACACCGGATCGGCCTTGAGTCGGGTACAGGCGCTGCGCCACGAACCGAAACCGGCGACCAGATCGTTATCGGACACTGCAGGCAGCGCTTCCCAGGTGGCGCTGGAATAAGTCGCCAGCGCGTGGGTTTTCGGTTTGTTGTTGTCACCACCGGTGCAGCCTGCGAGCACGGCCACTATCGGGAGAGTCCAGGCGAGGCGATGACGCCAGGCCTTGAAACGGCTGTTCATGGAGTAATTCCTTTGCCGGTTGCGCGAGTGCTCACTGCGCTCGAACAACCCGTATTGATATTAGGGCTATTGGTGTTTGTCGATGACGCGAGGATACTGGCCGCCGTTTCCCGTGACCTGAAGCCACCATGACATTTAAAAGACTTTCCGTTGTATTGCTGGCCTGCCTGACGTTGTCTGCGTGTGGCGGTGTCGACCCGAACTCGCCACTGGGCCAGCGCAAGGCGATCTTCAAGCAAATGCTCAAGACCGGCGAAGACCTGGGCGGCATGTTGCGCGGCCGCATTCCATTCGACGGTCCGAAGTTCGCTGAGGGCGCCATCAAGCTCGATGCGCTGTCCCATGAACCGTGGAAGCATTTTCCACAGGTGCGCGAAGAAGATCACACCAGTGCCAAGAGCGATGTCTGGCAGAAACAGGCACGCTTTCAGGAAATGGCCCGCACCCTTGAAGCCAGCACCGGTGAATTGGTGATTGCCAGCAAGGTCCAGCCTTACAAGGCCAGTAACCTCGGGCCGGCGGTGCAGAAAGTCGAAGATGCCTGCAGTGCGTGCCATAAAGAGTTTCGGGATCATTGATTCTCGGATGTGACTGGGTGGTGCTTGCTGCGCAACGGTGGCGAGGGAGCAAGCTCCCTCGCCACAACAGTTCGCTCGCTAATCCGGTGGATTACTTGTCCAGCTCGTCGAGCGCGTCCTGCAATGCCTTGCGGGACTCGGCGAGTTTGTCTTTGCGCTTGTTGATCTTCTCTGGGTCGCCTTTCTTCATGGCTTTGTCCAGGTCGGCCTGACGCTGACTGACTTCATGCTTGGCGTCGAGGACCTTGTTCTCCCGTTCCTTTTTCAGCGAGGCGTCAGTGCAATGAGCGGTGACTTCGCTCAGGGCGGTTTCCAGGCCAGCCTGCTGATCGGCGTTGCCGTGGGACTTGGCCAGTTCGATCTGATTGATGATGCCCTGTTTCTTGGCGGCGCAACCGGTCAGGCCCGGGGCCTCTTCGGCGGCCATCAGTGGAGCGGCCATCACACCGCATAGAGTCAGCAGGACGAGCGGTGAAAGAAATTTCATAAAAGCTCCATGTACAAAGTGCAAATCGGATCGATAGGGCGGTGGGCGTTTGAGCCCATTGGCACCTTTGGGTTCCCGGGTGGGCGAGCATCGGCGGTCGCTAAAACCCGTCGATTCCCGCCGCACGTAATGTGTCACTCAAGGCCAGGACCTGGGGGTCGCGGAAAAATGCGCTCAGTTGCGCCGCACGTCCCGGGCCGATACCGGCCTCTGCCTGCCATTGTCCGGTGTTTCGTTGTGCCAGTGCCTGCCATGAATCAGCCAACGGCACCTGGCCGGTCGGTGGTAATCCCAGGGCTTTGAGCCAGCGAATGAAAGGGCGTTGGCGGGCGCTGTTGAAACTGTTTAAAAGACGAGTCGTGCTGCGCTCGCCGAAGCCGTCAATGTTAGCAAGCTCTTGAGCATCGAGGGTCAACCAATCCAGCAGGCCGTTCAGGCGGCCTGTTTCGAGAAGTTTCTCCCAGGTGCCGGGGCCGACATGAGGTAAGGCCAGCCCTTGCTTGCCACTGAGCCAGGCCAGTCGCGCGAGGAATTGGCTTTCGCAGCCAGGCGTCGGCTGCCAGCAACTCAACGGATGAAAGTCTGCCGCTAACGGTATGTTTAATTCGGCGCGTTCGGCGGCGCGCAGAACCACGCCGTCGAGCCTGGGAATGGTCAATCCCGCCAGGCTGACGGACACCTGATCGCCGGGGCGGATATCCAGTTCCTCCCAGCGTCGCAGGGAGCTGACGCTCACGCGTTTGATCTGCCGGTCATCGAGTGTCACCGGTTTCAGCTCCAGCACCGGTGTGATCCGTCCGGTGCGACCGACCTTGAAATCGACTTTTCGCACCTCGGCCAGCGCCTGGGCAAAGGGGTATTTCCAGGCGATGGCCCAGTACGGGGTTTTCGCCTGCCAGCGCGCGGCTGAGGGGCGCTGGCTCTGGCGCAGGACGACACCGTCGCTGGCAAAGGGTAATGGCGAGCGGTACCAGTGGTCGCGCCAGTGTTCGGCGTCGGCGAATGTCTGGATCGGCTGACTGTAAGGCACCGTGCCCGGCAGCCCCAGTTCATCCAGCAGCGCGACACGGGCGGGCAGGCTGGCGGGCCCTTGCGGCCAATCCCAGATAAACAGCCCGATACCAGCGGCTTGCTCGGGGGCGAGTTCCTTGCGGGCCATCAGGCCGGCCACCGTCGAACGGGCATTGAGACTGCCGGCCTTGGCTTGTACATGGCCGGTCAGGCGCCAGAAGAGTTCGCCTTGCACGAGCAAATCCACGGGTTGCGCCAATTGTCGTGGGATAACGGGGATCAGTCGCGCCGGGGCCGTCCAGTCCTGACCGTTCACGCCGTCACCGCGACTGATCGCCTGATGCAGCACGCCGTTGCGATAGATCAGCGTCACGGCTACGCCGTCGACCTTGGGTTGAATCCAGATGTCCTTGCGATCGCGCAGCCAAGCCTCGACCGCGCGACCATCGCGAAGTTTTTCCAGGCCCGTGTGAGCAATGGGGTGGGCGATCTTGCCGCCTGCCGTGCGCAAAGGTTCGGGCGCCGGGCCCGCGTTAAAGCACTCACGCCAATCGGCCAGCCGTGCACGGGACTGGTCGTAGAGTTCGTCGGCGATCAATGAGCGTCCGTTGCGGTGGTAGCTGTGGTCCCAAAGGTCGATCTGTTTTTGCAGGGTAGTGATTTCGTCCAGAGCCCTGGCGGGTGGCCAGTCGGGGCAATCGGCAGCGTTTGAGATTGAGCAGACCAGGGTCAGGAGGAAAATGGAAAACAGGCGCAGAAGCATGGTGAGCGTCCTTGCTCAAGTGGAATGCTTGAAGGCTAGTCACTTATTGTCAGGCGGGAAGGGCGGGTGTTTTGCCTTGTATTTCCGGGTGACTGGGCTGGCCTCATCGCGAGCAGGCTCGCTCCCACATTGGAATGCATTTCCCTGTGGGAGCGAGCCTGCTCGCGATGGCGGCGACACGGCGCAAAGCGAAAGGCAATAAAAAGCCCCGCACGGCGAACCGTGCAGGGCTTTTGGTACCGCCTGGGAAGTCTTACAGGCCGGCAGCCGAACGCAGGTCGTCGGCGCGGTCGGTTTTTTCCCAGGTGAACGTGGTGAAGGTGTCTTCGCCGACGGTCTTGGTGGCCGGGGTGCGACCGAAGTGGCCGTACGCAGCGGTTTCCTGGTACATCGGGTGCAGCAGGTCGAGCATGGTGGTGATTGCGTATGGACGCAGGTCGAACACTTCGCGAACCAGTTTGACGATTTTGTCGTCGCTGATTTTGCCGGTGCCGAAGGTGTTCAACGAGATCGAAGTCGGTTGAGCAACACCGATCGCGTAGGAAACCTGAATCTCGCAACGCTCGGCCAGGCCGGCAGCGACGATGTTCTTGGCTACGTAACGACCGGCGTAGGCAGCCGAACGGTCAACCTTCGATGGATCTTTACCGGAGAACGCGCCGCCGCCGTGACGGGCCATGCCGCCGTAGCTGTCGACGATGATCTTGCGACCGGTCAGACCGCAGTCACCTACCGGGCCACCGATGATGAACTGGCCGGTCGGGTTGATGTGGAACTGGGTGTCCTTGGTCAGCAGTTCGGCAGGCAGCACGTGCTTGACGATCAGCTCCATCACGCCTTCGCGCAGGTCTTTGTAGGACACTTCAGGGTTGTGCTGGGTCGACAGTACAACGGCGTCGATACCGACAACCTTGCCGCCTTCGTAACGGCAAGTCACTTGCGACTTGGCGTCCGGGCGCAGCCAAGGCAGCAGGCCGGATTTGCGGGCTTCGGCCTGCCGTTGCACAAGCTGGTGCGAGAAGGTGATCGGTGCTGGCATCAGCACGTCGGTTTCGTTGCTGGCGTAGCCGAACATCAGGCCCTGGTCGCCGGCACCCTGATCTTCAGGCTTGGCACGGTCGACACCCTGGTTGATGTCAGGGGACTGCTTGCCGATGATGTTCATCACGCCACAAGTGGCGCCGTCGAAGCCGACATCGGAGCTGTTATAGCCGATGTCCAGAATGACGTTACGCACGATTTCTTCCAGGTCGACCCAGGCCGACGTGGTGACTTCACCGGCGATGATTGCCACGCCGGTTTTCACCAGCGTCTCGCACGCCACACGGGCGAACTTGTCTTCAGCAATGATGGCGTCCAGCACCGCATCGGAAATCTGGTCGGCGATTTTGTCCGGATGCCCTTCGGACACGGACTCGGAGGTGAAGAGGGAGTATTCGCTCATCTCGATTTTTTCCTGAATTTACCGATGGTGAGTGTCGCCAGTCGGCCGCTGAAAGTGGCGGACCTGAATCTGGAAACCATTACGTAAGCCTACATAGAGGCTTTCCCCGGGAACGAGTCCCGCAGCGGTGGCCCAACGGGCCAGATCGTCCTGTTCAAACCCCAACCAGAGATCACCGCAGGCCTCCCTGGCCCAACTCTGGTTGTGGCTACATAACTCTGTCACGAGCAGGCTACCGCCCGGTTGCAGCAAGTCGGCCATGTGCTTGAGCGCATCGGCCGGCGCGGCAAAGTGGTGCAGCACCATGTTCAGTACAACGCAATCAGCCTTGAGGCTGACACCATTCAATGCATCGGCCAGTTGCAGGCTGACGTTAGCCAGCGCTTCACGTTCGCAGACCTGGCGCGCCAGTTCGAGCATCGCCGCGCTGTTGTCCAGTGCCGTGACGTGAGTGAAGCGGCGTGCCAGTTCAGGCAGAAAAGCGCCGTCACCAGGGCCGACTTCAATGGCCGTGGCCCCTTCACTGAAGCTCAGTTTGTCGAGCAACGCCACCACGCTTTCGCGGTACTGCGGCAAGCCGGCAATCAAGTCTTGCTGGGCGCGAAACTTCTCCGCGACCCGTGAGAAAAAGTCCTGGCTGGCCGCCGCCCGTTGCCCGTGGACCTGACCGATCCGCGACTGCACATCGGCCGGCAGGGTCAGGTTGTCCACTTCTTCGAGCAGCGCGGCGTGCAACTTGCCGCCCAGCAGATCGGTGTGGGGCAGGGCGCGACGGTAAAAAATCGCATTGCCTTCACGGCGCGTTGCCACCAGGTCGGCCTGGGCCAGCACCTTGAGGTGATGACTCATGCCCGACTGGCCGATGCCGAAGATCTGCGCCAGTTCCAGTACGCCAAACGAATCGTTGGCCAGCGCGCGCAATACATTCAGCCGCAGAGGATCGCCGCCGGCCTTGCACAGGGCCGCCAGCTCATCGCACTCGTCATGTTGAATGGAAGGCACGCGTAAATTCATAGGGCCAGCAGTCTAGTGATGGTCAGAAATCCCCGCAAGAGCAATATCAAAAAGTTTTGATATTGCTCGATAGATGGCACTTCTCGTGGAAAGGGTCACTCTACAAATCGTCAGCGGAAAGGTTTCACCAGGCGAATGCGACTTTATCCACCGGAAAAACGCCTTCAGATGATTATCTGTCATTGCCCCGAGGCGGGTCGGTGAGGGAAAATGCTCGCCTTTTTTCCGTTTCGTTTTATTCACTCTCGATTCAATATCCGCAGGAGAACAGCGATGCCCAGCCGTCGTGAGCGTGCCAACGCCATTCGTGCCCTCAGCATGGATGCCGTGCAAAAAGCCAACAGCGGCCATCCCGGTGCCCCTATGGGTATGGCAGATATCGCCGAAGTACTTTGGCGTGACTACCTGAAGCACAACCCGAGCAATCCATCGTTCGCCGACCGTGACCGCTTCGTGCTGTCCAACGGTCACGGTTCGATGCTGATCTACTCGCTGCTGCACCTGACCGGCTACGACCTGTCGATCGATGACCTGAAAAACTTCCGCCAACTGCACAGCCGCACCCCGGGCCACCCGGAATTCGGCTACACCCCTGGCGTGGAAACCACCACCGGTCCACTGGGCCAGGGCCTGGCCAACGCCGTGGGTTTCGCCCTGGCAGAAAAAGTCCTGGCGGCGCAGTTCAACCGTCCGGGCCACAATGTCGTCGATCACCACACCTACGTGTTCCTCGGTGATGGCTGCATGATGGAAGGCATTTCCCACGAAGTCGGCTCCCTGGCCGGTACCTTGGGCCTGGGTAAACTGATCGCCTTCTACGATGACAACGGCATCTCCATCGACGGTGAAGTCGAAGGCTGGTTCACCGACGACACCCCTAAGCGTTTCGAAGCCTATAACTGGCAGGTGATCCGCAACGTCGACGGTCATGATCCGGAAGAGATCAAGATTGCCATCGAGACTGCTCGCAAAAGCGCGCAGCCAACCCTGATCTGCTGCAAGACCACCATCGGTTTCGGTTCGCCGAACAAGCAAGGTAAAGAAGATTGCCACGGCGCCCCATTGGGTGACGCGGAGATCGCTCTGACCCGCGCGGCGTTGAAGTGGAACCACGGTCCGTTCGAAATCCCGGCCGACATCTATGCCGAGTGGGACGCCAAGGAAGCCGGTCGTGCCGTTGAAGCCGAGTGGGATCAGCGGTTCGCTGCCTATTCCGCGGCTTTCCCTGAGCTGGCCAACGAGCTGATCCGTCGCCTGAGCGGCGAACTGCCGGCCGACTTCGCTGAAAAAGCGTCTGCCTATATTGCTGAAGTCGCGGCCAAGGGCGAAACCATCGCCAGCCGTAAAGCCAGCCAGAACGCCCTGAACGCCTACGGCCCGATGCTGCCGGAATTCCTCGGCGGTTCCGCGGACCTGGCCGGTTCCAACCTGACCCTGTGGAAAGGTTGCAAAGGTGTCACCGCCGAAGACGCCAGCGGCAACTACGTGTACTACGGCGTCCGCGAGTTCGGCATGAGCGCGATCATGAACGGCGTGGCCTTGCACGGCGGTCTGGTGCCTTACGGCGCGACCTTCCTGATGTTCATGGAATACGCCCGCAACGCCGTGCGCATGGCCTCGCTGATGAAGAAGCGCGTGCTGTTCGTCTACACCCACGACTCCATCGGTCTGGGCGAAGACGGCCCGACTCACCAGCCGATCGAGCAACTGACCAGCCTGCGCAGCACGCCGAACCTCGACACCTGGCGTCCAGCCGATGCCGTTGAATCGGCAGTGGCCTGGAAGTTCGCCCTGGAACGTAACGACGGTCCTTCGGCCTTGATCTTCTCGCGTCAGAACCTGCAGCACCAAACCCGCAACGCGATCCAGATCGAAGAGATCTCCCGTGGCGGTTACGTGCTGAAGGACTGCGCAGGCGAGCCTGAGCTGATCCTGATCGCCACCGGTTCGGAAGTGGGTCTGGCGGTTCAGGCTTACGACAAGCTGACCGAGCAAGGTCGCAAGGTGCGCGTTGTCTCGATGCCTTGCACCAGCGTGTTCGATGCGCAAGACGCCGACTACAAGCAATCGGTTCTGCCGTTGCAGGTCAGCGCCCGTATCGCCATCGAAGCTGCTCATGCGGACTACTGGTACAAATACGTGGGCCTGGAAGGCCGCGTCATCGGCATGACCACCTACGGCGAGTCGGCGCCTGCGCCTGCCTTGTTCGAAGAGTTCGGCTTCACCCTGGAAAACATCCTGGGTCAGGCTGAAGAGCTGCTGGAAGACTGATCCAGAAGTTGCGTCGTCCGGACTGCCGCCTTCGCGAGCAAACCCGCTCCCACATTGGAATGCATTCCCCTGTGGGAGCGGGCTTGCTCGCGAGGACGGTGGTTCGGTCCACGTTGCAATAACGGATTCACCACGGTAATCGAGAACCCCATGCCTCAACCGCGTCCCTACAAAGTTGCACTCAACGGCTACGGCCGGATTGGTCGTTGCGTCTTGCGTGCGTTGTTCGAGCGAGGCGAGAAGGCCGGGTTTGAGATTGTCGCGATCAACGATCTGGCGGACATGGCCAGCATCGAATACCTGACACGCTTCGACTCCACGCACGGGCGTTTTCCCGGCGAGGTGAAGGTCGAGGGCGATTGTCTGCATATTAATGGCGACTGCGTGAAGGTCCTGCGCAGTGCCACCCCCGAAGGCATCGATTGGGCATCGCTCGGCGTCGATCTGGTGCTGGAGTGCTCCGGCGCTTACCACACTCGCGAAGACGGTCAGCGTTTCCTCGACGCCGGCGCCCCGCGCGTGTTGTTTTCCCAGCCGATGGCCAGCGAGGCGGATGTCGACGCCACCATCGTCTACGGCGTGAACCAGGATTGCCTCACCGGCGATGAGCTGCTGGTGTCCAACGCGTCCTGCACCACCAACTGCGGCGTGCCGCTGTTGCGCCTGCTGGATCAGGCCATTGGTCTGGAATACGTGTCGATCACCACCATCCACTCGGCGATGAATGATCAGCCCGTCATTGACGCCTATCATCACGAAGACCTGCGCCGCACCCGTTCGGCGTTTCAGTCGGTGATTCCGGTGTCCACTGGTCTGGCGCGCGGCATCGAACGCCTGTTGCCGGAACTTGCCGGGCGAATTCAGGCCAAAGCCGTGCGTGTGCCGACGGTGAACGTGTCTTGCCTCGACATTACGATGCAGACCGTGAGCGACACCGACGCTACCGAGGTCAACCGGATTCTGCGCGAGGCTGCCAGCAGCGGCCCGCTCAAAGGCCTGCTGGCCTACACCGAGCTGCCCCACGCAAGCTGTGATTTCAACCATGACCCACATTCGGCGATCGTCGATGCCAGTCAGACCCGAGTTTCCGGCCCACGGCTGGTGAACATCCTGGCCTGGTTCGACAACGAATGGGGTTTTGCCAACCGAATGCTGGACGTTGCAGAACACTATCTGCAAACAGCGACTTCAAAAAAACCGTAGGAAGTGCGACCCATGACCGTGTTGAAGATGTCCGACCTCGATCTGCAAGGTAAGCGCGTATTGATCCGCGAAGACCTCAACGTCCCAGTCAAGGACGGTGTAGTCACCAGCGATGCGCGTATCCTGGCTTCGCTGCCGACCATCAAGCTGGCCCTGGAAAAAGGCGCGGCCGTCATGGTCTGCTCGCACCTTGGCCGTCCGACCGAAGGCGAATTCTCGGCCGAGAACAGTCTCAAGCCAGTCGCCGACTACCTGAGCAAGGCCTTGGGCCGCGAAGTGCCGCTGGTTGCCGATTACCTGGGCGGCGTTGACGTGAAGGCCGGCGACATCGTCCTGTTCGAAAACGTGCGCTTCAACAAAGGCGAGAAAAAGAACGCTGACGAACTGGCCCAGCAATATGCCGCCCTGTGCGACGTGTTCGTGATGGACGCCTTCGGCACCGCTCACCGCGCCGAGGGTTCGACCCATGGCGTGGCCAAGTTCGCCAAAGTCGCTGCCGCTGGCCCGCTGCTGGCCGCTGAACTCGACGCACTGGGTAAAGCCCTCGGCGCCCCGGCCCAGCCAATGGCGGCCATCGTTGCCGGTTCCAAGGTCTCGACCAAACTCGACGTGCTGAACAGCCTGAGCCAGATCTGCAACCAGCTGATCGTCGGCGGTGGCATTGCCAACACGTTCCTGGCCGCTGCCGGTCATCCGGTCGGCAAATCCCTGTACGAGCCGGACCTGCTGGACACTGCCCGCGAAATCGCCGCCAAGGTCAGCGTGCCGCTGCCGGTGGACGTTGTCGTCGCCAAGGAATTCGCTGAAAGCGCCACCGCGACCGTCAAGCTGATCGACGACGTTGCGGCAGACGACATGATCCTGGACATCGGCCCACAGACCGCGGCGAATTTCGCCGAGCTGTTGAAGTCGTCCAAGACCATTCTGTGGAACGGCCCGGTCGGCGTGTTCGAATTCGACCAGTTCGGTAACGGCACCAAAGTGCTGGCCCAGGCCATCGCGGAAAGCTCGGCGTTCTCCATCGCGGGCGGCGGCGACACCCTGGCGGCCATCGACAAATATGGCGTCGCGGATCAGATCTCCTACATTTCTACCGGTGGCGGCGCATTCCTCGAATTCGTCGAAGGTAAGGTGTTGCCGGCGGTTGAAGTCCTGGAAAGTCGGGCCAAGGGCTGAGGTCGCTGATTTGACCAGGAAAGGGAGTGTTCAGATGGTCAAGACGCTAGCGTTGTTGATCGTTGCGGGTTCGCTGGCGGCTTGCGGGAGTAACCCGAAAGCCAAGCCGGAACCTGCTCCGCAATCGGTGGAAAAGGGCTGCTACCAGGCTGACTGGCAAGCGGAAACAAACCCGGTGATCAACAAGCGTTCCGGGCCTGATGGCCTGGAAAAATACGAAACGCAGACACCCGCCAAGGAACATGGTTGCCCTTGACGGGTCTGACTCCTTACTCAGGGCTGGCGGCGTGCGCCGTCAGTCGAGGAACACGGATGAAAGGTTTTATCGCCATTACGGCGCTCGCACTGCTGGCAGGTTGCTCGAATTTCAACCTGTTCAAGCCTGCCGAATCGACGGGCAACTGGACCACCTGGACCTGCGATAGCCAGGCCAAAGTGCTCTGGCGCTATACCGACGACAGTCGCAAGGCCGTCGATGTACGCCTCGGGGGCGCCGATCAGGTCTATCGCCTCAAGCTTGAACCGGGTGCGGAAGGTTCGCTGTACAGCGACGACATGCTGGCGTTTCACGTAAAAGGTGAGGAAGGCCTGGTGTACTGGGTCGCCACCAATGATTTGATCGGCCGCGGTTGTAAAGCGCAGTAATTGACACACCACAGATCCAATGTGGGAGCAGATCCAAATGTGGGAGCGAGCCTGCTCGCGAAAGCGGTGGATCAGCTTGCATCAAGATTGAATGTGAAACCGCATTCGCGAGCAGGCTCGCTCCCACAGTGGATCTGTGCAGGTTCTCAAGATTTGAGCAACACCGAATTCGCAGCCCGGGCCAACCCCCGATCTGCAAAAACTTGAATAGCCGCCGCCGCTCCGGCAGGCTGGCACGATTAACGACCCAAACCGGGAGAGACATACACAATGGCACTTATCAGCATGCGCCAGATGCTGGACCACGCAGCCGAGTTCGGCTACGGCGTTCCAGCCTTCAACGTCAACAACCTTGAGCAGATGCGCGCCATCATGGAAGCCGCTGACAAGACTGACTCCCCGGTGATCGTCCAGGCTTCGGCCGGTGCTCGCAAATACGCTGGTGCACCGTTCCTGCGTCACCTGATCCTGGCGGCAATCGAAGAATTCCCGCACATCCCGGTGTGCATGCACCAGGACCACGGCACCAGCCCTGACGTCTGCCAGCGCTCGATCCAACTGGGCTTCAGCTCGGTGATGATGGACGGTTCCCTCGGCGAAGACGGCAAGACCCCGACCGACTACGACTACAATGTGCGCGTCACCCAACAAACCGTGGCCATGGCTCACGCCTGTGGCGTATCGGTAGAAGGCGAGCTGGGTTGCCTGGGTTCGCTGGAAACCGGCATGGCCGGTGAAGAAGACGGCATCGGCGCCGAAGGCGTTCTGGATCACAGCCAGATGCTGACCGACCCGGAAGAAGCCGCTGACTTCGTCAAGCGCACCCAGGTCGATGCCTTGGCCATCGCCATCGGCACCAGCCACGGCGCCTACAAGTTCACCAAGCCGCCTACCGGTGACGTGCTGGCCATCGACCGCATCAAGGAAATCCACAAGCGCATTCCGAACACCCACCTGGTGATGCACGGTTCGTCTTCGGTTCCGCAAGAGTGGCTGGCGATCATCAACCAGTACGGCGGCGACATCAAAGAAACCTACGGCGTGCCGGTTGAAGAGATTGTTGAAGGCATCAAGCACGGCGTGCGCAAGGTCAACATCGACACCGACCTGCGCCTGGCGTCCACTGGCGCAATGCGTCGCCTGATGGCCACCAACCCGAGCGAGTTTGACCCTCGCAAGTTCTTTGGCGCGACGGTTACTGCGATGCGTGACGTGTGTATCGCTCGTTACGAAGCTTTCGGTACTGCGGGCAACGCTTCGAAGATCAAGCCGATCTCGTTGGAAGCAATGTATCAGCGTTACCTGAAAGGTGAGTTGAACGCCAAGGTTAACTAAAACTTCAGCGTTTTGTTTGCACAAAAAACCCGCAGAAATGCGGGTTTTTTTATGAGCGCTCGTCAATCGAGCCGTTACTTTTGCTGAACTAAACGTTATCGCGAAAAAGTATTAAAAACTGTCAATTGTTACAGGTGGTTTAGCCTTGTCATCTGGATAGAGTTGTCCTGGTAGTCGAAACCGCCAACTGGGGGGAAGCTGGTGCAGGCCGCCAGATGCAGGGGCGCGGTCATTGCGGCGAGGGTGTCAGGGAGAAGTGGTGGCAGGGGTGGGGCTGCTTCGCAGCCCAGCGGTAGCAAGCTCCCTCGTCACAGGGAGTGTCATCGTTGCGGGTGTGTGCCTGGGTTCTCGTTACTTATCGTGATCAATATCCAGCTTGCTGAATGTCACTTTCCCGCCTTCACTGGTGTACCCGGTGTTGTCCTGCACATACACCCCGGCCTTGAAGTACAGCGGTTTGACGCGCCACGTCGCGCTGATGTTGGTGTCCCATTGATAGCCCGCGGCGCTGATGCCCAGCGCCCCGCCAGGACTGAGGTGGATGAGGTAGGAAAACTCCTGATCCAGCTTCACGCCGGTAGCGACGGTGATCACCCGGCCTTCGCCATCATCAGGGTGCATGCGCACTTTGGCGACGATGTTGCCGCTCTTGCTGCTGGTCTTGTACTGATACTCGACCTTGACCATGGGCTTCTGGCTTTCATAGGCGTGGATCTGGCCAATGACGATTTTGCCCGAGCTCGGCACCTGGTTGACCGCCAGGGTGGCACGCAGGGAATTGTCGGCGTCCGGGTAGTACCAGTTTTTCAGCGTGCCGTTACTGTAGGTTTCCCGCAGTTCGGTGCGCGGATATTTTGCGTTTTCGGTTTTCGTGCCAGTCACCGGGGACCAGAAAAACAGGGTGCCGGTGTCGGAATGGAAGTATTGATCCTTGAAACCCTTCACCAGTTTGGCTGTTTCAACGGTGTACGGCGGGTTGCCGACGGGAACGCTGAGGTTCCAGGATGCGAGATCGATCATAGGAAAAGCTTCCAGAAATTTTGCAGCACGGACGTACCAGAAGCTCTAGCACGCGCCTTGGAGGGCGGTCTTTATAAGCGTAGAAGGCCCTTTTGTTAACGCCTGTCTGACAGATGGATGACGTCAAAATCCTGTTAAAAGGCCATCTTTCCCGGTTTTAGCGGCCTGTAGCGGTGACCGTTAGTCGGTAAATGAACCCTTTAGTTAAATGATGGCGTACTGATATCTTCTGCTTTAGCGAATCCCGGTCTAGAGTGAAGGCTTGTTATTTGTCCGGTTTTCACGAGAAACCAGCCTGACGCCCCAACAAGAGAAGCAGCATGGAATGCGCGCAACCCACGCCAGCCGAAGGCAGCTCAACACTTTTAATCGTCGATGATTACCCTGAAAACCTGATCAGCATGCGCGCGTTGCTGCAGCGCCAGGATTGGCAGGTCTTGACGGCTGCGTCCGGTTTTGAAGCCCTCAGTCTTTTACTCGAGCACGATATCGATCTGGTACTGCTGGATGTGCAGATGCCGGGCATGGACGGCTTTGAAGTCGCGCGCCTGATGCGGGGCAGCCAACGCACCCGCCTGACACCGATCATCTTCCTCACCGCCAATGAACAGTCCCAGGACGCCGTGATCAAGGGCTATGCCAGCGGTGCAGTGGATTACCTGTTCAAACCGTTCGATCCGCAAATTCTCAAGCCCAAAGTCCAGGCCCTGCTCGAGCATCAGCGCAATCGCCGGGCGTTGCAGCGCCTGAGCCACGATCTGGAGGTCGCGCGCGCTTTTAATGCGTCGGTGCTGGACAACGCCGCCGAAGGCATCCTGGTGGTCGGCGAGGACGGTCTGATTCGCTTTGCCAACCCGGCGATGTCGCGTCTGCTCAATGCCACGCTGCAAGACCTGCAGGGCAAAGAGTTTCTGGATTACCTGCAAAAGCCGCATATACCGATCTGGGCCGATTCCGAGTTGCTGGCCGGTTACAAGCGCGGCGAAACCTTGCGCCTGCATGACGCGCTGTTGCGTACGGCCCCCGGCCAGCAGGTGCCCGTGGCGCTGTCTTGCGCGCCGCTGCCCACCGAACAACATGCGATGGTGGTGACGGTGCTGGACATGTCGGTGGTGCGCCACCTGCATCAGCAATTGGAATTCCAGGCTGTGACCGATCCGTTGACCGGGCTGCTCAACCGCCGGGGGTTTTATCAGACGGTGGAAAACCTGTTGCTGCGCGGCGAGCGCTCTGACAGCGCGTGGGTGTTGCTTTACCTCGATCTCGACGGGTTCAAGCGGGTCAACGATTCCCTCGGCCACGATGCCGGCGACCGCGTGTTGCGCTGGGTCTCCGAGCAGTTGAAGGCGTGCTTGCGGCCGTTCGACATTCTGGCGCGCATGGGCGGCGATGAGTTCACGGCGCTGCTGGATCTGGAGTTCCCCGAACAGGCGGCGAAGATTGCCGAAAAACTCATCGAGCGGGTGTCGATCTGTCAGCAGATCGATGGTCTGGATATCGCGCTGGGCGCCAGCATCGGCATTGCTACGTACCCGGATTGCGGGGCCAATCTCGATGGTTTGCTGAGGGCGTCGGACATTGCCATGTACGAGGCCAAGCGCGCCGGCCGTCAGCAGTATCGTTTCTATGACCATGACATGAATGGTCGGGCGCGCTCACGGCTGATGCTCGAAGAAAGTGTGCGCACCGCCATTGAAAACCGTGATTTCAATCTGGTGTACCAGCCGCAGGTGGCCATCGCCGGTGGACAGATTCGCGGGTTCGAAGCGCTGTTGCGCTGGCAGCACCCGAGTGTCGGCGACGTGCCCCCCGGGCTGTTTTTGCCGTTGCTGGAAGAAGCGCGGCTGATCAGTCGCCTGGGCAGCTGGATTTATCAACGCGGCGCTGGCCAACGTAAAGCCTGGGAAACCCTGTTTGCCGAGGACCTGGTGCTGAGCGTCAGTTTGAGCAGCACGCAGTTCTGCATGCCCAACCTGGCCACCGAGTTGCGCCAGGTGCTGGAACGTCATGGGTTGCAGGCGCGTCATCTGGAAGTCGAGGTCACTGAAGAGGCCTTGATGCACAACCCCGAGGAAACCCGCAAACAGCTGCGTCTGCTGCGTAACCTGGGCGTGCGGGTGGCGCTGGATGACTTCGGTTCGGGGCCGTGCTCGCTGTCCCATCTGCGTGACCTGGATCTGGACACGCTCAAGCTCGACCGACATCTGATCGCTCGCTTGCCAGCGTCGTCACGGGATGCGGCGCTGGTGCGCAATGTGATCGACCTGTGCAAACAATACGGAATGCTGGTGATCGCCGAAGGGGTGGAAACCGTTGCGCAATATGAGTGGTTGCAAGCCAATGGTTGCGAGTACGTACAAGGCTTCCTGGTTGCCCGCCCGATGGTGGCCGAAGAGGTCAGCGACTTCGCACAGCCATTCGACTGGAGCGCGCTGACGGACTGAATTCGCTACACTGGCGACCTTTCCGTAATCGATGTTGCCGCCCCGATGACTGCCTTGAAATTCCTCCAGGCCTATCCCGCTGCTTTGCAGGACCAGGTGCGTCGGTTGATCACCGAAGGCCGGCTGGGCGATTACCTGAGCCAGCGTTACCCGCAAACGCACGACGTGCAGAGCGACAAGGCGTTGTACGCCTATGCGCTGGACCTGAAGCAGGAATACCTGCGCAATGCCCCGGCCATCGACAAGGTGTTGTTCGACAACCGTCTGGACCTGACCCACCGCGCCCTCGGCCTGCACACCACGATCTCCCGGGTGCAGGGCGGCAAGCTCAAGGCCAAGAAAGAAATCCGCGTGGCCTCGCTGTTCAAGGAAGCCCCCGCCGAATTTCTGAAGATGATCGTGGTGCATGAGCTGGCGCACTTCAAGGAGTCGGATCACAACAAAGCGTTCTACAAGCTGTGCGAACACATGTTGCCGGGGTACCACCAGATCGAGTTCGATTTGCGGGTGTACCTGACGTGGCGGGAAATGCAGTAGCCAAGGAGTGTGTGGATGGACGTGAGCAAGACCAAGAGCAGCTTCTATCGCCGCTTGTACGTGGCGTACCTGATCGACAGCGGGCTGGCCAGCAGCGTCCCGGCACTGACCGAGGTGACCGGCATGCCCCGGCGCACGGCCCAGGACACCATTGCGGCGTTGGCGGATCTGGACATCGTTTGTGAATTCGAGCAGGAAGAGGGCGCGCGCAATCATGCCGGGCGTTATCGGATTCGCGAGTGGGGAGCGATTGACCGGGGGTGGATCGAGCGTAATCTGCGGCAGATCAAGGCGGTGTTGGAGTATCCCTGAATTCTGCGGCGTCAGTTATGACGCCATCGCGGGCAAGCCCGCGATAGGGCCCTCAAGAACGACGCATCCCGATATGCGGAATGCCATCCTCCAGGTATTCCTCACCCGCCACGACAAACCCGTACCGCCCGTAATACCCCTGCAAATGCGCCTGGGCCGATAGATAAACCGGCACTTCAGGCCAGCGCTTTTGCGCCTGCTTCAACGCCTGGGCGATCAGCTCATGACCCAGGCCCTTGCCGCGATAATCCGGCGCGGTAAGCACCCGCCCGATCACCACGTCTCCGCCCTGTAATTCAGGATCGAGCAAACGCAGGTACGCCACCAGTCGATCCCCGTCCCAGGCCATCAGATGGCAGGTGTCACCTTCCAGATCCTGGCCATCGACGTCTTGATAAATACATTTCTGCTCCACAACGAACACCTCGGCGCGTAGCTGCAGAACGGCGTAAAGCTGCTCCTTGCCCAGATCACTGTGGTGTTTGCAGATCCAATCGATTGTCATCTTCACATTCCTTGAGCATCGTCCCTCCGATACTAAGCGTCTGCACGAAAGATGTCTCGATGGCGAAGAAATCTGTGACAAAGGCCAAAATGCCATCATTCATTTCGCGCGGCGTTGTCTTCTTTGTGTAATCTGGGATGAAGCGCTGTGCAGTGGCTTCGATGAGCTAATGTTAGTACCTGGGTTTTGCCGGTACGGGGCCTTGGAGTTTTGGCTGAAAACGTCGGGCAACCGCCCGCTAAGGATTTTCGAGCATGCCGCGATTGCATCGAGCTTTGGCCTTGATCGGATTGCTGTTGCTGACTCAGAGTGCTGCAGCGGAAAAGCTGCGGTTGGTCGCCGATTCATGGCCGCCCTTTACCGACGCCACGTTGGTCAACGGCGGGTTGGCCACCGACATTGTCAGCACCGCGCTGGCCCGCGCCGGCTATGCCAGCGATTTTGAGCAGGTGCCGTGGGCGCGTGCGTTGCTGGGTATAGGCGAGGGGCGTTACGACGTGCTGGTGAACGCCTGGTACACCGATGAGCGCACCAAACTTGGCCAATTCTCCGGTGAGTACCTGCTCAACCGCGTGCGCTTTCTCAAGCGCAAGGACGCGCCGATCGAATTCAATAATCTGCAGCAATTGCACATGTACCCGATTGCGGTGGTGCGCGGTTATGCCTATTCACCCGCGTTCGATGAAGACGCCTCGCTGCAGAAGATCCCGGTGCACAGCTTCGCCATGGCCGTGCGCATGGTCGCCGCCGACCGGGTCAAGCTGACCCTGGAGGATGAATACGTCGCGCGTTACTACCTGGCACGGGAATCAGCCAAGGTGCGCAATTCCGTGGAATTCCTGCCCAAGCCTTTGAGCGAGAACAGCCTGCATATTCTGGTCAGCCTGAAAAATCCGCAGCATGAACAGATTGTGGCGGGTTTTGATCGGGAGATCGCCGAGATGAAGGCGGATGGGAGTTATGAGCGATTGATGAAGGCGCATGGGATGTGAGTGGGCTGATCCGGATTTTGCGCTGTCGCTGATGGCCTCATCGCGGGCAAGCTCGCTGCCACAATGGATTCATGGCGTGCATGCAATTCCGGACACCGCACATATCCCCCAGTGGTGGGCTTGCCTGCGATGAGGCCCGCCCAGCCACTACAGATTTCAATCCTCGCTGGTGTCCTTGATGAGATGCGCCGCCAACGTCCGCAACGGCCCCAACTGGCGACAGATCAGCGCCAACTGCGTCTGCACCAGCCGCTGGCCTTCATCGATCTCGTCCGGCATCTGTTCCAGCTCATTGGCCAGTGCCTCTTCCTCATCACTTTGAATCGCAATCGGCAGTTTGCTCGCCAGGCCTTGAGCGATCTCGTCAATGCTCGCCGCCAGTTTCACGCCGGCACCTTCGATCAAATGCTCGCGCACGTCCGCCGGCAGCAGGGTTTCACGGTGTGCGCCCAGTCCTGACAAATAACTGAGCAACGTGTGCGACAACACCAGGAAGCGGAACCCGACATCCGCTTCCTTACGGAAATGCCCAGGCTCCATCAGCATGTTGGCCAGCGTCGTCGACAATGCCGCATCGGCGTTGTGCGCGTTGCGCCGGGCCAGGCGATAAGCCAGGTCGTCGCTCTTGCCGGCGGCGTATTGCTGCATGATCTGGCGCAGGTAAATGCTGTTGCAGGTCAGGGTGTTGGCCAGCACCTTGTTCAGGCGTCGACCCTGCCAGTCCGGCAGGAACAGGAACACCGCGAGCCCGGCGATCAGGCTGCCGAGCAGGGTATCGAACAGTCGCGGCAGAAACAGACCATAACCGTCGCCGACCTGGTTGAAGCAGAACAGCACCATCAAGGTGATCGCCGCCGTCGCCAGGGTGTAGCGCGTGGTGCGGTTGGTGAAGAACACCACCCCGGCGGCAATTGCGAAGCACGACTGGATCAGCGGGTTCGGGAACAGATCAAACAGCGCCCAGGCCAGGGTCAGGCCTATGGCGGTGCCGATGATCCGCTGACCCAGCTTGCGGCGTGTGGCGCCGTAGTTCGGTTGGCAGACGAAGAGCGTGGTGAGGATGATCCAGTAACCTTGCGACGGGTGAATCAAATGCACCATGCCGTAGCCGATGCTCAGCGCGAGGGGCAATCGCAGGGCGTGGCGGAACAGCAGCGAGGTCGGTGTCAGCTGCGTGCGCAAGCGCATCCACACATCCTTCAGGCTGCGGGGCGAACGGTCGAGCAGGCTGCTGTCGGTGGCGTCGGCGAGGGCGTCGGGGTTGCTCGCATCGCTGAGCAAACGGTCGAGAGTGCCGAGGTTGGCGGCCAGCGCGCGCAGGGATCGCAGCAGTCCGCGCCAGGCCGGGTTGCTCTGGATGCGCAGGTGTTCGAGGGAAGCGTGCAGGTCGCTCAGGGCTTCGGCGAAGCTGGCGTCATAAATGAAGGGTTGGCGCATCTGGATCGATTCCGCCAGCGCTCGGCACGCCTTGCCCTGCTGGCGCAGCAGGCGCTGACAGCGGAACAGCACGTCACTGTGGAAAAAGGCGTCAGCCAGCGCGTTATACGGATAGTGGGAGGAGCTGGCGCGCTCGTGGATGTCCTGGGCGAGGAAGTAGAGTTTCAGGTAGCGGCTGACTTTCGAGCCCGGTCGACCGTCTCCGACCCGGTGCAGAATGATTTCCTTGGCGGCGTTCAGTGCCGCGACGACCCGGCCGTTCTGCTGGGCCAGTTCCAGTCGACGCGCTTCCACGTCCATCTGCCGGATCGGCTCGAACAGCGACGACTTCAGCTTCAGGTAAAACCCCAGCTCACGGAACAATCGCGCGAGGCTCTGCTGTACCGGCTGGTTGGAAAACATCGCTTGCCACAACACCGAGAGCACGCCGTACCACGCCGCGCCGGCGACCAGCAGCAACGGCTCGTGCCAGAAATCGGTCACCTCGCCGCCGCGCTGGTCCACGCCGATCATGGTGTAGACCGACAGAATCAACGTTGCCGAGGCAATCGCGCCATAGCGTTCGCCCAGCGCACCGAGCATGGTCAGGCCGAAACTGGCCAGCGCGAGGGCGATGACGAAGACGATGGGGTAGGGGAAGAGCAGTTCGACGGAGAGGGCCGCGATGCTGAAGCACACCAGCGTCACGGCCAGAGCGTTGAGGCGGCCCTGCCAACTGTCGTCGGTCTCGGCCAGGGCGCTGGCGATGATCCCCAGGAACAGCGGGATCAGCAGCCCCATTTCATCCTGATACCAACACAGCGCCATGCTGCCCGTCAGGGCGATGAACACCCGCACGCTGTAACTGAATTTATCCAGCGCCCAGAGACGGCGCAGAGACTGACGAAAAGGGGTCGATGGCATGAAGTGCGAGGGCCTTCCGAGGCAATGACGCTAAATTGAGCCAGTAATGACGTCGACGCAATGGCGCCGATCACATCTGACAGCAAAATCTGTTCCTTCCCTGGCGACGATGTCAGGTCAGTATTGAACCTGTGGCGAGGGAGCTTGCTGCCGTTCGGCGGCGCAGCCGTCGTAAATACTGTGGCGTCAGATGTCGGGGCCTGCTGCGCAGGCCAGCGGGAGCAAGCTCCCTCGCCACAAAAGCTCGTACACTTTTTGATTCGTGTGGATCAGACGAATTGCGCAGCCGCGTAACCCGAGGCCCAGGCCCACTGGAAGTTGAAGCCGCCCAGATGCCCGGTTACGTCCAGTACTTCGCCGATGAAATACAAACCAGGGCTTTTCAGCGATTCCATAGTCTTGGACGACACCTCGTTGGTATCGACGCCGCCCAGTGTCACTTCGGCGGTGCGGTAGCCTTCGGTGCCTGCGGGAACGACTTTCCAGCTCGCCAGTTTTTCGGTGATGTCGGCGATTTCCGCGTGGGTGTACTGCTTCATCGGTTTGGAGACGAACCAGTTGTCCGCCAGCAGGTTGGCCATCTTCTTGGTGAAGATCTCGCCCAGCAGGGTTTTCAGTTCGCTGTTCGGGCGTTCGGCTTGCTGCTGTTGCAGCCAGCCCGGTACGTCGTGATCCGGCATCAGGTTGATCTCTACCGTATCGCCGGATTCCCAGAACGAGGAAATCTGCAAAATCGCCGGACCGCTGAGACCGCGGTGGGTGAACAGGATGTTCTCGCGGAAACTCTGGTCGTTGCAGCTCACCAGGCAATCCACCGACGTACCGGACAGCTCGGTGCAAAGCTCCTTGAGCTGATCGGTGATGGTGAACGGCACCAGGCCGGCACGGGTTGGCAACAGTTCGTGGCCAAACTGCTTCGCGACCTGATATCCGAAACCGGTGGCGCCCAGGGTCGGAATCGACAGGCCGCCGGTGGCGATTACCAAGGATTCACAGGTGATCTGCCCCATCGTGGTGTCCAGCAAATAACCGTTTTCCAGCTTCTCGATGGTCTGGATCGAGGTGTCCAGGTGCAGGCTGACGCCGACCTGATCGCACTCGCTGAGGAGCATCTCGAGGATGTCGCTGGATTTGTTATCGCAGAACAACTGGCCGAGTTTTTTCTCGTGGTACGGCACGCCATGTTTGGCGACCATCCCGATGAAATCCCACTGGGTGTAGCGCGCCAGGGCGGATTTGCAGAAGTGTTCGTTATGCGAGAGGAAATTGCCCGGTTCGGTGTACATGTTGGTGAAATTGCAGCGGCCACCGCCCGACATCAGGATTTTCTTGCCGGCCTTGTTCGCATGGTCGAGCAACATCACCTTGCGCCCGCGCCCGGCGGCGGTCAGCGCACACATCAACCCTGCGGCGCCAGCGCCAATGATCACGACTTCGGTAGAGCGCAAAACGGTGTCCTCACACAGGAGCTGATCTGAAATGCAATCAAATGTGGGCGCTGGCAAGCCAGCTCCCACAGGGGTGCGCGGCGTTTTTAGAGGATGCGCACGCGCAGCGAACGGCCTTTGATCTTGCCGTCATTCAGGCGCTGCAAGGCTTGCTTGGCGATCCCGCGTTCCACGGCCACGTAGGCCTGGAAGTCAAAAATCGCAATCTTGCCAACCTGCGCACCCGGAATCCCGGCATCGCCGGTCAGTGCGCCGAGGATGTCACCCGGACGCACCTTGTCTTTACGGCCGGCGCCGATGACCAGCGTGCTCATTTGCGGCAGCAACGGACCGCCGCCCTGGGATTTGAGGTTGTCGAGCTGATCCCAGCTCAATGGCGACTTCTGCAGCTGCTCGATGGCCTGGGCGCGATGCGCTTCGGACGGGGCGACCAGGCTGATTGCGATGCCTTTCTCGCCTGCACGACCGGTACGGCCGACACGGTGAATGTGGATTTCCGAGTCACGGGCCAGTTCGACGTTGATCACCATGTCCAGCGCATCGATGTCCAGACCGCGCGCGGCGACGTCAGTGGCAACCAGCACCGAAGTGCTGCGGTTGGCGAACATCGCCAACACCTGGTCACGGTCACGCTGTTCCAGATCGCCATGCAAACCGACGGCGGAGATGCCTTTGGCCGTCAGGTGGTCAACGGTTTCCTGAACCTGCTGCTTGGTGAAGCAGAAGGCCACGCAGGACGCCGGACGATGATGCGCGAGGATTTTGACCACGGCGTCCATGCGCTCTTCCGGGGAAATCTCGTAGAAGCGCTGCTCGATCTGCGTGTCGTCGTGGAACGCCTCGGCCTTCACTTGTTGCGGATTGCGCATGAACTTGGACGCCAGCTGCTTGATGCCCACCGGATACGTGGCGGAGAACAGCAGGGTCTGGCGACGCTCGGGGCACTGGGCAATGATTTCTTCGATGGAGTCGTAGAAACCCATGTCGAGCATGCGATCGGCTTCGTCCAGGATCAGCGTGTTCAGGCCATGAAGGATCAGCGAGCCCTTGCGCAGGTGCTGCTGGATGCGACCCGGCGTGCCGACGATGATATGCGCGCCGTGCTCCAGCGAACCGATCTGCGGGCCGAACGATACGCCGCCGCACAGGGTCAGGACCTTGATGTTGTCTTCGGAACGGGCCAGACGACGGATTTCCTTGGCGACCTGGTCGGCCAGCTCGCGTGTCGGGCAAATGACCAGCGCCTGGCAGCCGAAGAAGCGCGGATTGATCGGGTTGAGCAGGCCGATACCGAAGGCCGCGGTCTTGCCGCTGCCGGTCTTGGCCTGGGCGATCAGGTCCATCCCTTTCAGGATCACCGGCAAGCTTTGCGCCTGGATCGGCGTCATCTCGGCATAACCCAAAGAGTCGAGGTTAGCCAGCATGGCAGCGGACAGCGGCAAAGTATTAAAAGCGGTGGCGATGGTGGTCACGGGACTGGCCTGCAAAACAAAATGTCGCGCAGTGTATCAGTCCCGTGGCCATTGGCCCTAAGGTTCGATGTGTTCTTCCGGACGTTTGACACGCCGTCCGTCTTCCTTTGACAGCTGCGAGAAGATCGTCGCGGCCAGCATGGCCATGACGCCGACGGTCACGAAGGTCAGTTGGAAGGCGCCCAATACCGTGTCCACGCCATCGTTTCCGACCTCGGCCGTGAACCCGCCAAGCAGCGCACCGGCGCACGCAACGCCCAGGCTCAAGGACAATTGCGCGACCACCGACAGCAGGCTGTTGCCGCTGCTGGCGCTGGCGTCGTCGAGGTCGATCAGGGTCACGGTGTTCATCGCGGTGAACTGCAAGGAGTTGATTGCGCCGAGAACCGCCAGCATGCCCAGCAGCAGCCAGTACGGCGTCTGCTCGCTGACCAGGCCCATGCTCGCCAGCATCAGACCCAGCGCCAACGTGTTGCCGGTCAGCACGATGCGATAGCCCAGGCGTTCGATCAGTGGCCGTGCCACCGACTTGGCAACCATCGCCGCAGCGGCCAGCGGCAACATGCTCATCCCGGCCTGGGACGGCGAGTAACCCAGCGCCACTTGCAGCAGCAACGGCACGAGGAATGGCAGCGCGCCGCTGCCCAGGCGGGCGAACAGGTTGCCGAGGATGCCCACGGCAAAGGTCCGGGTCTTGAACAGCGACGGCGCGAACAGCGGATTATCGATGTGCCCGGCCCGCAGCCAGTACGCCGCCAGACAGGCCATGCCGCCGAACAGCAGCAACATCACGCGCAAATGCGGCAAGTGCAGTTCGCCGAGACCCTCCATGGCGACGGTGATCAGCACCATCGCCGCGCCAAACAGCAGGAAACCGAGGCTGTCGAAACGCGTGCGCTCAGTGCCGCGCAGGTCGGGGATGAATCTCCACACGGCGTAGCAACCGACGGCGCCGACCGGCAGGTTGATCAGGAAGATCCAGTGCCAGGTCAGGTATTCCACCATCCAGCCGCCCATGGTTGGGCCGATCAGCGGCCCGAGCAGGCCGGGAATGGTGATGAACCCCATGATCCGCACCAGCTCCGAGCGCGGGTAGGCGCGCAGCACCACGAGCCGCCCGACCGGGAGCATCAGCGCACCGCCCAGGCCCTGAATCACCCGGGCGCCGATCAGCATGCTCAAGGTGCTCGACAGGGCGCAGAGCAGTGAGCCGAGGCTGAACAGCAGGATCGCGCCGAAGAAGATTTTCTTGGTGCCGAAGCGATCGGCGATCCAGCCCGAGGCGGGGATGAGCAAGGCGACGGTGAGCATGTAGGCAATGATCACACCCTGCATGCGCAGCGGATCTTCCGCCAGGTCGCGGGCCATGGCCGGCAGGGCGGTGTTGAGGATGGTCCCGTCGAGGGACTGCATGAAGAAGGCAATGGCGACGACCCACGGCACCCAGCGGGCGGTGACAGCGTCGAGAGGCGGGCGGTTGGGCATGGGACCTCTTGGGGGTTTTTAATGCAGATTTGTGGCTGTCGTTGACCTGTGGCGAGGGAGCTTGCTCCCGCTCGGCTGCGAAGCAGTCGTAAACCCGGTAAATGCGGTTTGTCTGATGAACCGTGTTTACTGATTTTTGGGCCGCTTCGCAGCCCAGCGGGAGCAAGCTCCCTCGCCACAGGGTTTTGTGTTTACAGCGTCAACGTCAGTTTGCTGATCAGTGCACCCGGCAACAGCGCCGAAGCCGTTGCTCGCTGACTGTACGTGCTCGCCGACAGCAACAACTCGCGCTCTTCGGTCAACGCCTCCAGCTGTGAACCCAGCAAGCTGTAAGCACTGTCATCAAAACGCATGGTGCTCACCGGCGCCTGTATCTCGCCATTCTCGACCCAGAACGTCGCGAACCTTGTCATGCCGGTCATGCGCGCCCCCGGCTGGTCCGAGTAGTTCAAGTACCACAGATTGCTGATGTACAGCCCCGTGCCCAGTTGCTTGAGAATCTCTGCATCAGGCAACGTCCCGGCCGCCATGTTCAAGGCGCTCGGCATTTCACCGCCACTGGCACCGTTGGCGGTCAGGCCGTACTCGGCTGCACTGCGCGAGCTGACCATTTGCGCGCCGGCCTTGCCGTCGACAATCAACTTGAGATCGCTGCGCGGATACCCCTCGCCGGAGAACGCCGGGCTCAACGAACCGCTGACTTTTTCATCGACGGACACGAGCGGGCTGAACGAGTTGTTGCCTGCGAAAAGCTTCTGCAGCGGACTGTTTTTGCTGGCAATCGACTGCGCCGAAAAACCGCCCCAGCCGAGCATATCCATGATTTCGCCCATGGCTGCCGGTGCCAGAAAGGCGCGGTACTGACCTGGCGGCAGAGTGCGCTGCGGCCTGCCGAGAAACGCCAACTGCTCCCGTGCCTGGGCAAAGCGTTTGGCAAACCCTTCGCTGTTCCAGTCGTGCCCGGCGTAGCTGGCTTTCACTGCCTGCCCGTTGTCATGAAACAGGCTGAAGTCAAAGTTGAAGCTGTTGGCCTGGTGCCAGCCGAACGCGCCTGAAGAGCTGGCGAATCCGCGACTGATCGGACCGGCTGCATAGAAGCCCACCAGGTCCAGGCCTTCGGCAGCCTGGGCGATTTCGCCGACCACTTGCTCGGTGTCCGGCAGCGGATGCGCCTGCACGTTCTTGCTTTGCCAGCCGTTGTGGTTGAGCAGCAGATATGGATCTTTCGGCAGCAACGGCAAGGTCTCGCGCAACTGTTGCAGCCCTTCGGCCAAACGCTGGAGGTCGACTTCGGCATTGCCCGACAGCGTGATATCGAGGTCGGCATGCCGACCCTCGTTGATCAGTTTGAAGCCGACACTCGCTTGCTGAACCTGACCGGCCTGACGCACCCTGGCGTGGTTGAAACGAACAAAGGCCGATGACTCGGCGGCGTAGCTGAGGGTAAATTGCTCCGGTTCGCGAATGGCGTCGCGCAGCCAGTTGACCAAGGCCTTGAACCCGTCGGCCTGATTGTTTGACGTAGTCATCAGGCGTCTCCCCCAAACACATCCACATTGCTGAACACACAGGCCGGCGACGCATGGCCGACACGGATCACCTGGTTCGGCTCACCCTTGCCGCAGTTCGGGGTGCCAAGAACCTTGAAGGTGCTGGCATCGCCGACGGCGCTGAGGCTTTTCCAGAACTGCGCGGAAATCGCCCGGTAGTTCGGGTTTTTCACCACGCCTTTGAGCTCGCCGTTTTCAATCAACTGTGCCCATTCGCAACCGAACTGGAATTTGTTGCGCGCATCGTCGATCGACCAGGAGCGGTTGGTGCTCATCAAAATGCCGTGTTCGATGTTGCCGATCAGTTGCTCAAGCGGTTGGTCGCCAGGCTCGATGTTCAGGTTGGCCATGCGGTCGATCGGCGGGCGATTCCAGCCGCAGGCGCGGCTGTTGGCGACGCCGTCCATGCCGGCACGGAATTGCGACAGCGCACCGCCCAATGGACGCAGGAGCAAGCCTTCTTTGATCAGAAATTGCTTGCTGGCGGCGGTGCCGTCGTCGTCATGGCCGTAGCTGGCGAGCTGCTCGGGGATGTCCGGGTCGAAGGTCACGTTGAGCAGTGTCGAACCGTATTGCAGATGGCCGAAGTCTTCTGCCTTGACGAAACTGGTGCCGGCGTAATTGCGCTCGTCACCGAGGATGCGGTCCAGTTCCAGCGGATGACCGATGGATTCGTGGATCTGCAGCATCATCTGGTCGGGCATCAACAGCAGGTCGCGCGGGCCTTGCGGGGCGTTCGGTGCCAGCAACAATTGCAGCGCCTGATCGGCGATTTTCGGGCCTGCACCCACCAGGCCGCAGCGACTGATCACATCAAAGCCGCCCTGTTGGCCGAAGTTTTCGCGGCCGAGGGTACGGGTCTGGCTGTCGCTGCCGTCGTAGGCGGTGACTTCCAGGCTCGGGTAGATGAAACGCTGGGCCTGGCGCAGTTCAGCGCCGGCGCTGCTGAGGTAGATCTGTTCGACGTTGGTGATGCCGATGCTCACCTGCCAGTTCACCAGTCGCTCGTCCTTGGGCACGGACGCTGATTCGGCGCCGAGCAGTTGATAGCAATCGCTCAGGGACGGGAAGGGCAGGTCGAAGTTCGGCGAGAAGTAATCGGCGCGGTCGCTGGAGACGGCTTGATCACGCAAGTCGAGCAGGGCGTGGGGCTTGAGCCGGCGGGCGTGTTGCTCGGCTTTTTCCAGCGCGGCCTGCAGGCCGGATTGCGACAGGTCGTTGGTCGCGGCGTAGGCTTCGACGCCGTTGACGCGCACGGTCAACATCGCGCCTTCGTCACGACTCAGGCTCGGAGGTTCGGCGACGTTCTTGCGCACCGACAGGTACTGGCCGGACTCGCGCACATAACGCAGCGAAAAGAATTCAGCGCCCGTGCGCAAGGCAGCGAAGCGCTGCTTGAGCTGGGGGTGGAAATCGAACATTCGGGAACCTCCTTGGTATGGGGTTGCGATGTATCGGTGTTGCGAGGGGGGGTGAAACGTTTGCGTGGCGCTAGATTAGGCCTGGGCGGGGATCGATATCAAGGGCGGGGCGGTGCAGGAAGTGCCGGGGTGTGTCAGGCAGGGAGGCGTTGTCTGGTCGGACCCCATCGCGGGCAAGCCCGCTCCCACAGGGGGCCTGGGTGAATCACAAATGTGTAATCCAACCCTGAACCTGGGGGAGCGGGCTTGCCCGCGATGAGCCACGCCGAGGCGTAACGGTCTTACTGAGCAGTCAGGCTCACATCCCGCAGCGGCTTGCCACGCACCGGTGCATCACCGGCCACGTAGTAGTCGGCCGTGCTGCGCGGCAACGGCTTGCGGCCACGGATCTTGTCGGCGATTTTCTCGGCGATCATGATCGTTGGCGCATTCAGGTTGCCGGTGGTGATGATCGGCATGATCGAGGCATCGACCACACGCAGGGCTTGCATGCCATGCACGCGACCTTCGGCATCGACCACGGCCATTTCGTCGGTGCCCATCTTGCACGAGCAGGACGGGTGGAACGCCGTTTCGGCGTGCTCGCGGATGAACTTGTCGAGCTGCTCATCGGTTTGCACGTCAATGCCCGGGCTGATTTCGCGGCCACGGAAGGCGTCCAGTGCCGGCTGTTGCATGATTTCGCGGGTCAGGCGGATGCCGTCGCGGAATTCCTGCCAGTCCTGCTCGGTGGCCATGTAGTTGAACAGGATGCTCGGGTACTCGCGCGGGTCCTTCGACTTGGCCTGGATGCGACCGCGGCTCGGCGAACGCATGGAACCCATGTGCGCCTGGAAGCCGTGCTCTTTCACCCCGTTGCTGCCGTTGTAGTTAATGGCAACTGGCAGGAAGTGGTACTGGATGTTCGGCCAATCGAATTCCTCGCGGGTGCGGATGAATCCGCCGGCTTCGAACTGGTTGCTGGCGCCGATACCGGTGCCGTTGAACAGCCACTCGGCACCGATGGCCGGCTGGTTGTACCAGAGCAGCGACGGGTACAACGAGACCGGCTGGGTGCAGGCGTATTGCAGGTACAACTCGAGGTGATCCTGCAGGTTTTCGCCGACGCCTGGCAGGTCGTGAACCACCGGGATATCGAGCTTGTTCAGCAGTTCGGCCGGGCCGACGCCAGAGCGTTGCAGGATCTGCGGCGAAGCGATGGCGCCGGAGCACAACAGCACTTCTTTGCGGGCGCGGGCTTCAACGCGCTCTTCAGCGGCGCCGATCAGGTAACGCACGCCGACCGCACGCTTGCCTTCGAACAGGATCTTGTCGGTCAGGGCGTGGGTGACGATGGTCAGGGTCGAGCGCTTCTTGGCGATGTCCAGGTAGCCGCGTGCGGTGCTGGCGCGACGGCCGTTCGGCGTCACGGTGCGGTCCATCGGGCCGAAGCCTTCTTGCTGGTAACCGTTCAAGTCTTCGGTGCGCGGGTAACCGGCTTGTACGCCGGCTTCAACCATGGCGTGGAACAGCGGGTTGTTGCCGGCTTTCGGCGTGGTCACGCTGACCGGACCGTCGCCACCGTGGTAGTCGTTCGGGCCGATGTCACGGGTTTCAGCCTTGCGGAAGTACGGGAGGCAGTTCAGGTAGTCCCAGTCTTCAAGACCTGGAAGCTTGGCCCAGTTGTCGTAGTCCATCGCGTTGCCGCGGATGTAGCACATGCCGTTGATCAGCGAAGAACCACCGAGGCCCTTGCCGCGGCCGCATTCCATCCGGCGACCGTCCATGTGTGGCTCCGGATCGGTTTCGTAGGCCCAGTTGTAGCGACGACCTTGCAGCGGGAACGCCAGGGCGGCCGGCATTTGCGTGCGGAAGTCCAGGCGGTAGTCCGGACCGCCGGCTTCGAGCAGCAGGACGGTGACGCCTTCGTCTTCAGTCAGACGGGTCGCCAGGGTGTTACCGGCCGAGCCGGCACCGATGATGATGTAATCGAATTCTTGGGACATTGAAATGCACCCTCTTTGAAAGTGGTCAGGTCAGACCGTTGGGAGTGCTGCGCACTCGATCGCCACGGTGCGGCGATCCGACAGGCTGGCTCCCACATTGGAATACGTACTCTGTGGGAGCCAGCCTGCTGGCGATGACGGCCTCGCAGGCGAAGCTGATGCCGCCTTAGAACACCGAGGCGTAATCGCCCAGCTCAACCTGTACCGATTTGATGCGTGTGAAGTTGTTCAGCGAGCTGATGCCGTTCTCACGGCCAACACCCGACTGCTTGTAGCCGCCGACCGGCATCTTCGCGTCGGACTCGCCCCAGGCGTTGATCCAGCAGATACCGGCTTCCAGTTGATGAATCACGCGGTGAGCGCGGTTCAGGTCCTTGGTGACGATGCCAGCGGCCAGGCCGAAGTCGGTGTCGTTGGCACGACGGATCACTTCTTCTTCGGTTTCGTAGGTCAGGATCGCCATGACCGGGCCGAAGATTTCTTCGCGCACAATGGTCATCTCGTCGGTGCAGTCGGTGAACACGGTCGGTGCCACGAAGGCGCCTTTGGCGAAGTCGCCTTCGGTCAGACGGCTACCGCCGCACAGCACGCGAGCGCCTTCTTCCTTACCTTTGGCGATGTAACCCAGCACGCTTTCCATGTGGGCAAAGCTGACCAGCGGGCCGAAGTTGGTGTTTTCGTCTTCCGGGTTGCCGATACGGATACGGGCAACGCGCTCAGCGATCTTGGCTTCGAACGCCGCTTTCAGATGGCTCGGTACGAACACTCGGGTACCGTTTGTGCAGACCTGACCGGAGCTGTAGAAGTTGGCCATCATCGCGGTGTCGGCGGCGCGATCGAGGTCGGCGTCATCGAAAATGATCAGCGGGGACTTGCCGCCCAGTTCCATGGTCACGTCTTTCAGCGAGGAACTGGAAGCACTGGCCATCACCTTCTTGCCGGTGTCGGTGCCGCCGGTGAAGGAGACTTTCTCGATGCGTGGGTGCTCGGTCAGCCAGGTGCCGACTTCACGGCCGCTGCCGGTCAGGACGTTGAACACACCCGCTGGAACGCCCGCTTCGGTGTAGATCTCGGCCAGTTTCAGCGTGGTCAGGGACGTGACTTCGCTTGGCTTGAAGATCATCGCGTTACCCGCCGCCAGGGCTGGTGCGGATTTCCACAGGGCGATCTGGATCGGGTAGTTCCACGCACCGATACCGGCGACAACGCCCAGCGGCTCGCGACGGGTGTAGACGAACGAGGTGGTACGCAGCGGAATCTGCTCGCCTTCGATGGCCGGAACCAGGCCAGCGTAGTACTCCAGCACGTCAGCACCGGTGACGATGTCGACATACTTGGTTTCGGAGAACGACTTGCCGGTGTCCAGGGTTTCCAGGGCGGCCAGTTCATCGTTGCGCTCGCGCAGGATGTCCACGGCACGGCGCAGGATGCGCGAACGCTCCATGGCGGTCATCGCGGCCCAGATTTTCTGGCCCTTTTCGGCGCTGACGACAGCGCGCTCGACGTCTTCCTTGGTCGCACGCTGTACGTTTGCGAGGACTTCACCGTTAGCCGGGTTGATGGCTTCGAAAGTGGCGTCGCTGCTGGCGTCGGAGTAACCGCCATCGATGTAGAGTTTTTGCAGTTCGAAACGGGCCATAGTGTCCTCGCAAGTGCATAAGTGGTTGGCGTAGGCCACCGCGGTGAAGCCATACAAGTGTGGCAACACCGATCGGCAGCAGTTCAGGGGCTGAGCGTTATGTGTGCTCTAACTCACCTGCTTGGCCAATTGGAAATCCATGTATTCGTAAGCGATCCGGTGCGCCTGCTCCGTGTCGAAAGCATCTCCCGACAGCGCCCCCCGCAACCACAAACCGTCAATCAACGCCGCCAGGCCCCGGGCTGCACTGCGCGCATCATCGAGCGGCAATACGCGACGGAACTGGCAGCACAGGTTGGAATACAGACGGTGATCGTTGATCCGCTGCAACCTGTGCAAAGACGGGTGGTGCATGCTGGTAGCCCAGAAGGCCAGCCAGGTTTTCATTGCCGGGCCATTGACCTGGCTGGCGTCGAAGTTGCCTTCGATGATCACCTGCAGATGCGCCCGCGGGCTGTCATCTTCCAGCGCCTGACGGCGCGCGGTGACGTTCTCGCTGAGGACACTCATCAGGTACTGCGCCGTGGCAGCTATCAGGCCGTTCTTGTCCTGAAAGTAATGACTGATGATGCCATTCGAGACACCGGCCAAACGGGCGATCAGCGCAATGCTGGCGTCCCCCATCCCGACCTGATCGACGGCCTGCAATGTGGCTTCGATCAATTGCTGGCGGCGGATGGGTTGCATACCGACCTTGGGCATCTTGCACATCTCCTTAGGCCTTCCGGCAGACGCAAAACGTCTATCGGGTTGAGGGCCAGTCTATTTTGTTTTGATTGAACGTTCAATCAACAAAGAATAAGATCTGCGACAAATCGTCGCTGCTTACAGATTTTTCCTACGTGTAAATGGCGATAAACCGACATCCAAAACGGCTCGAAACCTATACGCAACGGCGTCCACAGGCTTCGGGCTTTTTTCGGGGTGTCTTTATATCACCCGCCGGTCGGCTGCCAACTCATCGATTGGTCGGGTATCGCGTTGCCTTGTGTTCTTCTCTCGCACTGCCGGAGCCTCTGTGCCATGAGTTCTGCCTCTCTTATAAAGACCCCGCCCGAGAAGGTGACGGTCAACGGTTGGGTGTTCTACACCTCTACCGCGCTGATCCTGCTGTTGACCGCCATTCTGATCATCGCCCCGCAAGAGGCCGGCAGAATGCTCGGAGTGGCTCAGGCCTGGTTGTCCCGCAGCTTCGGCTGGTACTACATGGTGGTGATCGCCGCGTACCTGGTTTTCGTGGTCGGCCTGGCGTTTTCGTCCTACGGCAAACTCAAACTGGGCAGCAAGGACGACACCCCGGACTTCAGCTATGGCGCCTGGGCGGGGATGCTGTTCTCCTCGGGTATCGGCATCTCGCTGTTGTATTTCGGTGCTTCCGAGCCGCTGGACCACTACTTCAACCCGCCGGAAGGCGTTTCGGCCAGCAACATGGCCGCACGTCAGGCGGTGCAGCTGACTTTCCTGCACTGGGGCCTGCACGGTTGGGCGATCTACGCACTGGTCGGCCTGGCCGTTGCTTACTTTGCCTACCGTCATAATCAGCCGCTGGCGTTGCGTTCGGCGCTGTATCCGCTGGTGGGCGAACGTTGGGTCAAAGGCGCGGCCGGTCACGCGGTGGACGGCTTCGGCATGTTCGTGACCCTGCTGGGGCTGGTGACGAACCTGGGGATCGGTTCGCTGCAAGTGTCGTCGGGCCTTGAAAACCTGTTCGGCATGGAACACAGCAACACCAACCTGCTGATCGTGATCATCGTGATGAGCACCGTGGCGACTATCGCTGCCGTGTCCGGCGTGGAAAACGGCATTCGCCGTCTGTCCAACCTGAACATCGTGTTGTTCAGCGGGCTGCTGATTTTCGTGCTGCTGTTCGGACCGACTTTGCACCTGCTCAACGGCTTTGTGCAGAACATCGGTGACTACCTGAACGGCGTGGTACTGAAGACCTTCGACCTCTACGTTTACGAAGGCGACAGTGAGAAGTCCGACCGCTGGTTGGGCCTGTGGACCCTGTTCTACTGGGCCTGGTGGATTTCCTGGGCGCCATTCGTAGGCATGTTCATCGCGCGTATTTCCCGCGGTCGCACGGTGCGTGAACTGGTGGCGGGCGTGCTGCTTATTCCGCTGGGGTTCACCCTGGCGTGGCTGTCGATCTTCGGTAACTCGGCCCTGGACCTGGTGATGAACCATGGGGCGGTGGAGCTCGGGAAGACGGCGCTGGAACAGCCGTCCATGGCGATCTACCAGTTGCTGGAGCATTACCCGGCGTCGAAAGTGGTGATCGGCGTGTCGATCTTCGTGGGTTTCGTGCTGTTCCTGACCCCGGCGGATTCCGGTGCGGTGATGATGGCCAACCTTTCGTGCAAGGGCGGCAATGTCGACGAAGATGCACCGCACTGGCTGCGGATCTTCTGGTCCGTGGTGATCACCCTGGTGACCATCGGCCTGCTGTTCGCCGGTAACTTCGAAGCCATGCAAACCATGGTGGTGCTGGCCGGCCTGCCGTTCTCGGTGGTGCTGGTGTTCTTCATGTTCGGCTTGCACAAGGCCATGCGCCAGGACGTGCAGATCGAACAGGAGCAAGCGGAACTGGCTGCACGCGGTCGTCGTGGTTTCAGCGAGCGTCTGACCCAGCTGGACCTGCAACCGAACCAGTCGATCGTTCAGCGCTTCATGGACAAGCAAGTCAGCCCGGCGCTGGAAGAGGCCGTGGTTCAGCTGCGTGGCAAAGGTCTGGACGTGCAAACGTTGCTGGGCAAGGCCAAGCGCTGCATGGGCCTGCGGATCGAGATGGAAGAGGGCAACCCTTTTGTCTACGAAGTGAGCCTGGACGGCTATCTGGCGGCGGCGAGCGACACGGTGTCGGCCGAAAGTGCCGATGAACCGCGCGCACGTTACTACCGCGCCGAGGTGTACCTGCACAACGGCAGCCAGGATTACGACTTGATGGGCTTCACTCAGGATCAGATCACCCGTGACGTGCTCGATCAGTTCGAAAGCCATCGGCAGCTCCTTGGCCGGGTCTATAGCTGAAACTTGAGGTCATGCGGTGCAAGTTGCTGCACCGCAGATCCATTGTGGCGAGGGAGCTTGCTCCCGCTCGACTGCGTAGCAGTCGCATTTAACGATAACGCGGTCTTTCTGAATGACCGTGGTGTCGGGTTTTGGGGTTGCTACGCAACCCAGCGGGAGCAAGCTCCCTCGCCACAGTTATCAGCATTCCAAGCCAAATATCTGCACTAACAAAAACGCCGCGATCCTCTCGCGGCGTTTTTGTGTCTGTTGCCTTAGCCCAGGTTCTTGCCGAGCAGCGCGTGATACAGCTCGCTGTCGCCGAGAATCCCGACCACCTTGTTGTTGTCGTGCAGTACCAGCTTGTTGCCGGTCTGATAACGAATCTGCAGCGCATCGCGCATGCCGATGTTCGAATCCACCAGGGTGGGTCGACGACCCAGCCCTTCTACCGCCTGACCCGGCACCCAGTTCTGCAGATCCAGCGCTGAACCATTCTGGCGTGCGCCCTTGATGGTGTTGCCTTCGGCCAGGTCCAGCCACGAATCGCCGCCCGGATCGAGGCAGACCGAACCGTTGATGCGTTTGCAGTTGTCGAGGGTGCGCATCAGGCTGCGACCGCACAACACGTTCAGCGGGTTGGTGTGCGCGACAAAGGTCCGCACGTAATCGTCCGCCGGGTTCAACACGATTTCTTCTGGCTTGCTGTACTGAATGATCCGACCGTCTTTCATGATCGCGATGCGGCTGCCAAGCTTCAGGGCTTCATCGAGGTCGTGGCTCACGAACACGATGGTTTTGCTGAGCTTGCGTTGCAGTTCCAGCAGTTCGTCTTGCAGGCCCTGGCGGATCAGCGGGTCGAGGGCCGAGAAGGGTTCGTCCATCAACAGAATGTCGGCGTCCATCGCCAGCGCGCGGGCCAAACCAACACGCTGCTGCATGCCGCCGGAGAGCTCGTCCGGCTTCTTGTTGCGCCACTGGGTCAGACCCACCAGCTCAAGCTTTTCGTCCACCAGTTTGCGCCGTTCTTTCTCGGGGCGGCCCTGCATTTCCAGACCGAAGCTGATGTTCTCGCGCACCGTCAGCCAAGGCATCAGGGCGAACTTCTGGAACACCATCGCGATACGCTTGGTGCGCATCATTTTCAGTTCTGCCGGAGTACAGGACGCGATGTCGATCTGCTTGCCTTCGTGCTCGACAAACAACTTGCCACGGCTGACGGTGTTGAGGCCGTTGATGCAGCGCAGCAGGCTCGATTTGCCGGAGCCGGACAGGCCCATCAGCACGCAGATTTCACCTTTATCGATATCCAGGCTGGCCTTTTCAACACCGACGATCTGGCCGGTCTTTTTCAGGATCTGGTCGCGGGTCATGCCTTGGTCGAGGAGCTTGAGCGCCTCGCGCGGATCTTTGGAGAAGATTACGTCGACGTCTTCGAAGCGAATAATGCTCATGCGTCACCCCCTGCTTTAGCGTCGGGTTGTTTGCAGATACGGTCGAGCATGATCGCCAGCAATACGATCGCCAGGCCGGCTTCGAAGCCCAGGGCGATATCAGCAGTGTTCAGTGCGTTGACCACGGGTTTGCCCAGGCCGTCGGCGCCCACCAGTGCCGCGATCACCACCATCGACAACGACAGCATGATGCACTGGGTGATACCGGCCGCGATGCTTGGCATGGCGTGGGGCAATTCAATCCGTGAGAGCAATTGACGACGCGAGCAGCCGAAGGCTTTGCCGGCGTCCATCAGTTCCTGAGGAACATCGCGAATGCCCAGGTATGTCAGGCGGATAGGCGCGGCAATCGCGAACACTACCGTTGAAATCAGACCCGGGACCACACCCAGACCGAAGAGGGTCAGGGTAGGAATGAGGTAAACGAAGGTCGGTACGGTCTGCATCAGATCGAGTACCGGACGCATCACGGTGTAGAACATCGGCTTGTGCGCGGCGACGATGCCCAGCGGCACGCCGATGACCACGCAGACCAGGGTGGCGAACAACACCTGGGCGAGGGTTTCCATGGTTTCCTGCCAGTACCCCAGATTGAGGATCAGCAGAAAGGAGGCAATGACGAAAACGGTCAGCCCCCACTTTCGTTGAATGAAATGTGCCAGTAGCGCGATGAGGCCGATCAATGCCAGCGGGTTGAACCAGGTCAGCGCAAAAGTCACGCCGTGGATCATCGTTTCCAGTGACACGGCGATTGCGTCGAAGGTGTTGGCGCCGTGTTGCGTCAACCATTCAACGAAGCCCGCAATGTACTGGCCTAGAGGTATTTTCTGATCAATCAGCATGGTAGTGAACGTCCGCATGCAAGGAAATAAACAGCCCGGGCGAGCGAACCCGCCCGGCGTAAGCGATTACTGCGCGAGCTTGGCTTTCACGGCCTCCAGGCCTGGTTTACCGTCAATGGTGGTCACGCCAGCGAGCCAGGTATCGAGGACCTGTGGGTTCTTTTTCAGCCAGGCCTTGGCGGCCGCTTCAGGCTTCATTTTGTCGTCCAGGATGTTGCCCATCAGTGAGCTTTCCATGTCGACGGTGAATTCCAGGTTTTTCAGCAACTGGCCCACGTTGCTGCACTCCTGGACGTACCCCTTGCGGGTATTGGTTGCCACGGTGGCTGCACCGAAGTCAGGGCCGAAGAAGTCGTCACCACCGGTCAGGTACTGAATCTTGAAACGCTTGTTCATCGGATGCGGCGCCCAGCCGAGGAATACGACGGCGGTGTCGCGTTTCTGCGCGCGGTCGACTTGCGACAACATGCCCGCTTCGCTGGATTCGACCATCTTGAATCCGGCGTCCTTCAAGCCGAAGGCGTTCTTGTCGATCATACTCTGGATCAGACGGTTGCCGTCGTTACCCGGTTCGATGCCGTAGATCTTGCCGTCGAGTTCTTTCTTGAATTTGGCGATGTCGGCGAAGTCATGCAGCCCTTTGTCGTACAGCGCCTGCGGCACGGCGAGGGTGTACTTGGCGCCGGTGAGGTTGGTGCGCACGACATCCACGGTGCCGGCATCGCGGTAGGCCTTGATGTCGTTTTCCATGGTCGGCATCCAGTTACCGAGGAAAATATCCATGTTCTTGCCATCGGCCAGGGACTTGTAGGTCACCGGAACGGAAATCATGGTGGTTTTGGTCTTGTAGCCCAGGGCATCGAGCACGACGCTGGTGGTGGCGGTTGTCGCGGTAATGTCGGTCCAGCCGACATCGGAGAAGTTTACGGTACTGCACTGAGCGGGTTCTGCGGCTTGAGCCAGTAACGGCAGACTCAGCATGGCGGCCAACAACAACGACGGGGAACCTTTCATGGATGGACTCCTTGGTGTTTTTTTTGGCAGTGTTCCGACTGGACCACCGCACTTATAGGTTGCGGTTGGATGGCGTTTTGGAGACAGCTCTACCAGGGCGCCTTGCAATCGAGTCGATACGATCATGTACCAGTGAAAATCTGACGCCTACAGGGTGCGTCGTAACCAGTACAGGGATGGTCGCATCCAGTGTCGGTGACGTCGTTTACAGATTTTTTCAGCCCCTTTTCCCCCTCTGCATCGCCAAAAAATGGCGAAAACATGGCGTAAAACGCACACGGCGTTGGTGGGCATGAGTGCGTCGGTGTGAGACGTCGAACGACACCGCAAAAGCCTGATGATGCGGCCATCTCGGCGGATTGCAGCTTGAGCGTAGCAGCTCCGTCACCGGGCGCTTCTGCGTCTGGAGTAGGCACATCCAGGAGTTCGGCAGTAATGGCTATCAGCGTTTTCGACCTGTTCAAAATCGGCATCGGTCCTTCCAGTTCGCACACCGTGGGGCCGATGCGCGCCGCGGCGCTGTTCGTGCAAGGTTTGCGTGAACAGGGTCTTTTGGAACAAGTGCGGCGCGTCGAAGTTCAGCTTTATGGCTCGTTGTCCGCCACCGGCATCGGTCACGGCAGCGACAACGCGGTGATCATGGGCCTGATGGGCGAGTGGCCGGACGCGATCGATCCGTCGCAAATCGGCATTCGCATTGAAACCCTGCGCGAAACCCACACGCTGCTACTCGATGGCCGTTTGTCGGTGCCGTTCATCTGGGGCCGGGACATGCGCCTGATCGACGAAAACCTGCCGTTCCACCCCAACGCCATGACCCTGATCGCCGAAGGCGATGACGGCGAGCTGCACCGCGACACCTACTATTCCATCGGCGGCGGATTTGTCGTTGATGAAGCCCAGGCATCCAGCGGTGTGGTGGATCTGGATCGCACCGAGTTGCCGTACGATTTCTCCAGCGCCGTCGAACTGCTCAGCCTCTGCAAGCAGCACAACTTGCGTGTTGCCGAATTGATGATGGCCAACGAGAAGGTCTGGCGCAGCGAAGAAGAAATCCGCGCCGGGCTGATGAAACTCTGGCGGGCGATGCAGGATTGCGTCGAGCAGGGCCTCAAGCACGAAGGCATCCTGCCCGGTGGCCTGAACGTGCGCCGCCGTGCAGCCAAATTGCACCGTAGCCTGCAGGAGTTGAACAAGCCCAACGTGATCGGCTCGACCTTGAGCGCTATGGAGTGGGTCAACCTGTTCGCCCTGGCGGTCAACGAAGAAAACGCCGCCGGCGGGCGCATGGTCACGGCGCCGACCAACGGCGCGGCGGGGATCATTCCGGCGGTGTTGCACTACTTTATGAAGTTCAGCGAGGCGGTGACCGACGCCAACGTGGTCGACTATTTCCTCAGTGCCGCCGCGGTAGGGATTCTGTGCAAGAAGAACGCTTCGATTTCCGGTGCGGAAGTCGGTTGCCAGGGCGAAGTCGGTTCGGCTTGCGCCATGGCGGCTGCGGGACTGGCGGAGATTCTTGGCGCCACGCCGGAGCAGTTGTGCAATGCGGCGGAAATCGGCCTGGAGCATAACCTCGGCCTGACCTGCGATCCGGTCGGCGGACTGGTGCAGGTGCCGTGCATCGAGCGCAATGCGATTGCCGCGGTGAAAGCGATCAACGCGGCACAGATGGCGTTGCGCGGCGATGGTCAGCACTTTATTTCGCTGGACCGGGTGATCCGCACCATGCGTGATACCGGGGCGGATATGCATGACAAATATAAAGAGACATCGCGGGGTGGGTTGGCGGTGAGTGCGGTCGAGTGCTGAAACCGCGTCGACCCTGTGGCGAGGGAGCTTGCTCCCGCTCGGCTGCGCAGCAGTCGCAAGACCGGCGACTGCGGTGTACCTGAAAGAATGCGGTCGCAGGGTTTGGGGCTGCTGACGCAGCCCATCGGGAGCAAGCTCCCTCGCCACAGGACGGTTTCTGCCACACCAGACCAGTCAAAACTGCGCGCTAAGTGAACACGGGAATTGAAACGCGCCACGTTTTGGCGCGTCGCTTACAGATAAGCCACGTGTATCAAGCCAGGGATCCAAACCGGCCCTGACCGTTCGTCTCTCGTGCTTGCGGTGACACTCTTTTCAGGGGCGCCGCAGCCCTGTTCCCACAAGTGCTACCGATCTGCTCACACGCAACGGAGCAGAGCGCTTGCTGCCCTTCCTGATACGTATAACCCCTACTCGCGACGCGGCTTATATAGACACGCCGCGACGTCGTTTTCAGGAGTTATTGAACGCGCATTCAATTTTAGGCATGGCAATTGCTCTGTCATTACAAAGCCCGTCTCCCATGCGAGAACGATGGCAATAACAAGAGCCTCCGCCTGAGGCCATCACCCGCTTTGTGTGAGGAGATACCGCGATGACGACGTTCAACTCCGGGGCTCAACCCCAGAACCGTGCGCCTCAATCCATCGGCTTTCTGCTGCTGGACAATTTCACGCTGATTTCTCTGGCCTCCGCCGTAGAGCCCCTGCGTATGGCCAACCAATTGTCCGGTCGCGAGCTGTATCGCTGGACCACGCTCACCGTCGACGGCGGTCAGGTCTGGGCCAGTGACGGTCTGCAGATCACCCCCGACGCCTCGATGCACAAAGCACCCTCCATGGACACCATCATTGTCTGCGGCGGTATCGGCATCCAGCGCACCGTAACCCGCGAGCACGTGTCGTGGCTGCAAAGCCAGGCGCGTCAGTCCAAGCGCCTCGGTGCGGTTTGTACCGGCAGCTGGGCCCTGGCCTGTGCCGGCCTGCTGGACGGTTTTGATTGCAGCGTGCACTGGGAATGCCTGGCCGCTATGCAGGAAGCCTTCCCGCGCGTGGCCATGAGCACCCGTTTGTTCACCCTCGACCGTAACCGTTTCACCAGCTCCGGCGGCACCGCGCCGCTGGACATGATGCTGCACCTGATCAGTCGCGATCACGGTCGTGAACTGTCGGCTGCGATCTCGGAAATGTTCGTCTACGAGCGCATCCGTAACGAACAGGATCACCAGCGCGTGCCACTCAAGCACATGCTCGGTACCAACCAGCCGAAGTTGCAGGAAATCGTTGCGCTGATGGAAGCCAACCTTGAAGAGCCGATCGACCTCGACGAACTGGCGGTGTACGTCGCCGTGTCCCGTCGACAACTCGAGCGGTTGTTCCAGAAATACCTGCATTGCTCGCCGTCGCGTTACTACCTGAAACTGCGTTTGATCCGCGCCCGGCAATTGCTCAAGCAAACGCCGATGTCGATCATCGAAGTGGCGTCAGTGTGCGGCTTCGTGTCCACGCCGCACTTCTCCAAGTGCTACCGCGAATACTTCGGCATTCCTCCGCGTGACGAACGCGTAGGCTCCAACACCACGCAACAAGTGGCGATGATGCCGCTGCCGCAAGCATTGGTGCTGTCGCCTTTGTCCGGGCCGTTGTCGGCGCTGAGTCAGGCGCGCAATGAGTCGACGTTTGCCAGCGTAAGGCTCTAAACCGAGGCGCCTTTGGAAAAAGATCGCAGCCTTCGGCAGCTCCTGCAAAGATCGGTGCAGGAGCTGCCGAAGGCTGCGATCGTTTGATCTTTTATCAGGCGCTACGGCTTTGCTGGTACTCCGCCAATGCCGGCAACAATTGCTTGTCGATGGCCTGGCGCACCGCCGGCAGGATGGTCGCGCTGCTGGTATACATCTGCTTGACCATAGTCCGCAGTGTCATCGCCCGCTCATCATTCAAGCCCCGCACCGCACACTCGCAAGCCTGCTCGGCCGTGGAGCCGTTCGGTACTTGAAAACCCAACGATTTCAGTTGGCCCAACAGGTCTTCCTGGTCAATCAAATCGGCGTGCATCATGACGCAATCCTTCTTCAGGGAACGGTGTCGTGGTTCGATTCTCGTAGGGGGACGGGGTGGCGGCAAGGACGATTTGTCGCAATGGCCGCTATACCTATGAACAGGTCGTTTTCGGCTAACTTGCGAGAGGGGAGAGTGGGCACACTGGATTCAGCTGGCTCCTCGACGGTTTGGTCACCCTCGCGCAACGGCTCCTCAACAGTACCTTCTACCCCGATCCTGTCACGGCTTGATCGGGGTTTTTTTTGTCTGTGAATACGGGTTTTTGTGTTGTATGGGCGGACGCCATCGCGGGCAAGCCACGCTCCCACAGAATCGGGGGGGGGCACCACCGGTTTGGCGAACGCCGCGCAACCTCTGGGAGCGTGGCGTGCCCGCGATGAACGATGACGCGGTTTAACGCTGTAACACGAGGATTCGCGAGAGCAACTCATCCCGATCGACATAGCACCCCTGAAAATGCCGGGCGCCGCTGGCGGGGTCGAAGGCGTTGCGTGCGTGAAGGGTGCGGCGGTTATCAAAGCACCACATCTCCCCCGGATTAAGCCGTGTCATCACCCGGAATCGCGCCTCGCGAGTCATCGCGATGAAGCGCCGGTAAGCGCGATACAACCTGGGCATCTCATCCACCGATGCATCAAACGGCCCACGCAAAAAGTTCGCCATACGGATTTCCGACACCTGCCCCAACGCATCCAGCGCGATGATCGGCGCGAGGCAGCGGTAGTCGCTGTGACGGTCCTTGTTGCGAAACTCCACAGGGATTTCACACAAGGCCTTGAACGACTCGGGATCTTCCTCGCGCAACGCGTGGGCAATTGCAAAACCGTCGATAAAAATACTCTCGCCCCCGTCCGCGTCATTGACCAGGCAATGCAGGAATTGCAGGCCCGGTTGCAACTCCCGGGTCGGCAGGTCGCTGTGCAACGGCAGATTGAAAGCGGTGTAGGCATTGCTGTCGGCATCGGCCTTGGATTGCACGTTGAACAGCACGCCGAAATTGCTCTCCCGGATGAAGGAAATCCGCTGGGCAATCAGCTTCAGCGAGCCCGGTTCGGTGGGCACGCCGCGCACTTGAGTCAGGCCGGTATCGCGCACCGCTAAAAGCCACTGCAACAGCGCATCGTTATCGTTCATCAACGCCTGGTAGTCGAACACTGGCAGTTGAAAGTCGCTTTTCCACAGCCTGGATTTCGGCTTGCCGGCCCGGCGTTCGGCGCGGGATTCGTCGTCATAGGCGTGGGCCCGCAACCAGCCTGGATCAAAGCGACTCTGGTGGCCGTCCTGCCAATCGACACGCAGGCAACCTTCAGCATCGACACGCGCATTTGCCGCCGTCAGGTCCTCAGCCACATCGACGATTTCCAGTACCTGCTCGCGGGTCACGGTGTAGACGCATTGCGGACACGGGCAGTTGTCCCGCAGCCATTGATGATGAAAGGGGCTGACACGGGTATCCGCCCATGTCACAAGAATGCGATCCGCCAAGGCCTGCACGCCACTCAGCGCGCTGATCAACGGATAAGTACGAAAGTCGGCAAACGCAGCGGCGGTGTTCATGGTGATCTCCTTGTTATTTTTTTGTAGGTAGAGCGATCACTCGGCCAATGCAGGCAGGGGCAGGCAGGTCGGTTTGTTCGGCAACGATGGCTTGCAGCTTGTCCAGCGTTGCTTCGCTGAACGGCGCGGAACGCGGTCCTGCGAGGTCGACGTGCAGCAGCATTTGTTCGTTGCCCGCCAGTTCCTTGTCATCGCCGACCAGATGCAGGCTGTGATAGAGGTGCAGGCGTTTGCTGTCGTGAGCAATGATCTGGGTGTGCACTTCAACGTTGGCGCCGAGCTTCACTTCGTGCAGGTAGTTGAGGTGCAGTTCGAGGGTAAACAGCGAGCTGCCGCTGGCTTCGCGGTTGTCGCTGTCCATGCCCAGACGGTCCATCAGTGCGTCGGTGGCGTAGCTGAAAATCAGCAGGTAGAAGGCGTCGCGCAGGTGGCCGTTGTAGTCGACCCAGTCGGGGATGATTGTGGTTTGGTAGGTGGTGAGGGTGGGCATGGTGGAACTCCACAAATAGTGCGGGTGTGTGGCGAGGGAGCTTGCTCCCGCCGGACTGCGCAGCAGTCCCAAACCAATGTATGCGGTGCATCAGTCAAATCGCATTCGCTGGTTTTACGACCGCTTCGCGGCCGAGCGGCAGCAAGTTCCCTCGCCACAAGGGCAGTGTTTACTCGCTGAACGCCATCCCATGCTTTTCTTTGGTGGTCTTCACCGCCTCAAGCACCGCCAGCAGGCAGTCATCACGATAGCGCTCCAGCGCGGAAATGCTGTGCTTGCCCAACTGATCACTGGTGCCGTCCACCACATCGTCGATCAACTTGTCGGTCAGTTCCGGTGCTGGCAGGTACGTCCACGGCAATTGCAACGCCGGCCCGAACTGCGCCATGAAGTGCCGCATGCCGGCATCGCCTCCGGCCAGGGTGTAAGTCAAAAAGGTGCCCATGAACGACCAGCGCAGACCCGCGCCAAAACGGATCGCGTCGTCGATTTCACCGGTGGTCGCCACACCGTCGTTGACCAGGTGCAGCGCCTCGCGCCACAGTGCTTCGAGCAAACGGTCGGCGATGAATCCTGGCACTTCCTTGCGCACATGGAGCGGACGCATGCCCAAGGATTCGTAGACTTTCATGGCGGCTTGAACGGCTTCCGGGGCAGTGTTCCTGCCGCCGACCACTTCCACCAGGGGCAACAGATAAACCGGGTTGAACGGGTGGCCGACCACGCAGCGTTCCGGGTGGGTCGAGCTCTCGTAGAACTCGCTCGGCAACAGGCCCGAAGTGCTGGAGCCGATCAAGGCATCGGGCTTGGCCGCCGCGCTGATTTTGCTGTGCAGTTCCAGTTTCAGATCGAGGCGTTCCGGGGCGCTTTCCTGAATGAAATCGGCATCGCGAACACATTCTTCGATGGTCGCGACAAAGCGCAGGCGATCTTGCGAAGCACCGGGCGCCAGGCCTTGTTTCTCCAGTGCGCCCCAGGCATTGGCGACGCGTTTGCGCAGGGCGGCTTCGGCACCGGGCGCCGGGTCCCAGGCCACCACGTCGAGGCCGTGGGCGAGAGCGCGGGAGACCCAGCCGCTGCCGATGACACCGCTGCCCAGGGCGGCGAAGGTTTTGATTTCGGTGATAAAAGTCATGGCGATTACCTGAATTTGGCTCGGAAAAAACTGTGTGAGCGAGCCTGCTCGCGATGGCGGTATTCCTGTCGCAGATGATGTTTCGGTTGTACCGACGTCATCGCGAGCAGGTTCGCTCACACAGGGGGAAAGGTGTCGGGATCAACCGCGCTTGGTCAGGCCCATTTTTGCCCGGCCTTCCGCCGGCGTCAGAACCCGGGCGCCGAGGCGACTGAGGATTTCCGAGGCGCGTTCGACCAGTTGGCCGTTGGTTGCCAGCACACCCTTGTCCAGCCAGATGTTGTCTTCCAGACCGACCCGCACGTTGCCGCCCAGCAGCACCGCTTGCGCCGCCATCGGCATCTGCATGCGACCGATGCCGAAACCGGCCCACACGGCATTTGCCGGCAGGTTGTCGACCATGGCTTTCATGGTGGTGGTATCCGCCGGCGCGCCCCACGGGATGCCCAGGCAGAGCTGGAACAGCGGGTCGTCGAGCAGGCCTTCCTTGATCAACTGTTTGGCGAACCACAGGTGACCGGTGTCGAAAATTTCCAGCTCGGCCTTCACGCCCAGCTCTTGAATGCGTTTGGCGCCAGCACGCAGCTGCGCCGGGGTGGACACGTAAATGGTGTCGCCGTCGCCGAAGTTCAGGGTGCCGCAATCGAGGGTGCAGATTTCCGGCAGCAGTTCTTCGACGTGGGCCAGACGGGTCAGTGGACCGACCAGGTCGGTGTTCGGACCGAACTCCATCGGGTTCTCGCCGGCGCCGATTTCCAGGTCGCCGCCCATGCCGGCGGTGAGGTTGACGATGATGTCGACGTCGGCCTCGCGGATGCGCTCCATCACTTCGCGGTACAGCGCCACGTCACGGCTGAATTTGCCGGTTTCCGGGTTGCGCACGTGGCAGTGGACCACGGTGGCGCCGGCCTTGGCGGCTTCCACGGCAGCAGCGGCGATTTGTTTCGGGGTGACCGGCACGTGTGGGCTTTTGCTGGTCGTGTCGCCAGCACCGGTGAGTGCGCAGGTGATGATGACGTCGTGGTTCATGAGGCGGGTTCCTTGCAGGCGTGATGATTCCGTTCGCAGCCCCGTAGGGCTGCGAGTCGGTGGTTCAATCGGGGTTTATTTGCTGGTCAGTTTCAAATTGTCAGCCGCTGGTTTGCCATCGAAGGTGGTCACACCTTCCAGCCAGCGTTGTTTGTCTTGCGGGTGATCTTTCAGCCATTGCTTGGCCGATTCGAACGCGTCCTTGTGATCCAGCAGCGGCTGCATCATCCGGCTCTCGTCTTCGGCGGTGTAGGTCAGGTTGCTGAGCAACTTGCCGATGTTCGGGCACTGCTGCGCGTAGTTCGGCGAGGTGACGGTCCAGACCGTGGCCATGCCCTCGTTCGGGCCCAGCGCGTCGTCGCTGCCGGTGAGGTAAGTCATCTGCACGTTGACGTTCATCGGGTGCGGCGCCCAGCCGAAGAACACCACGGCTTCTTTGCGGCGCACGGCGCGGTCCACCGCGGCGAGCATGCCGGCCTCGCTGGACTCGACCAACTGGAACTTGCCGAGGCCAAACTGGTTCTTGGCGATCATCGCCTTGATCTGGGTGTTGGCGCCCGAACCGGGCTCGATGCCGTAGATTTTGCCGCCCAGTTCTTTTTCGAACTTGGCGATGTCGGCAAAAGTCTTCAGGCCCTTGTCGGCGAGATAAGTCGGTACGGCGAGAGTGGCGCGGGCGTCTTTCAGGCTTGGCGCTTCAAGCACCTTGACCTGATTGGCGTCGACGAAAGGCGTGATGGTTTGCGTCATCAGCGGGTTCCAGTAGCCCAGGAACAAATCCAGGCGCTGGTCGCGGATCCCGGCGAAAATGATTTGCTGGGACGCGCTGGTTTGTTTGGTGTTGTAGCCGAGGCCATCGAGCAGGACCTGGGTCATGGCGCTGGTGGCGATCACGTCGGTCCAGTTCACCACGCCCATGCGGACGTTCTGGCAAGAAGCGGGTTCGGCGGCCATGACGCTGGCGCTCAGGAAAGCGGTACCGCTGAGTGCAAGAACACAGCTGCTGATCAGTCGTTTCATCTCAGGTTTCCTCGGCAGTTCGTTATTGTGGGTCCGGTCGTCTTTGTGCGCCGGTGATGCCAAGTTACGCAGCTTGAGGCCCGTCAAAGCGCACTGCGGCGACCAGCTCTTGCACTGCGGCGACCTGTGCTCTTGAATGCCGCGCGCAAGTGGCGTATCAACATCACACGCCAGCCGCCAACCGAGTGCGCTCCATGTCCCAGGATTTCTACTTCTTGTTGATGCCGGGTTTCTCGGCCATCGGCTTTATCTCGGCCATCGAGCCGCTGCGGGTCGCCAATCGCTTTCGCGGCGAGCTGTATCGCTGGCATGTGCTGAGCGCAGACGGCGGGGCGGTGCTGGCCAGTAACGGCATGTCGGTCAACGCCGATGCGGCACTAGAGCCGCTGAAGAAAGGTGCGACGCTGTTGGTGGTCGCCGGCTTCGAACCGCTGAAATTCGCCACCCCGGCACTGGAGCACTGGCTGCGCCGACTGGACAACGAAGGCGTGACCCTCGGCGCCATCGACACCGGCAGTTTCGTCCTTGCCGAAGCCGGCCTGCTCGACGGTCATCGCCTGACCCTGCACTGGGAAGCCATCGACGCCTTCAAGGAGTCTTATCCACAGCTCAGCGTCACCCAGGAGCTGTTCGAGATTGACCGTCGGCGCATCACCTCCGCCGGTGGCACCGCGTCCATCGACCTGATGCTCGACCTCATCGCCCAGGCCCACGGCCCGGAACTGGCGATCCAGGTCAGCGAACAATTCGTACTCGGCCGTATCCGCCCGCGCAAAGACCACCAACGCATGGAAGTCGCCACGCGGTATGGCATCAGCAACAAGAAGCTCGTTCACGTTATCGGCGAGATGGAACAGCACAGTGAGCCGCCGCTGACCACGCTGGAGCTTGCGGAATCTATCAAAGTGACGCGGCGGCAGCTGGAGCGTTTGTTTCGGCTGCACCTGAACGACACGCCGAGCAATTTCTACCTGCGACTAAGGCTGGAGAAGGCGCGGCAGTTATTACGTCAGACCAATATGAGTGTGCTGGAGGTGAGTATCGCGTGCGGGTTTGAGTCGCCGTCGTATTTCACCCGCAGTTATCGGGCGCGGTTTGCCCGTTGCCCCCGGGAAGACCGGCGTACTGCCAACGCCTGATGTAGGTACACAGAACCAATGTGGGAGCCAGCCTGCTAACGATGGCGGTGTGTCAGGCAACAATGTTGTTGACTGCTACTCCCTCATCGCCAGCAGGCTGGCTCCCACAGGTGATTTGTGTGGCCAGAAAGAACGCTTACTTCTTCAGCAGCGCCGAACACGCCGCCTTGTAAGCCTCATGCTGATACTTGTTCAACGTCCCCGGCAGCGCAAAATCAAACTTCTTGTTCTGCGCATTGATCGTCTGCGGTGACAAAAGCGTCACCTCGCAGTTCTCCAGCAACTGAAAAATGCCCTCGATCTTGAACGTGGTCGGCCCACCGGCGAATTCACCTTTCTTGCTGCGCTTCTTGATCGCGATCCGGTCAATGGCGTTCTCGCGAACAAACGACGCCACCTGAGCGGCAAAGACTTTGACGTTCGCGGCTTCGTCGTCATCGTCAAGGGCGATTTTCTTGGTGGGCAGGGCTACGTGACTCAGCGTCTGACCGTCCAGGGACGCGACGGCAATGATCGCTTCGCTGCCTTTGATTTCGATGCCGCAGATTTTCATAACGTATCCTCAGAGCTAAAATTAGTTTTGATTGATAGTTGTAGATTGATTGTAACTTCTGAAGATGGTTTTAAGAGAGCACATTTTTTATTGTTGTATATGAGCGATAAATAAAGCGTGGAGTTTTTATATTGATTAAGGCGGCTCTCATTATTTTGAGGCAAAGGACGGTCTTGTTGCTTTCGACGAGTATCGTATTTTTAGATATTGCTACTATTTGAGAATTATATTTAAGTTGGGTAGGGTTGTTAAGGTTGTAAGTCAAATATGGGAACATGGATGTAGGCGTCTTATAGAAGCCGCCGACAGAATGTGTGGGTGTTATTTTATAAGGAAACTCAATTCGATATGCCCATCTGCGATACTCTCCGTTTATACGTTCCGCAATGATTGGGGAGGCATGGGTCGGAAAAATGTCTAGCTTGAAGTCTTCGTAAACGCCAACGATATAAAAATTTTCCATTATCGGGCTCGGTTTTCAATTCCATATTTTGGGTTGTATGTGATTACTTTGCGCTTTAATGTCTTTTGGAGAGATTTGATAGTGTTGTTGAATAGGTAGGTGTTGGGTATATATATTTTATTGATATGCTTTTCTGAAAGCTTGTATTGGTTGCTTAACGAGAACTCAAAAAGCCAAGCGTGTGGATTTTTTTCATTGTACATGAAGTCTAGAATAGGGCTGTTAAAATGTTTTTCGAGTACAGGTTTGAATGAAGGGCAAGGGGCGTGATTTAATAGTTTGATTAACGAGCTGTTGGGTAATTTGAATAACTCATCGGTTAGTGCGTGGAACTTCTCATAGTTACAGTGTGAGAGCTTCAGGAATTCGTCTTTATCATAACTTGGCTTCAAAAATCCAAATTTAACACTGCCAGTATCAATAGGACTACCACCTTCAAAAAAATCACTGTTCTCTGTCAGAAAGGTGATGTTCAGTTCAATAATGATTGAGCCTCTGAGAAGTGGTGGGTTCTCAATTGGCATGCCAATGTTAAAGTAATCCGATGGAGTGGAGTCGATGTGATGAATGCCAGTTATCTTTTCAAGTATATGAAGTTTGTTTAGTGTCAAGATTTTTGAAAAAATTGTCATATGATTATTTCTTGGGTTTCTGTATCTGTTGTTGCCATTGCCCATTTGCGGCGTCTAAAATTGATTGATACTTTGTTTGGTATTTGTCGACTTTCTCAAGTGTTATTCTGTGTTTTATCGAATCGTCTTCTTCTTTTTTTCTATCCATGGTAATTGTATGGGCTAGTTCGTAGAGGGCGCATACGGTTTTTATGTTCATGCTCATTCGTTCCTGATACATATATTTACTTAATATTTGCCCTGCTAATCCACCTAGCGAGCTAGTAAAGATCGCGATCATTGAAATTGCAAAGAAGGATGCCTTTGCATTGAGAGCGATGAGTAGCGTTGTTAGAAATGCAAGAATCATCTGGCTTAAAGAAAAGAATTTATTATGTTTTTGGTTGCTGGCTCGTTTGGCATTGAACTCGAGTAGTCGTGCGGATATTTGTCTTTCTAGCTCTACAAGGCTGTTCAGATTGTGGTCCATAAAATCCTGTCCGGCAATGTTAAAATTTACACAAAACAGCTTGATGATGTCATATTGGCAGTATTCGTCAAGAGCTTCTGTTAAATTAACATGTTTTTGGTTTTTAGCTGACTGATTCATGGAGGTTTGAGTGCATTTTGTAGCGAAGTTCAGAATATGAATATCGATTTTAGGAGGGTGTATGTGGTTGGCGGATCTTGAATCTAAGTGTCAAGAGCTACTTCTTATCTGTAGCAGGATGGTGGCTGAGGTGAAAGGAGGTGAGTTCGATGATCTGAGATATATGTGTCATGCGTTTTTTCTTCGCCAAATTCAACATATGAAGAGTATCTTGCTTTTAAAGGGGGAGTGCGACAGTCAGCTCGTATCTCGAAGTATGTTTGAGGGCGCACTTTACTTGATGTATGCGGGAAAGGAGTGTCAGATTGCTAGGCGCTGGCGATTGTATTGCATTGTTGTGGATAAGCAAAAAATGGATGAGGCGGAGTTGAATGGTATTTCTGTCCCATCAGATATTAAGCGGATAATAAATGAGAATATCGTGGAGTGCGATGAGCTTTTTAAGTGTGAAGATGGACAGTATATTAATAACTGGCGAGAGGGTGAAAGTATTTATTCTATAGTCAAAAAAGTCGGTTTTGAAAAGTTGTATGATCAATATTATTTTCCAATGTCCGATTATCATCATTGGGGAACCGTGTCCGTGGGGAAACGCTACGCAATTATCGAAGGTGGATTGAGGCAGGTTGACTCATCTGTTACAGAGTCGGACAGAATCTCCTCTCTGCTTCTTGCTCTTTCATGTTTGTTATCTACTGCTGATTTTGCTGAGTCGCTTTTTAGTTGTAATGAAAGAGTTGCATTGAATAAGTTTAAGTTTGGCTTGAGTAGCATTCCGAGGTTGGTTGTTGATAAGGTGTCAATTAAGGCGGGAGGGTCGTAAGCGTTTGATTGGTATTCTTGTGATTTTCTTTAGTGCTGTTTTGGTTGGGTGATTGAGACGGAAACATATTTTCCGCTTGGAGCTTGTCGAGTGCGGTTTTTCGGCTTAGGCATTGTGTCTGCCCGGTCGCCACTTGAATGATAAAACTTTCGGTTGAAAAAAACTCGTCGCCGAAGGTTATTCCTATAAGGATATACGTTTAAGGGAAATACATTAAAAGGAGATAGGTTCGTCAGATTGACTGAAGACATTTTCGGTGTTCGGTCATAGCTTAAGCTGGTTGGGATTAATTCCAAGCACCACTGCGATTTTTCGCGGGTGGCCTTACGAAGCTTGGCGACTGTTTCCAGCAGGACGAAAGCCCGCTGAGGAATACCCATGCGCTTGGCCACTTCATCCAGGGTAAGGTTCAGGTGTTCGCGCCAGGCCCTGACAGGCAGGGCTCCGTCAACGATGCGGCTTGACTACCTCGTGGGGGATCAAATTAGTTTCCATCTCCTTTACTCCTGCCCAATCGACTCCAAAAACTCCGACCGCTCATCACTCATCCGCGCCACGCAGTCATTCTGCGCAATCGTAAACGCCTTGCTGCCACTGGTCGCCGGAAACGCTTCAACCGCGCAATCCGCGTCCCGGGTCTTCAGCCATTGCTGCTGGGCGGCCTTGATTTTGGCGGTGATGTCGGCCAGTTGCGTCGGGCTCTTGCCATAGAGCGTTTGCATGCGCTCGGTCAGGCTTTGGTAGTTGTCCTTGAGCAGGTCTTCGGCGGTGGTTCGGCTGTAGACCGAGCATTCCAGGGTCTGGACGTCGTTTTCGACTGCATCGCAGGGGTTGGTGTCGGACTCTTCAGCCGCCTGTACGCCGGTCGCTATCAGTGCCAAAGCCAGGAAGATCGATTTCATTGCGTCGCCCTAAATCCAGTAAGCATCCAGTAATACGCCGAATTCTGGCCCAAGCGGACGGCATTGAACAGCCAGGTGATAAGCGCCGATATCGACCCTTTGTCGCAGATTGACGCTTTCGGCAAACCCCCTGTCGTTTTTGCACCCGGCTGCACCGGTCCTCAGGCATATGCTGGCCCCAAAGCGCCGGCACACGATTCGGCGCACGAATCGCTAATAGGGGACAGCCTGATGAGCCCAGCCGAATTGCACGCCGACAGCATCGTTATCGACGGGCTGATTATTGCCAAGTGGAATCGCGAGTTGTTTGAAGACATGCGCAAGGGCGGTCTGACCGCGGCCAACTGCACCGTGTCGGTGTGGGAGGGCTTTCAGGCCACCGTCAACAACATCGCCGCCAGTCAGAAGCTGATCCGCGAGAACAGCGACCTGGTGATTCCGGTGCGCACCACCGCCGACATCCGCAAGGCCAAGGAGCAGGGCAAGACCGGCATCCTGTTCGGTTTCCAGAATGCTCACGCGTTTGAAGACCAGATCGGCTACGTCGAGGTGTTCAAGCAGCTGGGCGTCGGTATCGTGCAGATGTGCTACAACACCCAGAACCTGGTCGGCACCGGTTGCTACGAGCGCGATGGCGGCCTGTCGGGCTTCGGTCGTGAAATCGTTGCCGAGATGAACCGCGTTGGCGTCATGTGCGACCTGTCCCACGTCGGTTCGAAGACTTCCGAAGAAGTGATCCTCGAATCCAAGAAGCCGGTCTGCTACTCCCATTGCCTGCCGTCGGGCCTGAAAATTCACCCGCGCAACAAATCCGATGAAGAGCTGAAGTTCATCGCCGATCACGGCGGTTTCGTCGGTGTGACCATGTTCGCGCCGTTCCTGGCCAAGGGCATCGATTCGACCATCGACGATTATGCCGAAGCCATCGAATACACCATGAACATCGTTGGCGAAGACGCCATCGGTATCGGCACCGACTTTACCCAGGGCCATGGCCAGGACTTCTTCGAATACCTGACCCATGACAAGGGCTACGCCCGCCGTCTGACCAGCTTCGGCAAGATCATCAACCCGCTGGGCATCCGCACCGTGGGCGAGTTCCCGAACCTGACCGAAACCCTGCTCAAGCGCGGCCACTCCGAGCGCGTGGTCCGCAAGATCATGGGCGAGAACTGGGTCAACGTCCTCAAGGACGTCTGGGGCGAGTAAGCCACAGCACCTCTGAATCCTTTCCCCCGGCCGCCCGTGCCGGGGGCAACACCCAAATTTTTCTGGAGTTAAGTTTCCATGGCCAAGATCGCCCCGCAATTGCCAATCGAAGTCGACAGCGAAACCGGTGTCTGGACTTCCGACGCCCTGCCAATGCTGTACGTACCGCGTCACTTCTTCGTGAATAACCACATGGGCATCGAGGAAGTGCTGGGCGCCGAAGCCTATGCCGAGATCCTGTACAAGGCCGGCTACAAATCCGCCTGGCACTGGTGTGAAAAAGAAGCTGAATGCCACGGCCTGGAAGGCGTCGCGGTGTTCGAGCACTACATGAAGCGTCTGTCGCAACGCGGCTGGGGCCTGTTCAAGATCCAGGACATCGACCTCGACAAAGGCACCGCCAGCGTCAAGCTTGAACACTCGGCATTCGTCTACGTGTACGGCAAGGTCGGGCGCAAGGTCGACTACATGTTCACCGGCTGGTTTGCCGGTGCCATGGACCAGATTCTGCAGGCCCGCGGCAGCAAGATTCGTACGGTTGCCGAGCAAGTCTACGGTGGCTCCGAAGAAGGCCACGACGACGGTTTGTTCACCGTCAAGCCGTTGTAAGTCGAGGACCCCGCCATGGCTTTCGAAGCAATGTTCCAGCCGATCCAGATCGGCAAACTGACCATCCGCAACCGCGTGCTCAGCACTGCGCACGCCGAGGTCTACGCGACCGACGGCGGCATGACCACCGACCGGTACGTCAAGTATTACGAAGAGAAAGCCAAGGGCGGGATCGGCCTGGCGATTTGCGGCGGTTCCTCCAGCGTGGCCATCGACAGCCCGCAAGGCTGGTGGAAGTCGGTCAACCTGGCCGACGACCGGATCATCCCGCACTTCCAGAACCTGGCCGATGCCATGCACAAGCATGGCGCCAAGATCATGATCCAGATTACCCACATGGGCCGTCGTTCGCGCTGGGACGGCGAGCACTGGCCAACCCTGCTGTCGCCGTCGGGTATCCGTGAACCGGTGCACCGCGCGACCTGCAAAACCATCGAGCCGGAAGAAATCTGGCGGGTGATCGGCAACTATGCCAGCGCCGCCGCGCGGGCCAAAGCCGGTGGCCTGGATGGCGTCGAGCTGTCCGCCGTGCACCAGCACATGATCGACCAGTTCTGGAGCCCGCGGGTCAACAAACGCACCGACGAATGGGGCGGCAGCTTCGAGAACCGCATGCGTTTCGGCCTGGAAGTGATCAAGGCTGTGCGGGCTGAAGTCGGCCCGGATTTCTGCGTCGGCATCCGTCTGTGCGGTGATGAATTCCACCCGGACGGCTTGTCCCACGAGGACATGAAGCAGATCGCCAAGTACTACGACGACACCGGCATGATCGACTTCATCGGCGTGGTGGGTTCGGGTTGTGACACCCACAACACCCTGGCCAACGTTATTCCGAACATGAGTTATCCACCGGAGCCATTCCTGCACCTGGCCGCCGGTATCAAGGAAGTGGTGAAGGCCCCGGTTCTGCATGCGCAGAACATCAAGGACCCGAACCAGGCGACCCGTATTCTGGAAGGCGGCTACGTGGACATGGTCGGCATGACCCGCGCCCACATCGCCGACCCGCACCTGATCGCCAAGATCAAGATGGGCCAGGTTGACCAGATCAAGCAATGCGTCGGCGCCAACTACTGCATCGACCGTCAGTACCAGGGCCTGGACGTGTTGTGCATCCAGAACGCCGCGACCTCCCGTGAATACATGGGCGTGCCGCACATCATCGAGAAATCGACCGGTGTGAAGCGCAAAGTCGTGGTGGTCGGTGCCGGCCCTGCCGGGATGGAAGCGGCTCGCGTATCTGCCGAACGTGGCCACGACGTGACCCTGTTCGAGAAGAAAGAATTCATTGGCGGGCAGATCACCACCGCCTCGAAAGCCCCGCAACGGGACCAGATCGCCGGTATCACGCGCTGGTTCCAACTGGAGCTGGCGCGTCTGAAAGTCGACCTGCGCTTGGGCGTGGCCGCCGATGCGGCAACCATTCTCGACCTGCGCCCGGATGTAGTGGTGCTCGCCGTTGGCGGTCATCCATTCCTGGAGCAGAACGAACACTGGGGCGCGGCCGAAGGCCTGGTGGTCAGCAGTTGGGACATCCTTGACGGCAAAGTGGCGCCGGGCAAGAACGTGCTGGTCTACGACACCATTTGCGAGTTCACCGGGATGTCGACCGCCGACTTCCTCGCCGACAAGGGCTGCCAGGTCGAGATCGTCACCGACGACATCAAGCCGGGCGTAGCGATTGGCGGTACCTCGTTCCCGACGTACTACCGCAGCATGTACCCGAAAGAAGTGATCATGACCGGGGACATGATGCTGGAGAAGGTCTACCGCGAAGGCGACAAGCTGGTGGCGGTGCTGGAAAACGAATACACCGGCGCCAAAGAGGAGCGGGTGGTGGATCAGGTGGTCGTCGAAAACGGCGTGCGTCCGGACGAAGAAATCTACTACGCCATGAAGGAAGGCTCGCGCAACAAAGGCCAGATGGACATCGAAGCCCTGTTCGCGATCAAGCCGCAACCTTCGCTGAGCCAGGCGGGCGACGGCTACTTGCTGTTCCGCATCGGTGACTGCGTGGCGCAGCGCAACACCCACGCGGCGATCTACGACGCGCTGCGGTTGTGCAAGGATTTCTAACGGATAACCACCATCACCTGTGGCGAGGGAGCTTGCTCCCGCTGGGCTGCGAAGCGGCCCCAAAACCGGCAGTCGAGGTGTATCAGATGGATACCTGCGGCTGTTTTGGGAGTGCTTCGCGCTCCAGCGGGAGCAAGCTCCCTCGCCACAAGTAGTGCGTCGCTCTTACCGGCACGCACACGACCCTGCGGTCTTTGGGAGCTCCACCATGTTGAACACCCTTCTTCCAATCCTGTTGTTCGCTGCTCTGGGCCTTGCGGTTCTGGGCGCGTTGCGGCGGGTGGCTATGTGGCGCCGGGGCCGGGCTTCGAAAGTCGACCTGATCGGCGGCCTGTTCGCCATGCCCAAGCGCTACATGGTCGACTTGCACCACGTCGTCGCGCGGGACAAATACATCGCCAACACCCACGTCGCTACGGCCGGCGGTGCGGTGGCGTCCGCTGTGCTCGCGATTCTGGTGCACGGTTTCGGCCTGCATAACCGCTTCCTCGGTTATGCGCTGTTGCTGATGACGGCGGTGATGTTCGTCGGCGCGATCTTTGTGTACCTGCGTCGGCGCAACCCACCGGCCCGCCTGTCAAAAGGCCCGTGGATGCGTTTGCCGAAAAGCTTGCTGGCGTTTTCGGCGTCGTTCTTTCTGGTGACCCTGCCGGTGGCAGGCATCCTGCCGGAAAACTTTGGTGGCTGGATCCTGGCCGTGATCCTCGGGATCGGCGTGCTCTGGGGTGTCTCGGAATTGTTCTTCGGCATGACCTGGGGCGGGCCGATGAAGCACGCCTTCGCCGGTGCTTTGCACCTGGCCTGGCATCGTCGCGCCGAACGTTTTGGCGGTGGTCGTTCCACCGGTCTGAAGCCGCTGGACCTCAGCGATCCAAGCGCACCGCTGGGCGTGGAAAAACCCAAGGATTTCACCTGGAACCAACTGCTCGGTTTCGACGCCTGCGTGCAATGCGGCAAGTGCGAAGCCGCCTGCCCGGCGTTCGCCGCCGGCCAGCCGTTGAACCCGAAAAAGCTGATTCAAGATATGGTGGTCGGCCTCGCCGGTGGCACCGATGCCAAGTTCGCCGGCAGCCCTTATCCGGGCAAGGCGATTGGTGAGCACGCCGGCAATCCGCATCAACCGATCGTCAACGGTCTGGTGGACGCCGAAACCCTGTGGTCCTGCACCACCTGCCGTGCCTGCGTCGAGGAATGCCCGATGATGATCGAGCACGTCGATGCCATCGTCGACATGCGCCGCCATCTGACCCTGGAAAAAGGCGCGACCCCGAACAAGGGCGCCGAAGTCCTGGAAAACCTGATCGCCACCGACAACCCCGGCGGTTTCGCACCGGGCGGGCGGATGAACTGGGCGGCGGACCTGAACCTCACTCTGATGAGCGAGAAGAAATCCGTCGACGTGCTGTTCTGGGTCGGCGACGGCGCTTTCGACATGCGCAACCAGCGCACTCTGCGCGCTTTTGTCAAAGTGCTGAAAGCGGCCAAAGTCGACTTCGCCGTGCTCGGTCTTGAAGAGCGCGACAGCGGTGACGTGGCCCGCCGACTGGGCGACGAAGCAACCTTCCAGTTGTTGGCCAAGCGCAACATCCAGACCCTGGCCAAGTACAGCTTCAACCGCATCGTCACCTGCGACCCGCACAGCTTCCATGTGCTGAAAAACGAATACGGCGCTTTCGACGGCAACTACCTCGTTCAGCATCACAGCACCTACATGGCCGAGATCATCGGCGCCGGTGCCCTGAGTCTTGGCCAGCACAAAGGCAGCAGCGTGACCTATCACGACCCGTGCTACCTCGGTCGCTACAACGGCGAATACGAGGCGCCGCGTGAAGTGCTGCGCGCCCTCGGGATCGAAGTCAAAGAGATGCAACGCTCCGGTTTCCGCTCGCGCTGCTGTGGCGGTGGTGGCGGCGCGCCGATCACCGACATTCCGGGCAAGCAACGGATCCCCGACATGCGCATGGAAGACATCCGCGAAACCGGCGCCGAACTGGTGGCCGTGGGTTGCCCACAGTGCACCGCGATGCTCGAAGGCGTGGTCGAACCGCGTCCGTTGATCAAGGACATCGCCGAACTGGTGGCGGACGCGCTGCTCGAAGACGCAGCCCCAAGCAAACCGTCCACACCGGCCCAACGTGAACCTGCGGAGGCCCACTGATGAGCGACATTATCCGCCGTGACCCCCGCGCCGAATGGATTGCCCGTAACCGCCTGCACCCGCTGCACGCGGCCATGCAACCGGCGCAACACAGCTGGATGGGGCCGAATGGCGTCATCCGCAAAAATCCCCATGGCATGGGTTTCATCGGCCCGAACGGCATTAAACGGATCGACCGCAGCGGCGCTCAGCAGGGCGGGGCGACCAAACGCTCGGCCGCCGTTGAAGTGCAATTGCCGCTGCATCAGGTCCCTGCCCCGGCGTTCTACATCAGCGTGGTGCCCGACATGGTCGGCGGCCGCTTGAGCAGCCACGACCGCGACTTGCTCGGTCTGGCCCATCAATTGGCCGGCAAGGACGGCGCGGTATTGGCCGTGGTCTTCGGCGAACACAAGGAAAGTGTCTTCGCCACTGCCGGCGTCGATCGCCTGCTGGTACTCGAAGGCGACGAATTCAGCGGTTATGCACCGGAACAACGAATCCAGGGCCTGCGGGCTGTGGATAACCAGTTCAGCCCGCGTCACTGGCTGCTGCCGGACAGCCGCAGCGGTGGCGGCGAACTGGGTCGACGCTTTGCCGCTGCATTGGGCGAACGCCCGGCCACACGGGTCTGGCAGGTCAAGGATCAGGAATGCATCGGCCGCGCCGGTGCGGGTCTGCAAGACCTTGCACGTCCGATTGCACGCTTGATTCTGGCTGCCGTCGAATGTGCCGAACCCGTGAGCGAAACCCGACACGAAGCCTTGCCGGTGGAGTTATCCACAACCGTGGCGCGCAGTCTGTCGCGGATCGAGGATCTGGGCGCAGTGGCAGTGGACCCGGCGGCGATTCCGATGGCCGAAGCCGAGTTCATCTTCTCCGGCGGCAACGGCGTCAAGGACTGGGGACTTTTCCACAGGACCGCCGAAGCGCTCGGCGCCACCGAAGGCGCGTCCCGGGTGGCAGTGGACGACGGCTTCATGGCCCGTGACCGGCAGGTCGGGGCGTCGGGCACCTGGGTCACGGCTCGGGTGTACGTGGCGGTAGGGATCTCCGGGGCGATCCAGCACCTGCAAGGCATCGGTGCCTGCGACAAGGTGGTGGCGATCAACCTCGACCCTGGCTGCGACATGATCAAACGGGCCGACCTGTCGGTGATCGGCGAAAGCGCCGAGATTCTTCAAGCCTTGATCGCGGCGGTAGAGGCTTACCGCAACGAAGCCAAGCGCGATGCGGCTTAAGGGAAGGAAAGGGTTATGAGCACGAAAATCATCAGCCTGGTGTCCATCGGCGCCCACCCGACTTCCGGCCGGCCACGTCGCGCGGAGCAGGATGCGCGGGCCGTGGAACTGGGTCTGCAACTGGCTGGGGATAACTTGCAAGTGCTGCATGCCGGCGACGTCGCGGAACCGGCGTTGCGCGCTTATCTGGGCATGGGCCTGGAACAATTGCATGTACTGGAACAACCTCAGGGCGCCGATGCATTGCCGGCGTTGACCGCCTATCTGCGCGATGCCGGTGCGCAAGTCGTGCTGACCGGCAGCCAGGCAGAAACCGGTGAAGGCTCGGGCATGCTGCCGTTCCTGCTGGCGGAGAGCCTCGGCTGGCCGCTGGTGGTCGGGCTGGCTCAGGTGGAATCCATCGATGGCAGTACGGCGCTGGTGCTGCAAGCCTTGCCCCGTGGTCAGCGTCGTCGTTTGAAGGTCCGTCTGCCGTTTCTCGCAACAGTGGATAACGCCGCGCCGAAGCCTCGGCAGAGCGCCTACGGCCCGGCTCGGCGCGGGGTGTTGCAGGCGGATGAAGTCGAAGTGATCGACGATGACCTGCTGGCGGTCGCCACGTTGCAACCTGCCAAACCGCGGCCTAAACGCTTGAAAGTGATCAAGGCGAAAAGCGGCGCAGACCGGATGAAAGCCGCGACGGCCAAGGCCAGTGGCGGCGGCGGACAAGTGCTTAAAGGCGTGACTGCGCAAGCGGGTGCCGAGGCGATTCTCAAGTTATTGATCGAAGAAGGCGTGGTTCGCTGACTCACAACCACCACACATCAAATGTGGGAGCGAGCAAGCCCGCTCCCACAAGGAACAACAATGACCGTTGAATTCCGCTCGGCTCAGCGCACTGATGCGCGAGAGATTGCTCGTCTGTTCCAGATTTCGTCAGAGGGTGCTGCGGATTACATCTGGAGCCAGCTGGCAGAGCCCGGCCAGGATCTATTGGACGTGGGCGCCAGTCGTTATGCCCGCGACGATGTCGATTTTTCTTATCAGAACTGCCTCATTGCCGAAGCGGACGGGCAGGTCATCGGCATGATGCACAGCTACACGATGCGCCACGATCCCCTGGCCGAACCCACCACCGACCCGGTGCTGGCGCCGTATGCCGACATGGAAATCCCCGATACGCTCTACATCTCCAGCCTGGCGCTGCACGAAGGCTGGCGCAATCAGGGGCTGGGCAAGCAGTTTCTCGCCCATGCTCACGAGCGCGCCCGCCAGTTGGGCCTCAAGGGGTTGAGCCTGATCGACTACGCCGTCAACACCGGCGCCCGTCGGTTCTACGAGCGACATGGCTTTCGAATCGTCGATACCTGCCAGATCACCCCTCACCCGATGATTCGGGTGACCGGTGAGGCCTATCTCATGCAGTGGCCCTAGTGGGACTGGACCGCCAAGCGACGCTGGCGATCCTGTCCTGTTTCAACAGGTTGCGATGACGTTACCCACAATCCCTGTTAGCGCTTCTGTGGATAACATGTTCGCCCATCGCTGCACGCCATGAAAACAAAGCCCTGCAAGCCTTCGTACAAAAAACAACCAGCCTAACTTACGGTTTTTTCGGGCTTTTTCCCGAGGATAAGTTGATGCGGGCGGCAAAACTTGCCCCCAATCTCTGTTGGCGCTTCTGTGGATAAGATGTTCGCTGTCCGCTACAGGCCATATAAACCGGGCCTGTCAGGCGTCTGATTAAAAAACAACCAAATAGCCGATTTACGCGGATAAACCTTTCGCAAACCCCGATTTATCGCGGCTTTCGAAGGTTTTCCACAGACTCGCCAAAGTTGCCCCCAAAGTCTGTTGGCGCTTCTGTGGATAAGGTGTTCGCCATCCTCTGTGAGCCTTTAAAACCGTGGCCTGCAAGAATCAGATCAAAAAACAACCAATCGTTGCTGAAAACCCTGCTTCTGGATAAGTCACGGATTTTCTTCAGTTTCCGTGACGAATATGGGGGCGATAAACCGAGTTGTCCCCATTTGCTGTGGGTGGACGTGTGGATAACTTGTTGGCTAACCGCTACAGCCCCCTATCCGCAGCAGCTCTAAAGCAATTGGTCGAAATTTGAACAATAAAAAACCGCGAAACATGTTCGCGGTTTTTTTGTCCCGGGGATCGGTCAGCCCTGAACCGGAACCCCTTTGAGGTAAGGCGCAGGTTCCGCGCCCAGGTTGTTCAGCAACCGCTCGCTGTACCAGTCCACAAAGTTCACCACGCCAAACTCATAAGTCTTCGAGTAAGGCCCAGGCTGGTACGCGGTGGAGTTGATCCCGCGCTGGTTCTCTTCAGCCAGGCGACGGTCCTGGTCGTTGGTCGCATCCCAGACCTGGCGCATGCGCTCCACGTCGTAGTCCACGCCTTCAACGGCATCCTTGTGGACGATCCACTTGGTGGTGACCATGGTTTCCTGCGCGCTGATCGGCCACACCGTGAAGACAATGATGTGGTCGCCCATGCAGTGGTTCCACGAGTGCGGCAGGTGCAGGATGCGCATCGAGCCCAGGTCCGGGTTCTTGATGCGGCCCATGAGTTTGGCACAGCCCTGTTTGCCATCCATGGTCATCGACACGGTGCCCTTGAGCAGCGGCATGCGCACGATGCGGTTACGCAGGCCGAAGCTGGCGTGGGCGTAAGGAATCTTCTCGGCTTCCCAGGCAGCGGCGGAGGCAGCGACGTGGTCCTTGAACGCCTGGTCGGCGCGCGGGTCGGTGACGTCGTCCCATTCCAGCAGGGTTTTCAGCAGTTCCGGGTGCGACGCGTTGCAGTGGTAGCACTCGCGGTTGTTTTCCAGGACCAGTTTCCAGTTGGCCTTTTCCATCAAGGTGGTTTGCACCGCCACCTTGGTGTTCTCCATGTCGTACGGTTCCATGTAATGGTTCAGCGTCGACAGGAAGTCATCGATGGCCGGCGGGTTCTCCGACAGGCTGATGAAAATGTAGCCGCCGGCGGTCTTCACGTTCACCGGTTTGAGGCCGTACTGCTTCATGTCGAAATCGGCGCCCATTTCGGTGCCGGCGAACAGCAGGCGGCCGTCCAGCTCGTACGTCCACTGGTGGTAGTGGCAGACCAGCTTGGCGACCTTGCCCTTTTCACTGGTGCACAGCCGCGAACCGCGGTGACGGCAGACGTTGTGGAACGCATGCACCACGCCTTCGGCGCCGCGAATCACGATGATCGGGTTCTTGCCGACCTGCAGGGTCAGGTAGTTGCCCTTGGTCGGGATTTCGCAGGTCATGCCGGCAATCAACCACTCTTTCTGGAAGATTTCCTGCATGTCGATATCAAACAGCCGCTCGTCAGAGTAAAACGGCTGCGGCAGCGAGAAAGTACGCTCGCGCTCTTGCAGCATCTGCGCAGTGGCCTTGCGTGCGGGTTCCAGTGGATCGCCCAGGCTCAGGGTAGTGGTGACGTCCATCATTTAATCCTCAAGGCCATTCTGTGTGGCCGGCGAAAGTGGCTAATCAGGTTTGCTACGCAAGGGTGTAAAGAGTGTGTCTTGGTATGGGGCGAGTGTGGGGCCGGCGCTACCCAGAACCTTATCCATGGGCGACATGGCCCAATCTGTTCCCGACGCGCAACCCTCGGTAGTTGGGGGCTGGTCGCGATAAGTATGTGAATGTCGCAGATAGGTAAATGGGTGGTTCACGCTATACGCAGAATCGCCAACATAAGGCCGACCATCGGCGGTGGAGAACAGCATGTCCAACAGCTTCCTGAATCCGGTAACTACCCAGACCTGGGCCAATGGCCGACACATTGTCCGTTGCGTCAAAGTCATCCAGGAAACCTGGGATGTGCGCACCTTCTGCTTTATGGCCGACCAGCCGATCCTGTTCTTCTTCAAGCCGGGCCAGTTTGTCACCCTGGAGCTGGAAATCGAAGGCGTGCCGATCATGCGCTCCTACACCATTTCCAGCTCGCCATCGGTGCCGTACAGCTTCTCGGTGACCATCAAGCGCGTACCGGGCGGCAAGGTATCGAACTGGTTGCACGACACCTTGCACGAAGGTCAGGAACTGGCGGTACACGGGCCGGTCGGGCTGTTCAACGCCATGGATTTCACCGCGCCGAAAGTGCTCTATCTCAGCGGCGGTGTCGGCATCACGCCGGTGATGTCGATGGCGCGCTGGTTCTACGACACCAACGGCAACGTCGACATGGTGTTTATCCACAGCGCCCGTTCGCCCAAGGACATCATTTACCACCGCGAGCTGGAACACATGGCGTCGCGGATCGACAACTTCAGCCTGCACCTGATCTGCGAGAAGCATGGTCTGGGTGAACCGTGGGCCGGTTATCGCGGTTACCTGAATCACAAGATGCTGGAACTGATGGCACCGGACTTCCTTGAGCGCGAAGTGTTCTGCTGCGGGCCGACGCCGTACATGAACGCTGTGAAACGCATGCTCGAGGCTGCTGGTTTCGACATGAAGCGGTATCACGAGGAGTCCTTCGGTGCCACGCCACCGGAAGCCCGCGCCGATGCGGTGGAGCAAGCCGAAATTGCAGCCGAAGCACCGGACATCGATGTGGCGGATCTGCATCAAGTGGAATTCACCGCGTCCGGCAAGAGCATTCGCGTTGCGCCGGGAGAAACGGTCCACGCCGCTGCTGCCAAGCTGGGGCTATTGATTCCGAAGGCCTGCGGGATGGGGATCTGCGGCACGTGCAAGGTGATGAAGCTGGGAGGCGAAGTCGAGATGGACCACAACGGCGGGATCACCGAGGAAGACGAAGCCGAGGGATACATTCTTTCGTGCTGCAGCGTGCCGAAGGGTGATGTGCGCATCGAGTTTTAAACCTGTGGGAGCGAGCCTGCTCGCGATAGCGGTCTGTCAGTCAACATCTCTGTTGGATATGACGGCCTCATCGCGAGCAGGCTCGCTCCCACAAGGATTAGTGCTTCAGTCCACAAACAAGTCGGTCATCAGCTTGTCGTTGGTGCCGGGCTCAAAGCGGTAGTGATCAAATTCGGTCGCGCCATTCTCTCGCAGAATCTCCTCATCAATCAGCAACCGCCCAGTAATGCTGCGACCACTGCTGTCCAGGATCACATGGGCCGCATCGGCCATGATCGCCGGCGTACGCGCATGCTTGAACGACTCCCGTGACCCCAGCTGAAACTCGATGGCGGCGGTGGCGATCATGGTCTGCGGCCACAGCGAATTGACGCTGATGCCGTAGTTCCTGAATTCCTCGCTCATGCCCACCGTGAGCATGCTCATGCCGTATTTGGTCACGGTGTACGGGCTGTATTGGGCGAACCATTTGGTGGCCAGGTTGAGCGGTGGTGACAGGTTGAGGATATGCCCGCTGCTTTTTTTCAGATAGGGCAGGGCAGCCTGACTGCACAGCAACACCGCGCGGGTGTTGATCTGGTGCATCAGGTCAAAGCGCTTGAGTTCGATGTGCTGAACGCCCGTCAGCTTGATTGCGCCGGCGTTGTTGATCAGCGCATCAATGCCGCCGAAATGTTCGTTGGCCTGGGCCAGCGCTTCACGCACCGCGACTTCATCACGCACATCCACCTGCAAGGCCAGCGCCTTGCCGCCTGCGTCCTCGACTTCCTTCGCCACACTGAAAATCGTACCCGGCAGTTTGGGATGAGGCTCGGCACTTTTGGCCGCAATCACAATGTTGGCCCCGTCCCGCGCCGCCCGCAGTGCGATCTCACGACCAATCCCGCGACTGGCGCCGGTAATGAACAGGGTTTTGCCTTGTAAGGACATGCGTGCGCTCCTGATTGTTATTGTCTGAGCGAATCGAGTGGCTCGCAGGACAATGTAGACCAAGAGGCTGTGGTGAGTGGCGAGTGAGCTTTTGTGACGAGGGCGCTTGCTCCCGCTGGGCTGCGCAGCAGCCCCAAATACGGAGGATGCGGTCTGTCAGGCAGACCGCGATGGCGGTTTTTGCGACGGCTTCGCCGCTGGGCGGGAGCAAGCTCCCTCGCCACAGGGGGGGATCGGGGTGCTGGTTAGCGGGACATGACTTCCCGGATGTCCGCCGCCAGTTCACGAACGCGTTCTTCTTCGGTGTCCCACGAGCACATGAAGCGTGCGCCGCCGTTGCCGATGAAGGTGTAGAAGCGCCAGCCCTTGGCGGTCAGCGCGGCAATGGCCGGTTCCGAGAGTTGCAGGAACACGCCGTTGGCCTGCACCGGGAACATCAACTCAACGCCCTGAATGTCGCTGACCAGTTCGGCCAGCAACTGCGCGCAGTGGTTGGCGTGGCGGGCGTATTTGAGCCAGGCGTCGTTTTCCAGAATCCCGACCCACGGCGCCGAGAGGAAACGCATCTTGGATGCCAGCTGACCGGCCTGTTTGCAGCGGTAGTCGAAGTCTTCGGCCAGTTTGTGGTTGAAGAACAGAATCGCTTCACCCACGGCCATGCCGTTTTTCGTGCCGCCGAAGCACAAGACATCGACCCCGGCCTTCCAGGTCAGGTCCGCTGGCGAGCAGCCAAGGAATGCACAAGCATTGGAGAAGCGCGCGCCGTCCATGTGCAGGTTCAGGCCCAGCTCTTTGCAGGTGGCGCTGATGGCGCGGATTTCTTCCGGGGTGTAGATGCTGCCGACTTCGGTGGCCTGGGTCAGGGTCACGACGCGCGGTTTCGGGTAGTGGATGTCCTGGCGCTTGAGGGCCACTTCGCGGATCGATTCCGGGGTCAGCTTGCCGTTTTCGGTGCGGGCGACCAGCAGCTTGGAGCCGTTGGAAAAGAATTCCGGCGCGCCGCATTCGTCGGTTTCGACGTGGGCGGTTTCCGAGCAGATCACGCTGTGGTAACTCTGGCACAGCGACGACAGGGCCAGGGAGTTGGCGGCGGTGCCGTTGAAGGCGAAGAACACTTCGCAGTCGGTTTCGAACAGTTTGCGGAATTGATCGGACGCGCGAGCGGTCCACTCATCGTCGCCATAGGCGCGTTGGTGGCCGTGGTTGGCCTGTTCCATGGCGGCCCAGGCTTCAGGGCAGATACCGGAATAGTTGTCGCTGGCGAATTGTTGGCTCTTGTCGGTCATGGCCGGCTTCCGTGGTCGAGGCTCCTATGGTGAAGAGCTTCGTGGTCAATGATGGTGCGCACTTTACCGAAGATCGTCCGGGGAGCACACGGGATGTCACTGTCAGAACATTACAAGGACACCGGGCAATTATGCACATGACTCAACGCGACGGGGCACTCGATCTGCTCAAGTGGCTGGCGCTATTGAGCATGGTGCTCGATCACCTGCGATATGTCGGTTATTCCGTCGATATTCTGTATGTACCGGGGAGGCTAGCGTTTCCTTGGTTTTGTTTAGCGATAGCGGCCAATCTGTCGCGCGCCGGTGCAGCGACGACCGACGGCCAGTGGCGTTATCTGGGTTGGTTGCTGCTGTTCAGCGCCATCAGTGAAATTCCCTACCGGATGTACATTCCTGATCCGGACACCTTGAACGTGTTGCCTACGCTGGCGCTTGGGCTGCTGGTCGCGCGCGGCTGGCGGCACGAAACGCTGCACTCGCGACTGCTCGCGGTGGGTGCTCTGACCGTGGCAGCACTGTTCTCGGAGCGACTGATGTTCGGTTTCTTCGGCGTTCTGCTGCCGCTGGCCATGTTACTGGTGATCAAGCGGCCCTGGTATTTCAGCCTGTTACCCGGACTGGTCTGCCTGGCCGCCAACCAATGGGAGGTGCTGTATCACTCCGCCAGGTTTGGAAATGGTGCAGCCATCCTTGGCATCGCCACTTGCCTGATCGCGCCATTGCCAGGGCTGCTCTTGTTGCGACAGGCCAGGCATTTCAAACCGCCGCCGATGCGGCGTTGGGCGTATGCGCTCTATCCCGTACATTTTCTCGTTCTTCTGGCCTTGCGCCAACTCCTGTCCTGACTCCAGCCCTGTGGCGAGGGAGCTTGCTCCCGCTGGGCTGCGCGGCAGCCCGACACCCAGCAAATGCGATTCTGCAGTTAGATCGAGTTTGTCGGTTTTACGACTGCTTTGCAGCCGAGCGGGAGCAAGCTCCCTCGCCACAAGAGCCTTTGCCGGCCATCCTTTGCAGCCCATGTCGTAAACGCACCTTTGCGTGGCGTCCGTAGGCATTTGACCTGTCTGCGCCGGTCATACCATCGCATCAAAGGGCACTGCCGACAGGTACGTGCCTCACCGAGACGAATGGCGCACCGCCGCCGCTGGGAGAGACGCGATGTTCAGCAAGCAAGACCAGATCCAGGGTTACGACGATGCACTGCTGGCGGCGATGAATGCCGAAGAGCAACGCCAGGAAGATCACATCGAGCTGATCGCGTCAGAGAACTACACCAGCAAACGCGTCATGGAAGCGCAAGGCAGTGGCCTGACCAACAAATACGCCGAAGGCTATCCGGGCAAGCGCTACTACGGTGGCTGCGAGCACGTGGACAAGGTTGAAGCCCTGGCCATCGAACGCGCCAAGCAGTTGTTCGGCGCCGATTACGCCAACGTGCAGCCGCACTCCGGTTCCTCGGCCAACAGCGCCGTGTACCTGGCCCTGCTGCAAGCCGGCGACACCATTCTGGGCATGAGCCTGGCCCATGGCGGTCACCTGACCCACGGTGCCAAGGTGTCGTCCTCGGGCAAGCTGTACAACGCCGTGCAGTACGGGATCGACACCAAAACCGGTCTGATCGACTACGACGAAGTCGAGCGCCTGGCCGTCGAATGCAAGCCGAAGATGATCGTCGCCGGCTTCTCGGCCTACTCCAAGACCCTCGACTTCCCACGCTTCCGCCAGATCGCCGACAAGGTTGGTGCGCTGCTGTTCGTCGACATGGCCCACGTCGCCGGCCTGGTCGCTGCCGGCCTGTACCCGAATCCGCTGCCTTACGCCGACGTGGTCACCACCACTACCCACAAGACCCTGCGCGGTCCGCGTGGCGGCCTGATCCTGTGCAAGGCCAACGAAGAAATCGAGAAGAAGCTCAACGCGGCAGTCTTCCCGGGTGCCCAGGGCGGCCCGCTGATGCACGTGATCGCCGGTAAGGCCGTGTGCTTCAAGGAAGCGCTGGAGCCCGGTTTCAAGGCTTACCAGCAACAAGTGATCGACAACGCCCAGGCCATGGCCGGCGTGTTTATCAAACGCGGCTACGATGTAGTGTCCGGCGGCACCGATAACCACCTGTTCCTGGTCAGCCTGATCCGTCAGGGCCTCACCGGCAAAGAGGCGGATGCAGCACTCGGTCGCGCCCACATCACGGTGAACAAGAACGCTGTCCCGAATGATCCACAGTCGCCGTTCGTCACGTCCGGCCTGCGCATCGGCACCCCGGCGGTGACCACGCGCGGCTTCAAGGTGACCCAGTGCGTCACGCTGGCCGGCTGGATCTGCGACATCCTCGACAACCTCGGCGACGCCGATGTCGAGGCCAATGTCGCGCAGCAAGTGTCGGCCCTGTGCGCAGATTTCCCGGTTTATCGCTGAGCGCGGTTTTGGAGTAAATGACTATGCAACGCTATTCGGGCTTCGGCCTCTTCAAACACTCCCTCAGCCATCACGAAAACTGGCAGAAGATGTGGCGCACGCCGACCCCTAAAAAGGTCTATGACGTGGTCATCGTCGGCGGTGGCGGGCATGGTCTCGCCACGGCTTACTACCTGGCCAAGGAGCACGGCATCACCAACGTGGCCGTGGTCGAAAAAGGCTGGCTGGGCGGCGGTAACACCGCGCGCAACACCACCATCGTTCGCTCCAACTACCTGTGGGACGAGTCGGCTCACCTGTACGAACACGCAATGAAATTGTGGGAAGGCCTTTCCCAGGACCTGAACTACAACGTGATGTTCTCCCAGCGTGGCGTCTACAACCTGTGCCACACCCTGCAGGACATCCGTGATTCCGAGCGTCGGGTCAGCGCCAACCGCCTCAACGGCGTGGACGGTGAACTGCTCGATGCCAAGCAAGTGGCCGACGAGATCCCGTACCTCGACTGCTCGAAGAACACTCGCTACCCGGTGATGGGCGCAACCGTTCAGCGTCGCGGCGGCGTGGCCCGTCACGATGCCGTGGCGTGGGGCTTTGCCCGTGCCGCCGACGCACTGGGCGTGGACCTGATCCAGCAGACCGAGGTGATCGGCTTCCGCAAGGAAAACGGCGTGTGCATCGGTGTCGAAACCAACAAGGGCTTCATTGGTGCCAAGCGCGTCGGTGTGGTCACGGCCGGTAACTCCGGGCACATGGCCAAGCTGGCCGGTTTCCGTCTGCCGATCGAATCCCACCCGCTGCAAGCGTTGGTGTCCGAGCCGATCAAACCGATTATCGACAGCGTGATCATGTCCAACGCCGTGCACGGCTACATCAGCCAGTCCGACAAGGGCGACCTGGTGATCGGCGCCGGCATCGACGGCTACAACGGCTACGGCCAGCGTGGTTCGTACCCGGTGATCGAGCACACCATCCAGGCCATCGTCGAGATGTTCCCGGTGCTGTCCCGCGTACGCATGAACCGTCAGTGGGGCGGCATCGTCGACACCACGCCGGATGCCTGCCCGATCATTTCGAAAACCCCGGTCCCGAACATGTTTTTCAACTGCGGTTGGGGCACCGGTGGCTTCAAGGCCACACCTGGCTCGGGCAACGTGTTTGCCGCAAGCCTGGCCAAGGGTGAAATGCACCCATTGGCCGCACCTTTCTCCATCGACCGTTTCCACAACGGTGCGTTGATCGACGAACACGGCGCTGCTGCGGTTGCCCACTAACAGGAGAAATCCCCATGTTGCATATCTTCTGTCCTCACTGCGGCGAACTGCGCTCCGAAGAGGAATTCCACGCATCCGGCCAGGCGCACATCCCGCGTCCACTGGACCCGAACACCTGCACCGACGAGGAGTGGGGCGACTACATGTTCTTCCGCGACAACCCTCGCGGTCTGCACCATGAACTGTGGATTCACGCCGCCGGTTGCCGTCAGTACTTCAACGCCACCCGCGACACCGTGACCTACGAGATTCTCGAGACCTACAAGATCGGCACCAAGCCACAATTCACCGACAAGACCGATAGCCCGAAAGCGGCCACCACGGCTCTGGGAGAGAAGGTATGAGCCAGATCAATCGCCTGTCCAACGGCGGACGGATCGACCGCAACAAAGTGCTGAGCTTCACCTTCAACGGCCAGGTCTACAAAGGCTTTGAAGGCGATTCCCTGGCCGCAGCCCTGCTGGCCAACGGTGTCGACATCATCGGTCGCAGCTTCAAGTACTCCCGTCCGCGCGGCATCTTCGCGGCCGGCGCTGAAGAGCCGAACGCCGTGCTGCAGATCGGCGCGACCGAAGCCACGCAGATCCCGAACGTACGTGCCACGCAACAAGCGCTGTATCAAGGTCTGGTCGCCACCAGCACCAACGGCTGGCCAAGCGTGAACAACGACATGATGGGGATTCTCGGCAAGGTCGGCGGCAAGCTGATGCCTCCGGGCTTCTACTACAAAACCTTCATGTACCCGCAATCGTTCTGGATGACGTACGAGAAGTACATCCGTAAGGCCGCCGGCCTTGGCCGCTCGCCGACCGAGAACGATCCGGACACCTACGACTACATGAACCAGCACTGCGACGTGCTGATCGTCGGCGGTGGCCCTGCCGGCCTGGCCGCTGCATTGGCGGCTGCGCGCAGCGGTGCTCGCGTGATCCTCGCCGATGAGCAGGAAGAGTTCGGCGGCAGCCTGCTCGATTCCCGCGAAAGCCTCGACGGCAAGCCAGCCACCGAGTGGGTCGCCAGCGTCATCGCCGAGCTGAAGGACACCCCGGACGTGCTGCTGTTGCCGCGCGCCACGGTCAACGGTTACCACGACCATAACTTCCTGACCATTCACGAGCGCCTGACCGATCACCTCGGCGACCGCGCCCCGATCGGCCAGGTGCGTCAGCGCATCCACCGGGTTCGCGCCAAGCGCGTGGTCCTGGCGACCGGTGCTCACGAACGTCCACTGGTGTATGGCAACAACGACGTGCCGGGCAACATGCTCGCCGGCGCTGTCTCGACTTACGTGCGCCGTTACGGCGTGGCACCGGGCAAGAAACTGGTGCTGTCGACCAACAACGATCACGCCTACCGCGTTGCCCTGGATTGGCTCGATGCCAGCCTGCAAGTGGTGGCCATCGCCGACGCCCGTAGCAATCCGCGCGGTGCATTGGTTGAAGAAGCGCGCGCCAAAGGCATTCGCATCCTGACCGGTAGCGCCGTGATCGAGGCCCGTGGCAGCAAGCACGTGACCGCCGCTCGCGTCGCCGCGATCGATGTCAAGGCGCACGCCGTGACCAGTCCTGGCGAATGGCTCGATTGCGATTTGATCGCCAGTTCCGGCGGTTACAGCCCGGTGGTTCACCTGGCGTCGCACTTGGGTGGCAAGCCGATCTGGCGTGAAGACATCCTCGGTTTCGTACCGGGCGAAGCACCGCAGAAACGCGTGTGCGTCGGTGGCATCAACGGCGTCTACGGCCTCGGCGATTCCCTGGCCGATGGTTTTGAAGGCGGCGCTCGCGCAGCCAGTGAAGCCGGTTTCAGCGTGGTCGAAGGTACTTTGCCGAAAGCCCTGAGCCGTCTGGAAGAGCCCACCCTGGCGCTGTTCCAGGTGCCGCACGAAAAGAACACCGCACGGGCGCCGAAGCAATTCGTCGACCTGCAAAACGACGTCACCGCTGCCGCCATCGAACTGGCGACCCGCGAAGGCTTCGAGTCGGTCGAGCACGTCAAACGCTACACCGCACTGGGCTTCGGTACTGACCAGGGCAAGCTCGGCAACGTCAACGGCCTGGCCATCGCCGCCCGTTCGTTGAACGTGACCATCCCGCAGATGGGCACCACCATGTTCCGTCCGAACTACACGCCGGTGACCTTCGGCGCCGTGGCCGGCCGTCACTGCGGGCACATCTTCGAACCTGTCCGCTTCACCGCGCTGCATCACTGGCACGTGAAGAATGGCGCCGAGTTCGAGGACGTCGGTCAGTGGAAACGTCCGTGGTACTTCCCGAAAAACGGTGAAGACATTCACGCCGCAGTGAAACGCGAATGCAAAGCCGTGCGCGACAGCGTCGGCCTGCTGGACGCATCGACCCTCGGCAAGATCGACATTCAAGGCCCGGATGCGCGCGAGTTCCTCAACCGCATCTACACCAACGCCTGGACCAAGCTCGACGTGGGCAAGGCCCGTTACGGCCTGATGTGCAAAGAAGACGGCATGGTCTTCGACGACGGCGTCACCGCTTGCCTCGCCGACAACCACTTCGTGATGACCACCACCACCGGCGGCGCTGCACGCGTGCTGCAATGGCTGGAAATCTACCAACAGACCGAATGGCCAGACCTGAAGGTGTACTTCACTTCCGTGACGGATCACTGGGCAACCATGACCCTGTCCGGGCCGAACAGCCGCAAGCTGCTCAGCGAAGTCACCGACATCGACCTGAGCAACGAAGCCTTCCCGTTCATGACCTGGAAAGAAGGCCTGGTCGGCGGTGTGCCGGCGCGGGTGTTCCGGATTTCGTTTACCGGTGAGCTGTCCTACGAAGTCAACGTGCAGGCCGACTACGCCATGGGCGTGCTCGAGAAAATCGTCGAGGCCGGCAAACAGTACAACCTGACCCCGTACGGCACCGAAACCATGCACATCCTGCGGGCCGAGAAGGGCTTCATCATCGTCGGTCAGGACACCGACGGCTCGATGACCCCGGACGATTTGAACATGGGCTGGTGTGTCGGTCGCACCAAACCGTTCTCGTGGATCGGCTGGCGTGGCATGAACCGCGAAGACTGCGTACGTGATCAACGTAAACAGCTGGTCGGCCTGAAGCCGATCGATCCGACCAAATGGCTGCCGGAAGGTGCGCAACTGGTGTTCAACACCAAGCAGACGATCCCGATGACGATGGTCGGTCACGTCACTTCCAGCTACCTGCACAACTCCCTGGGCTATTCGTTTGCCATGGGCGTAGTGAAAGGCGGTTTGAAGCGTATCGGCGAACGGGTGTTCGCACCGCTGGCGGATGGCAGCGTGATCGAGGCGGAAATCGTTTCTTCGGTGTTCTTCGATCCGAAAGGTGATCGCCAGAACATCTAGTGGCCTCGGGTCCTGTGGAGAGTCTGCTACCGCAATCGCTAGCAGGCTAGCTCCCACCGGGGAACGCGGTTGAATGTGGGAGCTGGCCTGCTGGCGATGACGGCAGTGCAGCCACCACAGGAACCAACAGAATTCAGGAAAGGTGCTTTATGACCGTAGCCAATGTTTACCAACAACGCCCAACCACCGGGGCCAAGGCCGAGTCGTCGCTGCATCATGCCGACCTCGCCAGCCTGGTCGGCAAGGGTCGCAAAAACGCCGGCGTGATCGTGCGTGAGAAAAAACTCCTCGGCCACCTGACCATTCGTGGCGACGGCCACGATGCGGCGTTCAGTGCTGGCGTGCACAAGGCCCTTGGCATCGAATTGCCAGGCGCGCTGACGGTCATCGTCAAGGGTGAAACCAGCCTGCAATGGATGGGGCCGGATGAGTGGCTGTTGATCGTGCCGACCGGTGAAGAGTTCGCCGCCGAGCAGAAACTGCGTGAAGCGCTGGGCGATCTGCACATCCAGATCGTCAACGTCAGCGGTGGCCAGCAGATCCTCGAACTGAGCGGCCCTAACGTGCGCCAGGTGCTGATGAAATCCACCAGCTACGACGTACACCCGAACAGCTTCCCGGTCGGCAAGGCAGTGGGCACCGTGTTCGCCAAGTCGCAACTGGTGATCCGCCACACCGCCGAAGACACCTGGGAACTGCTGATCCGCCGCAGCTTCTCGGATTACTGGTGGTTGTGGCTGCAGGATGCAGCGGCCGAGTACGGCCTGAGCGTTCAGGCTTAATGATCGTTTGTGGTGATGGGCTTTGTGGCGAGGGGATTTATCCCCGTTGGGCTGCGCAGCAGCCCTGAAACCTCACAACTCGGTATCCCAGCCAAATTGAGTTGACTGGTTTTACGACTGCTTCGCAGCCGAACGGGGATAAATCCCCTCGCCACAGGGGTCTCTGCGACCACCTAATTTGTAGCAGGAGTCACCGCACTATGAGCCGCGCCCCAGACACATGGATTCTGACCGCCGACTGCCCCAGCGTCCTCGGCACCGTGGACGCGGTGACCCGATTTCTGTTCGAGCAGGGCTGCTACGTTACCGAGCACCATTCGTTCGATGACCGTCTCTCGGGTCGTTTCTTCATTCGCGTGGAATTCCGTCAACCCGACGGCTTTGACGAACAAGCCTTCCGCGCCGGGTTGGAAGAGCGTGGTAAAGCCTTCGGCATGATCTTCGAACTGACCCCGCCGAACTACCGGCCGAAAGTGGTGATCATGGTCTCCAAGGCCGATCACTGCCTCAACGATTTGCTCTACCGCCAGCGCATCGGCCAGTTGTCGATGGACGTCGCCGCCGTGATCTCCAACCATCCGGACCTCAAGCCGTTGGCCGACTGGCACCAGATTCCGTACTACCACTTCCCGCTCGACCCCAACGACAAGCCGTCGCAGGAGCGTCAGGTGTTGCAGGTGATCGAAGACTCCGGCGCCGAACTGGTGATCCTTGCGCGCTACATGCAGGTTTTGTCACCGGAGCTGTGCCGCAAGCTCGACGGCAAGGCGATCAACATCCATCACTCCCTGCTGCCGGGGTTCAAGGGCGCCAAGCCTTATCACCAGGCCTACAACAAAGGGGTGAAGCTGGTCGGCGCCACGGCGCACTACATCAACAACGACCTGGACGAGGGACCGATCATCGCCCAGGGCGTGGAGGTGGTGGATCACAGCCATTATCCGGAAGACCTGATCGCCAAGGGGCGGGATATCGAAGGGCTGACCCTGGCTCGCGCCGTGGGTTATCACATTGAACGACGGGTGTTTTTGAACGCCAATCGCACGGTCGTTCTGTAGATCGCCATCGCTAGCAGGCTAGCTCCCACAGTGATTCGGGTGAACACAGGATTTTTGAACAACCCAAAACCCTGTGGGAGCTAGCCTGCTAGCGATGAGGCCCTGACAAACAACACAAGACACACAGGCAACAACCAGAGCAATCAACGCGCCGCCGATCCGTGGCGACGCGACCGCTACATAAAAACAACAGCGAGGTGAAAGCATGTCTGGCAATCGTGGTGTGGTGTATCTCGGCGCTGGCAAGGTCGAAGTACAGAAAATCGACTATCCGAAAATGCAGGACCCGCGTGGCAGGAAGATTAATCACGCTGTCATCCTGCGCGTGGTTTCCACCAACATCTGTGGTTCCGACCAGCACATGGTGCGCGGCCGTACCACCGCTCAGACCGGTCTGGTGCTGGGCCACGAGATCACTGGCGAAGTGATCGAGAAGGGCAGCGACGTCGAAAACCTGCAAATCGGCGACCTGGTGTCCGTACCGTTCAACGTGGCTTGCGGGCGCTGCCGTTCCTGCAAGGAAATGCACACTGGCGTTTGCCTCAGCGTGAACCCGGCGCGTCCGGGCGGTGCTTACGGTTACGTCGACATGGGCGACTGGACCGGCGGCCAGGCTGAATACGCGATGGTGCCGTACGCCGACTTCAACCTGCTGAAACTGCCTGATCGCGATCGCGCGATGGAAAAAATCCGCGACCTGACCTGCCTCTCCGACATCCTGCCGACCGGTTACCACGGCGCAGTGACGGCCGGCGTTGGCCCGGGCAGCACCGTGTACATCGCCGGTGCCGGTCCGGTCGGTCTGGCGGCTGCCGCTTCCGCTCGCCTGTTGGGCGCGGCGGTGGTGATCATCGGCGACGTCAACACTGTTCGCCTGGCACACGCCAAGGCGCAGGGTTTCGAAATTGCCGACCTGTCCCTGGACACCCCGCTGCACGAACAGATCGCTGCGCTGCTGGGTGAACCCGAAGTGGATTGCGCCGTCGACGCGGTGGGCTTCGAAGCGCGCGGTCACGGCCATGACGGCGTGAAACACGAGGCTCCGGCCACCGTGCTCAACTCGCTGATGGGTGTAGTTCGGGTGGCTGGCAAAATCGGTATCCCTGGCCTGTACGTGACCGAAGATCCGGGTGCCGTGGACGCGGCCGCGAAAATGGGCAGCCTGAGCATTCGCTTCGGTCTGGGCTGGGCCAAGTCCCACAGCTTCCACACTGGCCAGACGCCGGTGATGAAGTACAACCGCCAGCTGATGCAGGCGATCATGTGGGATCGCATCAACATCGCCGAAGTGGTGGGCGTTCAGGTGATCAGCCTGGATCAGGCACCGCAAGGCTACGGCGAGTTCGATGCGGGCGTGCCGAAGAAGTTTGTGATCGATCCGCACAAGCTGTTCAGCGCGGCGTAAGGCTTCACGCAATACAGAACGGCGACCTTCGGGTCGCCGTTTTTGTTTGAGTCGACGAGCGGGTGGAAAATGGACGTGGCGCTGAGGAACATGCCGACGCAAGACCGGTCAAAACGGCAGCTTTTCCGCCTGTTACCGGGCGGTTTTCATGGCACAAGAGGATGTCTGGATGAAGATTTCACGCGGTTTTGCACTGGCATCGCTCATGACCCTGGGGGCCAGCCCGGTCTTTGCTCAGTTCAGCCTGAGCGATGCGGCCAATGCCATTTCCGGCATGAAGGGCGATAACGCTGCCACAGCGGCAGCGCCGACCTCTGAAACGGCAGGTCTGCTGGGTGCGCTCAGCCAATTGAACCTGACACCACAGCAAGTCGTTGGCGGCACCGGAGCGATGCTCGGTCTGGCCAAGAATCAATTGAGTTCGACCGACTACTCGGAACTGGCCAAGAGCGTTCCGGGCATCGACATGTTGTCCGGCGGTGGTGAACTGGGTGTCCTCGCCGGGTTGCTCGGTTCGAGCGGTAAGGCGGCCGGCCTGGATAACGCGCTGGGCAACGTCAAGGACACCAACGACCTGAACAACGCGTTCAGCGCATTGGACATGGACAGCGGCATGATCGGCCAGTTTGCCCCACTGATTCTTCAATACTTCGGTCAACAGGGCGTGGGCGGTTCGCTGCTGCAGAGCCTGGGCGGAATCTGGGGCGCCGGCAGCTGATTCAGCGGCGCTCGGCGCGCAAGGCGTCGATGCGCCGGTCCTTCTCGATCCAGAGCAGGTTCACCCAGTTCTGGACGGTCTCGCGAAACGCCGCATCATTCTCGTAATCGCCCTGCCACAGTGCGGGGTCGAGTTCGCGGGTGTTGATGTCGATGATGACCCTCGGCACGTTGCCGCTGATCAAATCCCAGAACCCCGGGATCTTCTGCTGCGGATATACCACCGTCACATCGAGAATGGCGTCCAGCTGTTCACCCATCGCTGCCAGCACAAACGCCACGCCGCCAGCCTTGGGCTTGAGCAGATGCGTGAACGGTGACTGTTGTTGAGCGCTTTTTGCCGAGGTGTAGCGGGTGCCTTCCAGGTAATTGACCACGGTCACCGGCTGGCGCTTGAACAGCACGCACGCCGCTTTGGTAATCTCCAGATCCTTGCCCGCCAGCGTCGGGTTTTTCGCCAGAAAGGCCTTGGTGTAGCGCTTCATGAACGGGTAATCCAGCGCCCACCACGCCAGGCCCAGGAACGGTACCCAGATCAGTTCTTTCTTGAGGAAGAATTTGAAAAACGGCGTGCGCCGGTTGAGTGTCTGGATCAGCGCCGGGATATCGACCCAGGATTGATGGTTGCTGATGACCAGATAAGAGGTGTCGCGGCGCAAGTCATCGCCGCCGCGAATGTCCCACTGCGTGGGGATGCACAGACGGAAGATCAGCTTGTCGATCTCGGCCCAGGTCTCGGCGATCCACATCACCGCTGTTGATGCGTAATCACGCCAGCGGCCGGGCAGGACCAGTTTGAACAGGGCAAACACCATCAGTGGCCCGAACAGGACCAGGGTGTTGAGTAACAGCAGCAGGGTAACGAAACAGCCGGTGAGCAGGCGGCGCATAAGTAACTCTTGAAAGCGTTTGGGCGCGCCATGATAAGCAGCTTCGGGCGACAGGCCAAATCGGCGGTGACGAATGTTTCACCTTCTTGGCCGTATGCTTGCGGCTTTGTGAGAGCACTTGTTCGCTTCGCAGCCCAGCGGGAGCAAGCTCCCTCGCCACAGAAGTGTGTGGTCGTCCAACTATCGTTGTTTTTTGCGGTCTAGAATTCGGCCTCTGCGCTCCTATTTTCAAAAAAAGGACATCCATCACGTGAAATCCCTCCTCGCACTGCTTTCCCTCGTGGCCCTGCCGGTCCTGGCCGCCGAGCCGACCCTGTACGGGCGCTACGAATACATTGCGCTGCCGGAAATCGGCGGCGAAGTCCTCAAGGCGAAAATGGACACTGGCGCCCTGACCGCATCGCTGTCGGCCAAGGACATCGAAACCTTCACCCGCGACGGCGATGAGTGGGTGCGTTTCCGCCTCGCGACCAAAGACGCCAGCAACAAGGTCTACGAGCACAAGGTCGCGCGGATCAGCAAGATCAAGACCCGCTCCGAAGAAGACGAGGATGAAGATGCCGCGGCGCCCACCAAACGTCCGGTGGTCGATCTGGAATTGTGCCTGGGTAACGTCAAGCGCACCGTCGAGGTCAACCTGACCGACCGCAGCAGCTTCAACTACCCGCTGCTGATCGGCGCCAAAGCCCTGCGTGAATTTGGCGCGGCCGTGAACCCGGCGCGACGTTTCACTGCCGACAAGCCCGACTGCTGATTTCAAGTGGTCTCATTGACGTGAGGTGAGGCTTGGGGCACCGTTCGCCCACCCAACTGCCGGGCTCGGACGCCATGCCTCATATCCTGATTGTCGAAGACGAAGCGGCGATTGCCGACACCCTGATTTTCGCCTTGCAGGGCGAAGGGTTCACCACCACCTGGCTGAGCCTGGGTGTCGCCGCGCTGGAGCTTCAGCGGCAGACCCCGGCCGATCTGATCATTCTGGACATTGGCCTGCCCGACATCAGTGGCTTCGAAACCTGCAAGCTACTGCGGCGTTTCAGCGAGGTGCCGGTGATTTTCCTCAGTGCCCGCGATGCGGAAATCGATCGGGTCGTGGGCCTGGAAATCGGTGCCGACGATTACGTGGTCAAGCCGTTCAGCCCACGGGAAGTGGCGGCGCGCGTGCGGGCTATCCTCAAGCGCATGGCGCCACGTGCGGTGGCCGAGGTTGCACCGACACTGTTTCGCATCGACAGCGAGCGCGTTCAGATCAGCTATCGCGGCCAGTTGCTGACCCTGACTCGCCACGAGTTCCGTCTGCTGCAATGCCTGCTCGAACAACCTGAACGCGTCTTCAGTCGCGAGCAATTGCTCGATGCGCTGGGCGTCGCCGCCGATGCCGGGTACGAGCGCAGCGTCGACAGCCACATCAAGAGCGTGCGCGCCAAATTGCGCCAGGTGAAGGCCGGCGCCGAGCCGATCCAGACCCATCGCGGCCTCGGCTACAGCTACAGCCCGGGCCACAGCTGATGCCATTGGGGATCCGGATCTTCCTGGTGTATGTGCTGTTCATCGGCCTGACGGGTTACTTCGTGCTCAGCACGGTGATGGAAGAAATCCGCCCCGGCGTACGTCAGTCCACCGAAGAAACCCTGGTCGACACCGCCAACCTGATGGCCGAAATCCTGCGCGACGACTTCAAGGCCGGCACGCTCAACCAGAACCGCTGGCCGGAACTGCTCAGGGCCTATGGCGAGCGGCAGCCAAACGCCAGTATCTGGGGGCTGCCGAAGAATCAGGTCAACCACCGGATCTACGTCACTGACGCGAAGGGCATCGTGGTCCTGGACTCCAGCGGCGTGGCGGTAGGCCAGGATTATTCGCGATGGAACGATGTTTTGCTGACCCTGCGCGGCGAGTACGGCGCTCGCTCCAGTCGCAGCGACCCGAACGATGCCAGCTCTTCGGTGATGCACGTTGGTGCGCCGATTCGCGATAACGGCCGGATCATTGGCGTGGTCACCGTGGCCAAACCCAACAGCTCGTTGCAGCCTTACGTCGATCGCACGGAGCGTCGATTGCTCGCGTATGGCGCCGGGCTGATCGGCCTCGGTCTGTTGTTCGGCGCGCTGCTGTCGTGGTGGCTGAGCGCAGCGTTGCGGCGCTTGACCGCTTATGCAAAAGCCGTGAGTGAAGGCCGACGGGTCGAGGTTCCGCATTATCGCGGCGGCGAAATGGAGCAACTGGCGACCGCCGTGGAGCAGATGCGCACGCAGCTCGAAGGCAAAGCCTACGTCGAGCGTTATGTGCACACGCTGACCCATGAACTGAAAAGCCCGCTGGCGGCGATTCGTGGCGCAGCGGAGTTGCTGCAGGGCGAGATGCCGTTGGCTCAACAACAGCGTTTCGTCAGCAACATCGACAGTGAAAGCGTGCGGATGCAGCAGTTGATCGAGCGGCTGTTGAATCTGGCTCAGGTCGAGCAGCGCCAAGGGCTGGAAGAGCGAGTGGCCGTGCCGTTGGCGGGGCTGGTCAATGAGTTGCTGAATGCCCAGGCCGCGCGTATCGAAGGCAAGCAGTTGCGGGTGGAACAGGCGATTCCAGCGGACCTGGCGATCACTGGCGAGCCGTTTCTGTTGCGTCAGGCGCTGGGCAATCTGCTGGAAAATGCTTTGGATTTCACGCCGGCGAAGGGTTTGCTGCGATTCAGCGCGAAGCAGATCGGGGAGCAGATTGAATTCAGACTGTTCAACCAGGCCGAGGCCATTCCCGACTACGCGTTGCCGCGATTGAGTGAGCGTTTCTATTCCTTGCCGCGTCCGGAGAGCGGGCGCAAGAGCACCGGCTTGGGGCTTAACTTTGTTGAGGAGGTGGTGAAGTTGCATGGCGGGACGTTGCACATCGGCAATGTCCAAGGCGGGGTTGAAGTGACTCTGCATTTGCCTTCAGACCGCTAAAGATCACAAAGTCTCCACATTCCCCCCACAAAACCCCCACACACCAATCCCAGACTCTTCCCATCCAAACAGGGAGAGTCCCATGAACCGAAATCTGACCTTAAAACTCGGGGCCATTGCCCTGCTGATTCTGTTGTTGCTGATCCCGTTGCTGATGATCAACGGCGTGATCCAGGACCGTCAGCAACTGCGCGACGGTGTGCTCGAAGACATCGCGCGCAGCTCCAGCTACAGCCAGCGGCTGAGCGGACCGTTGATGGTGGTGCCCTATCGCAAAGTGGTGCGCACCTGGAAACTCAATGAAAAAACCAACGAGCGTTACCAGGAAGTCGGAGAAGAACGCGGTCGTTTGTATTTCCTGCCGGAGCGTTTCGAGCTCGACGGACAGGTCCAGACCGAACTGCGTTCCCGGGGCATTTACGAGGCGCGCTTGTTCCACGCCGACAACCGCATCAGCGGGCACTTCTCGGTTCCGGCGCAACTGGGCATCAAGGAAGACTTCGCGGATTACCAGTTCGACCTGCCGTTTCTCGCGGTCGGGATCAGCGACATTCGTGGCATCGAGAATGCGTTGAAACTGGAACTCAATGACCTGCGCCTGGACTTCGTGCCGGGCAGTCAGGTGGGCTGGCTGGGCGAGGGCGTGCATGTGACGTTGCCAGCGCTGAACACCACGCAACCCACAGAACTGGCCTTCGGTTTCGACCTGCGTTTGCAAGGCACCGGTCAACTGCAAATCCTCCCGGTGGGCAAGACGAGCAAGGTGTCGCTGGCCGCCAACTGGCCGCATCCGAGCTTCATCGGCAACTACCTGCCGGCCCAGCGCGAAGTCTCCGATCAGGGCTTCACCGCCAACTGGCAGACGACGTTCTTCTCCACCAACCTGCAAGAAGCCCTGAGCAGTTGCGTATCCGGCAACGACTGTGACGCGTTCAACGGGCGCAGCTTTGGCGTGAGCTTCATCGACCCCGTGGACCAGTATTTGAAAAGCGATCGAGCGATCAAATATGCACTGCTGTTCATCGTTCTGACTTTCGCCGGTTTCTTCCTCTTCGAAGTCCTGAAAAGCCTGGCCGTGCACCCGGTGCAATACGCGCTGGTGGGCGTGGCACTGGCATTTTTCTACCTGTTGTTATTGTCGTTGTCCGAACACATCGGCTTTGCCCTGGCGTATCTGTTGTCGGCCAGCGGTTGTGTGTTGTTGATCGGCTTCTATGTCTGCCACGTGCTGCGCAGCGTGCGTCACGGCTTGAGTTTTTCGGCGGGATTGGCCGCGTTGTACGGCTTGCTCTACGGCTTGTTGAGTGCCGAGGATTACGCGCTGCTGATGGGCTCGTTGCTGCTGTTCGGCTTGCTCGGCGTGTTCATGGTGCTGACACGGAAACTGGACTGGTACGGGATCGGGCAGAAAGCCGCCAAGCCGCTGGCGTTTGATATCGGGGTGGTGGAATGAGCCGGTCGTTGGGGTTGCGTGAGGATCAGCGGGTGGGTGCAGACTTGGCTGCGCGAATTGCCGAGTTGTTTCAGGAAACAGGTGAACTGCGGCAGGTTGGTCTAACCTCGAACAATTGCGTATCGAGAGTCTGGACATGGAACCCGGCCACGCCTTACATCGAAATACACCGAAGCTGGCAGTGGTCGACCCTCGTGGATTGGCCGTCGCCTCTGTTGCCTACTATCGCAAGACCAGCGCTGATGCGAGCCCCGAGCCGCGTGTGACGCGTGAGACGTTTGATGTGGCGGGGCGATCGGTGGCGAATTGGGATGCGCGCTTGGGTTCGGGCAGCACGCCGATCGCTTCGCTGACCATCGTTCCCGCTTTGTCGGGCAAACCGGTATTGACGGTCAGCGTCGATGCGGGTTGGCGGCTGGCCTTGCAGGACGAAGCTGGCCAGGTTCGTCAGAATTGGGATGGCGCGGGTAACACAACGTGGTTTGACTACGACTTGATGGGCAGGCCGTTGATTGTCGAGCAAGCGTCCGTCAATGCCGCCTCGCAATGTGTGGAGCGCTTGTATTACGGAGCTGCCGAACCTGACGTTAGCGATCGAAACCAGTGTGGTCGATTGATTCGTCATGCCGACGCAGCCGGTAGGCGGGAGGTGCATGATTTCAGCCTGCAAGGCGAACCGCTTACGGAGTCGCGGTGCTTCCTGGCAGAACTTGATCATCCGGGTTGGCCTGTGGCCGAGAACCAACAAAACGCCTTGCTCGAACAGGGCGAAGATAAAACCTACCGCACCCATTGGCACTATGGTGCTTCGGGCGAAATGCTTGAGCAAATTGATGCGGCAGGGCATTCACGCCGTTACGCCTACACCGTGTCGGGGCAGCTGCAGAGCACTTGGCTGAAGGTTGCGGGCAAGTCAGAGCAATTGTTGGTCAGCGACATCGCCTACAACGCGTTCGGCCAGGTTGAGCGTGAAACCGCGGGCAATGGTGTCAGCTGTTCCAGTGTTTACGATCCTGCCGATGGAAGACTGCGGCAGTTGCTCGCCATCAAAGGTGAGCGGTGCCTTCAGGACTTTCGTTACGACTATGACGCCATGGGCAATATCCTCTGTATGGATGATCAATCCCAGCCTGTCAGCTGGTTTGCCAATCAGCGTGTCGACCCCATCAATCGCTATGGTTACGACTCGCTATATCAATTGATCAGCGCTACTGGGCGTGAAGTGGCGTCAGCCATCAATGGCCCGGCGCGGCCTGAACTGATTGAACCTCCTGATCCCGCTCGACTGCAAAACTACAGTCAGAGTTGGTGTTATGACGCGGGCGGCAATCTGCTCGAACAGCGCCACAGCAATAAACCAACGCACTTCATGGTCATCGACACAGGCAGCAATCGAGGGCTGACTCGGGTTGAGGGGCAGGTCCCGGATTTTGATGCGGGCTTCGATGGCAACGGCAATCTCAAATTCCTGACGCCGGGGCAACTAATGCGCTGGACGGCGCGCAATGAGCTTCGCGAAGTCGTTCTGGTGAGCCGCCCAGAGGGTCGCGGCGACAGTGAACGTTATATCTATGACGGTGCCGGTATGCGTGTGCGCAAAGTACGCAATGCGCTGGCATCGAGTGTCTCCCGAATAGCGGATGTGCGTTATTTGCCGGGTCTGGAGATCCGCACCGATGGCGCGGACAGTCCCGGCGAAGTTTTGCAGGTGCTGAATGTTCAGGCAGGACGCAGCAATGTTCGCCTCCTGCACTGGGTGCACGGCCAGCCGGATGATCAATTGCGTTACAGTCTTGATGATCATTTGGGTAGCAGCACATTGGAATTGGATGGCCGAGGTGACCTGATCAGTTACGAAGGATACTACCCATACGGCGGGACAGCCTGGTGGATGGGGCGCTCTAAAGTTGAAGTGAAATATAAATTTTTGCGTTATTCGGGCAAGGAGCTGGATGCGACGGGGCTTTACTATTATGGGTTTCGATATTACGCACCTTGGTTGGGACGTTGGTTAACCCCTGATCCGGCGTGGGCTATCGATGGATTGAATTTCTATAGGATGGCGCGTAATAATCCAGTGACTCATCGGGATGAGTTTGGGCTTTATTCAGGTAAGGGCGATGCTTTTGAACGTTACGTAGAAGACGACGGTTACACCATTGTTGCGCGTGGTCGATATAAATTATCTTCTCGAGAGAATGCACATGTCGAACGTGCCTTAGGTGTAGCTCAGACCGTTGTAATTGAAGCGATTCAAGAGTTGAAAAGTGGTTTGGCAATGGACTCAAGGCTCGACGATGTTTATGGTCCTGGAGTCGGTGAGAAATTTAAACCAACACTGATAGCTTGGTTTGAAACGCTTAAAGATGAAATGATTTCTTACAGGTCTGGAAGTAAAAAAGATCAGTTTGTTTTTTTGAATTCTGCAAAAAAAGACGTGGCGTTTGTGTACAAGATGGATCCGGAAAAGAGGATTTTTATTAATGGTCAGGCGGGTAGTGATGATAGGTCCTTGGTTGGTTTGGTACAAATATTGATTCATGAGGTTTCTCATTTAGCGCTTAATACACACGATTTTTTTTATTATGAAAGGACTTTCTCGGATAAAATTCCAGACTTGGTTAAAGATCTTAAATCCAGAGTGGAGATTGCTGGTAAAGGATTGCAAGGCACTGATAGAGTAATGGTAAGTAATCTGTTAAGTGGTTATCACGAGAAAAAAATTAGCGATGATGAGTTGATAGGGATGTTTGGTACTAATAATCTCAATCAAATAAATAATGATATTTTAGTCAATCCTGACTATCGGTCCCAAGCACTGATTTACAATGCAGATTCTTTGGCGTTCGCAGCCTTGTACATTGGCACTTCGGCACTCGGTCGTTTCCTTAATCGGACCAAAAGCCCTGCACGTTCGCCAGTACCGGAGTATTGATTTCATTGGCCATTAGAGTGATCAAGGGAGCTTGCCGCCAAGCGGAGCCGTGCATTTGGTTTGTTCGCATTGTTTAAGTCTGCGGCCGGGTTTCCACCATCGAAGGCCGCTGATTCACCTCGAAATACCAGTTCGCCGCTTCGAATTCACGTCGCACCACCCCAGAACCGGATGGCGCAGGTCGCCATCGAGCCGTTTGTCCAAGTGTTTTTCCAGTCGCGACGGTAGCTCAAAGACATCCCACGCCTGGCTGCGCGGATCGCCGGATTGTTCCAGGAATCAGGCGAACTGCGGCAGGCTGGTCTAACCTCGAATGGTTGCGCAACGAGAGTCTGGGCATGGAATCCAAGCATGCGTTACATCGTAATACTCCGAAGTTGGCGGTGGTCGACCCTCGTGGGTTAGCCATCGCCTCTGTTGCCTACTACCTCAAGACCAGCGCTGATGTGCGGCCCGAGCCGCGTGTGACGCGTGAAACGTTTGATGTGGCGGGACGATCCGTTGTGCATTGGGACCCCCGATTGGGCTCGGGAAGTAACTCGATATCGTTTCTGACAGTCGTTCCGGGTTTGTCCGGTTAGCCGTTGTTGAAGGTCAGTATCGATGCGGGATGGCGACTGGCCTTGCAGGGCGAAGCCGGACAGGTCCACCAGAACTGGGATGGCGCAGGCAATACAACGTGCTTTGGGTACGATTTGATGTGCAGACCATCAAGTATCGAACAAGCGTCCGCCAATGCTGTATTGCACTGTGTGGAGCGCCTGTATTACGGAGCATCCGAACCTGACGTCATTGCCCGGAATCAATGCGGTCGATTGATTCGTCACGCCGATACTGCGGGGGTACGGGGGGGGCGGACTGCCGTTGCGCTGGACGGCTCGCAATCAATTGGAAGAAGTGATCCTGGTCCAGCGACCAGGGGCAGAGAACGACAGCGAACGGTACGTCTACGACAGTGCAGGCATGCGGGTTCGCAAACTTCGCACTTCGCTGGCGGGAGGTGTGAGCCGAAAGGCGCAGGTACGGTATTTGCCCGGTCTGGAAATTCGCACGGAAGGCGCCGATAGCAATGAAGAAGTTTTGCATGTCATCACAACGGAGGCCGGACTAAGTTCTGTTCGCTTATTGCATTGGGAAGAGGGTCGGCCCTCTGGGATTGTCAAAGATCAACTTCGTTATAGTTTCGATGATCTGTTGGGTAGTAGTACGCAGGAGTTGGATGAAGATGCTGATTTAAATCGAAATGTCTGGTCAACTCGGCAACCGCGTCTTTTTCAGCAGCGCCAAGTTGTGGCGAATCTTGTCGCGCTGACCATCCAGCCACTCCTCCCAGTGTTTCTCCGGGGCGTGCGGGGTGACTTCATAACGGATAAGCACCGAAGCGTCCATGATCCCGTCGGCAATGGAGACCAGGTCTTGCCTCGCTCCGGCACGGCTCGCCTTTGACCCGCGAGCCGTACACAGCAAAACCGTGTTGACGGAAAGGCTCAGGACGAGAAGAGGCTAGCCCAGCCCAGCCCAGCCCAGCCCAGCCAATGAAGATCTAAACCTTCGGCATCGTTGCCAGCATCGAAGGCCGCTGACTCACCTCGAAATACCATGCGGCCAACTGCGGATTCGACTCGCGCCATTCCAGGTCCGGATGGCGCAGGTCGAGGTAACCCAACGCACACGCCACACTGATTGCCGCCACATCGAAATGGCTGGTCAGCTCGGCAATCGCATCTTTTTCCAGCAACGCCAAGGCGCGGCGGATCTTGTCCCGCTGGCCATCGAGCCATTCGTCCCAATGTTTTTCCGGGGCGCGCAGGGCGACTTCGTAACGCACCAGCACCGCGGCGTCCATGATCCCGTCGGCCAGGGAGGCCAGGGTCAGACGACGCCAACGGGCCGAGCCTTCACGGGGGATCAGCGGGTTGCCGACGTGCTGGTGGTCGAGGTAATCGAGGATCACCCGGCTGTCATGGATGACGTTGCCGTCCGCCAGGCGCAGGGCCGGGATTTTGCTCAGCGGGTTGTCGTCGATAAGCGGCAGGTCCGGGGCGACTGGGGTCAGCACACAGTTTTGCAGGGCGACGCGGTCTTGCTGACCGGTTTCGTGCAGCAGCACCATGACTTTGCGAACGAAGGGCGACAACGGGTTGTGGTAGAGGGTCATGCTCGGGGCGGACATGGCGGGATCTCGGTCGGTGGACAGTGTCGGGAGCATAGCGCGTTGGGCCGACAGCTCAAGAGGCTCGAAGAGAGGTCAATATCTAAAACCTGCGGGAGCGGCGTTGCAGGAGGCCGCGCAGGGCGAGGACGGCTGGAATGCCTAATCCAAGCCAGCTCAGAGCATCCCAAACGCCATCCCCCAGCAACGCGGCAAACAACCCCGTCGCGCTCAGAAGGGCGATAACGGTGGGCGTGGCGAAGACCTTCCAGAAGTTTGACTGTCGGGGTTTCATGCCACGCTCTCCGCTTTTTCCATGACGGGTTTTGCGGCTTTGCGCCGCACCACCCACAGGTAAGCCCCGCTGCCGAGCACGATGATGGTCAGCACATCCAGTGTCGCCCAGAGGATTTTCATCGGCATGCCACCGTAATCGCCGAAGTGCAGCGGCTGCGACATGCCCATGGCGTCCATGTACCACGGTCGTTCGGCCACAGCGGTGACTTGCAGGGTGTTGGCATCGATCAACACCGGCGTCAGCAAATGCGAAGTCAGGTGCGTGCTGCCCTTCATGAAGACCGCGTAATGGTGTTCGCTGGAAAATCGCGTGCCGGGGAAGGCGATGAAGTCCGGCTGCATGCCGGGCGCGACTTCCTTGGCGATGTCGAGCAGGCGAGTGGCCGGCGCCAGTTGAGTCAACGGTGGTGCGTCGCGGTACGGCGCGACCATCGCGCTCAGGCTGTCGTTGCGCCACGCGGCGATCAACAGGTCGGCGCAGGCACTGATGACGCCGGTGACCCCGACCACCAGCGCCCAGGTCAGGGTGACGACACCGATCAGGTTGTGCAGGTCGAGCCAGCGCAGGCGGGTGGATTTGTCCTGGCGCACGGTGGCGAATGTCAGCCTGCGCATGAACGGCAGGTACAGCACCGTTCCGGAAATAATGGCCACGACAAACATCAACCCCATGAACGCCAGCAACAACTTGCCCGGCAGGCCGGCGAACATGTCCACATGCAGACGCAGCATGACCATCATGAAGCCGCCATTGGCCGACGGCATCTCCAGCGCTTCGCCGGTTCGGGCGTCCAGCATGAAGGTGTGGGACGAATTCGGTTCCGTGCCGGCGGTGGCCGCCATGATCGCGATCGCGGCGTTGGGTTCGTCTTCGTCGAAGCCGAAATACTGCATGACTTCGCCGGGACGATGTTTTTCCGCGGCCTGCACCAGTTGCTGCAAATTCAGCTGCAGGGTATCGGCCGGCATTGCCTTCAACTCGGCGGCATCGCCCAGCAAGTGGTCGATCTCGTGATGGAAAATCAATGGCAAGCCGGTCAGCGCCAGAATCAGCAGGAAGACCGTGCAGATCAGGCTGGTCCAGGTATGGACGAAGGACCAGCGGCGAATGGTTTTGCTTTTCATTTCTCAGCCTTCAGAAATACCAAAGCCGTCTTCGAAGGACGGCCTGGTTACAGCACGTATCAAATCAAGCGTTTACCACTTGTACGTGGCACTGGCGACGACACTGCGCAGGTCGCCGTAATAGCAGTAGAAGCCGTCACAGGTGGAGATGTAATCCTTGTTGAGCAGGTTGGTCGCGTTCACGGCCAGCGAGGCACCTTTCAAGCTGTTGTCCAGACGACCCAGGTCGTAATGAACCGCCGCGTCGAACACGGTGTAGGCGTCAGCCTTGCCCAGCGTGGTGTTGCCCTGGTCGCCGTAAGTATCGCCGGTGTAACGGGCGCCGGCGCCAATGCCGAAGCCATCCAGCACGCCGTTGTGCCAGGTGTAATCGGCCCACAGCGAAGCCTGCTGGTTGGGCATCAGTTGCAGTCGGTTGCCTTTGAAATCGCCTTTCTGCACTTCGGATTTGGCCAGGGTGTAGGCGGCGATGATTTTCAGGTTGTCGGTGACGTCGGAGACCGCTTCCAGCTCCAGGCCTTTGACTTTCACTTCCCCGGTCTGGCTGGTGATCGGCACGTTGCCGACGGTGGTGGTGACAGAGACGTTTTTCTGGGTCAGGTCATACACCGCTGCGCTGAGCAAGGTATTGCTGCCCGGTGGTTGGTATTTGATGCCCAGCTCCCATTGCTGGCCTTCGGTCGGTTTGAACGACTCGGTAGCCGATGCGGTGGCGTTGCTGGTGGGTTGGAATGACTCGGCGTAGGAAAGATAAGGCACAAAGCCCGAATCGAACACGTAGCTGATCGCCGCGTTACCGCTGAATTTCTTGTCCCGTTCGGTGTTAGTCGCGTTCTCGTCATTGAAGAACTTGGTGCCGGTATGGACCCAGTCTTCACGGCCACCCAATGTCAGGCGCCATTGGTCGAGGGCCATCTGGTCCTGGACGTACAAACCGGTCTGATAGGTCTTCTGATCCTGGTCATAGAACGCATCGGAGCGCGGTGGACGAGTGATCGGCAGGCCGTATTGCGGGGTGTTGACGTTGATGCGCGGCGCGGTCCCGAAGATCGACAGGTAGTTGGTGTTGTTGCGCTGGTGGTCCAGCCCGATCAACAGCGTATGACGGACATCGCCGGTGGAGAAGTCGCCCTGGAAGTTGTTGTCCACCGCGAACTGGCTGATGTCTTCTTCCACATTGGTGGTACCGCGCCCTGTGTTGCCCTGATCGTCGACGACAAATCCGAACGCGGCAAACGCCGGGTTGTAGGCGTTGACGGTAATGGCCTGGAACGACAGGTCGGACTTGGTGTAGCGCAGGTTCTGACGGAACTGCCAGACGTCGTTCAGACGATGTTCGAAGGCATAGCCCAGCGCGTAGTAGGTGCGGTCGTAGTACTCGTAGTTCGGATCTCCCAGGTTCTTGTGGTGGGAAATATCGCCGAACGGCATGTCGATTTTGGTGCCCTGGATCGAATGGAACTGGCTGGTGATGCCGGTATCGTCACGGGTGAACTGCGTGAGCAGGGTGAATTTGGTGTCGTCGTCAATGTTCCAGGTCAGGCTCGGCGCAATGTTGTAGCGCTTGTTGTCGATGTGGTCGATCTGCGTCCCGCTGTCGCGAACCACGCCGCTGACGCCGTAGAGGAACTGGCCTTCGTCGTCGATCTTGCCGGTGCTGGCGAAGTTGATCTGGCGGTGATTGTCACTGCCGTATTGCACCTGGATTTCATGGCTCGACTCGGCGCTGGGACGACGGCTGACCATGTCCAGCAAACCGCCCGGCGGGGTCTGGCCATAGACCGACGAAGCCGGGCCGCGCAGCAGGGCGAGGCGGTCGAGGTTCCAGGTTTCCGGTTTCGGGTTGGCATACACGCCTTTGGGCAACGGCAGGCCGTCGAGGAACTGGGTCGGTTCGAAGCCTCGCACGCGCAGCCAGTCGGTGCGGGTGTCGCTGCCGAAACTGCTGGCGGTGATGCCCGGCATGTAGCGCACGGCGTCATCGAGGCTGTGCACACTACGGTCGTCCATTTGTTCGCGGGTGGCGATCGAAATCGAACGCGGCGCCTCAACCAGCGCAGTGTCGGTCTTGGTGCCGGCGGCGGTGCGCTTGGCCAGGTAACCCTCCACCGGGCCCCAGGCACTTTCAGTGTTTTCAACGCCGATGATGGCGGTTTCTGGCAGGGCCATCACACCTTCAGGCGCGGCCACAAGGCTGTAGGTGCCGGTGCTGCTCTGTTCCAGTTGCAGGCCGGTACCATTCAAGGCCGCGCGCAGGGCGCCGGTGGCATCGTACTGGCCATTGACCGGTGCCGACATCTTGCCCGCTGCCAGCGCCGGATCCAGCGACAACGCCAGGCCGGACTGGCTGGCGATCTGGTTCAACGTGCTGGCCAATGGCGCAGCCGGAAGAGTGTAGGCGCGAACGCTGGACGCCTGTTCAGCTGCGATCAGTTGGTTGCTGGCCAGAGGTGTGCAGAGGGCAATGGCGACCGCCAGCAAACTGGGGCGCAACAAGGTGTCTAGCGAACGGGACATACGGCGGCTCCTGAAAGGGAATACTTCTCAATTGCCTAGGTGCCGAACGAAAAACCAGAAGTGATAGGGCTGGATGAAAATAATTTCGATTCAGCTAGTGAATCTGTACGCATCAGCCTTGAGGCATGGACCCAACCCTGTGGCGAGGGAGCAAGCTCCCTCGCCACAAATGGTCTGCCTCAAGGCTTGGCTTCAGCCTTCGCCACCGTCACCCACCATTGCGTGTGCTGTTCGATCTGCACCGGTAAGGTCGGCAACAGAGCGCTCAACGCCAGATCGGTATCGTGCAACGGAAAACTGCCGGTGATCCGCAGGTCGGCCACCTCTGGTGCAACGCCCAGATGCCCGCGGCGATAACGACCGAGTTCGTGGACCAGATCTTCCAGACGCGCGTTATCCACCACCAGCATGCCGCGGGTCCAGGCATCGGCACCGAGGTTGAGCGCGATGATCGGCCCGAGGCCGTTGCTGCGCATCAGCACCTGCTGGCCTTCGCGCAGAATCTGTTCTTCAGGACTCGACTCGGGATGGGCGGCAACGGCGGACTGCAACACGCTCAGGCGCGTGCCTTCTTCCTCGCGCTTGACCAGGAAACGCGTGCCGAGTGCGCGCATGCTGCCTTCGCGGGTTTCGACGATAAACGGCCGCGCATCGCCATGACCGGTTTCGACGAGGATTTCCCCGTCCTGAAGAATCACCCGGCGCTGCTTCTCATCAAAGCGCACGTCCACGGCACTGTGGGTGTTGAGGTTGATCACTGTGCCGTCGCTCAGGCGCAAAGTGCGTTGCTCGCCGGTGGCGGTGCGCTGATCGGCCAGCCAATAGTCAACCGGCAGATAACGCTCACCGGCGAACAGCGCCAAACCAATCACCGCCACGATGCTCGCCACGCCGCTGCCCAGTTTGCGCACACGTCGGCGAATGCTTTCGCGCGATTGCAGCAATGCGGTGCGGGCCGGGCCGCTGGCCACGCTGAAACGCTGGTCGAGCATGCCCAACTGGCGCCAGGCGCGGGCGTGTTCTTCGTGGGCGGCGTGCCATTTGGCGAACTCTTCGCGCTCCACCGGGTTGCCGGAATCCAGCGACAATTGCCAGGCAATCGCCGCGTCCAGCACCTGCGCCGACACCGGTTTGGAACTGACCGCGCTCATATCGGCTCACCGTACAGCGCGATATAGCACTGACGAATGCCCTGGGCCAGGTATTGACGCACCCGCGGCACCGATACGCCCAGGCGCTGGGCGATTTCCGCGTGGCCGAGGCCGTCGAGACGGTTGTAGAGAAACGCTGCCCGGGCTTTGCTGGAGAGTTTGCCGAGCAGGCGGTCGATGTTTTTCAGGTCTTCGAGGATCAGTTGCTGTTCTTCCACCGATGGCTGTTCGCCTTCGGGGATCAGCATCAGTTCGGTGAGGTAAGCCTGTTCCAGCGCGGCACGCCGGAAGTAGTCAAACAGCAGACCCTTGGCGATCGCCACCAGAAACGCCCGAGGTTCGCGCGGTTCGTTCAGTTGATCACGGCCCAGCAACCGCACGAAGGTGTCCTGACTCAGGTCCTCTGCCCGTTGCGGGCAAGCGACATTGCGTCGAAGCCAGGCCAATAGCCAGCTGCGATGGTCACGATATAACGCACCGACGAGCTCACTGTGGGGGCTTTGGACTGACGACACGCGGCATCACCGATTGGGAAGTGTTAACTAACGAGAATTATTCGCGATTGTGGCAGAGGCGGGGGAGGTAAGCAATTGGCCACTGGTCAGGTGGGTTTCAGGGCATTGCGCAAAGTAAACCTGTGGCGAGGGAGCTTGCTCCCGCTCGGCTGCGCAGCAGTCGCAAAACCTGCGAACGCGATTTGACTGGAGAAGGCAGGGGGGCTGCTTCGCATCCCGGCGGGAGCAAGCTCCCTCGCCACAGAGATAGGCAGGAAGTCTAAAAAGAAGGCGTTCGCTGCCTGCGTTTCCACTGACTCACGCGCTGCTGCAAATTCAACGGACTATGAATCTGCTGCTGCCGCGCCCGGCTGAACAGGATCAACGCCAGTTCCGCAGTCGCCAGCGCATCGGCACTGGCGTTATGACGCTCGAACACTTCGAGCTTGAACCAGTCGATCCACTCGTCCAGCCCCGCCCCGCGAATGTGCGCCTGTGGGCACAGCAGCGGGGCGATATCCGCCACATCCAGAAACGGATGCTGCAGCTTGTAACCCAGATGATCCTTCAACGCGCGCCCGAGCATGTGCTGATCAAACGGCGCATGAAACGCCAACACCGGACTGTCGCCCACAAACTCCATGAACTCGAGCAGGGCCTGCGCCGGATCACTGCCGGCAGCGATCGCGCTGGGGCCCAAGCCATGGATCAACACACTGGGCGCCAATTTCATATCCGTGCATTGGAGGGTGCGTTCGAACTGCTGGCTGAAGTCGATCGCCCCGTCTTCAATCACCACCGCGCCGATGGACAGCACCCGATCCTTGTTCATATTCAACCCGGTGGTTTCCAGGTCCAGCACCACCCAGCGCTGTTCGCGCAGGCTGCATTCTCTGAGCTCGGCGCCCGCCGGCAAGCGTTGCAGACGTTGCTGCAATTCCACGGACAACATCGGCCCCACCGGGCGCAACCACGAAAACAGGCTCATAACTGATACCGCAATGTCAGGCTGCTTTGCAGGCGCTGGGCCTGACGCAGGGATTCGCGCAGGATCCTTCGGTCCAGGTGATTGAGACTGTCGGGATCGACCCGGTTGGAGTAGGGCAAGTTCTCCCGGGTCTGTAGCTGATGTTGCTGCATGCGGGTTTGCTGGATGAAGTGATACGCCTCTTCATACGCTGCACCGTCCAGCCGTTCGATGACTTCTTTTTCGACCAGTTGGCGAAAGCGCTCCAGCGTATTGTTGGCCTCGATGCCGTGGGCTAGCGCCAGCAATCGGGCGCCGTCGACAAAGGGCGTCAGACCCTGGACTTTCAGGTCCAGCGTCGCCTTCTCGCCATTCTTGCGCGCCAGCACAAACTCGCGGAAACGGCCTACGGGCGGGCGGTTGCGCAGGGCGTTTTCGGCCATCATCCGTTGGAACAGGCGGTTGTCAGCGACTTGATCGAGAATGCCCCGACGCAGTTGCTCGCAGCTTTGCTCGTCGCCCCAAACCACGCGCAGGTCGAAATAGATGCTCGAACCCAGCAGGTTCTCCGGCGTCGCTTCACGAATGAACGCCGCAAAACGCCGCGCCCATTCGGCCCGGGACAAACACAGCTCAGGGTTGCCGGCCATGATGTTGCCCTTGCACAGGGTGAACCCGCACAGCGCCAGGCTCTGGTTGATCTGTTGAGCGATAGGCAGCAACTTGCCGCGAATCTCGGCGGCATGCGCGGCGTCCCGTGCTTCGAACAGAATGCCGTTGTCCTGATCGGTATGCAGCGTCTGTTCGCGGCGGCCTTCGCTGCCGAAACACAGCCAACTGAACGGCACACCGGGGTCGCCTTTCTCGGCGAGAGTCAGTTCGATCACCCGGCACACGGTGTGGTCGTTGAGCAGGGTGATGATGTGGGTGATCTGGGTCGACGACGCGCCATGGGCCAACATGCGTTCCACCAATTGACCGATCTCGCCGCGCATCGCCACCAGGTTTTCCACCTTCTGGGCGCTGCGGATGGTCCGCGCCAGGTGCACCAGATCGACCCGTTGCAGGGAAAACAGGTCACGTTCCGAGACCACGCCGCACAGGCGCTGATCCTTGACCAGGCAAACGTGGGCAATATGCCGCTCGGTCATGGCAATCGCCGCATCGAAGGCACTGTGGTCCGGCGTCAGGAAAAACGGCGCGTGGGTCATGTGCAATTCGATGGCTTCGTTGAAGTCGTTGGTGCCTTCGGCCACCACGTGACGCAGGTCGCGCAGGGTGAAAATGCCCAGCGGCGCCTTGTGTTCATCGACCACCACAATGCTGCCGACCTGCTGCTCGTGCATCAGGGTCACGGCTTCGCGCAACGGCGTAATCGGGCTGCACGTCACCGGATGGCGCATGGCCAATTCGCCAAGGCGGGTATTCAGAGAATATTGAGTGCCGAGGGTCTCCACGGCTTTTTGCTGGACTTGCTGGTTGACCTGATCCAGCAGACTGCTGACACCGCGTAGGGCAAAGTCGCGAAAGGCATTGGAAAGCGCGAACAGTTTAATAAACGCCAGCTTGTTCAGCTGTAGGCAAAAGGTGTCTTCGGCTGCCAGATGTTCGGTGCGCGTCGCACGTTCACCCAGCAGCGCAGCGAGGGGGAAGCACTCGCCGGTGGTGATTTCGAAGGTGGTTTCCGTGCCGCCCTTGGCCGTGTGGGGGCGTTCACCCACGACGCGGCCCTGTTTGACGATGTAGAAATGCTCAACCGGGCCATCGGCGGGCTTGATGATGCTTTCGCCGGGCGCATAAAAACGCAGCTGACATTGCTCCACCAGGTACGCCAGGTGAGCGTGTTCCATTTGATTGAAGGGCGGGAAACGCTGCAGAAATTGCAAAGTGCCCTGGATGTTTTGCAAAACCGCGGTTTTTCCTGCCTGTGTGAAGGCGTCCGCTTTACTCATAACCATTACCGCAGTCTTTTTTCGAATTGTTGTTGTCGGATGACTCGGCCATGGTCGGCCCCGGAGCGCGAGGTGCCCATTGGACGTAAGTCTAGGTCGGGCCTTCCGGTGATGAAATTTCGGAAATACCTTACGCAATCTTGGGAAGAATCTATCCTTTCATCTATAGGAAATAAATCCGACGAAGTGCACATTGTTGCGCCACTTAGCGATGTCTGACGGATGTGCTAGGGAATAGAAATGAAAACGTAGAGTAAGCCATGTCCGACCACGATATTTTGAGTGACGCCGAGCGCGAGGCGCTGAGTGCCGTCATGCTGGAACCCGACTTGCCACCGCAGCGGGTGCTGATCGTCGATGATGACAAGGACGCCCGGGAGCTGCTCTCGGAAATCCTGGGTCTGGATGGCATTCGTTGCATGACTGCGGCCAGCGGCGAGACAGCCCTCAAGATGTTGAGCGAGAAGCCCTCCATTGGTTTGGTGATCACTGATCTGCGGATGGGCCAGGTTGATGGCCTGGAGTTGGTTCGTCAGGTGCGTGAGTCAGTACGGGCAGCCATGCCGATCATCATCGTTTCGGGCGATGCCGACGTGAAGGACGCAATTGCTGCGATGCATTTGAGCGTGGTGGATTTTCTGCTCAAGCCCATCGATACCGGCAAATTGCTGGGGTTGGTCAAGCATGAGTTGGGGATGGATTCGTGAATTGTTAGAGGATCAAAAGATCGCAGCCTTGGGCAGCTCCTACAGGGGACTGAGTACACCTGTAGGGGCTGCCGAAGGCTGCGATCTTTTGACTTTGCTTTAAACAAAAAAGCCCTGATCTTTCGATCAGGGCTTTTTCATTATCCGGTATCACCGCTCAGTTACAGGCCATTGGCAGCCTTGAACTCGCGACGACGACGGTGCAGGACCGGCTCGGTGTAGCCGTTCGGCTGTTTGGTGCCTTCAACCACCAGCTCGACCGCCGCCTGGAAGGCGATGTTGCTGTCGAAATCCGGCGCCAGCGGACGGTACAGCGCGTCATTGGCGTTCTGACGGTCAACCACCGGCGCCATGCGCTTGAGGCTTTCCATCACCTGCTCTTCGGTGACGATACCGTGACGCAGCCAGTTGGCGATGTGCTGGCTGGAAATCCGCAGCGTGGCGCGGTCTTCCATCAGGCCGACATCGTTGATGTCCGGCACTTTCGAGCAGCCCACGCCCTGGTCGATCCAGCGCACCACGTAACCGAGAATGCCTTGGGCGTTGTTGTCCAGTTCGTTCTTGATCTGTTCCGCGGTCCACTGCGGGTTTACCGCCAGCGGGATGGTCAGGATGTCGTCCACCGAAGCGCGGGCACGTTTGGCCAGTTCCGCCTGACGGGCGAACACGTCGACCTTGTGATAATGCAGCGCATGCAGCGCAGCCGCCGTTGGCGAGGGAACCCAGGCGGTGTTGGCACCGGCCAGCGGGTGAGCGATTTTCTGTTCGAGCATCGCTGCCATCAGGTCCGGCATGGCCCACATGCCTTTACCGATCTGCGCGCGACCTTGCAGGCCGGTGCTCAAACCGATATCGACGTTCCAGTTCTCGTAAGCGCCGATCCACTTCTCAGCCTTCATGTCCGCCTTGCGCACCATCGGGCCGGCTTCCATGGAGGTGTGGATTTCATCGCCCGTGCGGTCAAGGAAACCGGTGTTGATGAACACCACGCGCTCGCTGGCCGCCTTGATGCACGCCTTGAGGTTGACCGTGGTGCGGCGTTCCTCGTCCATGATCCCGACTTTCAGCGTGTTGCGCGGCAGACCGAGTACGTCTTCGATGCGACCGAACAGCTCGTTGGTGAACGCGGCTTCTTCCGGGCCGTGCATCTTCGGCTTCACGATGTAGACCGAGCCGGTGCGGCTGTTCTTGCGCGAGCTGTTGCCGTTGAGGCTGTGGATCGCTGCCAGGCTGGTGATCAGACCGTCGAGAATGCCTTCCGGCACTTCGTTGCCGTCTTTGTCGAGGATCGCGTCGATGGTCATCAGGTGACCAACGTTGCGCACGAACAGCAGCGAGCGACCGTGCAGGCTCAGTTCCTTGCCATCAACGCCGGTGTAGGTGCGGTCGGCGTTCATGGTACGGGTAAAGGTCTTGCCACCCTTGGAGACTTCTTCCGACAGGTCGCCCTTCATCAGGCCGAGCCAGTTGCGGTAGATCACCACTTTGTCATCGGCATCGACGGCGGCGACGGAGTCTTCGCAGTCCATGATGGTGGTCAGCGCGGCTTCCATCAGGATGTCTTTGACGCCGGCCGCGTCGGTCTGGCCGACCGGGGTGCTGGCGTCGACCTGGATTTCGAAGTGCAGGCCGTTGTTCTTCAGCAGGATCGCGGTGGGTGCCGCTGCATCGCCGTGAAAACCGATCAACTGCGCGTCGTTGCGCAGGCCGCTGTTGCTGCCGCCTTTCAGGGCGACCACCAGTTTGCCGTCAACGATCTTGTAGCCGGTGGAATCGACGTGGGAGCCGGCGGCCAAAGGCGCGGCTTCGTCGAGGAAGGCGCGGGCGAAGGCAATCACCTTGTCGCCACGAACCTTGTTGTAGCCTTTGCCTTTTTCCGCGCCGTCAGCTTCGCTGATCGCGTCGGTGCCGTAGAGCGCGTCGTACAGCGAGCCCCAGCGGGCGTTCGAAGCATTGAGCGCGAAGCGGGCGTTCATCACCGGCACCACGAGCTGCGGGCCGGCCATGCGGGCGATTTCGTCATCGACATTTTGCGTCGTTGCCTGGAAATCGGCCGCTTCTGGCAGCAGATAACCGATGTCTTGCAGGAAGGCTTTATAAGCCACGGCGTCGTGCGCCTGCCCAGCACGTGCTTGGTGCCAGCCATCGATACGAGCCTGGATATCATCGCGTTTGGCGAGTAGGGCTTTGTTCTTCGGCTCCAGGTCGTGAATGACCTTGTCGGCACCGGCCCAGAATTTGTCGGCGGTGAGGCCGGTTCCGGGAATGGCTTCGTTGTTCACGAAGTCGAACAGGACTTTGGCGACCTGCAGGCCACCGACTTGAACGTGTTCAGTCATTGCTTGCCTCACTCTGCTCAGCTATTTCGCTTTTCAGCTCTTCAAATTAACAATGAAGCCTCTGGCTATTTAAACCACAAACCCCTTCCACCAGTACATGCCATTTCGGGCGGCTGGGATGGAACCGATCAACGGCGTTGAGGCCTTGCTGATAGGGCTTTCAGGGCTGCGACCGCGCCTGTGGCAGACATCGATCCAACGTTATGTAGTGCGCGCTGCGGCATACTACATGATGAATTGCGGTTGTGAAAATTAGACTAATTACGTCGTTCTGCGACCCCGTGACGCATTGCAGTCACGTCGGGGATGGGGATGTTCTCAAAAAAGTATGAGATTGTTCCAGTTAAATATAAGAAGTTGTACACGATTTATGTGTGGGCGTCGGGTCCGGTGGTGAATTCATCGCGGGCAAGCCCGCTCTCACAGGATTGTGCATAACCTTGCCCGCGATGAGGCGGATCCGCATGACGCTGAATCCGGGTCTGCCCAAAGCATCGGTCAACCGTTGCCTATACTTGCCTTTCTATAACAAAAGTCATGACCAGAGGGCTGCGCCATGGACCACCTCGTACTCACTGTTTTCGCGCCGGACAAACCTGGGCAGGTCGAGCGCATCGCCCAGTGCATTGCCGAGCACGGCGGTAACTGGCTGGAAAGCCGTATGTCACGCATGGCCGGGCAGTTTGCCGGGATTCTTCGGGTAGGCGTGCCGGCCGAGGCCTACGAGAAATTGGTCGATGCCCTGCAGGCGTTGTCGGCCCATGGCATTCGCGTGCTGATTGCCGAAAGCGGCATCGAACAATCCTGCACCTGGAAACCGATTGCCATGGAGCTGGTGGGCAACGACCGCCCGGGGATCGTGCGCGACATCACGCGTCTGTTGAGTGAGCAGGGGGTCAACCTGGAACGACTGGTTACGGAAGTGCGCCCGGCGCCGATGAGCAGCGAGCCGCTGTTCCACGCTGAAGCGATTCTCGCCGTGCCGCTGACGCTTTCTCTGGATGTGTTGCAGTCGCGCCTGGAAACCCTGGCGGACGATTTGATGGTGGAATTGGTCCTGCGCAGCGAACCCTGACAGGGTTATCCAAGTTATACGTGCACCTGCCTGTGGATAACCTGTAGAGACACCCCGCCAGCCCACGCCGGCCGGGCGTCTTCAGGAACTGATCAAAAAACCATCAGATTCAACGAGTTGCACACAAACGCCGGGGATCACGCTGTGGATAACCTTGGGAAGGATCGATGCAGGCCACGAAATACGTGGCCTGTAGAAGTTCGTACGATTTTTGATCAGCTGCGACGGCGCAAACTTATCCACGCATCGACGCTATAAACCGCAAGCCCGGCCCAGATAAAGATAAACGCCACCAGCGTGCTGGACGACAAGTGTTCGCCAAACAGCAGTACGGCTTGCAGCAGCACCAATGTCGGCGCCAGGTACTGGAGGAATCCCAGCGTTGTGTAGGGCAAATGCCGTGCGGCGGCGTTGAAACACACCAGCGGCACAAGGGTTACCGGCCCGGCGGCAACCAGCCACCAGGCTTCGCTAGTCGTCCAGAACTCGGGCTGAGCGCTCATGGCCGTCTGATTGAATAACAGCCAGGCAATGGCAATCGGCACCAGCATCCAGGTTTCCACCACCAGACCGGGCAGGGCTTTGACTGGCGCCTGCTTGCGGATCAACCCGTAGAAACCAAACGTCAACGCCAGCACCAGCGATACCCATGGCAGGCTGCCGACTTGCCATACCTGTTGCGCCACACCGACTGCGGCCAGCCCCACGGCGATCCATTGCATGCGCCGCAGCCGTTCGCCGAGGATCAACATGCCGAGCAGCACGTTCACCAACGGGTTGATGTAGTAACCGAGGCTGGCTTCGAGCATGCGCCCGTTGTTCACCGACCAGACATACGTCAGCCAGTTGGCCGCGATCAGCGTGCCGCTCAGCGCGAGGATCGCCAGCCGTTTCGGGTTTTCACGCAGCTCGCGCCACCAGCCCGGATGCTTCCATACCATCAGCAGCAAGGCGCCGAACAGCGCAGACCAGAGCACGCGATGGATGATGATCTCCACGGCGGGCACGTTGGCGATGGCTTTGAAGTAGATCGGGAACAGGCCCCAGATGATGTAGGCACTCAGGCCCAGGATGTACCCGCGACGCGGGTTGGCGGCTTGCATGCAGAATCCTTGCTTAGGCAGCTAACTAAAGAAGGGGATTGTAAGGAGATTTGTCTACGAATGTCCCGTCCGAAAACGTCGGGCAATTGTGAACACAATCCCTGTGGGAGCGAGCTTGCTCGCGATGGCGGTGTATCAGCTTGCATCGGTGTTGCATGTGCTGCCGTCATCGCTAGCAGGCTAGCTCCCACAGGGATTTTTGGTGTGTCAGAAGAGTTTGAGGGGTTCTTCGTTGAGGGCGGCGAGTTGCTCACGCAACGCCAACACCTGATCGCCCCAATATCGTTCGGTGCCAAACCACGGAAAACTGTGGGGGAACGCCGGGTCGTCCCAGCGACGCGCCAGCCAGGCGCTGTAGTGCATCAGGCGTAACGCGCGCAGCGGCTCGATCAACGCAAGTTCTCGTGGGTCGAAGTCGTGAAATTCGTTGTAACCGTCCATCAATTCCGACAACTGAACGAGACATTCCTGACGATCGCCGGCCAGCATCATCCAGATGTCCTGCACCGCCGGGCCCATGCGGCAGTCGTCGAGGTCAACGATGTGGAACATCTCGTCGCGGCACATCATGTTGCCGGGGTGGCAATCGCCGTGCATGCGGATGTTCTGGTGCGGCGTGGCTTTGTAGACCTCTTCGACGCGCTTGAGCAGGTCGCGGGCCACAGATTCGTAGGCCGGCAGCAGGCTTTTGGGGATGAAATTGCCTTCGAGCAGCGTCGTCAGCGAATCGTGACCAAAGTTCTTCACGCCCAGTGCTTCGCGGTGTTCGAAGGGTTTTGTCGAACCCACGGCGTGCAGGCGGCCGAGCAATTGGCCCAGCCGATACAGCTGATCGAGATTGCCCGGCTCCGGGGCGCGCCCGCCACGGCGGGGAAACAGGGTGAAACGGAAGCCGTGGTGTTCGTGCAGGCTGGCGCCGTTGTGAATCATCGGCGCCACCACCGGCACGTCGCACTCGGCGAGTTCGAAGGTGAACTGGTGTTCTTCGAGAATCGCTTCGTTGGTCCAGCGTTGCGGGCGGTAGAACTTGGCGATCAGTGGCTCGGAGTCTTCGATGCCGACCTGATAGACGCGATTTTCGTAGCTGTTGAGCGCCAGGATGCGCGCGTCGCTGAGAAAGCCGATGCTTTCGACGGCATCGAGCACGAGGTCTGGGGTGAGGGTTGCAAACGGGTGGGCCATGCTGACTCCTGCGCGCAGCAGGCTGCCGCGTCCGGCCAAGCATGGTAGCGCAGACGGGCTTACTTTAGTGTTAAGGCTTGAGATGAGTGGTGTTGCCATCGCTAGCAGGCTAGCCCCACACTGGATCTGCGACACTTCGCAAGTCCCCTGTGGGAGCTAGCTGCCTGCTAGCGATAGGGCCCGGTCAGGCGCCGACGATCCCGCCATCCTCACGGGAAATCGCCATCACCGAAGACCGCGGCTTGCCATTCGGCAAATGCTCAGGGAACGTCGATCCACCGTTTTCTCCCGGATGTTGAATCCCTACAAACAGGGTTTTTTGATCTGGTGAAAAGCTGATCCCCGTCACCTCGCAACCAATCGGCCCGACCATGAACCGACGAATCTCCCCGGTCACCGGGTCGGCACACAGCATCTGGTTATTGCCCATGCCGGCAAAATCACCGGTATTGCTCGAATCGCCATCGGTCAGAATCCACAACCGCCCAGCCTTGTCGAAACCCAGGCCATCCGGGCTGTTGAACATGTTCTGTGGCGTGATGTTCGACGAACCGCCCTTCGGCGTGCCGGCGTGGACACCCGGGTTGCCGGCGACCACAAACAGATCCCAGGCAAAGCTTTTTGAACCGTGATCATCACGGTCGGTGCGCCAGCGCAGAATCTGCCCGTACACGTTCTTCTCGCGAGGGTTGGGCCCGCCCACCGGTTGACCGTCTTCGCCGCGCTTGGCGTTGTTGGTCAGTGTGCAATAGACCTGGCCATCCATAGGGCTGACGACGATCCATTCCGGACGGTCCATGCGCGTGGCTTTCACCACCGTGGCCGCGAGGCGCGCGTGAATCAGCACCTCTGCCTGACTGGCAAAACCGCTGCTGGCGTCGATGCCGTTTTTGCCGTGGGTCAGCTCGATCCACTCGCCTTGGCCTTTCGGGTGATCGGCATTGCCGTCGCCTGCGTCGAAGCGCGCCACGAACAAGGTGCCGTGGTCCAGCAGGTCGCGATTGGCTTTCGGGTTTTTGTGGTTGATCTTGTCGCGGCTGACGAACTTGTAGATGAACTCGCCGCGCTCGTCGTCGCCCATGTACACCACGGCGTGGCCGTCATGGGTTTCGGCCAGGGCAGCGTTTTCATGTTTGAAACGGCCGAGTGCGGTGCGCTTGACCGGGGTCGATTGCGGATCGAAAGGGTCGATTTCCACTACCCAGCCGTGACGGTTGAGTTCGTTGGGGTTTTTTGCCAGGTCGAAACGCTCGTCGTGCGGGTGCCAGTTGATCTCTTTACTGGCGGCTACCACACCGTAGCGTTTCTGCGCGGCGTCGAACTTCTGTTCGGCGTTGCTGCTGCCGAAGCAGTCGGTGAAGTTCTCTTCACAGGTCAGGTACGTGCCCCACGGCGTCTTGCCGTTGGCGCAGTTCTGGAAGGTGCCGAGCACATTCTTGCCGTGTGGGTCGGCGCTGGTTTTCAACAGGTCATGACCGGCAGCGGGACCGCTGAGGGTGATCGGTGCATTGCCGTGAATGCGCCGGTTGTAGCGCGAGCCCTGGACGAATTGCCATTGGCCGTTCTTGCGCTGTACTTCGATCACCGACACACCTTCGCAGGCCAGCGCCTTGCGTACTTCTTCCTTCGATTGCGGCATGCCGCCGTGCGGGTAGAGGTAGCGGTAGTTGGTGTATTCGTTGTTGATCGCCATCAACGCCCGGTCTTTCTCACCCGGAAACTCGAACAGGCTCATGCCGTCATTGTTGTCGCCGAACTGCACTTCCTGTTGCTCGGCGCTGCCGTTACCGCTCGGGTCGAATGCCGGACCGTTCTTTTGCAGGGGCTGGCCCCAGCTGATCAGCACCGAAGACTTGTAGCCCGGCGGCAGGGTAATGGCATCGCTGGTGGCGGCGGGGATGCTGTCGAAACCCAACAGTTTGCTGGTGCCGGCGCTGACGCTGGCCGCGAGCACGCTGCGACTCAGCAGGTTGCCGCCGAGGAACATGGCTGCGCCGCACAGGGCGCCCGCGCTGATGAAGCCACGACGGCTGAGGCCGACCATGTTCTCGAGGTCGGTGTTTTGATTGTCTTCTAATAGGCTCACATCAGGCTCCCTGCGGGTTTTTGCAGTCACCTTAAAGAGCATTAATGACGCTTGTGTTTCAAAGCGGTGTACCGAGCAAAACGTTTGATGGCGCAAATTGCACCCGTACCGGTTTATCGGTGGCGAGACCGAGGGTTTTCAGGTGCAGCGGCTCGGCCAGTGCGCACAACGTCTGGCCATTGGGCAGGCCGATGCGCACTTCGCTGGGGCCGTCTTCGGCATCGAGGATTTCTTCGATGATGCCGGTCAGGTCATTGTGTCCTGGCGTTGCAGTGTCTTCGATGGCCAGCAAGTCGAGCCAGCCCGCCTTGATCAGGGCGACGACTTCGGTGCCGGGTTCCAGCTCCAGGCGCACGGTGCTGTCGTGGGTGATCTGTGTATCGATGGCCAGGCCTTCGGCCAGTTCAAGACGAATCAGGTCGTTGCGCCCCTGAGCTTCAATCGCCACGACCTTGCCGTGCAATTGATTGCGTGCACTGGTTCTGAGCATCAGGCGGCCGAGCAGGTCCAGGTCGCTGGCGTCTTCGGCGGCTTCCAGCACCTGAGCCTGCAGCGTTTGCAGTTTTTGATACAGGCGCAATACGCGTTGGCCTTCGCTGGATAGCTTCGCGCCACCGCCGCCCTTGCCGCCGACACTGCGCTCCACCAGTGGTTTCTGCGCCAGGTTGTTCAACTCGTCGATGGCGTCCCACGCGGCTTTGTAACTCAGGCCCGCGCTTTTCGCGGCGCGAGTGATCGAGCCTTGTTCTGCGATGTGCTGCAGCAACGCGATGCGCTGCGGGCGACGGACAATGTGCTGGGACAACAACGTGGGCAGGGACATGACGGGGGCGCTTTGGCTGGTAACGTGGCTAGGACGTTGGCGGCTTGGGCTGTGGGAGTCAAGTCGGTCTCGCTCCCGCAGGGTTTGTGTTCTTGAGTCAAACCGCGTCGCCGGGTCTGGGCGTGCGTGCCAGGCAATAGACATCGACCCGCGAGGTGCCCGCATCCATCAGCAGGCGTGCCAGGGCCTGGGCAGTGGCGCCGGTGGTCAGTACGTCATCGACCAGCGCCACGTGACGCCCCTTGACCACCGCTTTGGGCATCAGGGCAAAGGCGTTACGCAGGTTCTTTTTGCGAGCCTCGGCTTTCAGGTCTTGTTGCGCGCTGGTGTCCTGAATCCTCTTGAGCAGTTGCTCGTCGCAGGGGATATCCAGGCTCGCGCTCAACCATCGGGCCAGCATTGCGGCCTGATTGAAACCCCTTTGACGCAGGCGCTTGGTTGCCAGCGGAACCGGGACCAGCGCATCTGGCCGCTCCAGCGCTTCATCGAAGCGATGTTGCAGGAATTGAGCGAAAAGTTCGCCAAGCAGGTTGCCAAACGGCCACTTCGCGCTGTGTTTGAAACGGGTGATCAGGCTGTCGACTGGAAAGCTGTAGGTCCACGGGGCGATCACCTGTTCGAAGGAGGGCGGCGCCTTCAAACACTGGCCGCAGGTCATTCCCGCCGCGGGCAAGGGCAGGGCGCAGGTCTGGCAGTGATCGCCAAGCCACGGCAGGTCGGTTTCACACGCCATGCAGATCGGCGTCGCTTCATCCGCCGTTTCGCTGCAGAGCAAACAGTTTTGTTTGTTTTTTAACCAGATGTAAACCGGTCCTTTGTATCGTGGTTGACAGCGCATCGCTCTTCCTTAAATATGCCGAACATCCGTGTCGCGTCTGTGGGTATTCCAGTCCCCAGTCGCTTGCCAAGCATAATCAAGGAAACGCCCATGAGCGCCAGCACCTCTGCAACTCTGCGTCATGACTGGTCTTTGGCCGAAGTCAAAGCACTCTTCGTTCAGCCATTCAACGACCTGCTGTTCCAGGCGCAGACCGTGCACCGCGCGCATTTCGACGCCAACCGGGTACAAGTTTCGACGCTGCTGTCGATCAAGACCGGCGCCTGCCCGGAAGATTGCAAATATTGTCCGCAGTCCGGTCACTACAACACCGGCCTGGAAAAAGAAAAGCTGATGGAAGTGCAGAAGGTCCTCGAAGAGGCCGCTCGCGCCAAGGCCATCGGTTCGACCCGTTTCTGCATGGGCGCGGCGTGGAAACACCCGTCGGCCAAAGACATGCCGTACGTGCTGGAGATGGTCAAGGGCGTGAAAGCCATGGGCCTGGAAACCTGCATGACCCTCGGCCGTCTGGATCAGGACCAGACCGAAGCGCTGGCCAAGGCCGGCCTCGACTACTACAACCACAACCTCGATACCTCACCGGATTTCTACACCAGCATCATCACCACCCGCACTTACAGCGAACGCCTGCAAACCCTGGCTTACGTTCGTGACTCGGGGATGAAGATCTGCTCCGGTGGCATCCTCGGCATGGGCGAAACCCTCGATGACCGCGCCAACCTGCTGATCCAGCTGGCCAATTTGCCGGAGCACCCGGAATCGGTCCCGATCAACATGCTGGTGAAAGTCGCCGGTACGCCGCTGGAAAACGCCGAAGACATCGACCCGTTCGATTTCATCCGCATGCTCGCCGTCGCGCGCATCCTGATGCCGCAATCCCACGTGCGCCTGTCCGCCGGCCGCGAAGCGATGAACGAGCAGATGCAGGCCCTGGCGTTCTTCGCCGGTGCGAACTCGATTTTCTATGGCGACAAACTGCTGACCACCGCCAACCCGCAGGCCGACAAGGACATGCAACTGTTCTCGCGCCTGGGCATCCTGCCGGAAGCGCGTGAAGAGCATGCGGACGAAGTGCATCAGGCGGCCATCGAGCAGGCGCTGGTGGAGCAGAAGAGTAGCGAGATGTTTTACAACGCTGCTGTTTGAGGCTTCACCGAAACCTTTTGAATGCAACAATCTGTGGGAGCGGGCTTGCCCGCGATAGCGATTCATCAGTCGACATCTATGTTGAATCTGATGCCATCATCGCGGGCAAGCCCGCTCCCACAGGTTCTGCGATACAACATCTGACTTCCTAATCGCGAGGCCTGCATGTCGTTCGATCTCGCCGCACGCCTTGCTGCCCGTCGTGCCGAAAATCTCTACCGCCAACGCCCATTGCTCCAAAGCCCTCAAGGCCCGGAAGTGGTGGTCGATGGCCAGCCGTTGCTGGCGTTCTGCAACAACGATTACCTGGGCCTGGCCAATCACCCGCAAGTGATCGAAGCCTGGCGCGCCGGGGCGTCCCGTTGGGGTGTCGGCGGCGGTGCTTCGCACTTGGTCATTGGCCACAGCACGCCACATCATGAGTTGGAAGAAGCGTTGGCTGACTTGACTGGCCGCCCGCGTGCGTTGCTGTTCACCACCGGTTACATGGCCAACCTCGGCGCGGTGACCGCGCTGGTGGGGCAGGGCGATACGGTGCTCGAAGACCGCCTCAATCACGCCTCGTTGCTCGATGCCGGCCTGTTGTCCGGCGCGCGTTTCAATCGTTATCTGCACAACGACGCCGCGAGCCTGGCCAGTCGTCTCGAGAAAGCCACCGGCAATACGCTGGTGGTCACCGACGGCGTGTTCAGCATGGACGGCGACATCGCCGACCTGCCAGCACTGGCCCGGGAAGCGAAGGCCAAAGGCGCGTGGCTGATGGTCGATGATGCCCACGGTTTTGGCCCGCTGGGCGCCAACGGTGGCGGGATCGTCGAGCATTTCGGCCTGAGCCAGGACGACGTGCCGGTGCTGGTGGGCACCCTCGGCAAAGCGTTCGGCACCGCAGGCGCTTTTGTTGCCGGCAGCGAAGAACTGATCGAGAGTTTGATCCAGTTCGCTCGTCCGTACATTTACACCACCAGCCAACCGCCTGCCCTGGCCTGCGCAACGCTGAAAAGCCTGGAACTGCTGCGCACCGAGCATTGGCGTCGTGAACATCTGAACGTCCTGATTCGTCAGTTCCGGCAAGGCGCCGAGCAGATCGGCCTGGAGCTGATGGACAGCTTCACGCCGATCCAGCCGATCATGATCGGCGACGCCGGGCGTGCGGTGCGTCTGTCGCAAATGCTGCGCGAACGCGGATTGATGGTGACTGCGATCCGCCCACCGACCGTGCCCGCCGGCAGCGCCCGACTGCGTGTGACCCTGACCGCCGCGCACAGCGAAGCGCAGGTACAGCTATTGTTAAAGGGACTGGCCGATTGTTTTGCACAACTGGGACCGGAGCCAAGCCATGCGTGATCGTCTGATTCTGCTACCTGGCTGGGGGCTCGGGATTTCACCGATGGAGCCGTTGGCCGCTGCGTTGCAAGGGCTGGACGAACATCTGCGCGTCGAGATCGAGCCACTGCCGGAGCTGGAATCCAGCGACCTTGAAGAATGGCTTGATGAACTGGATTCGACAATCCCGCAAGACGCCTGGCTTGGCGGTTGGTCCCTCGGCGGCATGCTCGCTGCCGAGTTGGCGGCCCGACGCGGCGATCGTTGCTGCGGCTTGCTGACCCTGGCGAGCAATCCTTCGTTTGTCGCCCATGAGCAATGGCCGAGCGCCATGCCCGGCGAGACCTTCGACGCGTTTCTGGCCGGATGCAGCGCCGATCCGCGCATGACGCTGAAGCGCTTTTCGCTGCTCTGCGCTCAAGGCGCCGAAGACCCGCGCGGATTGTCGCGGCTTTTGCTCGGTGGCGCGCCCCACACCTCTGCTTCTGTATTGATGAACGGCCTGGAGCTGCTTGCGCAACTGGATACCCGTCAGGCGTTGCAAGCATTCCGCGGCCCGCAACTGCATTTGTTCGCCGGTCTCGACGGGCTGGTGCCGGCCGAGGCCGCGGGGGATTTGCTGGCGCTGTTGCCGGATGTCGAAATCGGCCTGATTGAACAGGCCAGCCACGCATTTCTTCTGGAGGACCCGCACGGAGTGGCGGGTGCGATCCAGGCCTTTTTGCATGAGTCCGGTGATGACTGATTTATCCCTCCCGCTTCCCCTTCCAAAGCAGCCCGGCGACTTGCCGGACAAGCGCCAGGTGGCGGCGTCCTTTTCCCGGGCGGCGGCCAGCTATGACAGCGTTGCCGAATTGCAGCGTGATGTCGGCAGCCAGCTGTTGAGCCGTTTGCCGGCCGATTTTGTGCCCGGTCGGTGGCTCGATCTTGGGTGTGGCACCGGGTATTTCAGTCGTGTACTGAGTGAGCGTTTCCCTGCCAGTCACGGCGTGGCACTGGACATCGCCGAAGGTATGCTCAATCACGCGCGCCCATTGGGTGGGGCCACGCATTTCATCGCCGGCGATGCGGAACGACTGCCCTTGCAGGATTCGACCTGCGATCTGATCTTCTCCAGCCTGGCGGTACAGTGGTGCGCGGACTTCGCTTCGGTGCTCAGTGAAGCCCATCGGGTGCTGAAACCGGGTGGAAAGATTGCATTTGCTAGTCTTTGCGTGGGAACACTGTCAGAGCTGCGTGACAGTTGGAGGCGCGTGGATGGCATGGTGCACGTCAACCGCTTCCGCGAGTTCGGGGCTTATCAACAGCTGTGCGCGGCCAGCGGCTTGAAGGTCGCGAGTCTGCAAACCCGTCCTCATGTGCTGCATTATCCGGATGTGCGCAGCCTGACCCACGAACTCAAGGCGCTGGGTGCGCACAACCTGAATCCCGGGCGGCCGGGCGGTTTGACCGGCAGGGCGCGGATTCTCGGCCTGGTCGAGGCTTATGAGCAGTTTCGTCAGGCCGAAGGACTGCCGGCGACTTATCAAGTGGTGTATGCCGTTTTGGAGAAACCCTTATGAGCGCAGCTTATTTCATCACCGGTACTGACACCGATGTCGGCAAGACCACTGTGGCGGCGGGTTTGCTGCATGCCGCGCGGTCGGCGGGCCTGAGTACGGCGGCGGGGAAACCGGTTGCTTCGGGGTGCGACGTGACGCCCAAGGGTTTGCGCAACGCCGATGCGTTGGCGTTGCTGGCGGAATGCTCGGTGCCGCTGACGTATGCACAGGTCAACCCGGTGGCGTTCGAACCGGCCATCGCACCGCATCTGGCGGCGCGCGAGGCGGGTGTGGCGTTGACGGTGCAATCCTTGTTGGCACCGATGCAGAAGATTCTGGAAATGCGGGCGGATTTCACCCTGATCGAAGGCGCTGGTGGGTGGCGCGTGCCGTTGGCGGATCAGGACAACCTGTCGGACCTGGCCAGGGCGCTGGATCTGCCGGTGATACTGGTGGTCGGCGTGCGATTGGGGTGCATCAACCACGCGTTGCTGACAGCCGAGGCGATCGCGCAGGACGGTTTACAGCTGGCGGGTTGGGTGGCCAACATCATCGATGCCAAGACAGCGCGCCTTGAAGAAAACCTTGCCACACTTGCCGAGCGTATCCCTGCACCGTGTCTGGGGCGAGTGCCGAAACTCAAGCTGGTGACAGCGGAGGCGGTGGCGGAACACCTTCAGCTGGATTTGCTGGACTGAGGTTTCATGCAATGGTTTTGCCTATGACAAGGCACTGTGCCATTAGTGTTTTTGTCGGGTGTTTTGCACGTGCGTCTGTTTCAATGGCCGCTGTTGATCCTTCGTAGGACGAGTTCTCCCATGGAAATCTCAGGAAATACCGCTTTTTATGCCGGTCTGAGCACTATTCAGACAGGGCAGAACCGTGTCGATCAGGCTTCCGGGCAAATCGCCAACAATACAATCGAACGCTCGGTGACCAGTCAGTCCTCCGAGGCTCAGGTCAATCGCCTGCGTTCGGTCGATCGCAGTCAAGAGTCTGACCTCGCCAGCAACATGGTCGAGATGGCGCAGGGCAAGTTTCAGGTCGAGGCGGGCGTGGCAGTCGCCAAGGCTTCCGATGAAATGCTCGGTACGTTGATCGATACCTTCGCCTGATCACCCGCTGAATAAGCCTGTCCAACGCCGCGACCTTTCGCGGCGTTTTTGTGCGTAAGTCCTTCTCCCCTAACTAAACTTTCAAATACGGCGTGTTGCCTGGGCAACGGCGCGTGGTTGCTGTGCGCCCGGGATTTGCGCAGAGCGATGACGAACGGCAAAAGATCGATGCTTGACAAGATTTGGGCGTAAACGTATGTTTCAAACAACTGTTTGACCGTCACAACAAATAACCACGGTCGTTCATTCCCGGTTACATCAGCAGAGGTTTATCGCTATGCCTGACTACAAGGCCCCCTTGCGTGATATTCGCTTCGTTCGTGACGAACTGCTCGGCTACGAAGCGCACTATCAGAGCCTTCCGGCTTGTGCAGACGCAACTCCGGACATGGTTGACGCCATTCTCGAAGAAGGCGCCAAGTTTTGTGAGCAGGTGCTGGCTCCGCTGAACCGCGTGGGTGACACCGAAGGCTGCACCTGGAGCGAGTCCGGCGTTAAAACCCCGACCGGTTTCAAAGAGGCCTACAAACAATTCGTCGAAGGCGGCTGGCCGAGCCTGGCCCACGACGTAGAGCACGGCGGCCAGGGCCTGCCAGAGTCTCTGGGTCTGGCTGTCAGCGAAATGGTCGGCGAAGCCAACTGGTCGTGGGGCATGTACCCAGGCCTGTCGCACGGCGCGATGAACACCATCTCCGAGCACGGCACGCCTGAGCAACAACACGCCTACCTGACCAAACTGGTATCTGGCGAATGGACCGGCACCATGTGCCTGACCGAACCGCATTGCGGCACCGACCTGGGCATGCTGCGCACCAAGGCCGAACCTCAGGCCGACGGTTCCTACAAAGTCTCCGGCACCAAGATCTTCATCTCGGCCGGCGAACACGACATGGCCGATAACATTGTCCACATCGTACTGGCCCGTCTGCCGGATGCACCGGCTGGCACCAAAGGCATTTCGCTGTTCATCGTGCCGAAGTTCCTGCCCAACGAAGACGGCTCGATCGGTGCGCGTAACGCCGTATCCTGTGGTTCCCTGGAACACAAAATGGGCATCCACGGCAACGCCACTTGCGTGATGAACTTCGACGCGGCCACCGGTTTCCTGATCGGCCCGGCGAACAAAGGCCTGAACTGCATGTTCACCTTCATGAACACCGCACGTCTGGGCACCGCGCTGCAAGGTCTGGCCCACGCCGAGATCGGCTTCCAGGGCGGCCTGAAATACGCTCGCGATCGTCTGCAAATGCGCTCCCTGACTGGCCCGAAAGCGCCGGAAAAAGCCGCTGACCCGATCATCGTGCACCCTGACGTACGCCGCATGCTGTTGACCATGAAAGCGTTCGCCGAAGGCAACCGCGCAATGGTTTACTTCACCGCCAAGCAAGTCGACATCGTCAAGTACGGTGTGGACGAAGAAGAGAAGAAGAAAGCCGACGCGCTGCTGGCGTTCATGACGCCTATCGCCAAAGCCTTCATGACCGAAGTCGGTTTCGAATCCGCCAACCACGGCGTGCAAATTTACGGCGGCCACGGCTTCATCGCCGAGTGGGGCATGGAGCAGAACGTTCGCGACAGCCGCATTTCGATGCTGTACGAAGGCACCACCGGCATCCAGGCACTCGACCTGCTGGGCCGTAAAGTGCTGATGACTCAAGGCGAGGCCCTGAAAGGCTTCACCAAGATCGTCCACAAGTTCTGCCAGACCAACGAAGGCAACGAAGCCGTTCAGGAATTCGTCACACCGCTGGCTGCAATCAACAAGGAATGGGGCGAGCTGACCATGAAGGTCGGTATGGCGGCCATGAAAGACCGCGAAGAAGTCGGCGCGGCCTCCGTGGACTACCTGATGTACTCCGGTTACGCCTGCCTGGCTTACTTCTGGGCAGACATGGCGCGTCTGGCAGCCGAGAAACTGGCGGCCGGCACCAGCGAAACGGCGTTCTACACCGCCAAGCTGCAGACCGCGCGCTTCTACTTCCAGCGCATCCTGCCGCGTACCCGCACGCACGTTGCAACCATGCTGTCGGGCGCCAACAACCTGATGGACATGAAAGAAGAAGACTTCGCACTGGGCTACTAAGCCTTAACGCGCCCTTCTAAAAAAAACCGCTGCTCCTTCGGGAGTGGCGGTTTTTTTTTTGAAATCGGCTCGGGTGGAAAAAGAACCGTGGTCGAGGCCGTTTCCCTGTCTTTTACACGACCCTTGATGGGGGAACCGCGCATGACTGGGTGCCCGGATAGAAGTCATTAACGCGGCGTCAAAAAAACCTTATCAAATCACTCAGAAAATCAGGGGTACTGCCGTTAAAGTAGTGGGCACAATGCCATCTATAGACATGACGGGTCGGAGCTTTACCCTTGCCGCGTTCTTCCGCTGTACGTTTCAGCCATTTCCTACCGTCACTTCTGCTGTTGATTGCGGGGTTGGCGGCTGCCTATGTCAAGGATCTGAACGTCTTCTTCACGTCGCTGTTCAACGTCTTGCCGACCCTCGTTTTGTTGCTCGGTGGCGCTTACTGCGCGGTTTATCGACGTCAGCGCGAGCTGTTCCTGATGGTCACGGTGTACATCGCCTACTACCTGCTCGATACCCAGACCGACTATTACCGCGACAACGGTAAGGTGCGCGAAGACGCGGCTGTGGTTTTTCACCTGTGTTGTTTACTGCTTCCGCTGCTGTTTGGTGTGTTCGCGGCGTGGCAGGAACGCACCCATCTGTTCCAGGACATGGTCGCCCGTTTCGCGGTGTTGCTGGCCGTTGGCAGTGTGGCGCTGGGACTGGAACAAAGTTACCCGCAGGCGTTGCTGATGTGGCTGTCGGAAATCCGCTGGCCCGCGCTGCATGGTGCCTGGATGAGCCTGATCCAGCTGTCCTACCCGGTATTCATCGCCTCGTTCCTGCTGCTGAGCTGGCAATACTGGCGTAATCCGAGACCCTTGCACGCGGCACAACTGGTGGGTTTGCTCGGGTTGTTCTGGGCGTTACCGAAAACCTTCATCCTGCCGTTCACCCTGAACATCATGTGCAGCCAGGTGATGTTGATGATTGCCGCGGCGGTTGCCCATGAAGCCTATCAAATGGCTTTTCGCGATGAGCTCACCGGTCTGCCCGGGCGTCGCGCCTTGAACGAGCGCATGCAGCGCCTGGGGCGCAATTACGTACTGGCCATGAGCGACGTCGACCACTTCAAGAAATTCAACGACACCCACGGCCACGATGTCGGTGATCAGGTGCTGCGCCTGGTGGCCAGCAAGTTGTCGAAAATCGGCGGTGGAGGTAGGGCTTATCGCTATGGCGGTGAGGAATTTGCACTGGTGTTTGCGGGCAAGACACTCGAGGAGTGCATGCCGCACCTGGAAGTCATCCGCGAATCGATCGAGACCTACAACATTCAACTGCGTAACCAGGACAGTCGTCCTCAAGACGATCAGCAGGGGCGTCAGCGTCGTTCCGGTTCCGCGGCCACGAGTGTATCGGTCACCGTCAGCATCGGCGTCGCCGAGCGGGTGGATCAACGTAACCCCGAAAAAGTGCTCAAGTCTGCCGATGAGGCGCTCTACGCTGCCAAAGGTGCCGGACGAAACTGCGTGGTGGCTTACGGGCAAAACCGTCGTGGCGCGGTGCGCATGGACACTGCTGCGGGTTGAGTGATGATGACGCATTCAGCGTCTGGACTGTGATTGTGAGGCGTGTCCGGCAGCAGTAGGTTTAAGGAATCTGCTGCCGGAGAAATGACCATGCCCGAGTACAAAGCTCCTCTGCGCGACATGCGCTTTCTGATCGACCACGTCTTCGATTTTCACAGCAACTACGAGGCGCTGGGTGCCACCGAGGCCAGCCCGGACATGGTCAATGCGATCCTCGAAGAAGGTGCGAAATTCTGCGAGAACGTGCTGGCACCGCTCAATCGCAGCGGCGACGAAGAAGGCTGCCATTTTGACAATGGCGTGGTGACAACGCCTGCAGGCTTCAAGCAAGCCTTCGCGCAATACGTGGACGGTGGCTGGCATGGTCTGGCGGCTGATCCCGCTTACGGCGGCCAAGGCTTGCCGAGTTCTCTGGGGCTGGTCATCAGCGAGATGGTCGGGTCCAGCAACACCTCTTGGGGGATGTACCCGGGCCTGACGCACGGCGCGATGTCGGCGATCCATGCTCACGGCACCGAGGAACAAAAGCAGACCTACCTGAGCAAACTCACCGCTGGCCAATGGACCGGCACCATGTGCCTGACCGAAGCCCATTGCGGCACCGACCTGGGCATCATCAAGACCCGCGCCGTGCCTGCAGCGGACGGCAGCTACGCGATCTCCGGCAGCAAGATCTTCATTTCCGCCGGCGAACACGACATGAGTGACAACATCATTCACCTGGTGCTGGCGAAACTGCCGGATGCTCCTGCAGGAACCAAGGGCATTTCGTTGTTCATCGTTCCCAAATTCCTACCCAATGCAGAAGGCGAAGCAGGAGAGCGCAACGGCGTTTCCTGCGGCTCGATCGAGCACAAGATGGGCATCAAGGCTTCGGCCACCTGCGTGCTGAACTTCGACGAGGCCAAGGGCTTCCTGATCGGTGAACCGAACAAGGGCCTGAACTGCATGTTCACCATGATGAACCATGCGCGCCTTGGCACCGGGATGCAGGGTTTGTGTCTGGGCGAAGCGAGCTTCCAGGGCGCGATCAAGTACGCCAACGATCGTCTGCAGATGCGCTCGCTGACCGGCCCGAAAGCGCCGGAAAAAGCCGCCGATCCGATCATCGTTCACCCTGATGTGCGCCGGATGTTGCTGACCATGAAAGCCTTCAACGAAGGCAATCGTGCGTTGACGTACTTCACCGCGCAATTACTGGACGCTGCGCACCTGAGCCCGGATGAAACCGCGCGGCAGGACGCCGAAGACCTGTTGGCCTTCCTGACGCCGATCTGCAAAGCCTTCATGACCGACACCGGGCTGGAAGTGACCAACCTCGGCATGCAAGTGTTTGGCGGTCATGGGTTCATTCGTGAGTGGGGCATGGAGCAACTGGTTCGCGATTGCCGGATCGCACCGATCTACGAAGGCACCAACGGCATTCAGGCGCTGGATTTACTGGGGCGCAAAGTGCTCGGCAGTCAAGGCAAGCTGCTGCGCGGCTTTACCAAAATCGTCCACAGGTTTTGCGCGGCGAACGCCGGGCATCCGCAACTGGCCAGTTATGTGGCGCAACTCAATGGGTTGAATCAGCAGTGGGGCGAGCTGACCACCCAGGTCGGCATGGCTGCGATGAAGAATCCGGACGAAGTGGGCGCCGCGTCAGTGGATTACCTGATGTACAGCGGTTACATCATCCTTGGCTATTTGTGGCTGCGCATGGCTCTGGTGGCTCAGTCACAACTGGATGCGGGCAGCGGCGATGCCGATTACTGCCGGGCCAAACTGGCGACCAGCGAGTTTTACTTCAAGCGCTTGCTCCCGCGCACCGCCGCTCATCGCGCGGCCATTGAAGCGGGTAGCGATTGCCTGATGAAGCTGCCGGCGGAGTTGTTTGCGCTGTAGTTATTCAGTCACGCTTGACGGAAGCCCGCCTCGTGCGGGCTTTTTTGTTGATGACTAAAAATTACAAAAGGGTCACTAGCTGACCCTATGTGTCGCAAAAGTTGTTGGGTTACACTCGGACCCCACGAAAACATTCTTCCTACGAATCACCTGTAAAGATCCTGCGAGGTTTGCCATGGCTGACTACAAAGCGCCCCTGCGCGATATGCGCTTCGTCCTCAATGAAGTTTTCGAGGTCGCCAAACTCTGGGCCGAGTTGCCTGCGCTGGCCGAGACCGTCGATGCGGAAACCGTTGAAGCCATTCTTGAAGAAGCCGGCAAGGTCACCAGCAAAAGCATCGCGCCCCTGAGCCGTTCGGCTGATGAAGAAGGTTGCCATTGGGCGGACGGTGCTGTCACCACGCCGGCAGGTTTCCCACAGGCTTATCAGACTTATGCCGAAGGCGGTTGGGTGGGTGTCGGTGGCGATCCGACCTACGGCGGCATGGGCATGCCCAAGGCGGTTTCGGCTCAGGTCGAAGAAATGGTCAACTCCGCGAGCCTGTCCTTCGGTCTGTACCCGATGCTGACTGCCGGCGCCTGCCTGTCGATCAACGCGCACGCCAGCGAAGAACTGAAAGCCGCGTACCTGCCGAACATGTACGCCGGCGTCTGGGCCGGTTCGATGTGCCTGACCGAGCCGCACGCCGGCACTGACCTGGGGATCATCCGCACCAAGGCCGAACCTCAGGCCGACGGTTCCTACAAAGTCAGCGGCACCAAGATTTTCATCACCGGCGGCGAACACGACCTGACCGAGAACATCATCCATCTGGTGCTGGCCAAGTTACCGGATGCGCCAGCGGGGCCGAAAGGCATTTCGCTGTTCCTGGTGCCGAAGTTCATGGTCAATGCCGATGGCAGCCTGGGCGCGCGCAACCCGGCGACCTGCGGTTCGATCGAACACAAGATGGGCATTCAGGCGTCCGCAACCTGCGTGATGAACTTCGACGAAGCCGTGGGCTATCTTGTCGGCGAGCCGAACAAAGGCCTGGCGGCGATGTTCACCATGATGAACTACGAACGTCTGGGCGTCGGCATTCAGGGCCTGGCCTCTGGCGAGCGCTCTTACCAGAACGCCATCGAATACGCCCGCGACCGTCTGCAAAGCCGCTCGCCGACGGGCGCGCAGAACAAGGACAAAGTGGCGGACCCGATCATCGTCCACCCGGACGTGCGTCGCATGCTGCTGACCATGAAAGCCTCGAACGAAGGCGGCCGTGCGTTCTCGACGTACGTGGCCATGCAACTGGACACCGCCAAGTTCAGCGAAGACGCCACCACCCGCAAACGCGCGGAAGACCTGGTGGCGCTGCTGACCCCGGTGGCCAAGGCGTTCCTGACGGACCTCGGTCTGGAGACCACCATTCACGGCCAGCAGGTGTTCGGCGGCCACGGTTACATTCGTGAATGGGGCCAGGAGCAACTGGTCCGCGACGTGCGCATCACCCAGATCTACGAAGGCACCAACGGCATTCAGGCGCTGGACTTGGTCGGACGCAAAATCGTCGGCAGCGGCGGGACGTTCTACAACCTGTTTGCCGACGAGATCCGTCATTTCACCGCGACGGCCAGCGCTGACCTGGCCGAGTTCACCAAGCCGCTGAACGATGCCGTGACCACCCTCGACGAATTGACCGCATGGTTGCTGGACCGGGCAAAAAACAACCCGAACGAAATCGGCGCGGCCTCGGTAGAGTACCTGCAAACCTTCGGTTATGTGGCCTACGCCTACATGTGGGCACTGATGGCCAAGGCGGCCTCGGGCAAAGAAGCGCAGGACGATTTCTACGCGAGCAAGCTGGGTACCGCGCGGTTCTATTTCGCACGCCTGCTGCCGCGTATTCACTCGTTGAGCGCGTCGGTGAAGGCCGGGAGCGAATCGTTGTTCCTGCTGGACGCAGCGCAGTTCTGACAATGTGACGTCATGTAAGTATTTGCTTACATGACGTGCTGCTTTTCTCCCATAGATGCAGATTGGATCCACAGCTAATCTACTTCTCATGGACGTCGCGCAGGAAGCGCAAAGCAACAACACGGACACGTAGGATTCTGCCAGGACGGCGGAGTGAAATGGATGTCAGGGAAACAGTCTGCAAAGCCCCGCTTCGGCGGGGTTTTCTTTTGTCCGCAGAAAAGTAGTCAGCTCAACCCATCCAGGGTTGCCGAGCGCTCATCCGGTCCATTCATCACCTCTTCCAGCAAGGTTCGCAATAAGGCCAGCGAGGCTTGTTGCCGCTGCACATCCCGACACACCAACCCGACTTTCAGTGGCACCCGCGGTTCAGTCAGCGGTTTCCAGAGCAGTTCATGGTTGTCGAGCGCTTTCTGCGAGCGCCCCGGAAGCACGGTCGCGAGCCGGGTATGGGGCAGACTGTCGAGAATCCCCGCCATATTGTTCAGTTCCGCCTGCACCTGCGGGCGCCGCCCCAGGTTGGCCAGTTGCGTCTGCCAGATCTGTCGCACCTGAAACTCTTCACCCAGCAGCAACATCGGCAACTCGGCAGCCTGACTCATGGAGACTTTCTTGAATTCGCGCAACGGGTGATCCGCCGGGATGACGAGCGTCAGTTCATCTTCGTACAGCATCACGCCGTGCAACCCTGGCTGTCGGGGCGGCAGGTAACTGATGCCGATGTCCAGAGCGCCGTTGAGCAGCCGCCGCTCGATCTCCAACCCGGTCAGTTCATAGATTTGCACCACCAGGTGCGGCTGCGCCTTGCGCAGGCGTTCGAGCATTTGCGGCACGAGACTGGTGTGGACGGTTTGCAACACGCCAATGGCCAGCGTGCGCAGCGCTTGTCCCTTGAAATTGCCCAGCGCTTCACGTGCCCGTTGCAAACCATCCAGCAAGGGCAAGGCGTGGTTGTACAACGTGTGGGCGGCCAGGGTAGGCAGCAGGCGTTTACTGCTGCGCTCGAACAGACTGACATCAAGGTTTTGTTCGAGGTGGCGGATCTGTTGGGACAGGGCAGGCTGAGAGATCGAAAGTCGCTCGGCGGCCCGGCCGACATGGCCCTCTTCGTAGACCGCGACGAAATAACGCAGTTGTTTGAAATCCATAAGATTTGCTTATCGAAAATACTGGGAAATCGAAATGGCTCACGGCCTTGTCTGAGCCTAGTCTAACCGCATTCACAAGGCTTACAGGGCCATAGAGCGCGATGAATACCGTTTATGCCGAGGTTGTTTGCATAGGTAAGGCAAAAAATCTCAACCGAGGTTTTTTCCGATGAACTTGTTCAATTTACGGCGAAGCGCTCCCAGCCTTGATGATCTGGCCGCGGACAGTTTCCTGCCGGCCAGCAGTGACAATCTTTCCAGCGAGTACCTGATGCCCAGTGTCGAGCGGCCGAAACAGATTTTTGTGCGCGGCCAGGGCTCCTGGTTGTGGGACAGCGATGACCGTGCCTATCTGGATTTTTCACAGGGTGGCGGGGCCAATAGCCTCGGACATAGCCCTTCTGTACTGGTCAATGCGATTACGGCGCAGGCTCAGTCACTGATCAATCCCGGTTTCGGCCTGCATAACCGCGGCATGCTCAACCTCGCCGAGCGGCTCTGCATGAGCACCGGCAGTGATCAGGCGTACCTGCTCAACAGTGGCAGCGAAGCCTGTGAAGCGGCGATCAAGCTGGCGCGCAAATGGGGTCAGCGTCATCGCGGTGGTGCTTCGCGGATCATCGTGGCCAGGCAGGGATGCCATGGCCGTAGTCTCGGGACGATTCCAGCGTCGGACAGTTCCACGCTGACCAACCGCTTCGAACCGCAACTCCCCGGCTTCAGCCACGTGCCGTTCAACGATCTTGCAGCCTTGAATGCAGCGGTTGATGCCCGGACCGTGGCAATCATGCTCGAACCGATTCAGAGCGAAGCCGGGGTGATCCCTGCCACCGAGCTTTACCTCGAGGGTGTCGAACGCCTGTGTCGTGAGCTCGGCATTCTGTTGATCTTCGACGAAGTGCAGACCGGTGTCGGTCGCCTCGGGACATTGCTCGCGGAACAACGCTACGGTGTGCGGGCAGATATCGTTGTCCTTGGCAAAGGGCTGGGCGGGGGTGTGCCTCTGGCGGCGCTGCTGGCTCGAGGCAAGGCCTGCTGTTTCGATGTCGGCGAGCTGACGGGCACCCATCATGGCAACGCGCTGATGACCGCTGCGGGTCTGGCTGTACTCGATAACGTGCAGGACAAGGGTTTTCTCGAGCATGTCCGGGAAACCGGCCAGCACTTGCGCGAAGGCCTGGCGCGTCTGGCTCATCGCTATGGTCATGGCGAACTGCGCGGTCAGGGATTGCTCTGGGGTCTTACGCTGTCCGAAGATTCGGCTGCCGCCGTCGTCAAAGCAGCGCTGTACGAGGGCTTGTTGCTCGACGCCCCACAAGCCGACTGCCTGCGCTTCACTCCGGCGCTCACGGTCAGCAAGGCCAATGTCGACGAAATGCTCCTGCGCCTGGCCCGCGCCTTTTCCCGGGTGCGTACCGCACAACTGCAATGCCGCAAAGGGATTGCCGTCTGATCACAACCGCCCTACACGAATTCCCGAACCGTCTCGCGGTATAACGCATCGCCCCACGTTTGATTCTTTTGACGTGGGGCGTTTTTTTGTTCGCAGATTCATTTGGATATCGGTATTCAGCCAGTATTCGCACTGAACCCTGACGAACGGTGTTGGTCGATTAGCAGTAAGGCTCACATGAGCCCTCTTCAAATCAGGAGCTGCCCCATGGATTTCATTCGCATCATCATCGCCATTCTATTGCCGCCACTGGGTGTGTTTCTGCAGGTCGGTTTCGCCGGCGCGTTCTGGCTGAATATTCTGCTGACGTTGTGCGGTTACATTCCTGGGATCGTGCATGCGGTCTACATCATCGCCAAACGTTGAGTTTCACGGTGTCAGATAGATCGCTTTCGCCGGCAAGCCAGCTCCTGCAGGGATTTCACCGATCCTGTAGGCGGCGGCTTGCCGGCGATTGAAGCGACCCGGTTTCAGCTTTCCAGCGCCATCACCCGCCGATAAAACAACCATTCCTGCTCCAGCGCGTGGGCCTGATTGCCGGCCTTGCGGAAGCCATGACGTTCGTCTGCGTAATAATGTGCTTCAACCAGAATGCCGTTTTGCTGCAGCGCCTCGACCATGTCGCGGGTCTGTTGCGGCACGACCACGGCGTCCAGTTCGCCCTGAAAGAAAATCACTGGCACGCTGATGTTGCTCGCATGCTGCAATGGCGTGCGCGCGGCATAGCGCTCGGCATCCTGTTCAGGATCACCAATCAGCCAATCCAGATAATCGCCTTCAAACTTGTGGGTCGCGCGGCCCAGTGCGACAGGATCGCTGACGCCGTAGAGGCTGGCGCCCGCGCGGAAGACCTGCTGAAACGCCAGCGCACACAGCGTGGTATAGCCGCCGGCACTGCCACCGCGAACAAACGCCTGGTCGCCGTCGATCAGTCCGCGCACGGCGAGATGGCCGACCACCGCGCAGGCGTCCTCCACATCCACCTCACCCCAACTCAAATGCAGCGCCTGGCGGTAAGCGCGGCCGTAGCCGCTGCTGCCACGGTAGTTGAGGTCGGCCACGGCGAAGCCGCGTTGCGTCCAGTACTGAATGCGCGGATCGAGCATCGGGTAACACGCCGATGTCGGGCCCCCGTGGATGAACACCACCAACGGCGGCTTTGTGTCGCCAGTCATCGCCGGGTAGAAAAAACCGTGAGCCTCGCCTGAACCGCTCGGGTAGCGCAGGGTTTGCGGGACGCTGATTTGCCCGGCGGGCAACGGTGCCATTCCCCCGGCCAACACCTTGACCTGTCGGGTTTTTCGGTCGATGGCGATCACGGCGGACGAACTGACTGGCGAGGCAGCGATGCAGTAGATGAATTGGTCATCCAGTGCGAGGTGTCGGAAACGGCTGTAGTCCCCGGTGAAATCTTCTGTAGTGTCACCACCAATGCCCAGTCGACCGAATCCGTCTTCGGTCCAACTGGCCAGATAGCTGTTTTCACTCAACGGCAGCCACGTACAACCACCCAACTGCCAAGGCGCGGGCCCATGATCAGCCGCAGCGCTGGGCAGCGGACGCAAAGCATTGGAAGACTCGACCCACGGCTGCCAGTAGCCGCCACGATCCGTCAGACAATACAGACGACCACTGTCATCGAATCGCGGTTGTTGCAGCGACTCCTGAACATCATCGCCCGCCACACAGCGGACTTGAGCGAAACGGCTGTCGTCCTGGCGGTCGGCAACCATCAGGCGAGTCGCGGTCCATGGCTGGTCCGGGCGACTCCACTCGACCCAGGCCAACCGTTGAGCGTCAGGGCTCAACGTCGGCGCGGCATAAAAGTCCGCACCTTCGACCAGCAGGTGACGCGCGCCGTCCGCCAGATCGATGGCCACCAGGCGATGCCGGTCTCGATGTTCTTCAACGGCCAACACTTGCCCGTTGGCAAATTGCAGATCGCCGTAGCGGCATTCACCGGATGTCAGCACTTCGGGCGTTTCGCCTGTCAGCGACTGGCGGTACAGCTGCTGATCCGCCTCGTTGACGAAAACCACCCCGTCATCTGTCAGGCAAAACGCCCCACCACCATATTCGTACACCCGACTGCGCACACTAAAACCCGTTGGCGTCAGGCAATGTGCCTGACCATCCCGCCAATGCCAGATGCGGCAAGCGGCGTCCTCGGGGCGGTATTCATTCCAGAACAGGCCATGCCTGCCAACCTGCAATTCGGCAAAGTCGACCCCGGCAGCGACCGCTTTGGCAGCGCTGAAAGGTTCAGCTTTTGGCGATGATTCGTGAGTTTCGTTCATTGCGAAAGGCCAGTTGTTCGATGGTCTGGGTCGCGTGCTCGGCTTCTTCGCGGGCCTTGAGAATCACGCCGTGATGTTCCGATTTGCTGCATACCGGGTCGGCATTGCTCGCGTCACCTGTGAGCATGAACGCCTGGCAGCGGCAGCCGCCAAAGTCCTTCTCTTTTTCGTCGCACGAGCGGCACGGCTCGGGCATCCAGTCGTAGCCGCGAAAGCGGTTGAAGCCAAATGAGTCGTACCAGATGTGCTGCATGCTGTGGTCACGCACGTTGGGAAACTGCACCGGCATCTGTCGGGCGCCATGACAGGGCAGGGCGGTTCCGTCCGGGGTCACTGTCAGAAAAATACTGCCCCAGCCATTCATACAGGCTTTCGGGCGTTCTTCGTAGTAGTCCGGCGTGACGAAAATCAGCTTGCACGGATGCCCTTCGGCTTCGAGTCTGGCGCGGTATTCGTTGGTGATGCGTTCGGCACGGACCAGTTGTTCCTTGGTCGGCAACAGTCCGACCCGATTGAGCTGCGCCCAACCGTAAAACTGGCAAGTGGCGAGTTCGACGAAGTCCGCCTCAAGGGCAATGCACAGCTCGATGATCCGGTCGATCTTGTCGATGTTGTGCCGGTGAGTGACGAAATTCAGCACCATCGGATAGCCGTGAGCCTTTACTGCGCGAGCCATTTCCAGCTTCTGCGCGAAGGCCTTTTTCGAGCCGGCCAGTAAGTTGTTCACTTGCTCGTCACTGGCCTGGAAGCTGATCTGGATGTGGTCCAGACCGGCTTTCTTGAAGTCGCTGATTTTCTGCTCGGTGAGGCCGATGCCGGAGGTGATCAGGTTGGTGTAGAAACCCAACTTGCGCGCTTCGGCAATCAGCTCGGCGAGGTCCTGGCGCACCAGCGGTTCGCCGCCAGAAAAGCCCAGCTGCGCGGCGCCCATTTCCCGCGCTTCGCGGAACACCTTGATCCACTGCTCGGTGCTCAGCTCTTTGCCCTGCTCGGCGAAGTCCAGCGGATTGGAGCAGTAGGGACATTGCAGCGGGCAGCGATAGGTCAGCTCGGCCAGCAGCCACAGCGGCAGACCGATTTCCGGTTTGGGCGGTAACTTGTCCGACACGGAATCAGGCAAGTTCGATCCAGTGCTGAGCACGGGCGACCTCCATGAACTGCTCGATGTCATCACCGAGCTCCGGCACGCCGGGGAACTGCGCGTCCAGTTCGGCGATGATCGCCGCGACATCGCGTTCGCCGTCGATCAAACCACCGATCAGCGCGGCGCTTTCATTGAGTTTGATCATGCCTTCCGGGTAGAGCAGCACATGGCCTTTCTGCGCCGGTTCGTACTGAAAGCGGTAGCCGGGACGCCAGGTCGGGGTCTTGCTGCGATCGAAACTCATAAGGTGATTCCTTTGTGCCAGACCCGTTGCTCGGTCACGCTGTGATACGGCGGGCGTTTCAGTTCGTAGGCCATGCTCATGGCATCGAGCATGCTCCAAAGTATGTCCAGTTTGAACTGGAGAATTTCCAGCATGCGCTCCTGGCCTTCCCGCGTCGTGTAGTGCTGCAACGTGATCGCCAGACCATGTTCCACATCGCGCCGCGCCTGGCCCAGTCGGGTGCGGAAATACTCATAGCCGGCCGGGTCGATCCACGGGTAATGCTGCGGCCAGCTGTCGAGACGCGATTGGTGGATCTGCGGCGCGAACAGCTCGGTAAGCGAGCTGCTGGCGGCTTCCTGCCAATTGGCCCGGCGGGCGAAGTTGACGTAGGCGTCCACGGCGAAACGTACGCCGGGCAGCACCAGTTCCTGGGAGCGCAGTTGGTCCGGGTCGAGGCCGACGGCTTGACCCAGACGCAGCCAGGCTTCGATGCCGCCGTCTTCACCGGGGGCGCCGTCATGGTCCAGCAGACGTTGAATCCACTCGCGACGGATCTCGCGGTCCGGGCAATTGGCCAGGATGGCGGCGTCCTTCAGGGGGATGTTCACCTGATAGTAAAACCGGTTGGCAACCCAACCCTGGATCTGCTCGCGGGTCGCCCGACCTTCATACATCGCCACGTGGTACGGGTGATGGATGTGGTAGTAGGCGCCCTTGGCGCGCAGGGCCGCTTCGAATTCGGTGGGGGACAGTGGGGTGTCAGTCATTTCGGTTCTCCGGGGAAGACCGGTGGATTCTTTAGTGTCTGGACCGGCCTCATCGCCAGCAGGCCGGCTCCCACAGTTGATCGCATTCCCCTGTGGGAGCCAGCCTGCTGGCGATAGACCGCGCAGCGGTCTCGATGCCCTACAACACAATACTCATGCCGTCATACGCCACTTCAACATCGCGCCGAACCAGCTCGGCACGCTCCGGCGAATCCTCATCGAGGATCGGGTTGGTATTGTTGATATGGATAAGCACCTTGCGCTGCCTGGGCAGTTTTTCCAGCACTTCCAGCATGCCGCCGGGGCCGTTTTGCGCCAGGTGACCCATTTCCCGGCCAGTTCGAGTGCCGACGCCACGGCGCTGCATTTCGTCATCGTCCCACATCGTGCCGTCCACCAGCAGGCAGTCGCTGCCGGCCATGATCTCCAGCAGCGGTGCGTCGACCTTGCCCAGGCCCGGCGCGTAGAACAGCTTGCCGCCGGTGTTCAGGTCTTCGACGATCAGTCCGATGTTGTCGCCCGGATGCGGGTCGAAGCGGTGCGGCGAGTAAGGCGGCGCAGCGCTGCGCAGTGGCAACGGGGTGAAGCGCAGACTCGGGCACGCCGGGATGGTGAAGCTGCAGTCGAGTTCGATGCGGTTCCAGTTCAGCCCGCCGTTCCAGTGGGTCAGCATGGTGAACAGCGGGAAACCGGTGCTCAGGTCTTCATGGACCATGTCCGTGCACCAGACGTTGTGCGGGCAACCCTCGCGCAGGCTGAGCAGGCCGGTGGTGTGATCAATCTGGCTGTCCATCAGGATGATCGCGCTGATGCCGGTATCGCGCAGGGCGCGCCCCGGTTGCATCGGGGTGAAACTCTGGAGCTGGGCACGGATGTCCGGCGAGGCATTGCACAGTACCCAGTTCACGCCATCATCAGAAATCGCGATGGACGACTGGGTCCGCGCCTTGGCGTTCAGGCTCCCGTCGCGAAAACCCGCGCAGTTCACGCAGTTGCAGTTCCACTGCGGGAAACCGCCGCCGGCGGCGGAACCTAGAATCTGGACAAACATGGCCGCTCCATCAATTTCAACGCTGAAAATAAAAACGCCTCGGCAAACCGAGGCGCTGAACTGCAAGACAAACTTAGCGGCTTGCGAAGTACATGGTGACTTCAAAGCCGATACGCAGGTCGGTGTAAGCAGGTTTGGACCAGGACATGGGAGCGCTCCTTCAGGTGATGGGACAGTTGAGATCTATACATATAGTCCACCTCCAGCCGGAGATGTTCAGATAGTTAGGTGGCTATGTTACTCAAAATTACAGAGCGAAAGGCCTGCATTCTCGGAAAAAGCTAATTGCACCAGCGGTAATGATCATTTTGTCACTTGCCAAGGCGCTTCCGTTTCCGAACTGCTGGCCAGGCAGCGCCAGCCACCCTCGGCGTTGTTCAGTCGATGGGCGGCGGCGATCAGCGCGGGGCGGTCGGTGGCCAGAATCGACAAGGTCAGCTGCGTCAGGTAATCCGACGAGCGGCCTGCCAGCTTGCCTTGCCAGAGCAGTTCGGCAGCCTGGGCCAAGGGTAAGGCCGCGATGTCGAATTGATCGGCCAACACCTGGCGCTGGGCGATGAAAGCCGCCTCGTCGATCCCCTCGACCAATCCGGGCAGGTCGCTCAGGAAGCATTCCATGTGTTCCAGCAACTTCAATGGCGAGGTGCCCGGAGACTGCACGCCCAGCAGGATTCCGGTCTGCCCATGGATCTGACGCAGTGCGCTGAACACCGCGTAACCCAATTGCAGCTCCACGCGCAGGCGCTGATAGATCGGCGTCTGACAGACAAGCGCCAACAAACGCCAGGCGGCTTCATCGCCGATGTCCTGGGTAGCCGTCGGACAGAACAGCAACAACGCGTGTTCGCTGGAGTCGCTGTCGAGCGTTGTCCAGAGGCGCTGTGAGTTGATCGAGATCGGCGTGGACGGTTGGGTGTCCGCAACGCCTGGCACCCGGCTCAGGGCCAGGCCCATTGCTGCTTGAGTGGGTGCTGAAAGGCCTGTCGCCAGACCTTCCCAGCGCGCACTTGACCATAGCCGCTGCAGGTCTGCAGAGACCTCGCTGTGTTCAAGAAGAAGATTGGGCAACGCCTTGAGCAGTTGTTTGATCGGGATCAGCGCAGGGCTTCTCGATTCTTCCTGTGAGAAATCGCTGGCAGGTTGTGTCAGCTCTTTCAGTGCATGTTCGAGAACGCTCGGCATCGGTTCCTGCAGTCCGGTCACCTTCAGCAGCCATTCGTTGCCCGACGCGCTGAAGGAAAAATCGACACCTGCCTGGCGTGCATCCTCGCGCAGTGGCTGCAGGTTGTTTTCCAGGCGCAGCTGAAGGCGGGGATGAGGTTCGGCCTCGAGCCGCCAGCGCAAATAAATTGCGCCTTCCGCGGTGTTATCCGGCAAGGCCTGGCTGAACTGCATGGGAGAATGTTCACGACGGCTGCGTGAACGGTCCTGGGCGAATGTGCGCAAGCCACGGTGCTTGCTGGTTTGCCCGCGGATCAGTCCGGCGTTTTGGGGCGGCGCTTCGGTGCGCAAGAATGGATTCGGTGCTGGTAGTTGCCATTCACCGCTGAAGTTATCCACAGCGCCGATTTTCTTCAGGATGCCCTTGAGCGCTGCAACGCCGTGCTCGGACAGGCTGGTTTCCAACTTCTCGCTGTCGAGTCGGGCGAGTTGCAGCGCGCTGCTGACGTGTTGCTGACGCTGAATCACGACCGCGTACTCTTCACGCAGAGCGGCCCAGTCTTGCTGCGAGGCAAAAAAGCCCAGCCAATCCAGCAGCTTCTCGTGCAGGACGCTCGCCGGCGCGGTTGTTGTGAATTCAACGTTCAGCACGGCTTGTCCGGCAAATTGGTACAGCGGCTCGGCGTTCAAGTGCTCAGCCAAACCACGTGCGCGCAATTCGGCCAGCAGCCCGCCGGGCTTCGAAGCGTTCAAACAATGGCACAGAAACGCCAAGGCTTCGGTCGATGAAGTGGGCAGCGATTCGAAGGTAAACAGCAGATCAAGCCTGCGCTCGTTCACCTGTTGATAACTTGCCTCCGAAGATTCCATTAGCGGCACAGGAGCCTGTTGCGGGACGACTGCTCCCATGGGAATCGCCGCGCCGAAACTCAGCGCCATTTGCTTGAGCTCTTCGATACTTTGCGGGCCGGCCAGGCTCAGCGTCATCTGCCCGGTCTGATAAAACCGTTGATGGAAATCTTTCAACGCATTCTGAAATTCTGGCTTCGGCACCGGCAGGCTGTCGCGGTTGCCGGCATGAAAGCCGCGCAACGGATGAGTCGGTGAAAGTCCATCGAACAGCGCCTGGCGTTGTTGCGCCGTCGCGTCCTGCGACCAGGCGACAAACTCTGCCTGCAACACTTCCCGTTCCCGCTGCTGATCTTCCGGATTCATGCGCGGATGAGCGAGCATGTCCGACAGACGTTCCAGCCCACCGCTAAACGCCTGTAGCGGCAGTTCGAAAAAGAAGTCCGTGGTGCGCTCGCTGGTCCGTGCATTCACCTGCCCGCCGTGACCTTGCACGTAGGCCATCAGGCCTTGTTCGGCAGGAAAACGTGCGGTACCGAGAAACAACAGATGCTCAAGAAAATGCGCCAGGCCGGGCCATGCCAGCGGCACGTCGTGACTGCCTGCAGCGACCCGTAACGCGGCCGCACAACGCTTCAGATTCGGGGCATGACGCAGCGTCACCCGCAGACCGTTGGCCAGGGTTTCAGTGTGAGGGCGAGGGGGATTCAGCGCAGGCATGAGCACTTCCAGAACAGGGAAGCGCTAATGCTAGCGGATAACGGTCGATCAGCGCTTGTTAAGCTCGCCGTAAAGCTCCGGGCGGCGATCGAGGAAGTAGCGATTGGCGGCGCGGGAATCGACCATCAACTGACGATCCAGCTCACCGACAATCAGCGCTTCATCAAGGCCCGCCTGAGCGATGCGGCTGCCATCCGGTGCGGCGATGCTGCTTTGGCCGCAGTAGTGGATGTCGCCTTCGTTTCCGCAGTAATTGGCATACGCCACGTAACACTGGTTTTCGAAGGCGCGGGCGCGCACGGTGACGTCGGCGACGAAGTCGTAAGGAATCATGTTCGCTGTCGGTACCAGAATCAGCTCGGCGCCGGCCAGGGCCAGCCGCCGCGCATTTTCCGGAAACTCAACGTCGTAGCAGATCAGGAAACCCAGCTTCCAGCCGTTGAGCTCCACCAGCGGAAAATCACCCTGCCCGGCGCTGAACATCGAGTGATCGAGGTCGCCGTACAGGTGAGTCTTGCGGTAGTTACACAGGCGCTCACCGTTGGCGTCGATCAATTGCACTGCGTTGTAGATCTGCCCGTCCGCCGTGCGCTCGGGATAGCCGTACAAAATGGCAATCCCTGCCGTTTTGGCAATGCGCGCGATCTGCTGTGCCGACTCACCGTTGTGCACCTCCGCCAGGACGCTGACGGCATCGACGCCGATGTTGTAACCGGTCAAAAACATCTCCGGCAGCACCAGCAAGTCGGCACCTTTGGCCTCCAGCGCCAGTTGATGCAGGCGTTGCAGGTTGCCGGCGACGTCCAGGGGCAGCGGCGGACATTGGTAAAGGGCTACGCGCATGTGGAACTCCTTTTACTCGGGCAGGGCGATCGGACCGATCTCGTTGAACACATCTCCTGGACCCGGGTTCTCGGCGTGAGTTTCACCGCCGAAGTGTTTCATGATGCCCCACACCGCATTGAGCGAGGTCTGCACCGCGCCTTCGACCCACGCCGGCGTCCACGAAACGTCGTCGCCGGCGATGAAAATCCCGCGTTGTTCGGCCGGCATGTCGTCCTGCATGAAGTGAGCATACATGCGCTGGTTATAGCGATAGTGGCCGGGCAGTGCGCCTTTGAAAGCCCCGAGGAAATGCGGGTCGGCTTCCCACGATACGGTGATCGGATCGCCGATGATTCGCGCCGCAATATCGACTTTCGGGTAGATCTTTTTCAGCGCGTTCAAGGCCAGTTCGACGCGTTTTTCCACCGGGTGCGGCAGCATTTTCAGCGCGTCACTCATCCACGAGTACGACAGGCAAATCACCCCGGGCTTGTCGTCACCGTTGTCGAACAGGTAAGTGCCACGGGTCAGGCGATCGGTGAGGGTCATGCTCATCAGGTCGCGACCTGTTTCCGGATCCTTGTCTTTCCAGAACGGGCGGTCGACCATCACGAAGGTTTTCGACGACTGCATGTAGCGGGTGCGGTCGAGGGCCATCCACATCTTTTGCGAGAACAGGGTTTCGTCGCATTCGATCTGCGTGGTCAGCAGCCAGCTCTGACAGGTAGTCAGTACTGCGGCGTACTCGCGGGTGTCGCCGTTGTTATCGGTGACCGCAAAACGACCGTCCGGGGCGTGAGCGATTTTTTTAACCCCGGAGCGTGGTGCGCCTCGGTGCAGCGACTTGAGGCTGGTGCCTGCGGGCCAGTGCACGCAACGCTCCGGCACATGGCGCCAGATGCCTTGCGGCACTTGTTCGACGCCGCCGACGACCAGATGTTGGTGATCGTCGCAGTTGGTCATCACGACGCGGAAGATTTCCAGCATCGAGTTCGGGAAGTCCGAGTCCCAGCCGCCGGTGCCGAAACCGACCTGGCCGAACACTTCGCGGTGATGGAACGAGAGCTTGGCGAAGGCTTCCGAGGTGGCGACAAAGTCGTAGAACGTGCGGTCGTCCCACAGCGGGACCAGGGTGTTCCAGAGCTCTTTGAGACGCGGCACGTCACGGTCGCGGATCGCTTGCTGGATATCGGAGAACTGCGAGCCGGCTTCCAGGGCGTCGGCCCAGGCGTCAGCCACTTCCTGGAACAATGCAGGAAGATCGGCCAGCTTCTGTGCGTAGTGGGTTTTGCCTTCCAGGTCGATCACGGTGCTGCCAGAGGCCGGCGTCAGCGGATTGGGAAAGGGTTTGGTCTCGAGACCGAGCTTGTCGACATAGTGGTAAAACGCCGTGGACGATACCGGGAAGCGCATGCCGCCCAGTTCGGCGACGATGCCATCGGTCCCGTTGAACGCCTGGGAACGCAGGCGGCCGCCCAATTTAGAGGCTTCGTAGACGACGGGCTTGAGGCCCAGTTTCATCAGTTCATAGGCAGCGACCAATCCGGCAATGCCTGCACCGACAATCGCCACTTCGGCGCCGTGGTTGTGCTCCGGAATACTGCCGAGGCCGGCCGGGTGCTCGATCCAGTCGTCGAAGCCAAATGGAAAGTCCGGACCGAAAATGGTGACTGGTTTCTTACCGTCTGCAGGATGGCGATTGTTCTTGTTCATGGCTGACCTTGCTGGCGACCGGACGCGGGATGCGCGTCTGAGTATAGGAAAAGATGGCAGCCATTCTAGAGAGCGTAGAACACGTTAATAAGACGCAATGTGTCGTCGTTTTGCTAATTAATTGATCAAAGTGACGATCTGTGACTACACACTGGCTAATGTGGAAGCGGGCTTGCTCGCGAATGCGGTGGATCAGCCAACACTGATGTCGGCTGATCCACCGCATTCGCGAGCAAGCCCGCTCCCACAGGGAATCGCGTTTAAACCGGCTGCCCGCGATCAATCTTGCTGCTCAAAATGATCGACGTGGTCGTCTTCTCCACCCCATCCACGCTCCCGATCTGATCCAGCAACTGATCCAGCTGCTCCGGCGAATCGGTCCTTAACCACGCCACATAATCAAATTCACCACTGACCGCACACAACTGCTGCACCTGTGCCATCGCACTCAACCGCCGCAACACTTCCTTGCCCGAGCGCGGTTGCACCGTGATCCCGACGTACGCCTGCAAGCCGCCGTCCACCACCCGTTGACCCAACCTCACGCCATACCCGGTGATGACCTTGGCTTTTTCCAGCCGCGCCAGCCGTGACGTCACGGTGGTACGAGCGATGCCCAGCTGCCGGGCGAGCATGGCCACGCTTTCGCGGGCATTGAGCTGCAGGGCCGCGATCAATTGGCGGTCGATTTCGTCAAGCACAGGCGGGCGAGTGTCAGGCAAAGGTTGTCTCCAGCAACACACATCAATGGGTCCGCATGTTACAGCACCAATCGCATGCAGGATGTTTGGTCTAGCCTCAGTACCGTTCAGGCATTTTCACCTGCGAGACGGCCTACACCTGCACCGTCTACGGCAAAGTCTTCGCACTGGACACCGACACCGGCGCGCAACGCTGGAAGGGTGGACGCAAACCGTCAGGCATAGTCGAATGGGCTATCGAGGGATGTGAGGCGATGGACATGACGAACAGGATGCCTTCCGTTGTACGGGATCACGCATTACAGATCGCCCATCACGAAATGGGCCACTACGTCGTGGCCCGCGCATTGGGGTTTGCAACGGGCGGCGTGACCCTGTCGGTGACCATGGACTTGCGGCATCAAGGGGGCGCCGCCATTACACTGGCGCGCCCTATTTCGTCGATGGAAGCAATGAAAGCGCATTTGGAAGCGCGGATGATGGTCCTGTTGGCCGGCGCTATGGGGCAGACATTGTCTTCATCCGGGAAGCGCGTCGACAAGTCGAAAGCCGTAGCCATCCTGAAAGGCGCGCAGGGGGCGGAGCAGGATTACGCCAAAGTAAAAGAGTTGCAGCATTTGCTGCGCAATATCACCTGTCCCGAAACGGACCCTGCGTCCTCTGAGCGTATTGCGGCTGAACTCCAAGTGATGACTGATCGTGTGTGGGGCCGGACCCAAGAAATCGTCGAAGATCTGGCCGATACGATCACTGAATTGGGACGCGTGCTGGTCGACGGCATGGTCATCGTGGAGCAGTGGGGTAGGGCGGCGGATACGTATGAGGTGGTTTTCACGCGCGAAATGCTTGAGCGGTTGCGGCCAGTGCGGGCCATTCCAGCGTTGGGTGTCTGGGCGTAGCGCACCGGTCGATCCTGATGTGAAAGCCCCGAATTCTCGGGGCTCATTCCACGGCCAATTCGTCGCTATTTTTTGGGCTTCGCCTCGGTCCGATCGGGCACTCGCTCCAGCACCTTCACCGCATCATCAATCACTGCCTTGCTCATCGCCGTCAAATAATGCGCGGCCCAGATATGTCGGTCGGTATCGCGGTTAAAGGCAGCGTCTCTGGTCAGTTCCTTGGAAAGGAACAGAAAATCGGAGGCCATGGCTAACGCATCACTGAGGGGAACGTCTCGCGTGACATGGAACAGCGGTTGGTTCGAGCAGTAGATGAAGGGGGTGAGGCCGATGGTTTTCAGTTCTGAGGGCGGAGGTGAATCTGATTTGTTCATGGTTTATCTCCTAAGCTTGAGGAGCCGCCATGTTCGTTTCCAAGCGAATGGGTGGCGGCCGTGCGCAGGTTGGAAAACCGGGAGCCTAGGAAACCGGCACGTCCGAAGACGTCCCACGCACAGCCGCCATGACACAGGATTGCAGGCGTAAACGTCTGCGGTCATGTTGGGCACGTTGTTGTCATACGCTCGACGGGTTTCCAAGCCCGATCACTGAATGGTCAGCGACGTCCGGAGACTATCCCGTCGAAGAAAAGCGCAACAAGGCATCAAAGTGCCCAAAAAGGACGATTCGGAGTTTGCCTACAAGGTCTGCGGACGTCATCCGATATTCCGACACCAGAAGTAAACAAAAGCAGGCTCGGCGAGCGATTTCACAATTGATGAAGTGTGGGATGGGTGAGCCAAACGCATATACCCACCTTGCCTTTTTTCCTCTCGAACGATTAGAAAAACGCTGAACGCATTGCAGAAATCATTGTTAACAACTCGTGTGCATTCGTGGTGGTCAGCAAGCATCGAGCAATGATAAAACCGGCCGGGGCGTCGGGGTATCTAGTGCATGTGCTGCTGCTGAGCGTCGGTAAAACGAGCATGAGGGCTACGAGAATGGCTAAAAAATTCGCTGATTTGGTTGGAAGGCGCTCTCCTGAGTTTCAAAGGAATGTCGACGCGCTGGTTCAGAAATTGCGCGCCGAAATGCCGTTGCACGATTTTCGACAGGCTCAGGCATTGAGCCAGGAAACACTGGCCAAAACCCTGCATATCAATCAGGCGGCGATTTCGAGGATGGAGCGACGCACTGACATGTACATCAGCACGTTGCGCAACTACATACGCGCAATGGGCGGCGAACTGGAAATCATCGCGACCTTTCCTGAGGGGCAGGTAAAGATCGAAAACTTTGCAAGCTGAGCGACTTAAAAACCAGTTCTAAAAAAACCAGTCATTCAGACACGAAAAAGCCGCGCATTCAGCGCGGCTTTTTTGTTTGGTGGGCCCACACGGACTTGAACCGTGGACCAAAGGATTATGAGCCCGAATAAAAGACCAGTCTCCATTGAGAAAACCCCGTAAATCCTAGGTTTTTTCGTGCTTTTGTTCATATGTGCCGAATAGATTTACAGCTAGTGTGGACGCTTTGTGGACGGCCATCTGTACTGTCAATTGCACTCCTTTGCAAAACCTCTCACATCGTGCAATCACCGTTGCCTCATGAAGCCCCACGGTCGGCCTGGCCTGGAGCCCTGGTTGCAGTACCCACCGGGTTTGCACAAAAAACGGACACAAAGCCCGTCGGCGGGAGGGGGATAAGTGCTTTTTCGGATGTTTTTTCTTTGAGGCGGCATTTTTACGCCAGTTTCCCTCTCTTACCCAACCCGATAGGATCAGCTGACCAAGGAGTGAGTGAGCGAAGGCATGAATCTAGAGCGAATTTGGCGAAATGAGGCACGCAAAAGAAAAGCTAACGAATTCAGGAAAGACCGAGTAAACCGGAATTGGCCGATTCATGCTCAGCGGGCGGTGGATGTTTTTCGTGCGTTTGCAGTCGAGGCTAAAAAGGACAACGTCCACCTGATCGTCAGCGAACCTGAGTGGTTAGAAAAAAATAACGACTCGCCTCTTGGTAGACGAATAGGTGAGTTCGTCATCGGGGCGTCGTCGGTGAACCTACGTTTTGCCGCAAATTACACCGGCGAAGGAATGCTGACTCGGACGCCAGACGGCGAAAGCACAAAGCTCGATCTTGAGAGAGGGGCCGAGCTAATCATTCACCACTCACCGTCAGACGGTTCAATACAGGTTTTTTTTGAGTACCCTGCTTCCACTTTAGAGGAGGAGGAAAGGACCGAGCCTCTTTTGTATGCCTTCACCTACAACACAGACAGTCTGACAACTGCTTGGTTGACCTCCCTTCTTCCGCCGTTTCTGTCCTTCAATAGAGTTGGAAGCAGCCTAGAGCATCCTAGCTATCTCGATACTTGGCGAATGCGATGGTGGCGATTCATGGATATCAGAAATCGGCGTGGATACCTCGATAAATTCCATCACATTCTCACCCCTTGGGAGCTACTGCTACTGGGGGTAATCATTGCCTTCCCAGGATTTGCCTTCGTCCAATGGCTATGGGGCAAAGTGTGAGTGCTTACCGAAATTACTACTTCTTGCAGACAAAAAACCGCCTTAGTAGGGCGATTTTTTCCGCAAGCTCAGTTAGTGGCTGATCGAAGCGTGCAGATACACTCGAGTCCAGACTGGACGTCTTTTCACTAGGTCACGCCCCACCACTTCGCCGGATGCCAAAAGGAGCAGTCATGAAAGAGTTGCAATGCTACGACAAGGAATACCACTTTAATAACGCAAGATCTCTTCTTGACGAAGGTGGAGCTAGATCATTGAGGTATGCGTGCCTGGAATTGCGCATGTTGATTGAGGCGCATGTCTATAAGAGATTTTTGACAGAGATTGATGAGTTGCCGCGAAGCATTATAAATACATGGCAGCCAAACAAGGCGGTTAGGCTGCACTCGCAATTCGACAAGTACGCCGACATGGATTTTCAGCTGACAGTAGGTGTCGAGACAAGTGAAGCACTAGAGATAAATTACAATAATATAAAATCAAGCGACCTCAATAAAATATACAATAGTCTTGGCAGCTACCTGCACTTGCCAATGCCTAAAAGCATTAGCAACTACACGATAGAGAAAGAAAAGATAGTTTCTATATGCGACAAGCTAGAAAGGCTTATCTCAGGGAATCTAATTGTATTGAAAGTCAATTATATGGATTTTGAGTGCAAGCAGTGCGGAAGCCCCGTCCTGTATACAGATCACTATTTGGAGAGCAATCAAACAATCACATGTCAAAATGAAAAATGCGAGCTCACATACGAAATAGTAAATCGCGACAACAAGGCTGAACTTAGTGCTGACTACAATCGATTCTCTTGCAACATTTGCGAAGCGATCATACCCATACCTTATAAAAGTATTAAAGACGGCCACCAATTCAAATGCCCAGGCTGTGAAAACGACTTTAGATTTGAACTGGTTATCCGAACTGAAACGCCATCACCAAAAAAATAGTGATGGGTTAGTCGTCTCAATTAGCTAAGCCGTTTGGAGTATTAATGTATCCGGAAGAGTGTGGTTATTCAGCTTAATGTAATTGGTTTCAGCTTAATCCCCAGAGCTTGAACGTCCATTGCACTCGCAGTGAATGCCGCGATATCGGTCGGGCTCGGTGCTGGACCCGGTATGTGCGTGTGAGCTGCAAGCTGGACGTTCATCTGCTGCACCAGATCGAGCAAATCGCACAGCACCTGCAGCACGTTAACTGACTCCGAACCCAACCAGGTCTTGGGCGCCTGCAGGCGCTGACTGACCCCGGCTACGCTTTTACGCAGGCCCTGAATCCTTTCCTCCATATCGCCGCCCACCGTGGCGTTGTGCTTCTGCCCGACCACCAGGTTCAGATCTCGGCCAGTCGCCTGATGCAGATCGTCCACCGCCGCCAGACTCGCGGATCCGCCTGACAGCAGCTTCATTGCGCCCAGCGCTTCGATCGTCTTGATGCCACCCACTGACTCGGTCGAATGGTCGTCCACCGTCCTGGTGTGATTCTGGAAGCGCTCGTTGTTGTCCAGGGCTTCCACCTCCCGCTCGATCGCCTTGTCCTGGATCTTGCCATCCGTCTGGCGTAGCCAGTTGCCGTCAGCGTCGACGCGCTGCTGGCAAGCCTCGCTGTGTTGCCACACCTGGTCTCCCTTAGGCACCCGAGGCAGGCTCAGGCCGTGCGGCAGGATCTGCGTGATAAAGGGTTTGCTCGGCAGGCCATAGGCAAAGCTGACCACTACGGTAGTGCCTTCCTCGGGGAAACCGAACATGCCGGCCTCTTGTCCACCCATCGGTGCCGGCAACGGCAGACCGGCAAGGATCGGTAAGGCCGGATCCGGCTCGCCATCGGGCAGCAGCACTTCGACGTCGACGCCAAAGCGCGGGCGGAAGTCGTCACACAGCCCGGGCGCTGCCGGCGCATCCGGCACGGCCACCACACGGCCAAAGCGCGGCAGGTGGTAGCCGCCGCTCAGTTCAGGGAATTGCCGCTCTACGCTGCGGCGGATTGCGTCGTCCATTTGATCGCCATTTGGCTGTCGGCAAGCGTCACACTGGTGATCCGCTCGCCCTGGTTGATGGTGACACCCGGTCGAAGCCCTGGAAGGGCCGCGATCATGGCGCTCTGATTGCCCTGGTATCCGCTGAACAGCTCAACCGGCAGCTGCAGCGCGGAACGGGAGCCGAAAAAGCTGTCTGCCCAACTGCCCACGAATACTTCACCGTCGCCCTGTTGCTGCCAGACAAAGTCGGGAATGCCGAACACGCTTGCCATGCTGTCCATCGCCAGATAGCCCGCTGCCAGGCTGTAGAAATACGGCGCTTTTACCTTTGCATAGGCTTGGTCCGGGATCCGGAAGGCCAAGCCGGTCTTGTTGCTGATCTCGGCCAGCACGCCCTGCAGGTCGACGTGACGCAAGTTCAGCGGCAGCGCGTTGGAAAGGATCGAGGCCAGCTCACGACAGACCAGGACCTGCTGCAGGTTGTTAGCCGCGGTCGATCGCTCGACGTAGCCAATGAAGTGACGCTGCAGCGTGCTTTCGTTGTAGCCGATATCGAGCGTCACCAGGCCTTTCAGGGTGGCCCCGGCCTGCACGGTGAAACTTGCCCGGCCGGGGCTTTTAATGTCCAGCCGCACTTCGTCCTTGATCACGGGGTACACCTGGCCGGCGATGGTCAGCACCTTGTGCAGTTTCATTTCGAAGGCCCCAGGTAGTCGTCCAGCTTCTTCAGGGTCTTTTCAAACCCGCTCAGTTCCTGGCCCTGGCCCGAACTGTCTGCACCACCACTGCCACCGACAGCTTGTCCCGGGGCAGATTGTGAGGTGACGCCGTTCGCCGCCCGCCGCTGCTCGACCTTCTCCGGGTTCGAGAGTTTTTCCGACAGGGTGAACTGGACCAGCCACTGGTTGAGGGTGTCGTCTTCCCGAGCGCTGACACCGTCGGAAAACTGCACCTCGCGGATCCCGAAGGCGGCGGCGGTGTCGTTGACGATCCGGTACATCTTGAGCTGACCACCGCCGGCTGTGGCCTCGGCCAAGCGCATCAGCGTGCGCATCTGCACCGCGTCAACAAACGGAATGGCCAGCGTCACCGCCAGAGTCTTGGGCTTGAAGCCCTTGTGCGCCTTTTCGCTGTTGCTGGTCTGGCCGGACAGGTCGTCGCTTTCGATACGCAGGTTGGCCGTGATCTTCAGGCGCTTGCCGAGGATCTGCTGGCCGTCGAGTAAAAGGGTCATAGGCCGACCAACTCCCGCACAAAGCTCAAGCCCTGCAGCGAGCCCACCAGCAGCACGCCGGCGGACAGCACATACTCATGACCAGGTGCTTCGCCCTCGAGCAGGGCGCGGCGTAACTCGGTGGCATTGCCTGGGCCGATGATCCGGGCGCGCATGCTGTTGTCCGCGTTGCCACCGGCCAACAGGGCCTTGAGGTCGTTCAGTTGCTGATCACGGCCCTGTTGCTGCGCCGCCTTGCGCGCGGCCAGCGCGTCCAGGTCACCCATGGGCGAACTGTCGGCGGCGTAACTCTCCAGCATCGCCAGTTGGCCGGCCATCGATTGTTTTGCGGCCTTGACCACGGTGCAGCGCTCCAACGGCAACGTCTGCCACCGAGGCACTGGCCCGGCGCTGGGGATCACGAACTTTTCCGCCTCCAGCGTCGACAGATGCCGCGCTCGACGTTCAGCGCGCACCAGGTCAGGGATCGGTAGCAAGGCATTGAAGCGCGACAGGGTGTCAGCGAGTTGGTCGTAACGCGTGGCCACGAACATCAGCGACAGCATGTACTGCGGCCCGGACGGCACACCACTGTCGGTCAGTTTGGCGGCCAGCTGCTGCAGCAAGTTCGGGGCAGACAAAAAACGTTGATTGCCACGGCCCTGGCCGATCCCACTTTGAAACGGGGTCACTGTCAGACACGCCGGCGCCTCGCCCATCTGCCCGGCCAGTGCGGCGCGACCGGCCGCGATCGCGCTTTGTGCAGCCGCGCCGACCGGCCCCGGGTTGGTGCTGGTCATGCCGTCCAGTCCGGCTAGGCGCTGCGTCGTGCTGGCCAACTCACCACCGGCCAGATCCTTGGCAGCGTCCAGTTCACCCATCCATTGGGTGGCCTGCTCAGGCCAGCGCATCGTCACAGGCGACCAGGCATTCATTGAACACCGTCCCAGCTCAGCGACTCCAGGGCGTCCAGGTCACCGTCGGCCAAGGCCTGATCCAGCTGCTGCTTGAGTTCATTGGCTTTCTGCAACAGCTGCAGGTTGAACAGCGTGAAGTCCGCGCTGACCAGGTTCAATTGTTCAATGGTGTGCGGCCGGAAGGATTTCACGCCCTGATCGTCGCGGCAGGGATAGGCCAGATCCAGGCCGCGCAATACCGCACCGGTCAGGTTTAACTGGTCCTCCAACTGGCTGCCGTATTCGAACGGACTGCCCAGCGCGGACGAGATGAATCCACCGGTAATGGCGGTTTCACACGCCTGGTTGATCTCGGCCACTTTGGCTGTGTGAACAGCCTCAGGATTGAGCGCCCAATGCCCTTCTATCCAGTGATGCAGGCCCGAGGGACGCGGGTTCGGCGTCACGCTATCCGGCAAGGGCCCAAGCTCGCGCCAGTCCATCGGGGCGCCGCTCTGGGTGTCGTAGACTGGCCCGCGATGATCGTCCATCTGCTCAGCCGTGCCCCCAACGATCGACCAGGCCTTGCCCGGCTCGGGCGCGGCTAGCGGCTCGTTGATCTGGACAAAGCCGAACGGTACCAGGATGCCGCCACCCGGCACAGGCGGCAGTTCGACGGGGCCGAACAGGGCACCGGATGCGTCTTGTTGATAAATGCTCATAGGGGATTCCTCAGATCAGTTTCATGCGGCCAGGAAACGAGATATTGCGGGGACGTGTCATACCCCACGACGATTCGGTGCTGGTGATCAAACCCGCCCCACCTGTAGCTTGAACCGCATATTGTCCGACTTCAGACCGGTATTTGGTTGAATCCCCTTCGTCCAGACCAATTGCTGTCCGGGCTACACCCGATTCGAAAATATTCGCCACCCTGTCCGCCAAAACAGCGGTGGCGCTACCAGTGTCAAAAGAGTGCGCCGTACCTACCTGGCTACTGCCAGGACGACGCCCCACAACGACCAAGGTCGTTTGCCCTGTCGAAGTTGCAGCAACAGACAGAGTGATTGAGCTGGAAGTGAGGTCAACAGCAGCAACGGTCGCTCCTACGGGTATCCCACCGGCGCTGACGGTTGCGCCGATCGCCACGGTGTGGAGCTTGAAGTTGATGCCTGTGACTTCCTTGCTGCCGTTTGCCACATTGCCGTAAAAAACGTCTTTGTCTGCCCCGCGACCATCGTCCTGGACGCGCAGAAACTCGCCCCTACCATCTGGCCCCCGAAAGGTCAGTGCACCATCGCCGCTGGTCCAGCTGCCTTCCAGACCGATGCGCAATGATTCTGTGGTGAGCATGCCGGATTGCTGGGCGTGGTCCCACAACCAGGGCCACTCGCTACGGTTGTAGAGCACACCTCCCATTGGTCCGTTTCCACCAGGCTGAAAGGTTGTAGTGGTCTCGAACGACGGGCGCCCAAGCGGCGTGCCGTCGAGCCGCCCGATCGGCCACCAGTTGCCGGCACCGTCGCTGCGCAGGTGCCACCAGTCGCCGGCGCCCATCAGGATCAGGAACGGATAACCCGTCGGGGTGAGGTGGGTGTGAAAGCGAATTCGGTCCGTGCCGCTGGCTTTTACTGTCAGGCGGTTCACCGAGTTATCCACCCGGCGAACGATCAGGTCGATCACGCCAAGGGCAGGATTCGCCGGCGGCAAGGTGAAGGTCCGGCTGCCGGCGCTGGCGTCGAGCAGTACCAGGCCCCGGTGACTGGCCGTCAACACGGCGTCGGCGTTGAGCACTGCCGACACGGCCTGCCGAGTGGCGCCGGTGATATGGCCGTGTTCGTTGACCTCGACCAGGTCGTAGACGCCCGGGGCGATGCCAGTGCTCAGCGGCCCCACAGCGGCCTTCAGCGCTTTGGTGGTGGCCAGGATCTCGCTACTGTCGCTGTTCGGATCGTCGCTTTTGGCGTTAGGCAAGTTGCCCAGGTCCACGTCATCCTTAGTCGTGGCCCGGGCACGCAGGTTGGGATAGTCACCCGTACGAGCGGCGAAGTGCGCCACCAGGGGCCCGTCGATCGCTTCGACCGATCGGCGATCAGTGAGGGTGTTGCTGTTGACCAGGTCGGCGATCGCCACGCAGTAGTGAAGCGCGCCGGCACTGTCGGTGTAATCGGCTTTGTCCGCGCCGAACACCACCTGCCAGCTGGCGACCACATCGCTCAATTCGCGCTGCAGCGACACATCCAGCCACGCCGTGGTGGGCAGTGCCGGCGGCACAATGGGCAGCGCCGCCGAACGCGCCACACGAATGCCCTCGACGTACGCCGTACCGGGTTTGACCTGGTACGCAGCCCCGACCTTTTCCACCTGCAGCGAACTGCCGAAGAAACAGGCCCGGCCGTACACATCGCGGTTGCTCTGTCGCTCGCGCTCATCGATGCCGGCCAGGCGCACGGTGAAATCGTGCTGCCACGTGTTGGCATCAATGGTGATGCCGGTCAGCGCCTGGGCACCGTCGAACACCACCAGGAAGTTGCGGGTCAGGTTGTTGCCGATCTGCAGCGGCGGAATGTTGCGGCGCTTCTGTTGGACCGGCACATAAGCCACGGCAAACAACGTGCCCTCGGTGCTTTCCAGGCCGATCCAGTTGAAATCCCAGTCACCGACATCCGAGCCGATCTGCGAGCTGTAGACCACCTGGTTGGGGTTCACGTAGCCGGCGTTGTCGTCGGGGATCGCATAGGTGTACACAATCTGAGCCGCTGCAGGCTTGGCGGCGGCACGGTCCACCGGGCCGTTGGGATCGAGCCCGGGCACGTTGGCAAAGATAAATTTGGCAACTTTCAGCCCCGCGTTGGCGGCTTGTTTCTGTGCGATCAGGCTTTCACCTGCAAGGGTAATGCTGGCTCCCATGGGGGCTCCTACAGGCGGGCAACCAGCGTTTGCTGATCGTCGTTAAAATGAACAAGGGCGGCGCCCATAGGCACCGGCGTGATGGTCGAAAAGTCGTAGCGCCGGCACGTGCGGCCGTACTGCTGGATCAGCACACGCAACAGCTCGGGATTTTTCGACAGTTGGGAGTCGGAGAAACGCAGCAGCACCACGTCCCAATCCCGGTCGGGTTGGCGCTCCTCGATCTCGACGTAGCCGACGCCCAGGCGCACCAGGATGCGTTTCATCCCGGCGGTGCTGCCGGCGTCGACGGCGTTGATAAAGGCGTACTTGACCCGCAACCGGTACAGGCTTTCGGGCTCGCCCTTGAAGCGGGTGATGTCGCGCTGCCAGGCCAGCAGGTCGAGCACGGTCAGGTGACAGGTGTCGGCGTCCATCTGCATCAAGGGCCAGCGCAGCCAGCCCTCGACCTTTTCCCACCAGCCCTGGGCGGCGTTCTTGAGTTTGGTCAGCTCGGTACCGGCCAGCCAGAACTTGAGATCGAGCTTAATCATGCAGCACCACCTGCAGGCTCTGAATCCGCGGGATGTTCAGCTCGGACACGATGTCGGCATTGGCGAAGTGCAGCGACTCAATGCCGGCGAACTGCTGGTGCAATTCCTCGCCCAGGCGACTGAAGGAAAAGCGCGACTGCGGAAAGGTCAGCGTCGGCTGGTAATCGCTGGCGGTGCTTTCGCGGAACGCGGCGCGGATGAATTGGGCCGCGCCTTCCTCGAGCGCCAGGCGTTGATCAGCGGTCAGCGTCGATCGTGGCCAGATCTCGATCGACAGTGCGTGCTGGGTTTCCGGCATCACCATCACCTGCAGGTCATCGCCATGGCCATGGTTGCCCTGGTCGCGGATATGGGCGTTGATCTGCTCCAGGTAAGTCGCCGCCGGCACATCGGCCTCAAACAGCACATAGGCATTGGCGCTACCCGGACCACGCGGCGCGCCATGCTCAAAATACACACCGTCCGGCCGCACACCCGGGAAGGCGGAAATCATCGCCCGGTACACCGCGTCGGTGTGCCACTGGTTGACCGCCGAAAACTGGTTACGCACCCGCAGGCGCAGCTCGTCATTGGGTTCAGGATCCGCACCTGGTGTGGTCAGCCAGCCATCGTTATTCACCACCTGGGCAATGCCCGGTACCGGGACCGGCAAGATCGCGTAATACCCGGGCGCCAGGTTAAATCCTGAGCCGGTGTCGACGGCCTGCACGGGGATCTCCAGCTGCATCAAGCCGTCGCTGAACACGCCTATGGCCGTCGTCACCAGCTGGTACACGTGGCCATTGATCGAAGCCGACTGCACCAGCGTGCCGGCGGGTACTTCCAGCGCGCCGCCGGCAGCCGTGCGGGTGAACAGCAGCAGGCCCTGGGCTTTGGTCGCACCCTTGCGTTCGACGTTCACCGCCCAGGCCAGCATGTCCAGCCAGGCGTCCACGGCGGTTTTGACAAAGAAGTTCGGCAGCACGGTGGCCACGAAGAACTCTAGGATCCACAGCACCGGCTTGGTCACCAGGGCGGTGACCACCCGCCAAAACGGCGAATAGGCGCTGGTGTTACTGAGCTTACTGCCCTGGGCGGCCACTTCAGCTTCCCACGCCTGGCGCAGGCCGGCCTCAGTGGTCGGAATGCCGGCATCGTTTAATGCCTGCTTGAAATCCACGTCACTCAAAAGGTCACCTCAATGTTGCCGAATTTCAGGGTGGTGGCCGTCACCAGGTACTGACCGGGTTCGAGCTGGGTGATCAACGCCGTGCCCGGTACCAGACGTTCGTCCGCCTCCACCAGCAGCTCCATTTGCTGGATGCAGTCGCGTTGCTTGAGCCGATCGCGCTCGGCGACCAGGGTCACCAGCAGGCCGCTGTCGCGGATCATGTGCGCGATGTCCTGGGCGATGCTGGCCCGGTCATCGATGAGCAGCGGCTGACGGGACAGGTCCAGCACCAGGTCGTTGTCCTGGATCAGCAGGTCGATGTATTCGCTCATCCCGGCACCGCCATGCTCATCATGTTTTCCAGCTCCAGCGGGCTCATGGGCTTGGTGTTGGTGATGTTCAAGTTTTCCACGTGGGTGCCCTTGTTCTGGCTGCTGGTGTTGTTCTGGATGCTGGTCAGCAGCCCGCCCTGGGGCACCGCGTTGGGCCGCGCCGGCGACAGGCTTGGAATGCCCGCATTGATGGTGTCCCGGGCTTTCTGCGCGGCAGCCCCGCCGTCCACGGTGTTGACGCCAATGTCGGTACCGGGCACTTCGGGCATGGCGCCGAACTTGGTCTCGATGTCGACGCCGGGGATCTTGTTCAGCATCTCGATCAGGCTGTTGATCGCAGTGTGAAAGATCGCAACGATGCCATCCCACGCGGCCTTGGCCATGCCACTCCAGCCGCCCATGGAGGCGAACCAGTCCGACAGCGCGGTCAGTTGATCGCTGATCCACTTGAAGGCCTCGGTGTCCATCAGCGCGGACGTCCAGTCATCCCAGTAGTAAATGGCGACGGCGACCAGCGCGACCAGGGCGGCGATGCCCATCACGATGACGCCGATCGGGTTCGCGGTCAGCGCCACGTTGACCAGCCAGATCGCGCCCTGCCATAGCAGCATGGCCGTGCGAATGATCCCCATCGTCGTGTACAGCAGCGTCAGGCCAGCCACGTACACCGCGATGACGGCCACCTGCAGCAGGAAGCCAGCGACCGCGCGCAGGTTGAGCAGCTGCACGACCTTCCAGACGGTGACGATCGCCAGCCACGCCATGCGGCCGGCGCCGACGGCAAAGGTCAGCAGCGACATGGCGGCAATGAGCGCAAAAATCGTCAGCGTGACGATGCCGATCACGCGGGTGATGTTGGGGAACATCTGGGTCCAACGGGTCATGGTGCCGGCTATGCCGGACAGCTTGGCCATCAACGGTGTCAGGATCGGAATCAGCGCCTGGCCGAAGGCAATGCGCAGCGCTTCGACTGCCGCCGCGAACTGCTGCCACGGATCCACCATGGCCTTGGCCATGTTCTCGGCGTCCTCGAGGCCGCGCACCTTGCCCAGCTTGTCCATGCCGTTGCGCAGGCGGTCCGTGTCTTTCGCCAGCGACGTGATGACCTGGGCACCCTCGCCACCGAACGCCTCCATCAGCTTGGTGCTGGCCGACGCGCTGGTCAGATCGCCCAGTTTGCCCTGCAGCTTTTCCATGATCTGCAGCATGGGCAGCGCTTTGCCATTGGAGTCGGTGAACTTCAGGCCCATCTTTTCCGAGGCCGCGCCCAGGTTCTCGAAGAACGCCTTATAGCGCCCGCCGGCGTCGCCACCTTCCATGGTGCTGCTCAGCGAACCGATCACCGCGAACTGCTCGGCGATGTCCACGCCGGCGGCGGTGGCGATCGAGCCCACTTCCTTGAAAGCGTCCTTGAGCTGGGCACCGTCGGTGCGGAACAGTTGCACCGCCAGCGCCGTCTGGCCACCGAGTTTTTCAACCCATTCGCCCTTGCCCATGGCGTCGGCCTGGCCCTTGAACAGGTTGTACATGGTGCCCACGTAGGCGCCCATGGTGTCGGCGTCGGATTTGGTGGCCTTGGCCAACAGGTTGCTGGTGTTGGTGAAGGTGGCCAACTGGCTGCCCGTCAGGCCCTTGATGGCGCCCTCGATCGTGTACGCGGAGGCGACAAAATCCCGGGCGTTTTCTCCGTAGGCGACCGAGAATTCCAGGGACTTTTGGTTCAGCGCCTGTAGGGCGTCTTCGGCCACCCCCAAGGATTTGACCTCGCCCAGGGCGCGGTTCATCTCGAGCGCGGGCTGCAGCGATTCATTGATGGCGACAAAGCCGCCGGTAACACCCGCCAGGCCCATGCCCATGGTCTTGATGTTCTTTTCACTTCGCTCGGTCAGCTCGGAAAAGCCCATTTTTACCTTGCCCAGGGGCGCGGTGACCTTGTCGGTCAGAGCCAGGATGAAATCCAGGCGGGCGCTACGATCGGCCATGTGTTCCCTATCCGTTCAACGCATGGGCAATGCCGTTTGCGACGGCGAATTCCATGCGTTTCCAGTGTTCTTCTTCCAGCCACTTGGCCGTGCCCATGTTTTCAATGCTGGGCTCGGCACCGGGTAGCCATCGGTTGGTCAGGGCCAGCAACTGGCCCAGGCCGTCCTCGGTCAGGCGGTCAGCGTGCTCAAGGGCTTTTTTACGATGATCTCGACGTCAGGCGCGTACTCCTCGAGCAGCGCGCCGGCGATCTGCATCGTCATCACCGGGTTGCCCATGAGCTCGCGCAATTCGGCCTTTTCGGCCGGCAACACGGTGCTGCTAAGCAGGTTGAAAGACGGCGCCACCTTGTTGTTGGCGGTCATGGCGTTGAAGTACTTGGTCACGTCCTGGGGTGTCAGGGTGAAGGTGAATTCCTTGGTACCGACTTCCAGGGTGATGTCGCGGGATTGGGTCTGGCTCATGTTCGTGTCCGTTGTAGTGGTTGGTTTGAGGGGGGGGTCAGGTCAGCGCAGGCACACCTGGTGCACGTAGTCCTGCAGGCCCAGGATCATTTGCTTGCTGAGGGCGAGCTGATCTCTGAGGGTGAAATAATCCGATCGAGCGTCTGCTGCGAGTTCGGCGGTGCCTGCATCAGCCACGCTGCCGGCGCCGGCGTTGGCGTTGGCGGGCGCGGTGGCGCTGCAGGTGGCTTTGATGCGCAGCCGCTGACGGCCATCGTCAACAGCAGCGCGCAAAGTCTCGATTTCAGTGCGTGCATTGGTCAGTTCCTGGGTACGTTGAAGGTCGATAGCGTCTCGGGCGGTCAGCTTTTCGCCGCTGATCCGGGCCACTTCCCGCAGGCTGGCCACCTCGCCCTGGGCGGCGTCACGTTCTGCACGGGCGGTGTCTCGCTGACCTTCCAACAGGTCGAAGCCGAACCAAGCCACCAAGGCCAGCGCCAAGATAAACAGGGCCTCGCGCATCACAATCCGGCCTCGCACAGTGCCGCTTCGGCCAATCGGCGCGCGTGCAACCCTGGGACAAACACTTTTTTGCCCTGTGCGGTGGTGATGAATGCCCAGACCGGGGTTTTACCGTCAGGCGCCCAGGCCAGCGCCTTGCATCCGTCCTTGATGCGCCCGGCGTTGATCAGGCCTACCGCCCGACTGGCGCAGGTGCTCGGCGCGCCGAAGTTGTGGCCATGGCTGCTCAGCGCGTCGAAGGTGTTCTGGCCGACCTGCTGATTGGTGATGCAATCGGCCAGCTGCAGTTGCCCTTTGCGGATAACCAGCTGTTCCACCTCGTTGCAGCGAGCGTCCGACCAGTAGTCACCGACAACCACCGGATAGGGACTGGTGTGTCGGGTGATTCCTTTACACACGGTCGGCAGGCCCTGGGCCAACTTGTCGGCGTAGACGGTGTTCTGGCCGTTGCCTTCCCACGTGCCCAGAAACAGGAACAGCGTGGAGCTGCAGAGTGCGATGCCGCCGGCGGCAATCTTGCCGCGCAGGCTCATGGGAATACCGCCCGCAACAGGGTGGGGCCGATCATCTGCAGGATGGCCCAAAGGGTGCTGGCAATGGCCAGGGCCCAGGTGATTTTCTTGCCGATGTCGGACACAACGACGGTCAGCTTTTGCTGGCCTTCGTTGAGTTCCGACAACTGACCGGACATGTGTTCAAACTGTTGTTCCAGCTTGGTGACGCGGGTAGGCACCGACTCCTGACGCTTTTCCAGGCTGACCAGGCGGTGCTTGAACACCGCCATATCGCGTTCCAAGTGACGCACTGGATCGTTGGCTGCGGACTCAGTCATCGGCACTTTCCTTGCTCGAAAAGGGTTTGGCATGGCACGCAGCGGGTCATACCGCCCAGCGCCTGGCGTTTTTTCGGGATCGGCTCATCGCAGTCCTGGCAATGGGTCAGGCTCGGCCCGCTCGGCCGTGTAACAGCGAGCTGCGCGGCGATCGCCTGATCACGCTGGCGTTGCTCCAGCGCCTGGGCACGGTCGAACGGACACATCATCAGCGCAGGCCCTCGGTCTCTTCCGAAGCCAGGTACGGCACGCCGTTGACGCGGATAAAGTCCGGGCTGGTGACATCGAACGGCACCTTGTGCTTGGACTTCTCGCCGCCTTTAGGGTCGACACTGAGCAGGCTGGACACCTTCAACTTGCAGCCGAAGGCCTCGATACGCAGCTCTTCATCGCCTGCTTTGGCAAAGAACACCACGTCGAAGGGCTCCAGCTGGCGGAAGCTGCCGGCCTTGCCCGCGGCCTCGATCAGCAGGTTGAAGTTGCTGGTGTCGAACTCAAACTCGCCACTGGCGGCGACGTCGCCGTCGACATGGCCATTGGGCACGCCACGGGATTGCGCCACGGCGGTGTTGTCGGTGATATCCAGAGTGCAGCTTTCGATATGGACCTGTAGATCGCCCAGGTTGATGTCGAAGTTTTTACCGCCAATACGGGACATAGGGGGTTACTCCGAATCGTCGTTGGAAAGGTCCAGGGCGATGTTCGCCGTGAGGTCTTTCGGGCAATTGAGGGGTTTGATTTTGATGTACACCTCGACCTTGGTTTTGGTGTGCCACACGATCACGATGTCGCCGTCTTTCGGCGACTCGATCTCTCCCGGAAACACCTGGCCGGCGAACTTCGCGGACTTGGCCATGACACGCAGCGGTTTCTTGAAGGCGCTGGCAGCGGCCGCCATGCTGTTGGGCGTGTTGTTCAAGCGCCGATCGCCTACGCGCTGGATCAGCAGCGGGCGAACCTGGCGGGCGGCCTTGTCGGCCAGACGCAGGTATTCGACCACCTGGAAGTCGCTCGCCGGCGCGTCGAGCATGTTGCCGTCACCCCAGAAAACACCCGGGTAGTCGGGGTAGGTCTGCGACACCGAGAAGCGGGCTTTGTCCAGCTCCGAACGGATCGCCGACGGCAGCGGGATGCCTTCTTTATCAGTGGGTACGGTGCCCAGGCCGAGCACGGCACCGGTGGCCACTCGCATTGGGCTGTCGGCAATGCTGACGGCGGCATTGGCCAGGCGACCGGCGAGAACGCCTAGGTCATTGCCGTGCAACTGAGGCACGACCAGGACGCGCGGCGCGGCCAGATCCTTGGTGATCGCCTTCTGTTCGGTCAGGTAGTCCGACCAGGTCTGCTCTTCGGCGTTGATGCCTGCCGTGCAAGCCATGACGAACAGCCGGCGGCCGTAGGTATTGCTGACGGCGATCGCGGCGTCATGCATCGCTGACAGTTCGCCACCGGCTTCCACCGGCGTGGTGATCACCACCGCTTCCACCGAGAAACCCTGTTGCTGCGCCTTTTCGAGCGCATCGAGCCAGTCGCCGTCGTCAGCGATCGGAGCGGCCAAGCAGGCCCAGCGGTCGCCGCCATTGGCCATGGCTGCCGTGACCTGAGTTTTCAGATCGCTGTCAGCGCCCAGCATCACGGCCAGGTCGCTGTCGGTGTTCAGGGGAATCAGGCTGTCGACGCTCTTTTGCCCGGGGCCGATAAACAGTAAATAGCGCTCGATCTCGGTCACGGCACCCTGGCCGAGGTTGAGATTGTTAACGCTGACTTTGCCAAGTGCCATGCAGTGCCTCGTTATTTGGGGGAGTTGAGGATTTGTTCCAGCACCTGGTGAACCAGCTGGCTGGTCTCCTGCTCGGTGCCAGCGCCCAGGAACTGGCGCTTAGGCAGGGTGATGTCCCAGCTCTGCGCACCGGTGCCTTCGGCTTTTTCGTCGGACAGGATGCGAATCAGCAACCCCGCCTTGGCGTAGTTCACGTGCTCCTGAATCCAGGCCACGGACGGCCGTGTCAGGCTCTTTTTGCCCTTTTGGCGCACCTTTAAGCCCAGACGACGCAAGCGCTTTGCCTGCTTGTCCGTGGCTGCCAGCCCTTCCGGCACCCGGTTCCAGCGGCGCATCTGCGCAGCGGTTCGGCGTTCGGAGGCACCGTTGTGTTGTTGTGCGGCGACCCAACTGGTCAAGCCGTTACGCCAGCCCAACGTCGCGCTGTCTGGGCTCACACTGGTGACCTGGAGCAACTTGCCCAGGCCGGCTTCCATCTTCTTTTTGCCTTTGCCGTCGCCTTTGCGCGCCTCGAACGGCGAGCCGTCCAAGTTGCGCTGCTCGCGGATCCGCTTACGGCTGATGGTGCGCACGCGCTTGCTGACGTTGTTGAGCAGTCGCCGGCGCAGTTGCGGGGGCAGGCTCAGCAGGGCCAGTTGTTCGTCGACACCCAGGTGCCCCCGGACGTCCAGCTCGAAAGTGCTACGCGCCACCGCTGCGCACCTCGCCGTGTTCAGCCGTCCACAGGTCGAAGTCGACCAGGCCCCAGGTCTTGCCGAAAGCCTGGACCTTTCCGTTGGGATCTTCGGCCAGGTGCTGGGCTTCCACGAACTCCAGGGTCAGTTCCAGGTCCGCTTCGTCCGGGGTGACCTGGTCAATGGCGAAATTCGGTGCCGGCAGGTCGTCGTCGCGATCGGGATCGTTGGTTTCCAGCCAGCCGCCCAGCAACGCCATCAGCAGCGCGGGGTTTTCGGTGAAGCGCTCGATCACCAGGACAGCGCGATAACGCATGTCGCCCATGTGCAGGCCCAGCGTGGTGTCCTTCCAGATCAGCTCGAGGTTGACCTGCTCGGCCCAGCTGTCGATCTGCTCGGGCTGTGCCAGCTGGCAGTCGATCAGGTAGGTGGTCAGGGCGCGGAGCTTGTTCATGCCAGGAACTCCCCCAGCATGCTCAGGCGGAAATCACGTGGGGACATCATTGCCCGGTGATCACGCACAAACTCCTGCTGGTAGGCGGGCATAAAATGTCGCTCGTGACGCTGACCATTGGCCTCGAGCAAGCCCATGAGGATGTCCCCCTCGATCGGAGAGCCCGCCTCACGAAGACGCGCTGCTGTGGTCGCGTAATAGCCACCCTCGCGAATGACCGTCGACTTCAACCAATCGAACTCGTCGTAAAACCAGACAGCCTTCTGCGCGTTGACGCCCGGGGGGAGAGGCTGGCTATCAGCCAATACAATGACGTTTGGCATAGCAGCCTGCAGTCTCTGGACAAGGCCCGGAATGCACACGAACACCACAGGGGCCGCCTGGGTTGAAAGGTCGTTGGCTAAACTGACGAGCCGCTGTGTTTTCCCAGTCAGACGAGGGGAAATTTCCAGATAGGCAATCTTCATTTGCGTCCTCATAGCAGCGCAGCCGTGATGCGGCCACGGCCCTGCAGCGAGCGCACGGCCTGCTGGCTGAAAGCCAGGAAGGTTTCCGGACGGTCCGGCAGTTCTTTACCCAGGTTCTCGGCGCTGTCGCGACGAATGATGGTCGCGAACTGGGTCAGCAAGCTGGCTTTGGCGCGGCAATACACAGCGCGTTTATACGTCTGTGCTTGAAAAGTGCGCTCCGGCAGGACGGTGGTGTCTGCAGACTCAACGCTTGACACTCCAGCGCCCTGCCACCGCGCTTTTAGCTCGGCCAGATCGCGGTTTACCTCGATCATGGCCGTGGTCAACTCAGCGGTCAGCAAGTCCACCAGGTACTCCGCCGGCAGGCGATAACCGTTCTGGAACTCAGCCATGGAGAGGTTCGGCCAGAAGCCGTCGTTCTCGATCGCCAGTTCCACGATGTTGGTAGGTTTGCCTGAAAAGCTCATGCTGACCGCTCAAATAGGGCGGGGAGCCTGTTTTCAGTGGGACGGTCCATAAATGGGCGGCTCACTTCCACAGGTCCCCGCTGGGGGGGTAGTCGGTTATTCGGAGGCCGGTGCGGCCGATGTTTTTGCCAGTTCCTTGGCCAGTGCCTTGCGGCATTTTTCGAGGCGAGTTTCGTTGCCGGCCTTCGCGTACAACTCGGTGGAGCGCTCAAGATGCTTGATCGCGGTTTCCCACTGCTGAGCGTCCTGGGCACGCATGCCGATCAACTTGTGGCACTTGCTCGGGATCTGCTCCGTCAGGTCCCATTCGCCGTCCACACGCGGCAACAGGTCGGACAGATACGGTTCCGGGCTGCGGCTGGCGTTGTATTCGGCGTAAGCCCAGTCGATGACGAAGTCCGCGACAAAGGTCTGGATGTCGCGGCGCTTGAAGCGCTCCGGCATCTGCTGGCCCTGCTCGATCAGAAAGTCCGCCAGTTCCAGGGCGTCCTCGAACTGCACGGTGTCGAACAGCCAGACCATCACCTGCACCACAACGCGGTTCGGGAAGTTCAGCCCCGATTCGCAGTAGCGCTGGACATAGTCCTGGTACTTGGGCAGAAGCTCTTCACGCTTGAGCGCCTGTTTGCTGGCAAGGTTCTTGAGCGCGCTCAGACGCTCCAGATCCACGTCCAGCGCCGCTTCCTGCAGCAGCAGGTGTTTGCGGGCATTGGCCGGGCTACTCAACGCGTCGTCCGGGGTGTACGCCATGGCCGCACCCGACAGGGCAACAGCTACAGCAGCCACACCCGTGGCCAAGGTGCGGCGCTTGTGCGCCAGGGCCAGGCTCACGCCAACAGCTCCACGTTTTCGGTCAGAGCGATCTTCTCTAACTGCTCGATCACATAACCTTCGTTGCGGCTGTTGTAGTCCTCGACACGGGAGCGTTTTGGGTTGTCGACCGTCTGCTTACGCCAGCTGGAATCCTGGAAGTAGATCGACAGGTTGTCCCAACTGGTGACCAGCACGGCGTTGACCGGGAAAAACGGCACGCTGAAGCTCGGCAGGCCGCCGTAAGTCTCGATGACTTGGGCTTCTTCAATGCGCTCTTTTTCGGTTGGCGTATCGCCCTGTTTGGCGTACAGCTTGGCCTTGTCGGCGGCGAGCAGATCGCTACCGATGATCGCCACCAGGTCGCCGCCATCACGCAGACGCTCGTCCACCATTTGTTTGGTGTCGTGCACCAGGGCGTCGAGATTGGAATAGTCGCCACCGGCGCCCAACTTGACCTTGCCGGAGCCCGCCACGCCTTCCTTGAGTACCTGTTGCGGGGCTTGCTCACGCAACTGCTGCAGCCAACCCTTGTTGACGTCCTGAAGCATTGGATAGGCGACGATATCGGTCTGCGCGGCCGCATTGAGACCGTGGAAGCCGACCATGATGCGGTCAAGGGCGATCTGTTTCTGGACAGCCGCGGAGTACTTCTGATGGAAGTCCGGGAATTTGGCCCAGGCATCAATTTTGGCGTACGGCAGCCCTACGTCCGACTCGGTCGAGGACAGTTCGTAGGTCGTGTGGTCCAGCTCCGAAGCGTCCTTGGCTTCGCGATCGGTGGTCTTGGTATTGGTGCGGCCGGTGACCGGACCCGAAACACCAATGAACACCTTCTCGCCCTTGATCTCGGTCACGCCGATGACGTTGATGCGAGAAAGGAAATCGGACTTGGCGGTGATGGCCTCGTTCAGTTCCTGGGCGACCGTCGGTTCGACGTTGAACATCTTGCTGGACAGCTCGACACCATAGGTTTCGGCGATCGCAAGCTGCAGTTTTGCGTACATTTGGGCGCCGTAGGCGCTGAGGGAACGAGCCATGTTAGAGCACCCGCGTTTTGGTAGTGGTTACTGGGCCGGGATTGCGCGGCAGCTGGCGACCGGTGGGGGTGTTCTGAATCGCAGTGAACTGCTTTTGCAGACCAGCCAGTGCAGCCAATACGGCTTTGTTCGAAGCGCCGCCGTTACGACTGAATTCGCGCTCTTCTTCTGCAGTGGTGACGATCGCGTCAACTGCTGCAGTGACGTCGTCGATCGGGGCTTGCTCTGGTTCGGGTGCTTCTGCAGCTGCAGGCTCAATCACGGCCTGAATGCCGGCAGCGACAACCAGCAGCTGTGCCAGCAGGGCTTTCAGGGCCGTTGCGGTAGCTTCATCCATTGGGGGTTTGCTCTCGGTTGGGGTTTGCGGGGTGGTTTCGGTAGGCGTGTCTTCAATGCTCAGGCGCTTGAATAAGCGGGTGAACATCGTGGCGAGGCGCCCGATCTCGCCCTGCGGCTCGGTTTCGAGCAGGGAACCAAGCTCTTGCGAGGCAGCAAAGTAAGCGTCACGGCTGGTGCGGCTGGAAAAGTAGAGTTCCTGGGTGCCGACGCTGGCCGGTTCGTCAGTTACCGCGATGCCAGTCATATAGGCTTTGCCACGGCCACGGAAATTCGGCCTGATCTCGATGCTGGTGAACAGCTTTTCGCCGGCGTCGTTCAAGCGCAGCAGCTTGTCGTTTGGCTTCAGCTGCGCTTCAAGAGCAACTTGTCCAGGTTCCAGATCATCGCCTTCTTCAATGAGGCGGACAGCAAAAACTGTCCCGAAGGATCCGAACCAACGTTCGTGTTCGCACCAGATAACTGCGGTGTACAGCGATGGGGTGTAGGTTTCGGCGATGTCGCGCAGTTCCTGGGGAAGGATCTCTCGACCATCGACGGTCGGGCCGCTGGTGGCAACACGTTTCCAGTAGGACGTAAGGGAACGGGGCATGGGCGATAACTGCGCTCAATCGGTGATTTGAGCCGCCACGATAGGGAGCCGTTTGCCCTCTAACAAACGGTTCAATTGCGCGTTTCTCCTAGATTCGCGATCTAGGTGAAACGCGGAATTTAACCCCGCGTTTTCGCGGTTTTCGCCGCATAGACTGCGGCCCATGTACTACTCGACCGAAGTTAAAGAAGCCGCCAAACGTCTGTTTCTGCGCCGCTGTAAGGCCAAGGAAATCCAGGCGCAACTCAACCTGCCCAACATCCGGATCGTCTACTACTGGATCCGCCAGGGTGGCTGGGAAGACATGCTGTCGGACGAGGAACCGCTGACCGCTGTCGGTCGGCGTATCACCCTGCTCCTGGACAAGGTCGGCAGCTTGTCCAAGGACGATCTAAACGAACTGGACCGGCTGACCGCCGTGCGCGAACGGCTGCTCAAGCAAGCAGCCAAACCGGCGCCGGTAGCGGCAACGTCCGGAGACGACCAGGGCGAGCCCCAAGAGCCTCGCCAGCGCTCGCGTGGTGAACGCTCAGGCCGTGGCGAAGGTAGCGGCAAGAAACGTGAGAAGAAGGCCAAGAACGACATCAGCGGCCTGACCGAAGTCGACTTTCTGGATAAGTTCATCAGCAAGATGTACCGCTACCAGCAGGAGCTGTTCGCCGCCAAGCAAAACCCACTGACGTGCCGGATCCGGAATATCCTCAAAAGCCGCCAGGTGGGCCTGACCTACTACTTCGCCGGCGAAGCGTTCATGGACGCGGTACTGAGTGGCGACAACCAGGTGTTCCTGTCGGCCAGCCGATCGCAGTCGGAGATCTTTCGCAGCTACATCATCCAGTTCGCCCAGCAGTGGTTCGGGATCGAGCTGACCGGTAACCCCATCACCTTGAGCAACGGCGCGGAACTGCGCTTCCTCAGCACCAACAGCAGCACCGCCCAGGGCTACCACGGGCACGTCTACGTCGACGAATATTTCTGGATTCGCGACTTCGAAAAACTGAGCACCGTGGCCAGCGCCATGGGCACCCACAAGAAGTGGCGCAAAACCTACTTTTCGACCCCCAGCGCCGTATCGCACCAGGCCTATCCGTTCTGGTCCGGCGATGAGTTCCGCAACAGCAAGCGCGGCAAAAAAGCCGGCGGCACCTGGCCGATCGAAGCGGCCTACACCCAGGGCGCGCTGTGTCCGGACGGCCAGTGGCGCAAGACCATCACCATCCAGGATGCGATCGACGGTGGCTGCGATCTGTTCGACCTCGAGCAGCTGCAGTTGGAGTACGACGAAGACAAATTCCAGCAACTGTTCTACTGCAAATTCATCGACAGCACGCAGAGCGCATTCAGCCTCAAGGACCTCGAGCGTTGCTATTCCGACCTATCGCTGTGGGAGGACTACAAGCCCGACGACGATCGGCCATTTGGCAACAGCCCGGTTTGGCTTGGCTACGACCCGAGTCGCACCCGCGACGACGCCACCTGCGTGGTCATCGCTCCGCCGCTCGAACCCGGGGCGAAATTTCGCATCCTGGAGAAACACAGCTGGCGGGGGCATTCGTTCACCTACCAGGCCGCCCAGGTCAAGAAGCTCACCGAGCGTTTCAACGTCCAGCACATCGGCATCGATGTCACCGGCGTGGGATACGGCGTGTTCGACCTGGTGCGCGACTTCTACGCGAAGGCCACTCCGATCCACTACAGCCTCGAGGCCAAAAACGCCCTGGTGCTCAAGGCCCAGGACACGATCTCGGGCAGCCGCATCGAGTGGGAAGCCGGCTGGACCGACATCGCCCAGGCGTTCCTGACCATCAAGCGCGGCACCACCAACAGCGGCCAGGTTACCTACAGCGCTTCGCGCACCGACGCCACCGGCCACGCCGATATCGCCTGGGCGGTCATGCACGCCCTGGCCAACGAACCTTTGAACACCAACAAGCGGCGACGCAGCCGCTACGTCACGAGTGGAAACAATGCCCAAGTCTCGACACAGAAAACGCCAGGTCAACCAGCAGGTGCAACAGCAACAGTCCATGCGGGCATTCACCTTCGGGGAACCCGAACAGGTGTTGTCGGGGAACATCGGCGAGTACGTGGGGGTGTTCCCCTGCGACGACGGAGAGATCTACAAGCCGCCGGTGTCACGCACCGGCCTGGCCAAGCTGCTGCGCGCCAACGCGCACCACGGCGCCATTCCGAAATTCAAACGCAACTTGCTGCTGCGTGAGTTCATCCCTTCGGCCGGCTGCAGCGCTCGGACCATGGGCTGCGCGGGTCTGGACTACATGGTGTTCGGCGATGCGTTTTTCTATCGCGACACCAATGCCTTCGGCCAAGTCCTAGAGCTGCAGCATCTGCCGGCGATCAACATGCGGGTGAAAGTGGACGGTGGTTTCCGGATGCTGCTGCCGGACAACAAATTCATGGACTTCGACCAGGACGAGATCGAGCACGTCATGGACTACGACGTCGAGCAGACCATCTATGGCATCCCGGATTACCTGGGCGGCCTGCAGGCGCTGTTGCTCAACGAGGCCGCGACCCTGTTCCGCCGCCGCTACTACAGCAACGGCGCCCACGCGGGTTACATCTTCTACACCAACGATCCAGACCTGACCGAAGAAGACGAAGAAAACCTGCGCGCCCAGATCAGTGCCAGCAAGGGTGTGGGTAACTTCCGCTCGATGTTCGTCAACATCCCCAACGGCAAGGAAAACGCCATTCAGATCATCCCCGTGGGGGATTTCCAGGCCAAGGATGAGCTGGAGAAGGTCAAAAACATCACCCGCAACGATGTGATCGCCGCCTGGCGAATGAACCCGGCATTGGCGGGGATCATCCCGGAAAACAGCGCCGGCTTTGGCGATATTGAAAAGATCGATCGTGTGTACACCAGCAACGAGATCCGGCCGATTTGCCAATTATTCAATCAGCTCAACGATACGTTGCGGGCGGATCGACGAATTGCCTGGAGAGAGGCGCCGGAACCTGCTGCAACTACTTGATGTTGGGTAGTTTTTAGAGGTGCCACTACAGATGTGGCACAATAGTGTGCATACGTACACCTTGGGGGAGGGATGCAATGCGGATCACTTGTAGGGATTGTGGCGGTAAAGCTCGGATCGGATCACGTGAGAACATGTCGGTTGAGTACGCCAAGTTGTATTGCCAGTGCCTCGATCCGCGTTGCGGCCATTCCTTCGTGATGAGCCTCAGCTACTCGCATCCTTTGCGTCCATCGGCGGCGTCGGTCGACCAGTTGATTTTCGACCGACTACGCGAGCTCCCTGTGTCCAAACAGCGGCAGCTATTCGATCAACTAAGTTCTTTGCCCGCTTGATTGAATACCATTCCTAAATCTCTGGAACATTCCAATAGTCGACTATGACTCCACATCATGGTCGCTACAACTCCGCCGCTTTCCTCTTCATTCAACGGCCTCGCGCCTACCGAAACACTTAGCGAAATTATAACTTTTGCTACCTCTTCTATGACGTCTCGAGTGGTTGTAATAGTACGCGCGTCCATTTCAATGGCTCCATGCTGGGCGGGTCAGATGCGGCGCACTTTACGTATTTGAAAATTAGATTGTCAAATAATATTTTTTTGGCTGTGTTGACTTGTGTTGACTTAATTCGGAAGTTTCCAACAAAACCAAGCTACATCGTTCGACGGTGCCTGGGAAGCCCGCGTTGATTGGGTTTTGTGCCGATTTTTCGGAGTGGCATGGTGCAATATCATCGTACGTAGTCACGAAGCACCGGACAAATGTACAAATGACCAAATGTACAAGTAACGAAATAACGAATTAACGATCTGCATGAAATTATAGTTTCGTGAATGCGCACTTACATATGTATGTAAGGCGTTAAAGCGCATTGACGTAAATGCGTTTTAACGCAATAGCGTTGGCGTGGTGGGCTTTCGAGGCCGTCGTTGTTTGGAGAAAATACTGAGGGTTAGATTTTTTCGTTCGATATATCGATGCATGAATTTCAAATTCATGCACTTTGGATGATTGACTATCGAGCTTGTAATGCGGTTGGGGAGTATAAATTTCAACCGTAAAAAAGGGCGCCGAAGCGCCCTGGGGAAGCTGAAACACTTTGCGGATTTTAGTCGCTAAAGTGTGACGAATTGTTGCGGTTGAGGAGTGAGCGTGACAACACCGTAACGGCGGTGACCTTGTCGGTCTTCGAAGGCTGCGACGACAAATCCCGCCGGCAATGGAATGTGCGCAATGCCATTCCCTGTATTGTGGTGGAGGAGGGCAGTAGCTTCGACCAGGTGAAAGTCGGAAGGCAGCCCGAGCTGTTTACGGGCGTGGTCATACTGCGCCTCACTGATGGCGATGAATTGTCCGTCGATCAGCATGGGGAAGCCTCTTTTGATTCCAGCGTATCAATACGTTTGAGCAACTGGGCGATGAGTTCGCTTTGCCTTTCCTGAAGTTGTTCCAGGATGAGAGTGCGCTGCAGGCGGCTGATAATTTCTCCGTTCATGCTGCGATGGTTGAGGCGAGCAATGGCCGCGATCTCAGGGCGTAGGCCCTCCGGCAGGCGGATTACAAACTTGTCTTGTTCGCGGGAGTCATTCATTGCTTGCGTCCTTCAGCATCGGTTGGCTTGTTGGCGTTCACTGGCCAATCAGTGACGATTTTCATCGGTTGTGTGTTCGGGGCTTCGAACATTCTTACTACAAACGGCGTGGCTGCTTGCAGGAGGTCGAGTCGGCTGTAATCGACGATAGGGCTAGCACCAGTTGCCAGTAAGGCTTCCTCTATGTTGGCCATGAGAACGACTAGCAGATCAGGTACTAGGTCAGGGTCAAAACCTAGGGGCGGGTACACCAAGCGCGACTGGTGGCTGGAATCGCTCATAAGGCCACCTCTACCAATGCCAAGTCCTCAAAGTTGGGGACCTGAACATCAGCGGCGACTACGCGGATTCCACACCATCCGAATTCGTCCCCCTCAATCTTGCCACCCCAGCCCTCTTTGTTTTGAAGGGCCCAGGTCGAGCTTCGAGCTGGATAAGCATTGCAGCTACTAGAAAACTCGGCACCGCCATCCTCGAGCATTTCACAGATCACCTCGAGCCCGGCCAGGCGGACGACGGTGCGAATGATGTCACCGTCTTCCTCTTCCCGACGATCGTCAGCCCCTGTCCAAAAGCTATTGATGAGCCCAGCGCGCTCCACTGTCAGGCGGTCAAGGTTTACCTCAAGGGTCACCTCATAGTCCTTCCAGGTGTCCTTCACTTTGTACCGCTTGATGTTCGTTTGCTCAGACATGGTTTCGCTCCTGTATCTGCTGGATAGAGTTGTTGGGAGTGGCGAGAACTTGGGCCACGACGAGCGCTTCAATTTCAGTCAAATCGCCCTGGGCTTGAGCCATGGTGGCCAGTGACTCGAGGCGGATCCGTGCGTCGGGAGTCCTCCGCACCTGGTAATCGAAAAGTGCGGTACCGACGATGCGGATGGCCATCAAGTGACGCGCCTCCTGCATGCCTTCGGCCGGCGATGTGATAGCCTTCGAATTGCTGCTGCTTGGGTGCTGTGCTTGCATGGTGTTGCTCCTCTTGTGGTGGTTGGTGTCGGGGAGCTGCGAACTCCTCGACACCGTCTCTATCAGGCTTGCCGCAACTGGCTTGCCGTGAATACCGGGCGCTGCTCACAGCGCACTTCAAACAATCCCAAGTCGTGACCGTCCACCTCCTGCAGGTGAATGACGGTGACGAACGTTGGTGTTTCCTCTGGGTGATCCCGCCAGTGAGCGGCGGCAGCCAATTCGGCCAACTGTTCAGCAGTGCACATATCCACGTAGCTCGTGGGCAAAGGAAGATGGCCGGGCAACGTGTTTGCGCAGTAACGAATATTCATGGCCTTGCCCCTTACGCTTGCTGCACCAAGTGGATAACCAGATATTCCGGCAACCCGGAATTGATGCCGCGTGCGCGCAGATCGTGCACCGCTTTGATCTGAGCCCGGGTGCAGTCGTCGGCCAGAAAGTGCTTGGCACCGGCCAGGGCCCGGCTGGCGATCTGGTTCAGAAAGAACGGAGTGGTACAGCTCGCACCGACAATGATCGGGGCTTCGATACCTTGGCTGGCCAGCTCGGTTTGAATTGCCTGCAGCTTGGTGGTTTTGCCTGTGCCTGCATGGCCGGTGATGACTTGTAGTTGCATGGTGTTGCTCCTTCTCGGAGGGAATGGCGGTCAGGCGTTCGCGCTAAAAAGATGTGTGTGCCCACCTGTACGGCGGAACATCCGGAACAACAAAGATGGGATTGGCTGTAGCTCCCGGCCCGCTTGCGTTTTAAGGGTTCGAAGGCCGTTCACCATTCGCCGGAACATACCGGAACATTTTTTTTGACTGATTGGCTGGAAGCCTTGACTGGTAAGGCTTGTAGCGATGTTCCGGGAAACTGGGTAACCGGAACATTCCCGGAACAGCTCAGCAGGAAATGTTCCGGCGCGTTCCGGTATGTTCCGGCAGTTGGCAATGATGTGCTTCTTGTTATCTATATGTTTTTTATAGATATTTTTATAAATACAAATAATGTTCCGGATGTTCCGGCAGGTCGTCGGCCACACACGCATTTCTTCAATTACCCCAATACGCCCCCGCATACGGAGGTTGGTCTCAGCAATGTTCATCACTCTTTACCTCCCTTGCGGAAGACCCAGCAGTTGAGTGGCCGCTTCTCGATACACGATCGGACTTTGCGCACTTCAAGGAAGGTATGTGAGCTGCTTTGCGGCAGGGCGCGTTGTAATTGAGTCGCGTGGATGACTTCCTGGCCAGCGAGTCGGCAGGCGTTGTGGAAGTGTTCGATATTGATAGCGATCAAGGTCCGATCGGAGCTGTGATTCAATGTCTCCAGTGTGTTCTCGCGGACTCCGTCCTGGTCGTTGATCGTGACCACCTTTTCATTGAGGTAGTGATAGATCTGCCAGAACCTGGCTGCCGTCGGGTTTTCACTGCTCACAAGTTGCTGGCGATCAATGGCGCGGGCTTCTACGTGTTTGTACAACTGCTCCATGGTCTGATCGCTCCACTCTGGGAACAACGACTGAGTGGCCTTAGCCGCGGCCATGAGTTGCGCATGGCAAAGCACGATTCGCTGATGCTGGATAACTGAGTTTGCTTGTAGTCGGCTCTCGTACTCTGCAAAGGCTTCAAAGTAACGTGCCAGCCAGTTGCTTTCCTGCTCTAGGCATCGGCGCAAGTAACCTGCAAGTTCTTCAACAGGGATGGCGTTCAAGCGGTTGGCCACGATCTTGCGAGCGGGTGTATGCCCCGCTCGAGTAGCGTGCATGTGAGCAATCCGCGTCAGAATGGCATCTGTACCACCCACCCTGGCGTTCTGCGATATGCACAGTGCAGCAAGGAAAATCAGGCTGTCTGTGTCATTGCTCGATGACTTGATGCCTACTGTTCGAAGCGTTGCGTTATGGTCAAAGAGTGATTTCCAGTTCTCCCAGTTGTATTGGCTCGTCGTTTCGCGGCCTTGCGCGTCAACCACTGTGCTGTCTGATTCGATCAACACCACCGGTAGGTTGCTGACTTGAGATAACGCACGCGTCAGGCCGATGGCACTGGCACCGGTGGTGTTGGGTTTCATGCCTTCATAGTTCGCTCGCCCCAATAACTTCCACAAGAAACGCAGCAAGCTGGATTTGCCGGCGCCGGCATCACCGGTCAATTCAAAGAACAGCCATGATTCTTGGGTCGAGCGGATCTGTTGAGCGAACAGGGAGCCCGTCCACCACGCCAGCGAGGCCAAACCATTCATGCCGTTGACTTCAAAGAAGTCAGAAAACCAGTACGGATCGAAGTCGGCGCCGCGTGTCAGTGTCAGGCTACTCAAAGAGGTTTTCAGACCGGTTTTACCAATCTCCAAATAGCCATGAGAGTTGGCCAAGTGCTCCCGGCCTTTGTGATAACCAAACTTTTGATAGCAGTAGGTCTTGCTCGCTGCATCGTAGCCAACGAAAGGCAGAGCCCGAACGGTCAGAGCGTTTTCCAGCCATTTGCTACGCAACATGGCCAGCACTTTTTCGCCGCCTTCGAAATTTCCACCAGGCGTGCGTTCCAGCAGCGACTTGGAAAAACTACGTGGATCACCGATGGAGTTGGGCGCCAGTGGCTCCCTACAATCCTGAGCGGAATTCGGAAAGTTGAATTGAAAAAAGAACTGCTGGTCACCACTAAGCGCATCCCTTTGGATGTACTCAAAGTGCGGCACACAGTTGGCCACCTGCTTGATATCGCAGTATTTGTCGAACAGTTCTTCTCTGGTTTTCGGCTGAGCGCCTCCGTCCTGCTCCTTGTCCTTGTTGGACTCTTTGCTCAACTCATCGGAGTTGACCTTTGCCGTGTACAGGCGATTGCCAAAATCCAATAGGAAGAAATTCAGGGGCCTTTTCATGTGAAGCAAGAAGGCCTTTTTTGCTGGGTTGGGTGCGACGAACAACCGGCCTTGGTAGCTGGCCTCCTGCATGAATGCGTCGTCCAGCTGACCGTCGCGGTATACGTCGTCCCAATCACGGTCTGTGCCGGCCAGAGCGACCCAGGCGAGCTCATCCATCGCATGCAGCTGCCGACGGTATTTGGGAATCACCAGGTGCCCAGCCTTGTCGTCGTCCAGAGCGATGATCCAGCGCACCTTCTTGCCCTTGTTGGCCTCGATCACGTCCCAAGGAAAGTTGTTCGCCGATATTGAGGCGATCACCTTGTAACCAGCCAGGTGGAGTGCGATCGCGTGGAAGATCCCTTCAACGATGTAGACGTTATCGCCGCTCTCGATTGCCATACCAGGCGGCATCCAGCCGCCCGATCGATAGCTCATGCCTTTCTTGATGCCCGCTTTGTCGCCGCCGTTGGCCTTAACCATCGTGGCGTCAATGATTCGTTCCCAGTAGCCGTTGCATAGAGGAAAGCGGACGGTGTCAGCCCATTGGCCATCCGGCATTTGCCGCCGGGCTTGTTCATACCAGCCCTTCATTTTGCTGATGTCGAAACCGCGGTTGCGCTGCAGGTAGGCGTCAGCAGTAGCGTTCGGATTTAGCTCTGTACGGGGGAAGCGTTCACTGAGGTTTTCGAACAAATAGCTGTAACGCTCGCGGGTCTTTTCTTCGTGCTGGCATTGATTCAGGCGGTTGCATTTGAGTTGGTACGGCTGCTTACGAGCTATGTACAGGGTGCGTTCCCCGCAGCCTGGGCAGACCCCCTTCTGCAGGTACTTTTCGCCGATGTCTTTAAAGTCCAGGTCGTGGTCATGCTCCAGGGCATTGACCACTTCCAGGCGATAGATGTCTTCGAATTGCATTGACCGCCCCTCAGCGCTTAGCGGCGGCTTGTTTGACGGACACACGTTCTGCTTGTTCTGCAGCTTCGATGGCCAAGGCGACCATGTTGATCAGCAGTGCTTCTTTGGACCCCTCGCTCTTGGCTCGAACAAGGATCCGGCCGCGCTCAATGTCGTTCCGGATTGCCCGTTCTGACTGTCCCGACCTACGAGCAAGCTCGCGAACTGTGGTGTAGGGCGTGTCTATGGTGATCTGCATTTGATAAGCTCCTTAGTCATATGTGCAGTAAAAGTACACATATGAGGATACTAAGTACTCAAATGAGTAAGGTCAAGGGGCGTACATGGAACTCGGGCAAAAGCTCAAGGAAATTCGTTTAACCGAGCGACTGACTCAGTCGGAAATCTGCGAAGTGACAGGGATCAAGCTTGGTACATGGAAGGGATACGAATATGGGGCGCGAAAGGAGGTGAGCTCGGGCGAATTGCTGAAGATCACAACCCATCCCCGGTTTATTAAGTACGCGCTATGGCTGGTAACGGACCAGACAGCACCTGCTTGCGGGCAGATTAGCCCGGTGATCGGCCAATGAATCTCGGTGAAAAGCTGCGCCTGATACGCACTCGGGAGCGGCTGACCCAGTCTGAGATGTGTGAACTGTCAGGAATCGGCATCAACACCTGGAAAGGATATGAGTACGGAAGAAGCAAAACAGTGGCTTCATCAGAGCTGCTGAAAGTCACTCAGCATCCCCTGTTCACCAAATACACGCTGTGGCTGATGACCGGCCAGACTGCCCCGGAGGCCGGGCAGATCAGCCCGGTGTAGTCCCGTGTCCATCGAAAAGCAAGCAGACGGCCGGTGGCTGGTCGACTGTAGGCCAGAAGGTCGAAGTGGGCCACGGATTCGTCGAAAGTTCCGCACCAAAAACGAAGCCCAGGTGTTCCTCAACCGCACCATGGGTGATGGTGCAAAAGGTGAATTCGAGAAGAAACCCAAGCTGGACGAGCGCCGGCTGTCTGAGCTGATCGAACGTTGGTACACCCTGCACGGGCAGAATCTCAAAACGGGCGAGCAACGTCAGGCCCTGCTGCTGGCCATGGCCAAGCGCATGGGCGACCCGAAGGTGTTCAAGTTCACTGCAAACCACTTTGCAACCTACCGCGCGGAGCGGGCCGAGGGTAAGCACACCAGGGCGAAGCCCGGGCGTGGGTTCAGCAAAGCGGACGAGAAGCCAAAGCCGATTAGCGCCAACATGCTGAATCACGAACTGGCCTACCTGCGTGCGGTGTTCAATGAGCTGGAGCGCTTGGGCGAATGGTCGGGGGGAAACCCGCTGGAGAAGGTGCGGGCTTTGAAGTTCGACGAAGCCGAAATGGCCTACCTGTCGGGCGATCAGATAGATACGCTGCTGACGGCCCTGGCTGCTACTGAATCCGATGCTGGGCTGATTGCACAGGTGTGCCTGGCCACTGGTGCCCGTTGGGGCGAAGCAGAAGCGCTGCAGTCGCGCCAGGTGCGCAGTGGGTTGATCCACTACAGCAAGACGAAAAGCAGCAAAAACAGATCCGTGCCAATCACCAAGACTCTGCAGGACGCGATGCAGGCGGCCCTGCCATTTCGACCTGGCTACAACTTTTTCCGCAAAGTGGTGGAACAGATCGGGCTGGATCTTCCGGACGGCCAGCTGACCCACGTCCTGCGCCACACCTTTGCTAGCCACTACATGATGAACGGCGGTGACATCCTGACCCTGCAGCGCGTTCTGGGGCACACCACCCTCGCTATGACGCAGAAGTACGCCCATTTCAGCCCGGGGCACCTGGCTGATGTGGTGAATCTCAATCCGCTGGCAAGTCGCAAAGGAGGGGTAAATGGTGAAGGGACCTGATAAGAGTCTGACCGTACTGGAGCAGCGCAAGGCCATGTTTGAAAGCGGCGAGTTGCAGCGCGAGCTTGTAAAGCAACTGATTACACCGCAAGCCCTTGAGGCCATCACTGGGTTCTTGGCATCCCCTGCGATGAAGCAAGTGATCGCTTTCCAGCAGGGATTTGCCAGCGGCGTCATCAAATTTCTGCAGACTCCTGAGGTGCAGTCGGGGCTAAAGGCCATTGAAGGGTTTATGGCTTCGCCTCAGCTCCAACAGGCAGTCAGATCCGCGGCGGAGTTGTCTGCCGCAATGGAGCGGTTTGCAGGCTCACCGCTTGCCGAGTACCTGCTGTCAGGGCGTGGGCCAGATATCGGACAGCTCATTGATGGGGTCGGTGTTGCAACCGTATCGGTCGAGGCGACTTGTGATGCAAGGGTGGTCAGCAGTAACCACTTGGAGCTTGAACAGCAGATCATTGAACGCCTTGATCGTGGCGAATCCCCTGGCGCTCTACCCAAGGATCACAGTCAGTATCTGGCTTTAGTGCTGATGCTGATCATCAGCTTTATGGGTAAGTACATAGAGTTTCAGAGCGCTGCTAGGCAGGAGCTGTGCTTCTTTCAGCCAAAAATTGCACCGATGTTGACGGCAAACCAAGCAGGCAAAGCCGTTCGGAATTTCCTGTGCGAGAAGGATGTGCCTGCGGAGTTGCTGCAGGGCTATCGTCTAGTGAAAGGCGATGATGTTCGGTTACGCGAGGGCCCAGGAATGAAGCACGGGATCATCTCGGTAAGTATCCCAGACCGGTCGGTGCTTGAAGTTCTGGACAGCGGAAACCGTGACTGGCTGCATGTTTCCGTGGTTGGTGAAGACGGTGTGGAAGGTTGGATATCACGAAAGTACACCCACCCCTTGATTCGATAATTATTCTGGCGTGGACGTTTTGTGGACTATTGCGTTTGTGAAATGTTCAGTTTCGACCCATCAGATAGGCGAAAGCCGCGCAATGCGCGGCTTTGGAGTTGGTGGGCCCACACGGACTTGAACCGTGGACCAAAGGATTATGAG
>NZ_CATKQK010000057.1:0-278661 GCF_949767185.1 Pseudomonas sp. IT-P100
TTTGTTTACCAAGGAGTTTTCCGTTTCGACTGCGCCGGAAGTGGGGCGAATTATAGACTTCCAGAATCTGCCGTCAACCCCTGATTTGGCTTTTCTATCAATAACTTGCAGAAAGCCAGGAAACAGCCTGTTTTCCTCTATATAGGAGAGGGAAACCACTCCCTCTATATAGAAGAAATCTTCAGAGCACCCCGGCTTCTTTGAAAGCAGCTACCGCACCAGCGTCCAGACCCAACACTCGCAGCAATACCTCCGACGTATGCTCACCCAGCAAAGGAGGAGCATTGCGGTACTCCACCGGCGTCTCGGACAGGCGAATCGGGCTTGCCACCTGCGGCACCATCCCTGCCAAGGAATGAGGCAGCTCGATCGCCAAACCGCGTGCTTTTACCTGAGGGTCGGCAAACACCTGCGCCAGATCATTGATAGGGCCACACGGCACGCCAGCCTGCTCCAGCTGCGACACCCACTCAGCCGTAGTCTTGAACACCGTAGCCTGGCGGATCAACGGAATCAGCACCGCCCGATTGGCGACCCGCAACGTATTGGTCGCAAAGCGCGGATCATCCGCCCACTGCGGCTGCCCGGCCACTTCAGCAAATTTGCGGAACTGCCCATCATTACCCACAGTGAGGATAAAATCGCCATCTGCCGTAGGAAAGTCCTGATAGGGCACGATGTTTGGATGCGCATTACCCAGCCGCTTCGGCGCGTTGCCCGTCGTCAGGTAATTCATCGCCTGGTTAGCCAGACAAGCCACCTGAACATCCAGCAGTGCCATATCAATATGCTGGCCGCCGCCGTCATGATCCCTGTGAGCCAGTGCCGCAAGGATTGCCACAGTCGAGTAGAGCCCGGTCAGAATATCCGTCAGCGCCACGCCGACTTTCACCGGCCCCGCCCCCTCATCTCCTTCCGGCCGACCTGTGAGGCTCATCAGGCCGCCCAAGCCCTGGATCATGAAGTCATAACCCGCGCGCTTGGCATATGGGCCGGTCTGACCAAACCCCGTGATCGAGCAGTAAATCAGATTCGGGTTCGCTGCCCTGAGCGACTCATAGTCCAGCCCATAAGCCGCCAGACCACCGACCTTGAAGTTCTCGATCAGGATGTCCGACTTGGCCGCCAGCTCACGCACCAGCTTCTGCCCCTCCGGGCGCGTAAAGTCGATGGTTACGGATTGCTTGTTGCGATTGGCCGACAAGTAATAGGCGGCCTCGCTGGTGTTCTCGCCATAGGCGTCTTTAAGAAACGGAGGACCCCAGGCGCGCGTATCATCGCCATTACCGGGACGCTCGACCTTGATCACCTCGGCGCCAAGGTCCGCCAGAATCTGCCCGGACCAGGGCCCGGCCAGCACCCGCGATAAATCCAGTACCCGTAGATGCGAAAGCGCGCCCATGGCCGTTCTCCTATTAATAGAACGCCTGGAGGCCGGTCTGCGCACGACCGAGGATCAGCGCGTGGACGTCATGCGTACCCTCATAGGTATTCACCACTTCCAGGTTGACCAGGTGACGGGCCACGCCGAATTCGTCGGAGATGCCGTTACCACCCAGCATGTCCCGCGCCATCCGGGCAATGTCCAGGGACTTGCCGCAGGAGTTGCGCTTCATCATCGAAGTGATCTCCACCGCAGCCGTACCTTCATCTTTCATGCGACCCAGACGCAGGCAGCCTTGCAGCGCCATGGTGATCTCTGTCTGCATGTCGGCCAGCTTCTTCTGGATCAGCTGAGTAGCGGCCAACGGACGACCGAATTGCTGACGATCCAGGGTGTACTGGCGTGCGGTGTGCCAGCAGAATTCCGCAGCACCCAGGGCGCCCCAGGAAATGCCGTAACGCGCAGAATTGAGGCAAGTGAAAGGGCCTTTCAAGCCACGGACGTCAGGGAAAATGTTCTCTTCAGGGACAAACACGTTGTCCATGACGATCTCCCCCGTGATGGACGCACGCAAGCCGACCTTGCCGTGGATCGCCGGAGCGCTCAGGCCTTTCCAGCCTTTTTCCAGAACGAAGCCACGGATGTCGCCCGCGTCGTCCTTGCCCCAGACCACGAACACGTCGGCGATCGGGCTGTTGGTGATCCACATCTTGCTGCCGGTCAGGCTGTAGCCGCCTTCCACTTTGCGTGCACGAGTAATCATCGAGCCGGGGTCGGAACCATGGTCAGGCTCGGTCAGGCCGAAGCAACCAATCCATTCACCCGTTGCGAGTTTTGGCAGGTACTTCTGCTTTTGGGCTTCAGTACCGAATTCATTGATCGGCACCATCACCAAAGAGGACTGCACGCTCATCATCGAGCGATAACCCGAATCGACGCGCTCGACTTCTCGGGCGATCAAGCCGTAGCTGACGTAGTTCAGGCCGCTGCCGCCATACTGCTCAGGAATGGTTGCACCCAGCAGGCCGACTTCACCCATCTCGCGGAAGATTGCCGGATCGGTTTTCTCATGGCGGAATGCTTCAAGAACACGCGGCGCGAGCTTTTGCTGAGCGAATTGCTCGGCGGTGTCGCGGATCATGCGTTCTTCTTCGGTGAGCTGTTGATCCAGCAGCAGGGGATCAATCCAGTTGAAGCTAGCTTTACCGCCCATGAGTGTGTCCTCTCGTATCGGGTCAAATAACGTGGACTGATCCTAGGCCCGCTTCGGCGTCACCGCAAACGAGGATTTTGCATACTGTTGTGCTAATTTCTCACTCCGAAACGTCGCGAAGCAGCTTTAATGCGATGTATTAGTGAGGTTGACGTACATGCGCAGAAAGATTCCCAGCACCACGGCCCTGATCAGCTTTGAAGCGGCTGCACGCCACGAGAGTTTTACCAAGGCAGCCCAGGAACTTTCACTCACCCAAGGAGCGATTTGCCGACAGATCGCCAGCCTGGAGGAGTTCCTAGGCGTGGAATTGTTCCGACGCTCCCGACGTGGGGTCAAGCTGACGGAAGCAGGACTTTCCTACAGCCGCAGGGTCGCCACCCAGCTGGATGCCGTTGAGCGTGACACGTTGTCGGTCATGGGCCAGCAAGGTGCCAACGTGATCGAGCTGGCGGTTGTGCCGACCTTCGGCACCCAATGGCTGTTGCCAAGACTCAAGGACTTCCAGCAAAAACATCCGGAAGTGACGGTCAACCTCACTAACCGCACCCGCCCCTTCCTGTTTGCCGACACCGATTTCGATGCGGCGATCTATTTTGGTGATGCGGACTGGTCAGGCACTGAATCCCACAGGCTGATGGGCGAAAATCCGATGCCCGTGTGCAGCCCCACCCTACTGGGTAAAAAGACAAACCTTACCCCCACTGAAATTGCCGAACTGCCCCTGCTGCAACAAACCACCCGCCCCTACGCCTGGCGCCAATGGTTCAACTCGCAGAACCTTAATATCCCGCGAGACATGACAGGACCGCGCTACGAGCTATTCTCCATGCTTGCCCAAGCGGCGATGCACGACATGGGGATCGCCTTGATCCCGCCGTTCCTGATTCAGCGCGAACTGGCGGAGAAGCGACTGGTGATTGCGAACACACAGGCACTGTCCAGCATCAAGGCGTATTACTTGATGATTCCTGAGCGAAAGGTCGAATCGGCGTCCTTGAAGGCATTTCGCGACTGGCTAGTTAATCAGGCACAGAGCTACAGCCTAGAGGAATAAAGGCTTATCGGCATTAGCTGACCTCGTAGTCAGCAATTTAAAAGCCCTACAGATGTAAATTTTTGTCGCATATTCGCAGACTGTACCTAGAAGCGGTACAAACGTCCCACAAGCGCCTGAAAACGTGGCCTTGAGCCGCTATTCAATGGCAATACCAACCCATTCACCGTGCCGATGTGTAAATTCTTGTATTTCGGCCAGAATCCTTACAAGGCACGGCCTGCAAGGGATTGAACCGGTTGGTTGCGACATTCGGTCACGGGGTGACTTGTAGTTAATTTTCCGTCACCCGTCATAATCCCTTGAAGGGCACAAAGTTCGCCTGCAAAATGCCGCGCCCCGCCCTGATTTGGCGGGATCGTGCTGATCGGCCGCCCCAGCTGCACCATCCGAAGTGCCTGGGTTTAATCAATAAGATCACGCAGGAGATTTGACGTGCACATTGGTGTTCCTCTCGAAACCCAGACGGGTGAAACACGGGTTGCTGCAACCCCGGAAACCATCAAGAAGCTGATCGGCCAAGGTCATAAGGTCACTGTGCAAAGCGGCGCCGGCATTAAGGCCAGTGTTGTCGACAGTGCTTATGAAGCGGCAGGCGCAATTATTGGCAGCGCCAACGATGCGTTTGGTGCCGAGCTGATTCTCAAGGTGGTCGCCCCCAGCGACAGCGAGCTGACGCTGATTAAAAGCGGCACCGTTGTGGTGGGCATGCTCAACCCGTTCAGCAATGAAACCATTGCCAAGCTGGCTGAGTGCGGCATTACCGCCTTCGCACTGGAAGCTGCGCCGCGCACCTCCCGCGCCCAGAGCCTGGATGTGCTGTCCTCACAGGCCAACATCGCCGGTTATAAATCCGTGTTGCTGGCCGCTCACCACTACCCACGCTTCATGCCGATGCTGATGACCGCTGCGGGCACCGTGAAAGCGGCGCGCGTGCTGATTCTCGGCGCGGGTGTAGCCGGCTTGCAGGCAATCGCTACGGCGAAACGTCTGGGTGCGGTGATCGAAGCGTCTGACGTGCGTCCTGCGGTTAAAGAGCAGATCGAATCCCTCGGCGCCAAGTTCGTCGACGTGCCTTACGAGACCGATGAAGAGCGTGAATGCGCCGTCGGTGTTGGCGGTTACGCACGCCCAATGCCTGCGAGCTGGATGCAGCGCCAGGCCCTGGCGGTGCACGAGCGCGCCAAACAGGCTGACATCGTCATCACCACCGCACTGATTCCGGGCCGCAAGGCACCGACGCTGTTGAGTGCGGAAACCGTGGCGCAAATGAAGCCAGGCTCCGTGGTCATCGACCTCGCCGCGGCCCAGGGCGGCAACTGCCCGCTGACCGTGGCGGATCAGGTGGTGGTCGAGAATGGCGTGACCATTTGCGGCCCGACCAACCTGGCCGGTGAAGTCGCGGCAGATGCTTCGGCACTGTATGCACGCAACCTGCTGGACTTCCTGAAGCTGGTCTTCAACAAAGAAGGCCAGTTCGAAGTGAACCTCGAAGACGACATCGTCGCCGCGTGCCTGATGTGCCGCGACGGCCAAGTCATCCGCAAAAACGCCTAAGCAGGGATTCAGACGATGGAAGAGCTTATCTCCCCCGGTATCTACAACCTGATCATCTTCGTGCTGGCGATTTATGTCGGTTATCACGTGGTCTGGAACGTTACGCCTGCACTGCACACGCCATTGATGGCCGTGACCAACGCCATCTCGGCGATCGTGATCGTCGGCGCCATGCTGGCAGCGGCGCTGACCGTCACGCCTCTGGGCAAGACCATGGGCACCCTGGCGGTGGCTCTGGCAGCGGTGAACGTTTTTGGTGGCTTCCTGGTGACTCGCCGGATGCTTGAGATGTTCAAGAAGAAAGCCCCGAAAGCGGTAAAAGAAGAGGCGTCCAAGTAATGAGCATGAACCTTGTAACGACGCTCTACTTGATCGCGTCCATCTGCTTCATCCAGGCCTTGAAAGGCCTGTCGCACCCGACCACGTCACGGCGCGGCAATCTGTACGGCATGCTCGGCATGGCATTGGCGATCCTCACCACCGTGGGTCTCATCTATAAGCTGGGCGCAGAGCTTGCCACCGCCGGCATCGGTTACGTCATCGTCGGCCTGCTGGTCGGCGGCACGGCCGGTTCGATCATGGCCAAGCGCGTTGAAATGACCAAGATGCCGGAACTGGTCGCCTTCATGCACAGCATGATCGGGATGGCCGCGGTATTCATCGCCATCGCGGCGGTGGTCGAGCCGCAATCGCTGGGCATCGTCAAGCAACTGGGCGATGCGATTCCTGCCGGTAACCGCCTGGAGCTGTTCCTCGGCGCGGCCATCGGTGCAATCACCTTCTCCGGTTCGGTGATCGCGTTCGGCAAGCTCTCGGGCAAGTACAAGTTCCGTCTGTTCCAAGGCGCACCAGTACAGTTCAGCGGCCAACACAAGCTGAACTTGCTGCTGGGTCTGGCAACGCTCGCACTGGGCATCACCTTCATGATGACCGGCAACCTCGGCGCTTTCGCGTTGATGCTGGCCCTGGCCTTCGTGATGGGCGTGCTGATCATCATCCCGATCGGCGGCGCAGACATGCCGGTGGTGGTATCGATGCTCAACAGCTATTCCGGCTGGGCAGCAGCGGGGATCGGTTTCTCGCTGAACAACTCGATGCTGATCATCGCCGGCTCGCTGGTGGGTTCGTCCGGTGCGATCCTCTCGTACATCATGTGCAAGGCGATGAACCGCTCCTTCTTTAATGTGCTGCTCGGTGGTTTCGGCAACACAGCCGAAGCCGGTCCTGCAGGCGCCAAGGAAGCCCGTCCGGTGAAATCCGGCTCGGCTGACGATGCGACCTTCCTGCTGACCAACGCCGATACGGTGATCATCGTTCCGGGCTACGGCCTGGCGGTAGCGCGGGCACAGCACGCACTGAAAGAACTGACCGAGAAGTTGACCCACCGCGGCGTGACCGTGAAGTACGCGATTCACCCGGTGGCCGGTCGGATGCCTGGCCACATGAACGTCTTGCTGGCCGAGGCCGAAGTGCCTTATGACCAGGTGTTCGAGATGGAGGACATCAACTCCGAGTTCGGTCAGGCCGACGTGGTGCTGGTGCTCGGCGCGAACGACGTGGTCAACCCGGCCGCGAAGAACGATCCGAAATCGCCGATTGCCGGCATGCCGATTCTTGAAGCGTTCAAAGCCAAGACCATCATCGTAAACAAGCGTTCGATGGCCAGCGGTTATGCCGGCCTGGACAACGAACTGTTCTACCTCGATAAAACCATGATGGTATTCGGCGACGCCAAAAAGGTCATCGAAGACATGGTCAAAGCCGTCGAGTAAAACCTGCTCCAACGCAATACCCAAAACCTCAGCCTTTAGTAGGCTGGGGTTTTTTTATTCCCCGTGAAACCCGACCAAAGGCTCTAAATCAGGGCTCGGCATTCGACCATGGTAGCGGGACGGATTTTTTTCAAGCCACTAGACTGCACACCTTGCTTCCGTTACCCGAGATAACAACCCATGTACCGTGATCGTATTCGCTTGCCTTCGTTGTTGGATAAGGTGATGAGCGCCGCCGATGCTGCCGCTCTGATTGAGGACGGCATGACCGTCGGCATGAGTGGTTTCACTCGCGCCGGTGAAGCCAAGGCCGTGCCTCACGCATTGGCCGAACGCGCCAAAGTCACCCCGCTGAAAATCACATTGATGACCGGTGCCAGCCTGGGCAACGACCTCGATAAACAGCTCACCGAAGCCGGCGTTCTGTCGCGACGCATGCCATTCCAGGTCGATAGCACTTTGCGCAAGGCAATCAACGCCGGCGAAGTCATGTTCATCGACCAGCACCTCTCGGAAACCGTGGAGCAATTGCGCAACCAGCAGCTGAAGCTGCCGGACATCGCCGTCATCGAGGCCGTGGCAATCACCGAGCAAGGCCACATCGTACCGACCACTTCCGTGGGCAACTCGGCCAGTTTCGCGATTTTTGCCAAACACGTGATCGTCGAGATCAACCTGGCGCACAACCCGAACCTCGAGGGTTTGCACGACATCTATATACCGACGTACCGCCCGACCCGTACGCCGATTCCATTAGTGAAGGTCGATGATCGTATTGGCAGCACCGCCATTCCGATCCCGCCGGAAAAGATCGTCGCGATCGTGATCACCAACCAGTCCGACTCGCCTTCGACCGTGCTGCCACCGGACGTCGACACTCAGGCCATTGCCGACCACCTGATCGACTTCTTCAAGCAGGAAGTGGCGGCCGGGCGAATGACCAACAAACTCGGCCCACTGCAGGCCGGCATTGGCACCATCGCCAACTCCGTGATGTGCGGCCTGATCGACTCGCCGTTCGAAGACCTGACCATGTACTCCGAAGTGTTGCAGGACTCGACCTTCGACCTGATCGACGCCGGCAAGCTGAGTTTTGCCTCAGGCAGTTCGATCACCTTGTCGAGCCGTCGTAATGCCGATGTGTTCGGTAACCTGGAGCGCTACAAGGACAAGCTGGTCCTGCGTCCGCAGGAAATTTCCAACCACCCGGAAGTGGTGCGCCGGCTCGGGATCATTGGCATCAACACCGCGCTGGAGTTTGATCTGTACGGCAACGTCAACTCCACCCACGTCTGTGGCACACGGATGATGAACGGCATTGGCGGTTCGGGCGACTTCGCGCGCAACGCGCACCTGGCGATCTTCGTGACCAAGTCGATCGCCAAGGGCGGCGCGATCTCCAGCGTGGTGCCAATGGTCAGCCATGTCGATCACACAGAGCATGACGTCGACATCCTCGTAACCGAGGTGGGTCTGGCGGACTTGCGTGGCTTGGCCCCAAGGGAACGGGCTCGCGTCATCATCGATAATTGCGTGCACCCGGACTATCGCCAAGCCCTGAATGATTACTTCACCGCCGCCTGTGCACTTGGCGGACACACCCCGCATATCCTGCGTGACGCACTGAGCTGGCACATGAATCTGGAAGAAACCGGGCGGATGCTCGCCGTGTAATTGATACAGATAGCGGCTGACGCAAACACAGTTTCGTCAGCTTGCTACTGTCAGGCAGATAAGTGTTTAAAACTGTACTGCTGTACCGGTCATTTCCTACCGTAATTGCCTACCTTTCCGACCAAAATCCCAATAAATGCACTATATAAGTGCAGATAGGTACAGTTGCCTCAATTTTGACCAGTACACCACTCTTTAACAGTTAACTGGTCCCTCACAATACAGGTGAACTGTATCTAGAGAGACTGGCCAAACGAGAGGATCATTGGCATCAGTTAAACCACTACCTAATCCCGCCACAAGCGGAAGGATGAAAACCATGGAACGTACACTCAGTTCCGATCTGTTCTTCGAAGACACCGCTGCAAAAACCCAGGCTTCCATGCCTCTTCGCGTTATCGCCAACCTGATGCTGTGGCAGCGCCGCATCTCCAGCCGCCACCAACTGGCCCGTCTGGATTCGCGTCTGCTGGCTGACGCCGGGATTAGCGAAGCACAACGCTACGAAGAGCTGAGCAAGCCGTTCTGGCGCTAAGTTAGCGTCGCTGGCTCTGATCCTTAAGATCAACCGCCAGCACCCGAATTGAACAAACAAAACCCGTCGTGGGAAACCGCGACGGGTTTTGTCGTTTTTGGGCCGGAAAATCCCCCCAAACAATAACCCTACCTTTCAACAGGTACAGTTAACACTACAATACAACTGAACCAGTACAATTTCACTTGAGTGAGTCTGTTCCGGGATATCCGGCGGGATCATCATGAAATCCCGACCTGCCCGCAAAAGGACTGCACCATGAATCATCTACTGGAACTTGCCGCTGACACCCCGCAATCGACGCCCCGATTTACCTGGACAAGAAGAATGTTCAGAAGCCTCGCCGACAGCATCGAGAGAGCCAGAACCCGGCGTTTACTGGCGCAACTCAATGGCAGGCAGCTGTCTGACCTGGGCATCAGTCATTCCGATCGTGTCAGGGAACTGGATAAACCGTTCTGGCGCTGAAGTCTCACCTGAACAGACGGGACTGTGCGAACCGCTGTCTACAGGCCTAATATCAATCCAGAACGTGGCGATGACTGCGCGACAGGCGTCTGACTCAACAGATACCGCGCCACCTCTCAATCGGTTCACCCAAAGGAGTTACACCATGTCCCGTCTTCGTCTGCTCAGCGCTGCAGCCCTGCTTGCCGTGGCTGCCAATTCCCACGCCACCAGCTTCATCGTCACCACCGATGCTGTCGTCGGTGCACTCAAGGCCACGTCCGACGCCACTTCCGATGTCACGTCGTCCTTTCGGGATGACAAGATCGTCCGTGCCGCCCGCGATGACGCGGCCAGTTTTGTCGCCAGCGAAGGCGCCATTCGCGGCGTGAAACTGGAAAGCGCACTCGACCACATTCGCCATCAGGCGCCGGGGTTGAATGCAACGGATGCTCAACTGGCTCAGGCTATTCTGACGATCTAAAACGTCATTTCTTCTTGGGACACGCCCAACGTGTCCCAATGTTTCGGCGCTGGCTCTAAACCGGGCGTTGCGCTAGCCTTTGGACTCGCTTTCAACTGTCGAGTCCCATGCGTTTTCCTACACATCTACTGATTACACCGGTTTTCATGGCGGCCTGCTGGGCAGGCACGGCCCATGCCTTTGACCTGACGACACAGGGTCTCGTGGCCACAGGCTACGCCACCAGCATGGTGACCTCCGCCCCTTTCGACCGTAAGCTGCTGCTGGCCGCCCGGGATGACGCCGCGTCATTCATTGCCAGTGACGGCCAATTGCGAGGAGCACAACTGGAATCCGCGTTGGTTTACCTGCGTCGGGTCCAGCCAAAACTTCATGCAAGCGATCTTGAACTGGCACAGGCTATTCTCGTCCAATAGTTATCCTTGTTCCTCCGGAGTCGTTCCATGCGTAGCCCGCTGATTGTCGCCACCCTTGGCCTGCTGTTATTGGCCGATCTGGCCCAGGCGCACACCCTGGTAGCCACCAGTAACATCATCATCAACGCCACCCAGCGAACACTCGATTTCACGTCCGACACCACGACGTCGATCCGTGATTCGAAAATCGTTCGTGAAGCCCACGACGATGCAGCCAGTTTCGTCGCCAGTGAGGGTGAAATCCGTGGTGCGCACCTTGAAGCGGCCTTCAACACATTGCGCACCCGCGTACCGGAAGCCCGGGACGCCAGTGACCAGGTACTCGCCGAAGCCATCCTCGCACTGTGAGGTCGATAAGTGCCTGGCTCCTGGCCGGGGTCGTGTTGCTGCTCGGCAATACGGCCCAGGCCGGCCTGCAATTACATCTCAAGACAGAAGGTTTGAGCCCTGCGGAACAACAGGCCAGCCAGGCGCTGCTTGATGAAGCCATGCAGGCGCTACCGCCGCGGTTCATCGAACAACTCGACCGGCGCATCGACGTCGGCTGGACCGATGACATGCCGAGCAACGCCTACGGCCAGGCATCGCTGGTGTCCGAGCTCGACCTCAACCGCAACCTGCTTGCCAGCCTCACCGATGGCAGCGCTGCAACCAAAAAGACTTATCGTCCTCACGGCACCGTCCGCCGCGAAATGCTGGCCACGGTGCTGCACGAACTCACCCACATTTATGACCGCTCGCGTTTTTGGCCAGCTGCCGAACGCACGCTGATCCAACGCTGCACCCGACGTAACAACAGTTCCGGACTGGTCGGCATTCCGGATGAATGCCGTGGCCAATCTTCCCGACGCTTTACCCTTAGCGATGACCCGCGTCTGCTCGACCTCGCGGGCTGGCCGCAATACGTCGGCCGTCGCGGCGAACGCGAACAGAACAATCGACAGATCGCCCGCAGCCCGGATATTTACGAAACGAGCAGTCCCAAAGAGTTCGTCGCGGTCAACATGGAGTACTTCCTCCTCGACCCGAGCTACGCTTGTCGCCGTCCTGCGCTGTACCGCTACTACAAAGAACATTTCGGCTGGGCACCTGCCGCCAAAGATACTTGCGGCAAATCCTTCGCCTTCCTCAACGCCGGCAACGATTTCGCAAAACAACCCCTGGGCCAGGTCGACCCGGAACGGGTGTATGCCGTGGACTATCTGCTGGCCGAAGCCAACCAGAACTGGGTCAGCCGCTGGGGCCACAGCATGTTGCGCCTGGTGATCTGCGCACCGGGCCGGCCACGCGGGCCGGATTGCCGGCTGGATCTGGATCAGCACCTGGTGTTGTCCTACCGGGCCTTCGTGGGTGACGTACAGCTGTCGAGCTGGGACGGATTGGTCGGCAAGTACCCGTCGCGCCTGTTCGTCCTGCCGCTGGCCCAAGTGATCGACGAGTACACCAAGACCGAATTGCGCAGCCTCGCCTCGGTGCCGCTGAATTTGTCGCGCAACGAGATTGAAGACGTGGTGGAACACGCCGCCGAGATGCACTGGAGCTACGACGGCAATTACTTCTTCCTGTCCAACAACTGTGCGGTGGAAGGCCTGAAGTTGCTACGCAGCGCCACCAACAACGCAAAGCTGGTCGGGCTGGACAACATCATGCCCAACGGCTTGCTGGAAGTGCTCAAGGGACGCGGACTGGCGGATACCAGCGTGCTGGATGATCCTCGCGAAGCGCTGCGGCTTGGCTATCGCTTCGACTCTTTCCGTGATCGTTATCAAGCGATGTTCGAAGTGCTGAAGAAGCACTTGCCGATCAAACAGGACAAGGTCGAAGACTGGCTGGCATTGAAGGCCGAAGAGCGCCGCAAATGGATTGATCAGGCTGACCTGCGCACCAGCGCGGCGTTGCTGTTACTGGAACAGGCCGCCTTCCGACAACAACTGGTGCTGGCTCAGGACGAAGTGAAACAACGCTACCTGGGCGCTAGGGAGTTGAAGAACGGCGGCATGGACAAAGCCAACGCGACGTTGCAGCAGATCCTCGCCAACAGCGGCTTCCTTAGCCGTCCGGCGGAGCTGCTCGGCACTGGCGGTTATGGATTGCCGCAGCCCAGCGAATGGCAACGCCTGGAGTCGGAAAGCAGCCTGCGGCAGAAACAGCTTCAGGCATTGACCGGCGATCTGGACAAAGAAGTGAGAGCGTTGCTCGAACCGAGCCGAGCCGCAGAGATGGCCGCCAACGAAGCCAACCTGAAACAGGTTGGCGAACATTTGCGGAAACTGCATAAAGCATCGGGTGGGTTGGAGTTGCCGTGAACTTCAAAAGATCTCATTCTTCGGCAGCTCCTACACGGGATTGCGATCCTGTGTAGGAGCTGCCAAAGGCTGCGATCTTTTTTGGCATTACGCAAAAGCGCGTCCCTCCAGCACTACAAAACCCCTTCCAGAATTTCATAGACGATGCCGGTACCCACCGCGATCAGCACAATGTCGCCACCCGCGCGCCGCCATTCGTAACCCGGGTAATACGGCAGTCGGCTCAACGCGCGATGATCCAGACGCTCTCCGTAATAACCGCGCGGCAAAGGCCGACCACGTACGAGATGAATGCCGGGAGGTGGCGGCGCGCCGCGTACGAAATAGCCATGATTGTCACGGATCGTCTGACGCACCGGGCCAAAGTCCCGTGGCGGAGGGCCGCCGCGATGGTTGTCCTGCGGGCCGCGATGATCATCGCCGTGGTTGTCGTAATGGCCTTGTTGCTGGCCGCCGCGGTCGTGATCGTCGCGCTGATCGGCGCTGGCGTGCAGCAAAGGGGTGGCACTGAGCATCAGTACGCCCAGGCTGGCAATCAGACGTTTCGGCATTTTCATCAGGTCTTTCCTCACTGCACCTACAGCAAAAAGGGCTTCAGAACGTAGTCCTGAAGCCCTCGGTCTTGCTGTTTAGTCTGTGCCGAGAGGCTCTAATTCCTCTGTATCAGGAACTTTACCTTCAGCTGACGCGGGCCTTACGCACGCCATCGGCCAGCGCCGAGCAAAGACTCAACACGCCATCAATCGCCTGTTCTGGCGTCGATGCATTAGCGATGTGATCGATCAACGCCGAACCCACCACGACACCGTCGGCCAGACGCGCGATAGACGCCGCTTGCTCGGGTGTACGAATACCGAAACCGATGCTGATCGGCAGATCAGTGTGGCGACGCAGACGCGCAACCGCTTCTTCAACGTGCTCCAGCGTCGCCGCGCCGGCACCGGTCACACCGGCCACAGACACGTAGTAGACGAAACCGGAGCTGCCGTTCAGGACTGTCGGCAGGCGTACATCGTCGGTTGTCGGGGTGGTCAGACGAATGAAGTCCAGACCAGCAGCCTGGGCGGGGTCGCACAGTTCACCGTTATGCTCGGGCGGCAGGTCGACCACGATCAGACCATCCACGCCGGCCTCTTTGGCGTCAGCGATGAAACGTGGCACGCCGTACATGTGGATCGGGTTGAAGTAACCCATCAGCACCAGTGGCGTATCACTGTTGCCTTCACGGAACTCGCGCACCATTTGCAGGGTTTTCGCCAGGTTCTGTTTGGCACCCAGGGCACGAATGTTGGCCAGCTGGATCGCCGGGCCGTCGGCCATAGGATCGGTGAAGGGCATGCCCAGCTCGATCACGTCGGCGCCAGCACCGGGCAAGCCTTTGAGGATCGCCAGGGACGTGTCATAGCTCGGGTCGCCGGCGGTGACGAAGGTCACCAGGGCGGCCCGGTTTTGTTCCTTGAGTTCGGCAAAACGCGTTTGCAGGCGGCTCATCAGTGTTTCTCCTGCTTTGATTGTTCCATGTGGTGCATCACGGTTTGCATGTCTTTGTCGCCACGGCCGGACAGATTGACCACCATCAGGTGATCTTTAGGCAGGGTCGGTGCACGTTTGAACACTTCGGCCAAGGCATGGGCGCTTTCCAGTGCCGGAATAATCCCTTCAAGACGGCAGCATTTATGGAATGCGTCGAGGGCCTCGTGATCGGTCACCGAGGTGTATTGAACGCGACCGATGTCATGCAACCAGGCGTGTTCCGGGCCGATGCCTGGATAGTCGAGGCCGGCGGAGATCGAATGCGCATCGATGATCTGGCCGTCGTCATCCTGCAGCAGGAAGGTACGGTTGCCGTGCAGTACGCCCGGTACGCCGCCATTCAGGCTGGCCGCGTGCTTGCCGGTTTCGATACCGTAACCGGCCGCTTCGACACCGATGATCTCGACGCTCTTGTCATCAAGGAACGGGTGGAACAGGCCCATGGCGTTGGAGCCACCGCCGATGCACGCCACCAGGCTGTCCGGCAGACGGCCTTCCTGGGCTTGCAGTTGATCACGGGTTTCCTTGCCGATAACGGACTGGAAGTCGCGGACCATGGCTGGGTAAGGGTGCGGACCGGCCACGGTGCCGATCAGGTAAAAAGTGCTGTCGACGTTGGTCACCCAGTCACGCAGCGCTTCGTTCATCGCATCTTTCAGGGTGCCGGTGCCGGCGACCACCGGAATCACTTCGGCGCCCAGCAGTTTCATGCGGAATACGTTGGCTTGCTGGCGCTCGATGTCGGTGGTGCCCATGTAGATCACGCAGTCGAGGCCAAAACGCGCGGCCACGGTGGCGGTCGCCACGCCGTGCATGCCGGCGCCGGTTTCGGCGATGATGCGTTTCTTGCCCATGCGCCGGGCCAGCAGGATCTGCCCGATGCAGTTGTTGATCTTGTGGGCGCCAGTGTGGTTCAGCTCTTCACGCTTCAGATAAATCTTCGCGCCACCGCAGAACTCGGTCAGGCGTTCGGCGTAATACAGCGGGCTCGGACGTCCGACGTAGTCGCGCTGGAAGTAGGCCAATTCCTCTTTGAATGCCGGATCTTCCTTGGCCGCTTCATATTCGCGAGCCAGATCGAGGATCAACGGCATCAGGGTTTCGGCGACGTAGCGGCCACCGAACGAGCCGAACAGGCCGTTGGCGTCGGGGCCGTTGCGCAGATTAGTCTGGGTCATGGGTCGCTCCAGTTGAATGCGTGAGATGACAATGGAGTCAACTCTACCCCTGACGCCTCAGCCTGAAAACCGATAAGATCGCCACAACCTGTCAGGAAAACTCACAGATCCCATGAGCCACGATCTTCCCCCGCTGAACGCGCTTCGCGCATTCGAAGCCACTGCCCGCCTGAACAGCGTCAGTCAGGCTGCCGAGCAACTGCACGTCACCCATGGCGCAGTCAGCCGACAATTGAAAGTGCTGGAAGCGCATCTCGGCGTGAGTCTGTTCATCAAGGATGGTCGCGGCCTTAAACTCACAGATGCCGGTGTGCGCTTACGCGATGCAAGCGCTGAAGCCTTCGAGCGATTGCGCACGGTCTGCGCTGAACTGACCCAAAGCACCGCCGACGCCCCGTTCGTGCTCGGCTGTTCGGGAAGTCTGCTCGCGCGCTGGTTTATCCCGCGGTTGGGCCGGTTGAATGTTGATCTACCGGACTTGCGCCTGCACCTGTCTGCCGGAGAAGGCGATCTCGATCCCCGTCGTCCGGGGCTGGACGCTTTGCTGGTGTTCGCCGAGCCGCCATGGCCTGCGGACATGCAGGTTTACGAATTGGCCAGCGAACGCATCGGCCCGGTCATGAGCCCACGCTTCGCCGGTTACCAACGGCTTCAACAGGCGCCGGCCAACGCATTGCTGAGCGAGCCGTTGCTGCACACCACTTCACGCCCGCAGGCATGGCCAAGCTGGGCGCAGCAAAGCGGCCTCGACGGCAAAGCGTTGAAGTACGGGCAGGGTTTCGAGCATTTGTATTATTTGCTGGAGGCGGCAGTGGCCGGGCTGGGCGTGGCGATTGCCCCTGAACCGCTGGTGGCCGAAGACTTGAAGGCCGGTCGCCTGGTTGCGCCCTGGGGCTTCAGTGAAACCCCGGCGCAACTGGCGTTGTGGCTACCCAAGCGCGCCGCGGACGGACGCGCTCGGCAACTGGCGCAGTGGCTCAAAAACGAACTGCGCCAAGCAGATTAATCGCCGCGTTTGCACAGCAGGTAAGCCGCGAGCAGACCCAGCGCACCTACAGCGACACCGGCTGTAGTCCAAGGATGTTCCTGGGCGTAGTCCCGAGTGGCAATCCCGGTTTCACGGGTTTTGACTTTGACTTCTTCGTACGCATCGCTGAGCAGATGACGCGAATGCTTCAGGGCGCTCTCGGCGTTGGCTTTCAAGGCCTTGAGGGTTTTACGCGACTCGTCCGAGGCGTCGTCCTTCAGGTTTTCCAAAGACTTCAGCAGACTCTCGATCTCGGCTTCCATGCTTTGCAATGAGGCTTTACGTAAAGAGGTGTTGGCCATGGTGGCTCTCCTGCATTGGTGATGAGTGGCGTGTGTTGGTTGGGACTCCAGGGGTTCGAGAAAGTGCAGTAAATCTGAACTTCTGCGTGGAAGTAGCCGACAGAAGTAATAGGAAAAATCACTGCTAGGCTGTATTTCATACCCCAAGGAGAACGCCCATGACTGACCATCACACTTACAAGAAAGTCGAGCTTGTCGGCTCATCCACCAGCAGCATTGAAGACGCCATCAACAACGCACTGGCCGAAGCCAACAAGAGCATCAAGCACCTGGAATGGTTTGAAGTGACCGAAACCCGCGGGCACATCAAGGACGGCAAGGCTGCACACTTCCAGGTAACGCTCAAAGTCGGGTTCCGGATTGCCAGCAGCTGAGTTTGAGCGAGTCTTCTGAACTTGCGCGCTGGCCGAGTGCCATACGGAATGGCAAAGCGCTACATGAGTGCATCCGGCTGATGGCTGGATGCTCCCTTTGATCCGACCAGAGAGTGCGACCGATGAAGATGTTTATGTTGGCGGTAGGTTTGTTGAGCCTCGCGGGTACAGCGTTTGCTGACGGCAAGCCATGTGAAGAGCTGAAAGCCGAAATTGCAGCGAAGCTCGATGCCCAAGGCGTTTCTGGCTACTCACTGGAAATCGTTGATAAAGGCACGTCCACTGACGGAAAAGTCGTCGGCACCTGTGAGAAAGGTTCCAAGGAAATCGTCTACAAGCGGTAGATGGATTCCGTCGATAACGAAAAAAGCCGACGCGATTGCGTCGGCTTTTTTGTGCGCTGCTTGCGTGTCAGCCTTTCATGACCTGCGCCAGCAGCTCGTAGGAATGCACGCGATCGGCATGTTCGTACAGGTCGCAGGTAAAAATCAGCTCGTCCGCCTGGGTCTGCTCAATCAACACGTCCAGTTTGGCGCGGATTTTCTGCGGGCTGCCGACCATCGCCAGCCCCAGGAAATCATGGACCGCGTCTTTCTCATGGGGCAGCCACAGGCCGTCCATGGTTTTCACCGGCGGACGTTGCACCAGGCTTTGGCCACGCATCAGTGCGAGGATGCGCTGATAGACCGACGTTGCCAGATATTCGGCCTGCTCGTCGGTGTCAGCCGCTACCAGCGGAACACCCAGCATCACATAAGGCTTATCCAATACCGCCGAAGGCTTGAAGTGATTGCGATAGACCCGAATCGCCTCATGCATGAAACGCGGTGCGAAATGGGAAGCGAAGGCGTAGGGCAAACCGCGCTCACCCGCCAGCTGTGCACTGAACAAGCTTGAGCCCAGCAACCAGACCGGGACATTGGTGCCCGTGCCCGGCATAGCAATGATCCGTTGATCCGGTGTGCGTGGGCCGAGGTAACGCACCAGCTCCGCCACATCTTCAGGGAAATCGTCCGCACTGCCGGAGCGCTCACGGCGCAAGGCGCGGGCGGTCATCTGATCGGAACCGGGGGCGCGGCCCAGACCGAGGTCGATCCGGCCCGGATACAGGCTTTCGAGCGTGCCGAACTGCTCGGCAATCACCAGCGGCGCGTGGTTGGGCAACATCACGCCACCGGAGCCGACCCGAATGGTGGACGTGCCGCCGGCCAGATACCCAAGCAGCACCGAGGTCGCCGAACTGGCGATGCCATCCATGTTGTGGTGCTCGGCGACCCAGAAACGGTTGTAGCCGAATTTTTCGACGTGCTGCGCCAGGTCCAGAGAGTTACGCAGGGACTGGGCTGCGCTGCCATTCTCGCGCACGGGCACAAGGTCAAGGGTCGAGAATTTGATATCGGACAGTCGTTTCATAAACCTGCTTCTCCAAATTGAGGACGCAGGTTTTTTCTTGTAAACGAAAACCTGCCGAATCCATAAGCGTGTTTCATGCAATGAGGGCATATACCCGAGTTTCAATAGCCAAGGCAAAAAATCCTACGTAAACGGTAGGATTTATGAGATCAGGTGAACTTTGCACCACCGTCTATCCTCAGAACCCTAGCAACCGAAAACCACGAAGGCGCGACGCTTCGCGCTGGATCCTGAGGAGGCAGACATGGCTATTACCAAGAAAGCATCGGCGCATTGGGAAGGTGATCTGAAAACCGGCATCGGCTCGATTTCCACGGAAACCGGTGTTCTCAGAGAAGCGCCCTACGGCTTCAAGGCTCGTTTCGAGGGCGGCAAGGGCACTAATCCGGAAGAGCTGATCGGCGCGGCCCACGCCGGTTGTTTCTCCATGGCATTTTCTATGATTCTCGGCGATGCCGGTCTCAAGGCTGACAGCATCGATACCAATGCCGAGGTCACGCTGGACCAAGTGGACGGCGGGTTCGCGATCACGGCGGTGAAATTGATCCTCAAGGCGAAAATTCCTGGCGCGACCCAGGAGCAGTTCGAGGAGCTGAGCAATAAAGCCAAAGAAGGCTGCCCGGTGTCCAAAGTGCTGAATGCGAAGATCAGTCTGGATGCCACACTGGTCAGCTAGATCCGCGTTGTCGCGATAAGTGATCGCAGCCTTCCACAGGCTGCGATTTTTTTGCGCTGAAACAAAACCCGGCTGGCGTGACTGTGGTCGAATAAATGACAGCAGCGAAAACGCATCAACCTGCGTGCTGCCTCAAAGGAGCTTCAACCATGAAACGTTTTGTCTTGGCAATTATCTGCGGTGTGCTTACGACCTCAGCGTTTGCAGCGCCCAAAGATTGCGAAGAACTCAAGAATGAGATCGAAGTGAAGATTCAGGCGAATGCCGTGCCCTCCTACACGCTGGAAATCGTGTCGAAGGAAGAAGCCGACAAGCATGACGCCGCGATGGTCGTCGGCACGTGCGACTACGGTAGAAAAGCCATCATCTACCAGAAAAACGAGCGCTGATACGCTTCACATGAGGCAATAGGATTCTCGGTCTTCAGCGACGATTTCGCGCTTGGCGTTATACAACCGAGCGCCGGGCGTGAACGCTATCGAGCGGCCTTCCAGCACATAACGCTGGCCTGCTTCGAAATGCTCGTAGTGGATGGTCAGGTAGCACAACCGCTCCGAAGGACCATTCATCACACCCAAGCCCCCGCCACCGGGCACTTCAAAGTCGAAACGAACGACCAGCTCATGGCTGCCGGGCGTCACCTGGAAGAAACGCCCATCGCGCAATCGCTGCTTGTCCAGTCGCTCCGCCATCAGCAACTTATCGTTGGGGAATGGCGTCGAGAATTCGACCCACGCCATCTGTGGATTGACCGCCGGCAACGGGCTCTGGCAACCGGCGATGGCGCCTGCCGCGAGCAATAGCAACAACCTGCGCATGATGAATGTCCAGAGGATTGGTCATTCAGCATAGCGCTGATCAAGTGCGTTGGCAGCCTGCGGGTGTGCCCTGGCCTATCACTTTTCGCTGTTGGTCGTAGAGCTTGGCCCACGGCCGAAAACCGATATTCCCTGCTTGCAGCTGATATTTCTCACCCGCATGGAAGCCGTTGAATTTCACATTCAGCTGGCAATCGCGCCACAGCGGCTCGGCGTCAGGCCCGATGTTGCTCGGCTCGACCGGGAATTGATAACGCACCGTCAACTCATGGCTGCCGGGTTGCACCTCAAAATAGCGCTTGTCGGTGGAGGCCTTGTCATCGACTTCCAGCGCTTGCAACGCGGTGTCTTGTTGCTGCGTATGGAGATCGATCCACGCTTGAGCGGGATCAGGGTGGGGTAATCCGAATCCTGCACAGCCTGTCAGCATCAACAGGCCTCCCGTCAGCATCATCTTGCGCATAGCGGAGCTCCAGTCAGGCGGGATAGTCTTGCGGGCAGACTCTCCAGGGATGATTTTATTTTGATCAGGCCGCTTCCAAGCCTTGGGTTACTTGATCGCGTTTTGCGCGTTTTGTTTCCGGGTGTGTTGTTTTTGTTGCTCAACGGCTGCGCCAGCTTCAGCTATTACGGCCAATTGGCCAGTGGTCAGCTGCAATTGCTGCGGGCTCGGGAACCGGTTACCGAGGTGATTGCCGACCCTGCTCGCGATCAGAAGCTGCGTGCGCATCTGGCCCAGTCGCAAAAGGCAAGAACGTTCGCCAGCCAGCATCTGCATCTGCCGGATAACCAGAGCTACCGCTTGTACGCTGACATTGGCCGCCCGTTCGTAGTCTGGAACGTGTTCGCCACGCCGGAATTTTCCCTCACACCGCAAAACCATTGTTTCCCCATCGCCGGTTGCGTGGCCTATCGCGGCTATTACAGCCAGAGCGCGGCCCGTGGCGAGGCAGCATTGCTGCGACTGCAAGGTATGGACGTGTCGATCGGCGGTGTCGAGGCCTATTCGACGCTCGGCTGGTTCAACGATCCGATCATCAGTTCGATGATGGGTTGGGGCGATGAGCGGTTGGCGACCTTGATCTTCCATGAGTTGGCGCATCAGCGTTTTTATGTGAAGGACGACACCGAGTTCAACGAGTCTTTCGCCACGTTCGTGGAACAGGAAGGCACTCGGCAGTGGCGTGCCCATCGCGGGTTGGCGCCGGACAATGGCGCCCTGGCGCAGCGGCGGGATCAGTTTATTCAGTTGGTGCTGGACACTCGTACGCGGCTTGAACAGCTATACGCACAGCCGCTGGCCAGCGAGCTGATGCGTCAACGCAAAGCAGCCGAGTTCGAGCGGTTGCGCACCGAATACCGGCAGTTACGCGATAGCCAATGGACGGGTGACAAACGCTACGACGCCTGGATCAACGCACCGATGAACAACGCCCGGTTGTTACCGTTTGGTTTGTACGACCAATGGGTACCGGCGTTTGCGGCGTTGTTCAGGCAAGTGGATGGGGATTGGGTGAAGTTTTATGCAGCGGTAGAGAAGCTGGGTGCATTGCCCGTTGGTGAGCGTAAGACAGCGCTAAAAAAACTGACGGGCACGTAATTCTGTGGCGAGGGAGCTTGCTCCCGTTCGGCGGCGAAGCCGTCGCAGTGGCGTTCTTGCCGATCTTGGGGCCGCTACGCGACCCAACGGGCGCAAGCACCCTCGCCACATTTGAGTGTCAGTGCCGCAAAAACGCCTGATGCATCTCATCCAGCGTTTCAAAGTGATACGTCGGCGCTTCTGCGCTCAACTCTTCCCGGCTGCCAAAACCATAACCCACCGCCGCGGCATCCAGTCCGTTGCTGCGCGCGCCGATGAGGTCGTGTTTGCGATCGCCGATCATCAGGGTGTTCGCCGGGTCCAGGTTTTCTTCGGCCATCAGGTGGGCAATCAGCTCGACCTTGTTGGTCCGCGTGCCATCCAGTTCGCTGCCGTAAATGACTTTGAAGTGTTTGGCGAAGTCGAAGTGCCGGGCGATTTCCCGGGCGAAGACCCACGGCTTGGAGGTCGCGATGTACAGCTGGCGCCCTTGCCCTCCGAGGGTTTCCAGCAGCGGCGTAACGCCATCGAATACGCGGTTTTCATACAGGCCGGTAACCTTGAAGCGCTCGCGATAGAAACTCACCGCCTCCCAGGCTTTGGGTTCGTCGAAGTCGTAGAACTGCATGAACGCCTGCAACAACGGCGGGCCGATGAAATGTTCGAGTCGGGTCAGGTCGGGCTCGTCAATTCCCAGCTTGCTCAGGGCAAACTGGATTGAGCGGGTGATGCCCTCCCGCGGATCGGTCAGGGTGCCATCAAGGTCGAACAAAATGGTTTGGTAATGCATGTTGAATCCTGAATATGGGCGTCGAGGTCAGATCTGGTCGTAGCCTTCAGCCAGATGCAGATCCTTGAGCTTCACGTAATTCGCCGCGCTGTAGGTGAAAAAGGCTCGTTCCTTGTCAGTCAGCGGACGGATCTGTTTCACCGGGCTGCCGACATACAGAAAGCCGCTGGCCAGGCGTTTGCCCGGCGGAACCAGGCTGCCGGCGCCGATGATCACATCGTCGTCGACCACAGCGCCGTCCATGACGATGCTGCCCATGCCAATCAGCACCCGACTGCCCACGCTGCATCCGTGAAGCATGACTTTGTGCGCGATGGTCACGTCATCACCGATCAAACACGCAAAGCCATCAGGGTTGAACGGCCCGGCGTGGGTGATGTGCAGCACGCAGCCGTCCTGCACGCTGGTGCGTGCGCCAATACGGATGCGGTGCATGTCGCCACGGATCACCGTCAGCGGCCAAACGGAGCTGTCATCGCCGATTTCGACGTCGCCGATCACCACCGCCGAACTGTCGACAAAAGCGCCTTTGCCCAGCAGTGGCGTGTGGTTCTGATACTTGCGAAGGGTCACGATAGGGTTTCTCTCTGTTGCCGATAGCTGCGGTGAGCGTCGATTGTAATTAAGATGGCGGCATGTTTCTTCCAGCCAAGGTGCCAACCGTGAGCGTGAACAACCCTCTTCTGCAGTCCTACGACCTGCCTCCGTTCTCGGCGATCCGTGCCGAACACGTGCAACCGGCCATTGAACAGATCCTGGCTGACAACCGCGCCGCGATTATCGAGATCCTCAAAACCCAGGGCAAACAACCGACCTGGGCCGGCCTGGTGCTGGCGATGGACGAACTCAACGATCGTCTGGGCGCTGCCTGGAGCCCGGTCAGCCACCTGAATGCCGTGTGCAACAGCGCCGAATTGCGCGAAGCCTACGAATCCTGCCTGCCCGCCCTGAGTGCCTACTCTACCGAGCTGGGCCAGAACCGCGAATTGTTCGAGGCCTTCGAAGCCTTGGCCAGCAGCCCGGAAGCCGCCGGTTTCGACGTGGCGCAAAAAACTATCCTGGAACACTCCCTGCGTGACTTCCGTCTGTCGGGTATTGATCTGCCAGAAGCCGAGCAACAGCGTTACGCCCAAGTGCAAAGCAAATTGTCAGAGCTGGGCAGCCGCTTCTCCAACCAGCTGCTCGATGCGACCCAAGCCTGGACCAAGCACGTTACCGACGAAGCGGCCCTCGCCGGCCTGACCGATTCGGCCAAGGCGCAAATGGCCGCCGCTGCCCAGGCCAAGGGGCTGGAAGGCTTCCTGATCACCCTGGAATTCCCGAGCTACTACGCGGTGATGACCTACGCACACGACCGAGCCCTGCGCGAAGAAGTCTACGCTGCCTACTGTACCCGTGCGTCGGACCAAGGCCCGAATGCCGGTCAGAACGATAACGGCCCGGTGATGGAAGAAATTCTCGACCTGCGTCAGGAGCTGGCAAAACTCTTGGGCTTCGCCAGCTTCTCGGAGCTGAGCCTGGCCACCAAAATGGCCGAATCCAGCGATCAGGTGCTGAGTTTCCTGCGCGACCTCGCCAAACGCAGCAAGCCGTTCGCCGTCCAGGATCTGGAACAGCTCAAGGCCTATGCTGCCGAACAAGGCTGCCCGGACCTGCAAAGCTGGGACAGCGGTTTCTACGGTGAAAAACTCCGCGAACAACGTTACAGCGTTGCCCAGGAAGCCCTGCGCGCCTACTTCCCGATTGATAAAGTGTTGAGCGGCCTGTTCGCCATCGTTCAACGTCTGTACGGCATCGAAATCGCCGAGCAAAAAGGCTTCGACACCTGGCACCCGGACGTTCGCCTGTTCGAGATCAAGGAAAATGGCCAGCATGTCGGCCGCTTCTTCTTCGACCTTTACGCCCGCGCCAACAAGCGCGGCGGCGCCTGGATGGACGGCGCCCGCGACCGTCGCCGCACCGCTGAAGGCGCACTGCAAAACCCGGTGGCCAATCTGGTGTGCAACTTCACACCGGCCGACAGCGGCAAGCCTGCGTTGCTGACCCACGACGAAGTGACCACCCTGTTCCACGAATTCGGTCACGGCCTGCATCACCTGTTGACCCGCGTCGAACACGCGGGCGTCTCCGGCATCAACGGCGTGGCGTGGGATGCGGTCGAGCTGCCAAGTCAGTTCATGGAAAACTGGTGCTGGGAGCCGGAAGGCCTGGCGCTGATTTCCGGTCATTACGAAACCGGTGAGCCACTGCCCCAGGATCTGCTGGAAAAAATGCTCGCGGCGAAGAACTTCCAGTCCGGCCTGATGATGGTGCGCCAGCTGGAATTCTCGTTGTTCGACTTCGAACTGCATGCCACCCACGGCGATGGCCGCAGCGTGCTGCAAGTGCTCGAAGGCGTGCGCGACGAGGTCTCGGTCATGCGCCCGCCGGCTTACAATCGCTTCCCGAACAGCTTCGCCCACATCTTCGCTGGCGGCTACGCGGCGGGTTACTACAGCTACAAATGGGCAGAAGTGCTGTCCGCCGACGCGTTCTCGAAGTTCGAAGAGGACGGCGTGCTCAATGCCGAAACCGGTCGCGCCTTCCGCGAAGCGATCCTGGCCCGCGGCGGTTCTCAGGAACCGATGGTGCTGTTCGTCGACTTCCGTGGCCGTGCGCCGTCGATTGACGCACTCTTGCGCCACAGCGGCCTGAGTGAGGACGCAGCAGCATGAGTGAGGCGCCTGTGAAGACGAAAAAACGCTTCATCGCCGGGGCGGTCTGCCCGGCGTGCAGCGAGCCGGACAAGTTGATGATGTGGAACGAAGACGACGTCCCGCACCGCGAGTGCGTGGCCTGCGGGTATTCAGACACGTTGAATGAACAAGGCCTGTCCGTCCCCAAGGAATTGGGAACGCGGGTCAATGTTTCGGCGCTGAAGGTACCGGACGCCAAGGTTCAGGCCGTACAGTTTTTCCCGAACCCGAAGCTGAAGAAAAAGCCTGACGAACAGCACTGAGTCCAGTGATCACCTCCCACAGCGCAATGCCGTGGGAGGTGCTGTTTACTCGACATGGGCGGACTTGAACCAGTTTTTCATCGAACACGCAGCGAACGGGCTCGTGCTGCACTCCCCGTTGGCCAGCGCTGTGCGCAGCTTCTCGGCATCGGCCTGCATCATGTAACGAACACCGTCCCTGAAGTGTGTGCTGTCACCAAAGCCGCCCTGAGTCATCTCGCTCAGGGCGTCCTCCTTGCTCCATCCCTGCACAACCACCCGGTACATGGCGGCCATCAGGCCAGTACGGTCCGAGCCGTGTTTGCAATGCATCAGCACCGGGCCTTTGGCTTCGGCGCTCTGAATGGCACGAAGGGCCGTGAGGACTTGCGCATCATCCACGTGATTGGTGCGGTAGGGCAGTTGCACCTGTTCGATACCGGGTGTGGCCAGCCAGCTTGAATCGGACTCGGGCAGGAAGTTGATCACCGTGGCGACCTTGAGTTTTGCCAACAAGGGAACGGCTCCGCGATCGGGTAATGCGCTGCGGTAGAGAGTCGGGGACATCTGGAAAAGGTTGTACTGAACCCCGACCGGTTGAGCCCACTCCGCAGGACGGGGCACGACTGTCTCATCAGCGTGAGCAAACGTCAGGTTGAACAGTGCAACCAGCGACAAACACATCGCAGGAATAAGGCGTGGGGACATGCTTGACGACCGTATTGGGAGGCGGGGTGACGACGCCACAATGAGCGTCGAGCGGTCAAAGGTCCGTGAGCCATCTGTCAAAGAATCGTGAATCCGCTCCCTTTGAATTTGTGCTTTCCAACAATACCTGCGACGGCTGATTCAACTCGCACTTCACAACTAAACCTGCGCGGCACTCTCACAGGTTTAGTGAGTAACCAGGCTTACGGATTGACGATACTGGAATAAGCTTTGGCCAGAGCCAGCAGTTTTTCCTTGTCGTCGCTGTCGATATCGCCGTCACCGTCCACATCACTTTTGACTTTTTTGATATCGAACGAACGACCGCCATCAACTGAAGTTGCAGTCATGTAGACAGAATCCACCAGGGCCTCGGTCTGCACTTCATTTTCGGCATCAAAACCCAATTCCATACGGGCAAGCTGTATTGAAACGAGCGTGTTTGGTTCCGAAGCACTTGGCTGCATAAGTTGTAAAAAGATACCGCGCTGATTAAAAATCGACATTAATGAAATCCATTTAATTAATTAAGACACGAAACTTCGTGCGAGACGGATACTACTTATTAATTTAGTCTCCAAGCTATTCGTCATATGTTTCCCGGAATGTCACCAGGTTGAACTCGCCGGCCAACTTCATTGCCAAGAAGTTTCCTGCCCTGTCGGAGTGCCGAACGGCACTGGCCGGCTCGTTCATCCTTCGATACTGTATGCACATACAGCAAAGAGTATTGATCGATGAGCACTCCCTTGCCTCCCCGCGGACGCGGCACCGCCACCAACCCGCACAACCGCTTCGCCCCGAACCACTCAGTGGCGGAGGACGATGGCTGGTATCAGGAAGCGCCGATGACCCAGGGCACCGAGGTGCGCATCGAGACCGCGAAAACCATCATTACCCGCAACAACTCGCCGGACCTGCCCTTCGATCGTTCGATCAATCCCTATCGCGGTTGCGAGCACGGCTGCATCTATTGCTATGCACGACCCAGCCACGCTTATTGGGACATGTCACCGGGGCTGGATTTCGAAACAAAACTGATTGCCAAGACCAATGCCGCCGATGTGCTGGAGGAGCAACTGTCCAAACGCGGCTATCAGTGCGCACCGATCAACCTGGGCTCCAACACCGATCCATACCAGCCCATCGAACGGGAACACAAGATCACCCGCAAAACCCTGGAAGTGCTGCTGCGTTACCGTCACCCGGTGACGATCATCACCAAGGGCTCGCTGATTCTGCGCGACCTGGACCTGCTGGCTGAACTCGCCGAACAACGGCTGGTAGCGGTGATGATCAGCCTGACCACCCTGGACGATGAACTCAAACGCATCCTCGAACCCCGCGCCGCTGCGCCCAAGGCCCGTCTGCGGGCGATCCGCGTAATGCGCGAGGCCGGGATTCCGGTGGGCGTTCTGTGTTCACCGATGATTCCAATGATCAACGACAGCGAGCTCGAAAGCCTGCTGACCGAGGCGCAGGCGGCCGGAGCACAAAGTGCGGCCTACATGATGTTGCGCCTGCCGCTGGAAGTGGCACCGTTGTTCGAGGAATGGCTGGCGGCCCACTATCCTCAAAGAGCAGCCCATGTGTTGAGTCTGATTCGCCAGAGCCGCGGCGGTGAACTGTATGACAGTCGGTTCGGCACCCGAATGCGTGGCGAAGGTCCGTTTGCCGATCTGTTGGCGCAGCGCTTTGCCAAAACCATCAAACGCCTGGGGCTCAATCGACGGGAAGGTTTCAATCTGGATTGCGACGCCTTTTGTCCGCCGGGTCGCCAGATGTCGTTGATTTGAGGACAATTGGCCTATGGTTGAGTAGTAGGAAACGTGCGACATAATTAGCCTGGTCACATTTTTTGTAACCTGTAACGCACGTTCTAGAGCAGTTGATTCAGTTTGAGTTAAGTTTCGGCAGCTACCTTGTTCATCGAGTGACTGACGGGTCGAGATTTCCGACCTGGATGTTTTTTAAACAGCCACTGGCTTCACACCGGACAAAACGGGAAAATTCCCTGACTCCGCCAATGAGGATGAATTCATGAGTGACAAGGATAAACAGCCGTTGGCTGCGTCGGCTTCAGCCCAACCCGAGGCGGAAACCGCCGATGCAGCGTTGAAGCATATCGTTGATGGTTTTTTGCATTTTCATCATGAGATCTTTCCGCAGCAGGAAGAGCTCTTCAAAAAACTCGCCACCGCCCAACAGCCAAGGGCGATGTTCATTACCTGCGCCGACTCGCGCATCGTGCCCGAACTGATCACCCACAGTTCGCCTGGCGATCTGTTCGTGACTCGCAACGTCGGCAACGTCGTACCGCCTTATGGCCAAATGAACGGTGGTGTTTCCACCGCCATCGAGTACGCGGTGCTGGCGCTGGGCGTGCAACACATCATCATCTGCGGCCACTCCGATTGTGGCGCGATGCGTGCCGTGCTCAATCCCGACAGCCTGGAAAAGATGCCCACGGTCAAAGCCTGGCTGCGGCATGCGGAAGTCGCGAAATCCATGGTGCACGACAACTGCAACTGCACCGACGAAAACGAAACAATGCACATCCTCACCGAAGAGAATGTCATCGCCCAACTGCAGCACCTGCGTACTCATCCCTCGGTAGCCTCGCGCATGGCGAACGGTCATCTGTTCATCCATGGCTGGGTCTATGACATCGAAACCAGCGCAATCAAAGCTTATGACGCCGATCAGGGGCGTTTCCTGCCGCTCGATGGCAGCCATCCGATTCCGGTGGCGACGCCCAAAGCGCGCTTCTAAATCTTCCTAAAAATCTGTGTGGTTTGACCCTGGCCGCTGTTTCAGCGGCCAGGCCACGCCATGCCTGAAGAAATCTTCGGGAGAATCACCATGCGTGCTGCGCAACTCAAAGCTGTTCTGCCACGGGAGCTGCTCGCTTCAGTGGTTGTGTTTCTGGTCGCCCTGCCCTTGTGCATGGGCATTGCCATCGCTTCGGGATTACCGCCGGCCAAAGGCCTGATCACCGGCATCATCGGTGGTCTGGTCGTGGGTTGGCTCGCGGGGTCGCCCCTGCAAGTCAGCGGTCCGGCGGCGGGTCTGGCTGTTCTGGTGTTCGAACTGGTGCGCCAGCACGGCATCGCCATGCTCGGGCCGATTCTGCTGCTGGCGGGGTTTCTGCAATTGGTGGCCGGACGTTTGAAACTGGGCTGCTGGTTTCGGGTAACAGCGCCGGCGGTGGTTTACGGCATGCTCGCCGGGATTGGCGTGCTGATCGTATTGTCACAGGTGCATGTGATGCTCGACGCCGTGCCCAAACCGTCGGGGCTGGATAACCTGGCGGCCTTTCCGGCTGCCGTGGCGCAAGCCTTGCCTTCTTTTGGTTGGCAGGCCGGCCTGCTCGGGCTCGCAACCATAGCGGTGATGTACCTGTGGGAAAAATTGCGCCCGCATTCCCTGCGCTTCATTCCGGGAGCGCTCCTGGGTGTAGGCCTGGCGACTGTCGCCAGCCTGATGCTCGCCTTGCAGGTCAAACGCGTGGAGGTCCCGGCCAATCTGGCGGAAGCCATCGACTGGCTGAAACCGGCGGACTTGCTCAATCTTGCTGATCCGACCTTGCTGATCGCGGCCTTTGCTGTCGCCTTCATCGCCAGTGCCGAAACCCTGCTGTCTGCCGCTGCGGTAGACCGCATGCACAGCGGTCAACGCTCGGACTTCGACCGGGAACTCTCGGCACAAGGCGTCGGCAACATGCTCTGCGGCCTGCTCGGTGCGTTGCCCATGACCGGCGTGATCGTGCGCAGCTCGGCCAATGTGCAGGCTGGCGCCACCACACGACTGTCGACGATATTCCATGGCCTATGGCTGCTGGCGTTCGTGTTGCTGCTGTCCAGCGTGCTGCAGAGCATTCCGGTGGCAAGTTTGGCGGGTGTGCTGGTTTACACCGGTTTCAAACTGGTCGACCTCAAGGCCTTCCGCAGTCTGGGCCGTTATGGCCGGATGCCGATGTTCACCTACGCCGCGACAGCGCTGGCGATTGTCTTCACCGACTTGTTGACCGGCGTCCTGATCGGCTTCGGCCTGACCCTGGCCAAACTGGCGTGGAAAGCCTCGCGGTTGAAGATCAGCCTGATCGATCTGCCCAAGGACGGTGAAATGGAGTTGCGCTTGATCGGGGCTGCGACCTTTCTCAAGGTGCCGGCGTTGACTCAGGTGCTGGGGACCATTCCCGCCGGTGCAACGGTGCATGTGCCGCTCAATAACCTGAGCTATATCGATCACTCGTGCCTGGAGTTGCTTGAAGAATGGGGTCGGGCCAATGCGGCCAAGGGTTCGACGCTGTTGATTGAAGCGCGGGGGTTGAAGCGCAGGCTTGAAGGGCGGTTGCGGACTACCACCGGAGTAGGTTCTACGGCCTGAACATAGACAATGTGGGAGCGGGCTTGCTCGCGAAGGCGCTGAGTCAGTCGACATTAATGTTGAATGACCCACCGCCTTCGCGAGCAAGCCCGCTCCCACAGGGGTTTGGTTTTTCAGTTGGATCAGGCGGCGGGCTGATCCAGCTCCAGCCCTACGCCCAACCGGCGTGACATGCACGGCCAGCGCTTCCACGCAGCACCGGTATCGGGGCTGCTGAGTTTCTCGCGATAGGCTTCCACCGACTCCAGCGCAAAGCTTTCATCGTTGAGCATCTCGTCCACGGCGTGATGCACCGCCTCATCCAGTTGGTTGGCAAATTCCTCACCGATCAGTTGGTGAGCAATCAGGTTGGCGACAGTCATGTCCAATGGGATCAGTGGCTGGCCAAAGTGCTTGATGTACAGGTCGTTGACCTCTTCGACAAACCGATGCGCCAGATAGGCTTCGTCCAGCAGGCTGTCGAGCCCGATGTGACCCGCCATGATGGTCGGCGGCTGAAGGAAGTACTGCTCGGCAATTTTCAGCACCGGTTTGATCTGTGACTCGATACCCGCTTCCCTGGCGACTTCATTGGCTGCATCCAGCAGATCAGGAACTTCATCGATGTAGGCGGCGACAAAACGCGTCAACACGCCGTTGGCATCCGCCTCCGGCAATTGGATCGTTGGGTGTAGATGAGGCAGTTTGCTTTCCAGCTGACGCGTCAACAGGCCGGTCTCGGCCTCGTGTTGTTGGGCTTTTTGGATCTGCTCGCGCAATGCGGCGGTGTTCATGAAAACTCCAGGAAACAAAGGCAATGAAATAGGGAAGACATAACTTAGCTTGCATACGAAAAAGGCTAAGACGCATTTGTCATAATTGTTTCATCCTTGAGACATCACAGTTATATCCATTTGCCACCACTCGTCTGCATCCTTCTCCATTCGGGACCTTGAACGCAAGTCCCAGCTGTTTCAGATCATTTACGCCGTCACGTTGCGAGGTGGCAGTCGCTGTCTATACTCGGGTGGGAATGGAGTTAGCTGATGACGCCCGACTGCACACGCAGCAAGGCCCGGCGATTCAAGTTCGTAGTCTGAAATGCCGCTCCCTTGCCGCAGGTGAAAGCCGGCGGGATAACAAGAACGATAAGGGGAACCCGCAATGATGCGACATCCACACGTCTGGATGGGCCTCCTGTTGTGGTCGATTTTCGGTCAGGCGCACGCCGCCTGGACTGTGAATATGGCGCCGGGAGCGACTGAAATCAGTCACGCAGTATTTGACCTGCACATGACCATTTTCTGGATCTGTGTAGTGATCGGCATCATCGTCTTCGGCGCCATGTTCTGGTCGATGATCCTCCACCGTCGCTCGACCGGGCAGGTGGCCGCAAAATTTCATGAAAGCACCACCGTCGAAATCCTCTGGACCATCGTGCCCTTCGTGATCCTGGTGGCCATGGCGGTTCCTGCCACGGCGACCCTGATCAAGATGTACGACGCCAGTGAGCCGGATATCGATATCCAGGTCACCGGTTATCAGTGGAAGTGGCATTACAAATACCTGGGTCAGGACGTCGAGTTCTTCAGCAACCTGGCCACGCCCGCCGACCAGATTCACAACAAGGAAACCAAGGGCGAGCACTACCTGCTGGAGGTCGACAAGCCACTGGTGCTGCCGATTGGCGCCAAGGTGCGCTTCCTGGTGACCTCCGCCGACGTTATCCACTCCTGGTGGGTGCCGGCCTTCGCGGTCAAGCGCGATGCGATTCCGGGGTTCGTCAATGAAGCCTGGACCCGCATCGACAAACCTGGCATCTACCGCGGGCAGTGCGCCGAGTTGTGCGGCAAGGACCACGGTTTCATGCCGATCGTGGTCGAGGTCAAGGAAAAGGCGGATTACGAAAAATGGCTGGGCGAGCGCAAGGCCGAGGCCATGCAGCTCAAAGAGCTGACCAGCAAGGAATGGACCCTCGACGAGCTTAAAGAGCGTGGCGACAAGGTTTATCACACCACTTGCGTGGCCTGTCACCAGGCCGAAGGCCAAGGCTTGCCGCCGATGTTCCCGGCACTCAAGGGCTCGAAAATCGCCACCGGCCCAATCAAGGATCACTTGGGCATTGTCTTCCACGGCAAGCCTGGCACCGCCATGGCGGCGTTCGGCAAGCAGCTCTCGGAAGTCGATATCGCGGCGGTCGTGACCTACGAACGTAACGCCTGGGGCAACAACAAAGGCGACATGGTCACTCCTAAAGAAGTGCTGGAGCTGAAACAGGCGGAAAGCCAATGACCCGGCCTATTGCGCAACCAAGGAACCGGTCGGGGCAGCGCGCCCCGGCCTGCCCAGCCCATCTGTTTGCAGGAGACACGCCATGAGCGCCGTCATTGATGATCATGGTCATGCTACCGATCACGCCCACGGCCCTGCCAAAGGTCTGATGCGCTGGGTGCTGACCACCAACCACAAGGATATCGGCACGCTGTACCTGTGGTTTGCGTTCTCCATGTTCCTCTTGGGCGGTACGTTCGCGATGGTGATTCGCGCCGAACTGTTCCAGCCGGGGTTACAGATCGTCCAGCCGGAATTCTTCAATCAGATGACCACCATGCACGGTCTGGTGATGGTGTTCGGTGCGGTAATGCCGGCGTTCGTCGGCCTCGCCAACTGGATGATCCCGCTGATGATCGGCGCACCGGACATGGCCCTGCCGCGGATGAACAACTTCAGCTTCTGGCTGCTGCCGGCGGCGTTCATCCTGCTAGTGTCGACCCTGTTCACCCCCGGTGGCGGGCCGAACTTCGGCTGGACGTTCTACGCCCCGCTTTCGACGACCTACGCGCCGGAAAGCGTGACGTTCTTCATCTTCGCCATCCACTTGATGGGGATCAGTTCGATCATGGGCGCGATCAACGTGATCGCGACCATCCTCAACTTGCGCGCCCCCGGCATGACGCTGATGAAAATGCCGTTGTTCGTCTGGACCTGGCTGATCACCGCATTCCTGCTGATTGCGGTGATGCCGGTGCTGGCCGGTTGCGTGACGATGATGCTGATGGACATTCACTTCGGCACCAGTTTCTTCAGTGCCGCCGGTGGCGGTGATCCGGTGTTGTTCCAGCACGTGTTCTGGTTCTTCGGTCACCCTGAGGTGTACATCATGATCCTGCCGGCCTTCGGTGCCGTCAGCTCGATCATTCCGGCCTTTTCGCGCAAGCCGCTGTTTGGCTACACCTCGATGGTTTATGCCACGGCCAGTATCGCGTTCCTGTCGTTCATCGTCTGGGCGCACCACATGTTCGTGGTCGGCATTCCGCTGGTGGGCGAGCTGTTCTTCATGTACGCCACGCTGCTGATCGCGGTGCCCACCGGAGTGAAGGTGTTCAACTGGGCGAGCACCATGTGGCAAGGCTCGCTGACCTTCGAGACGCCGATGCTGTTCGCGGTGGCGTTCGTGATCCTGTTTTCCATTGGCGGGTTCTCAGGGTTGATGCTGGCCATCGCCCCGGCAGACTTTCAGTACCAGGACACCTACTTCGTGGTCGCGCATTTCCACTATGTGCTGGTGCCAGGTGCAATCTTCGGGATTTTCGCGTCGGCCTACTACTGGCTGCCGAAATGGACCGGCCACATGTACGACGAAACCCTCGGCAAGCTGCACTTCTGGCTCTCGTTCATCGGCATGAACATGGCGTTCTTCCCGATGCACTTCGTGGGGCTGGCGGGCATGCCGCGGCGGATTCCGGACTACAACCTGCAATTCGCCGACTTCAACATGGTGTCGTCGATCGGCGCGTTCATGTTCGGTGCCACGCAGATCTTCTTCCTGTTCATCGTGATCAAGACCATCCGCGGCGGCCCGCCAGCACCGGCCAAACCGTGGGATGGAGCGGAAGGCCTGGAGTGGAGCATCCCGTCACCGGCGCCGTATCACACGTTCACCACGCCGCCGGAAGTGAAATGAACACCTTCGCCCCTGTAGGAGCGAGCCTGTGTGGCGAGGGAGCTTGCTCCCGCTCGGCTGCGAAGCAGACGCAAAACTTTTGGGGCCGCTTCGCGACCCAGCGGGAGCAAGCTCCCTCGCCACAAAGGCCCACTCCTATCGGGTCATGCGTAGAGGCTGGATCCCATGGCTGACTCGATTTCGATGAAGAAGCTGGTCACCCGCCTGCTGCTGGTAGTGGTGGCGATGTTTATTTTCGGGTTTGCCCTGGTGCCGATCTACGACGTGATGTGCAAGGCATTCGGCATCAATGGCAAGACTGGCGGCCAGTATGAGGGCGAACAAACCGTCGATACCTCGCGGCAGGTCCGCGTGCAGTTCCTGTCGACCAACTCGGCTGACATGTCCTGGGATTTCTACCCCAAGAGCGACGAGCTGACGGCCAACCCGGGGGCGGTGAACGAGATGATCTTCATCGCGCACAACCCCACTGACAAGCCGATGAGCGCGCAAGCGGTGCCGAGCATCGCGCCGAGCGCCGCGGCGGCGTATTTCCACAAGACCGAATGTTTCTGCTTTACCCAGCAAGTGCTGCAGCCCGGTCAACGGATCGAGATGCCGGTACGTTTCATCGTTGACCGTGACATGCCCAAGGATGTGAAGCACCTGACGCTGTCCTACACGCTGTTCGATATCACCGCCCGACATCCACCGGTGGCTGTAAATACTGGCGGCTGAGCGTGCCCGATAAGGAGAACAATAAATGGCAACTCATGAACATTATTACGTTCCGGCCCAGAGCAAATGGCCAATCATCGCCACGGTCGGGATGTTCGTCACCGTGTTCGGCCTGGCCACCTGGTTCAACGATCTGAAAGCGGCGCGGCCGGAATCCCACGGCCCGCTGATTTTTTTCGTCGGCGGCCTGCTGCTGGCGTACATGCTGTTCGGCTGGTTCGGCACGGTCATCAAGGAAAGTCGCGGCGGCTTGTACAGCGCGCAGATGGACCGCTCGTTCCGCTGGGGCATGAGCTGGTTCATTTTCTCGGAGGTGATGTTCTTTATCGCGTTCTTCGGTGCGCTGTTTTACGTGCGCCACGTTTCCGGTCCGGCCCTCGGCGGTGAAGGTCCCAAAGGCATCGCACATATGCTCTGGCCGAACTTCGAATTCGTCTGGCCATTGCTGAACAACCCTGATTCCAAACTGTTTCCGCCGCCGAAGGAAGTTATCAGTCCCTGGGGCTTGCCGCTGATCAATACCATTCTATTGGTGAGCTCCAGCGTCACCGTGACCATCGCCCACCACGCCTTGAAAAAAGGCCACCGCGGCGCATTGAAAATCTGGCTGGCGATCACCGTGTTGCTGGGCTGCGCGTTCCTCGGTTTTCAGGCCGAAGAGTACCTGCATGCTTACCACGAACTGGGCCTGACCCTGGGTTCGGGCATCTACGGCGCGACGTTCTTCATGCTCACCGGTTTCCACGGCGCTCACGTGACTATCGGCACCATCATTCTCTTCGTGATGCTGATGCGGGTCATGCGTGGGCATTTCGATAACGAGCACCAGTTTGGCTTCGAGGCGGCGAGTTGGTACTGGCACTTCGTGGACGTGGTGTGGATCGGACTGTTCGTTTTCGTCTACGTGCTCTGAGGCTTACCAGGGCACATGCGACACCAGCTGGCCGCTGAAAAAACCCCAGGCGATCAAGCCGACGGTGATGGCGGCCAGGGCAACACGAACACTCAAGGCAATGACGAGGCGGTTCGAGCTGCTGTCGTCCTTGACCAGAAAAAACAGGCCGCTGAACAGGCTGACAACCGTGGCAATCAGCATCAGGACGATGGCTGCTTTGAGCATGGTGGGACTCCGGGGGAAAGGCGATGCACTTGAGTATAGCTATCGCGACTACCGACTTTCTGGCGAAGCCATGAAGCGCTTTCGGCCGGGCATCGTACCGACGCTGGTGGTCGCGCTCCTGCTGCCGCTGCTGGTCTCGCTCGGCTTCTGGCAACTGAGCCGGGGCGCGGAGAAAAGCGCGTTGCTGCACACCTATGCCGAGCGCCGTGCCGCCGCGCCGATGGCCAGCACCGAGCTGCAACACACCGAAGATCCGGCGTTTCGCCGGGTTCGCCTGCACGGCCAGTTCGATGCGGCGCACAGCCTGTTGCTGGATAACCGCCAGCGCGACGGCAAAGTCGGCGTCGAGCTGCTGCAACCGTTTCAGGAGCAGGCGACCGGACTGTGGCTGCTGGTCAATCGCGGCTGGCTGCCGTGGCCGGACCGGCGCACACCGCCGCAATTCACCACGCCGACTCAGGCCTTGAGCCTGGATGCCTGGGTCTACGTCTCGCCCGGCGCGACCTTTCAATTGCAGGCCGATCCGAGCACCACCACCTGGCCTCGATTAGTCACCGCGGTCGAACCTTCCAAGCTCTGGGCGGCGCTGGACCGTGACGGGTTCGCCTACGAATTACGCGCAGAAACCGGCCCCGCGTCCTACCAGGCCGATTGGCCGGTAGTGGCCATGGGGCCGGAAAAACACATCGCTTATGCCGTGCAGTGGTTCGCCATGTCGATCGCCCTGCTCGGCCTCTACGTCTATCTCGGTTGGCACAACGCAAAGGAGAAACACCATGGGAGCGGCCATGAATCCACCCAGCATGTCTGAGGCGAAAACGCCGGCGAACCGGCGCAAGGGTCGCTTGCAGCTGCTGCTGATCCTGCTTGGGGTGATCGGTCCGATGATCCTCGCCACCGGCATGTACAAGTTGCAGTTCTGGGTGCCGGAAGGTCGCAGCTATCACGGCGAGCTGATCGGCAACGGCCAGACCCGCGCCGACCTTGGCGTGCAGGCGCAGGAGGACCGCTGGCAATTGCTGGTCACCGCGCCCAAGGAGTGTTCGGTTGATTGCCAGCAGTTGGTGTATCTGGCGCGACAAGTCCAGATCGGCCTTGGCCGTGATGCCGGGCGCGCCAGTCACGCCCTGGCTGCCGCGCAACCGCTGAACAGCGACTACGACGCCAAGCTGACCCGCGAATACCCGCAGTTGCAGCGTTATCCCATGGACCTGACCACATTCAGCAAGACCACTGGCGATCAAACCGTGCCGCAGCTGTGGATCATCGACCCGCACGGCAATCTGGTGCTGCGCTACGACCCAACCGTGAAAGGCAAGGACTTGCTCAATGACCTGCGCCATTTGCTGAAACTGTCGAACATCGGATAAGGGCATCGTCATGGCCAAACCTGGATTTCGCCTCGCGCTGTTTGCCACCTTGCTGGCACTGATCGTGGTGTTGCTCGGTGCCTACACCCGCCTGACCCACGCCGGCCTCGGTTGCCCGGACTGGCCGGGCTGCTACGGCTTTATCAGCGTGCCGAAAAGCGAAGCCCAGCTGGCTCATGCCGAACTGCATTTTCCCGATGCCCCGGTCGAGGCGCACAAGGGCTGGAACGAAATGGTCCACCGCTACTTTGCCGGCACACTGGGGTTGCTGATTTTGGTACTGGCCGGGCGCGCCTGGGTGCATCGTCGGCATCCGGGGCAACCGGTGAAGCTGCCATTGTTCCTGTTGGCGGTGGTAATCGCCCAAGCGGCGTTCGGCATGTGGACAGTAACGCTCAAGCTTTGGCCACAAGTGGTGACCGGGCATTTGCTCGGGGGTTTCGCAACGTTGAGCCTGTTGTTTCTGCTGACCTTGCGCCTGTCCGGCGTACTGCCGGCGCTGACGGTGCCGCGGCGTTTGCAGTACTGGGCGACGGCCGGATTGCTGTTGGTGATCCTGCAAATCGCCCTCGGTGGCTGGGTCAGCTCCAACTACGCGGCGGTGGCTTGCATCGACTTTCCGACCTGTCACGGGCAATGGCTGCCGCCCGCTGATTTCGCCAACGGCTTTCATCTGACCCAACACATCGGCCCCAATTACCTGGGCGGGCAGCTCGACAGCGATGCGCGCACGGCGATTCACCTGACTCACCGCATTGGCGCGCTGTTGGTGACGCTGGTGCTGTTCGGTCTGGCGTGGCAACTGAAAGTCGTCGGCATGACACGCCTGGCGGGCCTGGTGCTGATTGCTCTCGCCGCACAGATCACCCTCGGCATCAGCAACGTGCTGTTTCACCTTCCGCTGCCGGTGGCTGTCGCGCATAACGCCGGCGGCGCAGCGCTGTTGCTGACAATGGTGCTGGTCAATTACCACGCCCGGACCAGTCTGGTTCGGGTCAAACAACCGACGCGCTGGCGCTTCAGCCCGCGCAAACACTCAGCCGGGCCCATAACAATAAAAGGAGAGATGCCATGGCGACTCTGATCGGCGCACGTCACAGCCAGGCGATCTGGCGTGACTACCTGGAGCTGACCAAGCCGAAAGTGGTGGTGCTGATGCTCATCACCTCGCTGGTCGGCATGTTCCTCGCGACCCGCGCCGGGGTGCCATGGACGGTGCTGGTGTTCGGCAATCTGGGGATCGCGTTGTGTGCCGGCGGGGCGGCGGCGGTCAATCATGTGGTGGACCGGCGGATCGATGCGGTGATGGCGCGCACACACAAACGGCCCTTGGCCGAAGGCCGGGTGTCACCGAAGGCTGCGCTGACATTTGCATTGGTGCTGGCGGTGCTGGGTCAGGCGTTGTTGCTGGCGTTCACCAATCCACTGACGGCGTGGCTGACCCTGGCTTCCCTGCTCGGTTACGCCGTGGTCTATACCGGTTTCCTCAAACGCGCGACGCCACAGAACATCGTCATCGGCGGCCTGGCCGGTGCCGCCCCGCCGCTGCTCGGCTGGACCGCAGCCACCGGTCACGTCAGTGCCGAACCGCTGCTGCTGGTGCTGATCATCTTCGCCTGGACCCCGCCGCACTTCTGGGCGCTGGCGATCCATCGCAAAGAGGAATACGCCAAGGCCGATATTCCGATGCTGCCGGTGACCCATGGCGAGCACTACACGAAAATTCATATCCTGCTTTATACCTTCGCGTTGCTGGCCGTCAGCCTGATGCCGTACGTGATTCACATGAGCGGCGTCCTCTACCTGATTTGCGCCGTCGGGCTTGGCGCGAGGTTCCTGCAATGGGCCGTCGTGCTGTACCGTGGCACTCGGCCGCACGCGGCGATCAGCACGTTCAAGTACTCTATCTGGTACTTGTTCCTGCTGTTTATCGCGCTGCTCGTAGACCACTACCTACTGTTGAACCTATGACTCGAACCCAGAAAACCGTCTTCATCCTTGTCGCCCTGATCGCGCTGGTCCTGGGCCTGACCATCAACAAAGTGCTGTCCGGCAAAGGCCAGGGTGACCCTACGGCACTGATCGACGCCGGGATTATCCTGTTGCCGCAAAGCCGCAACCTGCCGGACGTGACGATGACCGATCAGGACGGCAAACCGGTGGCGGTCAATGCGTTGAAAGACAAGTGGTCGTTGCTGTTCTTCGGCTACACCTTCTGCCCGGACATCTGCCCGACCACCCTCGCCCAGCTGCGCCAGATCAAGAGCGAATTGCCGCCGGAGGCTGTGGATAAATTGCAGATCATCCTGGTAAGCGTCGATCCGAACCGCGATACACCCAAGCAGCTCAAGCAATACCTGGGTTACTTCGACCCGCAGTTTCAAGGGCTGACGGCGGCCTCGGTCGAGGACATTCAGAAGCTGGCCAACGCGGTGAGCATTCCGTTCATTCCGGCGGACACCAGCAAGCCGAATTACACGGTTGATCACAGCGGCAACCTGGCGGTGATCGGGCCGGACGGGACGCAGCGCGGGTTCATCCGGGCGCCGTTGAACAACGCCAAGTTGGTGGCGCAGTTGCCGGTGATGCTTAACCGCAAATAACACCCGGCTCCTGCAGGGTCCGTGTTTCAGGCATAAAAAAATGGGGCGCATTTGAATGCGCCCCATTTTTCGTTACAGCTTCAGATCAGAACGCCGGCACTACCGCGCCTTTGTACTTCTCGAGAATGAAGGCTTTCACTTCCGGGCTGTGCAGCGCGGCAACCAGCTTCTTCATGTCTTCGCTGTCCTTGTCGTCCGGACGGGCAACGAGGATGTTCACGTACGGCGAGTCGCTGCCTTCGATAACCAGCGCATCCTTGGCCGGATCAAGCTTGGCTTCCAGCGCGTAGTTGGTGTTGATCAGCGCCAGGTCGACCTGGGTCAGTACGCGCGGGAGGGTCGCGGCTTCCAGTTCGCGGAATTTCAGGTCCTTGGTGTTCTCGGTGATGTCCTTGACGGTCGACAGGATGTTGTTCGAATCCTTCAACTTGATCAGGCCAGCCTTCGCCAGCAGCAACAGCGCGCGGCCGCCATTGGTGGCGTCGTTAGGGATCACTACGTTGGCGCCGCCCGGCAGTTCGGTCAGCGCTTTGTACTTGCTCGAATAAGCGCCCAAGGGTTCCAGGTGCACACCGGCCACGGAAATCAGGTTGGTGCCCTTGGCCTTGTTGAACTCATCGAGGTACGGCTGGTGCTGGAAGAAGTTGGCATCCAGGCGTTTCTCGGCCACTTGCACGTTCGGCTGGATGTAGTCGGTGAAGACTTTGACTTTCAGGTCCACGCCTTCCTTGGCCAGGGCCGGTTTCACGAATTCGAGGATTTCTGCGTGCGGGACCGGGGAGGCCGCAACGGTCAGGGTGCCGGCGTGGGCGGAAAAAGCTGCAACAGCAGCGAACGCGACGAGTAGTTTTTTCATTCAGCAAACTCCTTGTGAGGCGCATGGCGCCTGCCAGCGAATGGCCGGCTCATGACTTATTTACGCGAGAAGTGTACGACCAGCTTATCGCCAACGGTTTGCAACACTTGAACCAGAACCAGCAGCAATACCACGGTGACGACCATCACATCGGTCTGGAAACGCTGGTAGCCAAAACGGATCGCCAGGTCACCCAGACCACCCGCACCCACCACGCCGGCCATCGCCGTGTACGACACCAGTGTAATAGCTGTCACCGTAATCGCCGCGAAGATGCCCGGGCGGGCTTCTGGCAGCAAGGCATTGGTGATGATCTGACGTGTCGTCGCGCCCATGGCCTGTGTCGCTTCGATGATGCCGCGATCCACCTCACGCAGGGCGGTTTCCACCAGTCGTGCGAAGAACGGCGTGGCACCCACCACCAGCGGAGGAATTGCACCGGCAACACCTAGCGAAGTGCCGGTGATCAACACGGTGAACGGAATCATCACGATCAGCAAAATGATGAAGGGCAGCGAACGCAGAATGTTCACCACCAGCGACAACATTGCGTATACGCCTTTGGCTTCCAGCAACTGACGCGGGCTGCAAAGGAACAACAGCACGCCTAGCGGAAGGCCCAGCAGCACGGTGAACAACAGCGAACCGCCGAGCATCAGCAGGGTATCGCCAGTGGCCAGCCAGATTTCGAACCAGTCGATATTGGCGAAGAAACTTGTCAGGGCTTCCATCAGCGCAGCACCTCCATGTGGACATCAGCCGCGGTGAAGCGGGCAAACGCCGCCTCCATGTCGCCGCCGGTGACCGCCAGGGTCAATTGCCCGTAGGGGATGTCTTTGATGCGGTCGATACGACCGGCCAGGATGCTGTAGTCCACGCCCGTTTCCCGAGCGACAGTCCCCAGCAATGGCGCGTAGGTCGCTTCGCCCTGGAAGGTCAGGCGCACGATACGGCCTGGCACGTGAGCAAAATCGTCGCGCTGTTCGCTTTCGTCGATCTGCTCGTCTTCCTGCACGAAACGCTTGGTAGTCGGGTGCTTGGGATGCAGGAACACCTCGGCCACCGAACCTTGCTCGACGATCACACCCGCGTCCATGACCGCAACCTGGTCACAGACGCGACGGATCACATCCATCTCGTGGGTGATCAGGACGATGGTCAGCTTCAGCTCGCGGTTGATCTCGGCCAGCAATTGCAGGACCGACGCTGTGGTCTGCGGGTCCAGGGCGCTGGTGGCTTCATCGCACAGCAGGATTTTCGGCTTGGTGGCCAGCGCACGAGCAATCCCGACGCGCTGCTTTTGGCCGCCGGACAACTGCGCCGGGTACTTTTTGGCGTGATCGGACAAGCCAACCCGCGCCAGCAACTCGGCCACACGCTGGTCGATCTCGCTGCGCGACAATTCGCCCGCAAGGGTCAGCGGCAACGCGACGTTGTCGGCAACGGTCTTGGACGCCAGCAGGTTGAAGTGCTGGAAAATCATCCCGACCTGCTGACGAAAACGTCGCAGGCTGTTGGCGTCGAGCGCCGTGACTTCTTCGCCGTCGACGATGATCTTGCCGCCACTGGAGTTCTCCAGGCGATTGATCAGACGCAGCAGAGTACTTTTTCCCGCACCGGAATGACCGATCAGGCCGAAGACCTGACCGTTTTCAATCGTCAGACTGGTCGGGTGCAGGGCGGGAATATCCTTACCGGCGACGCGGTAGGTTTTATGGACGTTTTGAAACTCGATCACGTAGCGAACCTTGTGGGGCGCGTTAGAAAAGGATCAGCGGTTAGCCGGGCGCGCATTTTAGCCTGTCCGTATAGAGGTTATTAGCATTTATTCCGCATTCAACCTTTCATTTGGCAATAACGCGATCAAAGGTCATAAAAAAGGAACGGCTAAAAACCCCATCAGTCACTAATAAGGCAACTCGAAAACGCCCCCCGGTGCCGTGCCTGGGGAATACATAAGAGTCCTGGCTACGGCAGGAATCGCAACGAGGAGTTAACGACTGATGAGTACTAAAAAGCCTGCCGCACCTAAAAGCGCAATGGCCGGGACCGACACACTGGACCGCGGCAACACCAATGCCAAGCTCGACAGCCTGGAAAAATTTCGCTCCGACGCCACCGAACAGGCCCTGCGCACTAACCAGGGCGTGAAGGTTTCGGACAATCAGAACACGTTGAAAGTCGGCGCCCGCGGGCCATCGTTGCTGGAAGATTTCATCATGCGTGAAAAGATCACGCACTTTGACCATGAACGGATCCCGGAGCGCATCGTCCATGCCCGGGGCACTGGGGCTCATGGTTTTTTCCAGACCTATGAAAACCATTCCGTACTGACCAAGGCCGGTTTCTTACAGGACCCGGGTAAGAAAACCCCGGTCTTCGTACGATTTTCCACAGTGCAAGGCCCGCGCGGGTCAGGCGATACCGTGCGCGATGTACGCGGTTTCGCCGTGAAGTTCTTCACCGACGAAGGCAACTTCGACTTGGTGGGGAACAACATGCCGGTGTTTTTCATACAGGACGCGATCAAGTTTCCTGACTTCGTTCACGCGGTAAAACCGGAGCCACACAACGAGATTCCTACGGGCGGTTCGGCGCACGACACCTTCTGGGACTTTGTCTCGCTGGTTCCGGAATCAGCGCACATGGTGATGTGGGCAATGTCCGACCGAGCGATCCCGAAAAGCCTGCGCAGCATGCAGGGCTTTGGCGTGCACACATTCCGGCTGATCAACGCCGAGGGCAAATCACGCTTCGTCAAATTCCACTGGCGCCCTTCCGCCGGGACCTGCTCGCTGGTCTGGGATGAAGCCCAGAAGCTCGCCGGTAAAGACACCGACTACCACCGCCGCGATCTCTGGGAATCAATCGAGATGGGCGATTACCCGGAATGGGAATTGGGCGTACAGGTCGTCGAGGAGGAAAACGAACATGCCTTCGATTTCGACATTCTCGACCCGACCAAAATCATTCCCGAGGAAATCGTACCCATCACCCCACTGGGCAAAATGGTGCTCAACCGTAACCCGGACAACTTTTTCGCCGAAACCGAGCAGGTCGCTTTCTGCCCGGGGCACATCGTGCCGGGGATCGATTTCTCCAACGATCCGTTGCTGCAAGGTCGGTTGTTTTCCTACACCGATACGCAAATCAGCCGACTCGGCGGGCCGAATTTTCACGAGATCCCGATCAACCGTCCGGTCGCCCCCTTCCATAATGGCCAACGGGATGCGATGCACCGCACCACCATCGACAAGGGTCGCGCGTCCTACGAGCCGAATTCCATCGACGGTGGCTGGCCGAAGGAAACACCGCCCGCCGCGCAGGATGGAGGTTTCGAGACGTATCCAGAGCGCATCGATGCCAACAAGATCCGCCAGCGCAGCGAGTCGTTCAGCGATCACTTTTCTCAAGCGCGACTGTTCTTTCACAGCATGAGCAAACACGAGCAGGAACACATCATTGCGGCCTACAGCTTTGAGCTGGGCAAGGTTGAGCGGGAATTTATCCGTGCGCGCGAAGTGAATGAGATCCTTGCCAACATCGACCTGGAACTGGCCAAGCGTGTGGCGCAGAACCTTGGCTTGCCGGCACCGAAGGCCGGGACGGTCGATGTACCGAAAATATCCCTGGACCGTTCACCCGCCCTGAGCCAGGCCAATTTGTTGCCCGGCGATATCAAAACCCGAAAAGTCGCGATTCTGGCGGCCAACGGTGTCGATGGCGTTGCAATCGATGCCATGAAGAAAGCGCTGAAAGCTGAAGGCGCGCACGCCAAGTTGCTCGGCCCGACGTCCGCCCCGGTGACAACGGCCGATGGCAAGTCGCTGCCGGTGGATGCCTCCATGGAAGGCATGCCATCCATCGCCTTCGATGCGGTCTTTGTGCCAGGTGGCGCGGCATCCATCAAAGCGTTGAGCGGTGATGGCGTGGCGCTGCATTACGTGCTGGAGGCGTATAAGCATTTGAAGGCTATCGCGCTGCAAGGCGAGGCCAAGCAACTGCTGGATATGTTGAAACTGGAAGCTGATGCGGGGTTGATCGTGGGGACGGACGCGAAGTTGATCAAAGCGTTTTTCGCGGCGATCGGGCAGCATCGGGTTTGGGATCGGGAACCTAAGGCCAAGGCGATTCCGGCTTAGGTTGTGAATCAATAGCAAGGACGCTATCGCGAGCAGGCTCGCTGCCACAGGGTTATGGGTTCACCACAAATAAAGGGTCACCTCAATCCACTGTGGGAGCGAGCCTGCTCGCGATGCTTTTAAGGTTTACGCGGACTCAAGACAATCTGCGCCGGAATGTTGCGCACGATCTGCTTCTGAAGATTCAGATCGAAATTCGAGTCCAGCTTCTTCACCCGCTTGGTCAACAACGTCGCCAACCAAGGATAATCCTGCGTGCGCGGCGCCTGTATGCTCACGTCGCACTGGTAATTCACTACATCGGCCGCGATCGCATCCAGTTGCCGACGAAGTTTGCCCATATCGGTGAGATTCAGCGCTACCGTGGTGCTTTCAGCGGTCGGATCAATCACCTTCGCCTGCGGTTTAGCCTCGGCAGCCAGCAGCGCCGCTTCAGCTCTATCGAGCTCTGCCTTGCGCGCATTGACGATCGCGTTGTTGACCCCACCGGTCAGCGCCGGCGCCTTGGGCATCAGTGCCCGCGCCCGGCTCAGGGCGGTGGCAGCAGCATTCACATCGCCTTTTTGCAGCACGATCTGGCTGCGTTGCAGATAGGCTTCGGCGAGTTGCCGTTGGTACTGCACAAGCGATGGGTCGTTTGGCGACCCGGCCTGCAAGGCAGCCAGTTGATCTTCAGCAGTGGCCAGCTCGCTGCTGGCGAGGCTTTGCTCGAGCTGTGCGATGGCCGTGGCCTGCGCATCAGTGACCTCGGTGGCCGCTGGTGGCGTGCTTTGACAGGCGCCCAGTAGCAGCGAAAATGCAACAAGGAGCAGATAACGGGAGGCTAACAGCTTCATTCCTGCGACTCTCTATTTGCGCAAAAAACGAGCAAGTCTACACCCCTCGACGGGGCAGGACAAAACTCAGCAGAAACAGCGCGGCGGCCGTCACCACGATCGACGGGCCTGCCGGGGTGTCCTTGAACCATGACAATGCCAACCCGCCACACACCGCGAGCATGCCCAGCAGGCTCGCCCCCAGTGCCATCTGTTCCGGCGACCGGGCGTGACGTTGTGCCGCAGCCGCAGGGATGATCAACAGCGATGTAATCAACAACACACCGACGATTTTCATCGCCACCGCGATCACCACGGCGATCAGCAACATCAGGGTCAGGCGCAGCGCCGGCACCGGCAAACCTTCCACCCTGGCCAGCTCTTCATGCACCGTGATCGCCAGCAAAGGCCTCCACAGCGTCACCAGCAGGGCCAGAACGGCCGCGCTACCGCCGAGAATCCACGCCAGATCGGTCGGGCTTATCGCCAGCAAGTCGCCGAACAGATAGGCCATCAGGTCGATCCGCACTTCGTGCATGAAGCTTAGTACCACCAAGCCCAAAGAGAGCGTGCTCGGTGCGAGAATTCCCAAAAGCGTGTCGGATGCCAGTGGCTGACGCTGTTGCAAGGTCACCAGCAACACCGCCAACAACAAACAGCCGACGGTAACGGCTACCGTCGGGCTGACATCCAGCAGAAAGCCCAACGCCACGCCGAGCAAGGCTGCGTGAGACAGGGTGTCGCCAAAATAAGCCATGCGCCGCCAGACCACGAAAGATCCCAACGGACCCGCCACCAGCGCCAGGGCCAGGCCTGCAAGCAGGGCGTAGAGCAGAAAATCAGCCATGCTTGCAGCTATCTCCATGAACGTGGGGTTGGGCCGTCGGGGCCGTGGTGACCACCGAACCATGCAGATCATGGGCGTGGTCGTGATGGTGGTGATAAATCGCCAGGCTTTGTGCGTTCTTTCCGAACAACTCGACGAAAGCCGGATCGCCGCTGACCTGCTCGGGATGACCGGAACAGCAGACATGACGGTTGAGGCAGACCACTTGATCGGTGGTGCTCATGACCAGATGCAAATCGTGGGAAACCATCAACACGCCGCAACCGTGACGATCACGCAGACGGGTGATCAGGCTGTACAACTCGGCCTGCCCCGCTACGTCGACGCCCTGCACCGGCTCATCCAGCACTAGCAATTCAGGCTCGCGCAACAGCGCCCGAGCCAGCAGCACGCGCTGCATTTCACCACCGGAAACGCTTTGCACCGGGCTGTCGATCACCTGTTCGGCGCCCACTTCCTTGAGTGCCGCCAACGCACGCGTGCGATCCACACCGGGCACCAGCCGCAAGAAGCGCAGCACCGACAACGGGAGCGTCGGATCGACATGAAGTTTTTGCGGCATGTAACCGACCCGCAGTTTCGGCTTGCGCCACACACTGCCGCTGTCCGGCTTCAACAAGCCGAGCACCGCCCGCACGAGGGTGGTTTTGCCTGCACCGTTGGGACCGATCAGGGTAACGATCTGCCCCGGTTCGACGCTCAGTTCGATGTTATCCAGCACGTTTTGCCCGGCAAAGGTGACGGCAACCTGCTCAAGGCGGATCAGCGCGTTGCTCATCAAGCCCCCTGGCAACCCGAACAGACGCCGACCACTTCAACGGTCTGGCTTTCAACGACGAATCCGACATCCCTGGCGCTGCCGATGATCGCGTCGCTGATGGACTTCTGCTCAAGTTCGATGGCGGCGTGGCATTCACGGCAGATCAGGAACTGGCCCTGGTGGGCGTGTTCCGGGTGATTGCAGCCGACGAAGGCGTTCAGCGAGGAGATGCGGTGCACCAGACCGTTTTCCAGCAGGAAATCCAGCGCGCGGTACACGGTCGGTGGCGCGGCGCGGCGGCCATCCTGCTCGCTGAGCACGGCAAGAATGTCGTAGGCACCCAGCGGCTTGTGGCTTTGCCACACCAGTTCCAGCACCCGCCGGCGCAAGGCGGTCAGGCGCAGGCCTTGACGTGCGCACAGGGCATCGGCCTCAGACAGTGCGCTGTGAACGCAATGAGAGTGGTCGTGGGGACGGCTGGCAATCGGTGTTTTAGGCATGAGCGGCGACGAGTTTTGTGAGAGACGTTATTATGTTACCCGTTCTCGCCTCTTCGAGTGGTCATCGTGTCCCGACTTTTTTCTATCTTTGTCGCATTTGTCGCCAGTTTTCTGTTGATTGGTTCTGCTCAAGCCGACGTCAAGGTCCTCACCAGCATCAAGCCGCTACAGCTGATTGCCGCTGCGGTGCAGGACGGCGTGGCGATCCCCGAGGTACTGCTTCCGCCGGGGGCCTCCCCACATAACTATGCCTTGCGCCCTTCCGACGTACGGAAGGTTCAATCGGTGGATCTGGTTTACTGGATCGGTCCGTCCATGGAAGGTTTCCTGCCTCGCGTGCTGAATGGTCGTACGTTGCCGAGCGTGGCCGTGCAGGATCTGCCGGGTCTGAAATTGCGTCGCTTCGCCGAAGACAGTCACTCCCACGCCGAAGAAGCCGATGAGCATGATCACGATCACCGTCCGGGCAGCCTGGATGCGCACCTGTGGCTGTCGCCGGTCAATGCTCGGGTGATCGCGACGAAAATGGCCGCTGATTTAAGTGCTGCCGATCCGGCCAATGCGGCGCGTTATCAAAGCAATCTCAAGGCGTTCGATGAGCGCCTGGATGCGCTGGACCTCCGCTTGAAGGCGCGGCTGGCGGGTATCGCGGGCAAGCCGTACTTTGTGTTCCATGAAGCCTTCGACTACTTCGAAGACGCTTACGGCCTGAAGCACACGGGTGTGTTCAGCGTCGCCGCCGAAGTCCAGCCGGGTGCCCAGCATGTGTCGGCAATGCGCACGCGGTTGCAGGAAGTGGGCAAGACCTGTGTGTTCAGTGAACCGCCATTGCGTCCGCGCCTGGCGGAAACACTGGTGGCTGGCCTGCCGGTGAAACTGGCGGAACTGGATGCGCTGGGCGGATACACGCCGGCAACTGCTCAAGGTTATGAGCAGGTGCTGGAGAAATTGGGAAATGATTTGGCGGGGTGTCTGGAGTCGCTGTAACACTGCGATACCCTGCGGCGAGGGCGCTTGCTCCGCCGGGCAGCGAAGCGGCCCCAAGATGGGCCTGCTGCACGCCAGCGGGAGCAAGCTCCCTCGTCACAATTCAGAGGGCGAAAGGTAGCGGCGTGCTGACCTTCTGCCGCTGTGCCAACCGCTGCTGAAATTCCATCGGATCGTGAATCAACACGTCCTGCCCGGCGAAAGACTCTGCGGCAATCAACCGCGACAACCAGAACCGCACGCACGCCACCCGCAGCATGGTTGGCCACAACTCCGCCTCGGCAGCGGTGAATGGCCGCAACGCTGCATACGCTCCAAGCAACGCCCGAGCTCGCGGCCCATCGATCAACCCGTCGTCATCCGAACACCAGTCATTCAGCGCAATCGCCACGTCGTAGAGCATCGGCCCCGAGCAAGCATTGTAAAAGTCGATCAATCCCGTCAGGTGCGTGCCTTCGAACATCGCGTTGTCGCGGAACAGGTCCGCGTGGATGTTGGCCCGGGGCAACGCCAGGATCTTCTCTTTCTGTTGAGTGATCTCATCCAGCGCCCGCTGCAGCAAATCGCTCTGCTCGGCATTCAGGTGCGACAACAACTGCGTGCCCTCTTCCTGCATCCAGTCCAGCCCACGATCGGTCTTGCGCTTGATCATGTTGGCCTGGGTTGCCAGATGCAGGTGCGCGAGCAACTCGCCCACTTGGGCGCAATGCTGTGCGTTGGCAATCTTGATGTGCTTGCCGGGCAGGCGCGGCTGCAACAGCGCAGGCTTACCGGCCAGTTCGCGCAAGGCGACGCCATCGGTGGTGCGCAAGGCATAAGGCACCGGAAGGTCGGCCTCATGCAACACGTCCAGCAGTTCAATGAAGAACGGCATTTCCTGAACCGGACCGCGCTCAACCAGGGTCAGGACAAATTCGCCCTGTTCCAGGCTGATAAAGAAATTGGTGTTTTCGCTACCGGCGGCAATCCCTTGGAAATCAAGCAGGCGGCCGAGCCCGTATGGGGCGAGAAAGGTTTCCAGCTCGGGCCGAGCCAGCGGGGTGAACACAGACATGTTTTAGCTGCCAGTACGGGCGCCGCTGATTGAGCCAGCGCCGATTGAAATTAAGAACCTACTTCCATTCAAAGATCTTCCACGACGGAATCAGCATATCCGGCTGATCCGAGCGGATGAAGTTACCGTCCGATCCATCCGCGCGGACCAGAAAGTACGGTTTTCCGACCTTCGGAGTGACCTGAATGGCATACAGGAAGCCGTTCTGGCGGTACTCCTTGATCATATTGTCGCCTTCGGTGCGGATGGTCACATCCGGTTCCGGCGATGGCGCATCGTCCGCCGCCATGACGGCCAATGGTGCGATTGCAAACAAGCCAGCCAGCAACAGGCGATTTAGTGTGCGCATGATAACCTTGTCCCTTTGTCGTCAACGGTCCCGCTATTCTAGCGCCTGACCCGCCGAAAAGGTTGATCCTGCTCATGAGCCAAGCCCCCCTCGTCCTGGTGGACGGTTCTTCTTACCTGTACCGCGCCTTTCACGCCCTGCCACCGCTGACCACTTCCAAAGGTCTGCCGACCGGAGCGGTCAAAGGCGTGCTGAACATGCTCAAGAGTCTGCGCAAGCAGTACCCGGACAGTCCGTTCGCCGTCGTATTCGACGCCAAGGGCGGGACATTCCGGGACGAAATGTTCGCCGAGTACAAGGCCAACCGCCCGAGCATGCCCGACGACATGCGCGTGCAGATCGAACCGCTGCACCAAAGCGTGATCGCTCTGGGCTTCCCGCTGCTGTGCGTCGAAGGCGTCGAGGCCGATGACGTGATCGGCACCCTGGCCCGCAGCAGTGCGGCGGCTGACCGCCCAGTGATCATCTCCACCGGCGACAAAGACATGGCGCAGTTGGTCGACGGCCACATTACCTTGGTCAACACCATGACCGGTAGCGCGTTGGACGTGGAGGGCGTGAAGGAGAAATTCGGCGTCGTTCCCGAGCAGATCATCGATTATCTGGCACTGATGGGCGATTCGTCCGACAACATTCCGGGCGTTCCGGGCATCGGCCCCAAGACCGCTTCCGGCCTGCTGGTCGGCGTAAACGGCGGCCTGACCGAGCTGTATGCCCAGCTCGATATCGTTCCGACCCTGCCGATTCGCGGCGCGAAAACACTGCCGGCCAAGCTCGAAGAGCACAGGGAGATGGCCTTCCTCTCCTATCAACTGGCGACGATCAAGATCGACGTGCCACTGGACATCGGCCTCGACGACCTGCAAATGGGCAAGCCGGATCACGACAAACTGGCCGAGCTCTATACCCTGCTGGAATTCAAGAGCTGGTTCGAAGAAAACCAGCGCGACGCCAAGCGCTCCGGCCAGGAAGTCACCGCACCGGTAGCTGAAGAAGCCGCGGTCGAGACCGAACTCAAGTACACGACGATTCTCACTCAGGCGGATTTCGACCTCTGGCTTAAAAAACTCAATGACGCCACGCTGATCGCCTTTGATACCGAAACCACCGGCATCGATGCGCAGCAGGCGCAGCTGGTCGGCCTGTCGTTCGCTGTACAGGCCAACGAAGCGGCCTACATCCCGCTGACCCATTCCTACATGGGCGTTCCAGAGCAACTCGATCGTGACACCGTGCTGCGCGCGCTGAAACCGATCCTGGAAGACCCGAAGAAACTCAAGGTCGGCCAGCACGCCAAGTTCGACATGAACATCCTGGCCAACTGCGCCATCGGCGGCGATCAGAGCTGCGGCATCACCGTGCAAGGCATCGCCTTCGACACCATGCTCGAATCCTACGTGCTGGATTCCACCGCGACCCGTCACGACATGGACAGCCTGGCGCTCAAATACCTGAATCACACCACCACCAGCTTCCAGGACATCGCCGGCAAAGGCGCCAAGCAGCTGACCTTTGACCAGATTTCCCTGGAACTGGCCGGACCGTACGCCGCCGAAGACGCCGACGTGACGCTTCGCCTGCATCAAACCCTGCAGGAAAAGCTCAATGCGATTCCGAGCCTGAGCAAAGTCTTGAGCGACATCGAAATGCCACTGGTGCCGGTGCTTGCGCGAATCGAACGCCAAGGCGCGTTGGTCGATACCAACCTGCTGGGCATCCAGAGCGTTGAGCTGGGCGAGAAAATGGTCGCGCTGGAGCGTGAGGCATTTGCCATCGCTGGCGAAGAATTCAACCTTGGCTCGCCGAAACAACTGGGCGTGATCCTGTACGAAAAACTCGGCTTGCCGATTCTCAGCAAAACCGCCAAAGGCCAGGCATCTACCGCCGAAGCGGTGCTGGCGGAACTGGCCGAACAGGATTACCCGCTGCCCAAAGTGCTGATGCAATACCGCTCGATGAGCAAACTGAAAAGCACTTACACCGACCGCCTGCCGGAGCAGATCAACCCTCGCACCGGGCGGATTCACACGTCTTATCATCAGGCTGTCGCGGCGACGGGGCGTTTGTCGTCCAGCGATCCGAACCTGCAGAACATCCCGATCCGCACCGCCGAAGGTCGGCGGATTCGCCAGGCGTTCGTGGCGCCCAAAGGCTACAAGCTGCTGGCTGCGGACTACTCGCAAATCGAACTGCGGATCATGGCGCACCTGGCCAAGGATGAAGGCTTGCTGCACGCCTTCCGCAATGACCTGGACGTACACAAAGCCACCGCCGCCGAAGTGTTCGGTGTCGAGCTGGCAGACGTCACCACTGATCAGCGTCGTAGCGCCAAGGCGATCAACTTCGGTTTGATCTATGGCATGAGCGCGTTTGGCCTGGCCAAGCAGATCGGCGTCGATCGCAAACAGTCCCAGGCGTACATCGACCGCTATTTCGCTCGCTATCCAGGCGTCCTGGAGTACATGGAGCGCACCCGCGCCCAGGCGGCCGAGCAAGGTTTCGTCGAGACCCTCTTCGGTCGTCGTCTGTACTTGCCGGAAATCAACGCGAAAAACCCGGCCCTGCGCAAAGGCGCCGAACGCACGGCGATCAATGCGCCGATGCAAGGCACGGCGGCGGACATCATCAAGAAAGCCATGGTGGCTGTGGATAACTGGCTGACCTCATCGGGCCTGGACGCCAAAGTCATCCTGCAGGTGCACGATGAACTGGTGCTTGAGGTGCGTGAAGACCTGGTCGATCAGGTTCGCGAGGAGATTCGCACCCACATGGCCGATGCCGCGAAGCTTGATGTGCCGCTGCTGGTCGAGGTTGGCGTGGGCAATAACTGGGACGAAGCTCACTGAGCCGTCTGAAACAGGCGGTGTCTGCTGCGGCATAGTGCCGCGGCAGAAGGGTCGAAGGGCGCTTATTTCGGTTGGCGATCCGGCTTATTTCAAATGGTTTCTGTAACCCCGGAACTAAACCTGTGAACTGCCACTCAGAGTAACTGAATGGCTGGTGAAGCCCTTCGATGCTCCTATGTTGTGTTAAGTGTTGGCAGATAATCTGGACCCCGCCCTAGCGGTCCGGAACTTGAACCCCGGAACTTCCCCCTCCCCATAAGAAGTCCGGGGTTTTTTTTGCCCGCGATTTGTTATTCCGCGAGTTCGGAGCCTTTGTCAGCCAGTTCCATCCAGCCCGCCAATACAGTGTAGGCGTCTTCCAGGCCCATGCGTTTTGGCGCCGAAAACAGCTGAATGCTGATCGCATCCCCCCAGCCTTTACGAATGTCTGACTGAACCTTGAGCAGCACGTTTTTCGCGGCGCCGTAGGTCAGCTTGTCCGCCTTGGTCAGCAGAATGTGCATCGGCATGCCACTGGCGACGGCCCAGTCGAGCATCAACAGGTCGAAGTCGGTCATTGGATGACGGATGTCCATCATCAAAATCAGACCCTTCAAACTCTCGCGACCACCCAGATAAGCTTCCAGGTGACGCTGCCAGTGCAGCTTCAACGGGATCGGTACTTTCGCGTAACCGTAGCCCGGCAGGTCGACCAGACGACGATCATCGTCTAGCTTGAAGAAATTCAAGAGTTGCGTGCGACCCGGAGTTTTCGAGGTCCGCGCCAGGCTGGCATGCGTCAGGGTGTTCAACGCGCTGGATTTACCAGCGTTGGAACGCCCGGCGAAGGCCACTTCAAAGCCTTCGTCGTCGGGACATTGGTCGACTTTGGCAGCGCTGAGCATGAAGGTGGACTGTTGGCACAGGCCGAGGATGGGGTTCTTGAGTTGCATGGGATTTCCGATGTGGGCGGCGCCGGGAATGGACGCGGCAAGCGGTGTCGTTTCCGTTTCAGTGACGCCAGTATATAATGCCGCAGATTTTGTGTGCGCTTTGTCCCAGCGTAGGATGAAGTTCACGAGAGCGATTGACCTTGATTGCGCACTAGAACGCAGAACGCTCTCAACCCTGAAAAGGTCGTTTTATGACGAAATGGCTGCTAGCTGCCGGTGTCTTGATGCCGCTTTACAGCGCTCAGGCTACACAGGATCCGGAAGCTGTGTACAACCGTGTGTGTGGTGCCTGTCATTCCGGCCAACTCCCCATGGCGCCCCGAAAGGGCGATCAGGAAGCTTGGACGCCGAGGTTGGCGAAAGGTATGGAGACGCTGGTGCAACACGTGACCCAGGGTTTCAAGGCGATGCCGCCGCGTGGTTTGTGCATGGACTGCAGTGCCGAGGATTACCAAGCCATCATCCAGTGGATGAGCGAGTGATCCCGGTCCATAACTCTTTAACCCTTAGCCGTAGTTGGATTAGCTGATGAACAAATTGATCGTGAGTCTGCTGTTGACCGTGGGGATCTCCGGCATAGCCCATGCTGCAGGTGATGCAACTGCTGGTCAGGCGAAAGCCGCAGTATGTGGCGCCTGTCATGGCCCGGATGGCAACAGCATGGCGCCTAACTTTCCGAAACTGGCAGGTCAAGGCGAGCGTTATCTGAACAAGCAGCTGCACGACATCAAGTCCGGCAAACGCACGGTACTGGAAATGACCGGCCTGCTGACCAACCTGAGCGATCAGGACATGGCCGATATCGCTGCCTACTTCGCCAGCCAGAAAGGCAGCGTTGGCGCCGCCGACCCTAAAGTCGTGGCTCGCGGTGAAGCACTGTTCCGTGGCGGTGACCTTGCCAAGGGCTTGCCAGCCTGCACCGGCTGCCACTCGCCAAACGGCGCAGGCAATGCGGCCGCCGGCTTCCCGCACCTGGGTGGCCAGCACGCTCAATACATTGCCAAGCAGCTGACCGATTTCCGCAAGGAAGAAGGCGGTCGCAACAACGACGGCGACACCAAAACCATGCAGACCATTGCCAAACGCCTGAGCGACGAAGACATCGCTGCGGTGTCCAGCTACATTCAGGGTCTGCACTAGGACCGGCGGATAGAGCGATATGCGAGATGTACATCTCCTGCAACGTTAACGCTCTATTAATCCGTCGCAGCAAGTATAAAAAGGGTGGCTCAGGCCGCCCTTTTTTGTGCCTGCTGCCGTTACACTACAGAACTCAAGCCCGCCATGACCTGTCTGAAAACAGGTCGCGCGAGGCGACCCGAATTGTCCAGGAGTAAAGCATGCGTAATCTGATCATCAGCGCCGCACTCGTCGCTGCCAGCCTTTTCGGCATGACTGCCCAAGCCGCCGAGGCACCCGCCGCCCCTTATGTCGAACTGAGTAATCCGGTTCCGGTAGCCGTGCCTGGCAAGATCGAAGTGGTGGAGCTGTTCTGGTACGGCTGCCCGCATTGCTACGCTTTCGAGCCGGTGATCAATCCCTGGGTCGAGAAACTGCCGTCCGACGTGAATTTCGTCCGTATTCCAGCCATGTTCGGCGGCCCATGGGACGCACACGGCCAAATGTTCCTGACCCTGGAAGCCATGGGCGTCGAGAGCAAGGTTCACGCTGCCGTGTTCAACGCCATTCAGAAGGAACACAAAAAGCTGACCGATAAAAACGAAATGGCCGACTTCCTGGCGACTCAAGGCGTAGACAAGGACAAGTTCCTGGCGACCTTCGATTCCTTCGCCATCAAGGGCCAGATCAACAAAGCTCGCGAGCTGGCCAAAAAATATGAAATCTCCGGCGTTCCAACCATGATCGTCAACGGCAAGTATCGCTTTGATGTGGGTTCTGCCGGCGGCACCGAGGAGGCGTTGCAACTGGCCGACAAACTGGTCGACAAAGAGCGAGCGGCTAACAAGGCTGCTGCCAACTAAGCGCGGCAACTGCCATGCGCCGCTGGGGAACTGAACGCGTCGTTGGCCTGCATGATCCGCGGGTCAACGAACATCACCTGGAATCGACGGGCCTGCCCGCAGACAGCCGTCTGCGCTTGCTCAGCTTCAACATTCAGGTCGGTATCAGTACCGAGCGCTATCGGCACTACCTGACCCGGGGCTGGCAACACCTGTTGCCGCACACCGGACGTGCTGACAATTTGCAAAAGATCGGCAATCTGTTGGGCGACTTCGATCTGGTCGCCCTGCAGGAAGCCGACGGCGGCAGTCTGAGATCCGGCTACGTCAATCAAGTTGAACACCTGGCGCAACTCGGTGCCTTCCCCTACTGGTATCAACAACTCAATCGCAATCTCGGTCGCCTCGGCCAGCACAGCAATGGCGTGCTCAGTCGCCTGCGCCCGTGGGCGATTGAAGATCATCCGCTGCCGGGGCCCAAGGGTCGCGGTGCGATCCTGGTGCGTTTCGGTGAAGGTCCGGAAGCGTTGGTGGTGGTCATGATGCACCTGGCGCTGGGCGCCCGCGCCCGGAGCATGCAACTGGCTTACATCCGCGAACTGATCGGTGGTTATAAACATCAGGTGCTGATGGGCGACATGAATACCCACGCCAGTGACCTGCTGCAAAATTCGCCGTTGCGCGACCTCGGCCTGCTGGCGCCGCAATTGGAAGCAACCTTCCCCAGCTGGCGCCCGCAGCGCTGTCTGGACCACATTCTGCTGAGCCCGACGCTGACGCTGGAAAAGGTCGAAGTGCTGGCACAACCCATTTCCGATCACCTGCCGGTCGCGGTTGAGATTCGTCTGCCGGGTTCGCTCACGGCCGATGCATTGCCCGCGTTGAGTCCTGCCCCTCGCGGAACCCATGAATGAGCGACGAAACACAGCGCTGGAAAGAGAAATACCTTAAAAGCATCGAACAACAGGAAAAGCTCGAACGTCGTTGGGATGCCCGGCTCGACCTGCTGCGGCGCGGACTGGTGCGCAGTACGCTGGCGGCCGAGGGCACCGACCGCGCGGTTGATCAGTGCATGAAAGAAATGCGCGAAGTCATCCGCACCAATGACATGGACGCCGGCCTGGCGGCACTGCTTCCGCGCCTGGAAAAAGCCGTACTCGACTCAGAACAGCGCCGCGAGACCCGGGTCAATCAGACCAGCGCCGCACTGACCGCGCTGGTGGCGCAACTGCAGACATTGCCGCTGCCCCGCGAAGTGAGCCGCCCACTCAAGAACTTCGCCAAGACACTGGACGGACGCGTCAGCCAGGCGCGCGAGATCCCGTTGCTGCTCAGCGAGCTGAGCGGCCTGCAAGGGAAAGCCCTGAGTCAGCTGGAGAACCCGGCGGAACCCGGTCGCCCAGGCTTGTTACAGCGCTTGTTTGGCAATCGTGAAACGGAAGATGCGGTACAGCGCGTGGTTCCCCCGGAGGCGCAAGCGCCCACCCCGCCGCCTGTCGAAGAGATTGCGGCGGCGCCTCAGGAACTGCCGCAACTGATCGTCGATCCCGTGCCCGTTGCCGACGAGCCGCCCGTGACGCCGCCTGCCGATCATCCTGCCCCGCCCGATCCAGAGATGATCGAAGCGCCCGCAGCGACGACGCCCATCGCTGAAGTCGTGGCTTTTATACCGCCAGTCCATGAACCTCAGCGAGCGCCTGTTCCTTCTGTCCAAACAGAGAGTGAACAGCCAGAGCAACCGGCACCAGTCGCCTCACCAGCCGTCATCACTGCGGTATCCGAGACTCAGCTGGCGACCAATCCAGACGAGTTGACCCCAGCGGTATTTCTCGATGGCGCATTGGCCGCCATCGATCCGGAACAATCCGAACACGATATTCTCTACGCCCTGCCGGACTCGCCGGAGCCGTCCTACAGCTCCGTCGCCAAGCACATCGAAGACACGCTTCTGGGCCTGCTGGACGACCTGTCACTGCCAGAGCGTTATCGCCCACAAGCCGAAGCGATGCGCGATCGTCTGCAAAACGGCTTGAATTGGTACGAGTTGCTGCCGATTCTCGACGATCTGGCGACCTTGATGCTGGCAATAAACAACAGTGGCCAGCACGAATTTGAAGTCTATTTGCAGCAACTCAATGAGCGCCTCGAGTCATTCCAGAGCAACCTGCAAGCCGCCAGCGATGGCCATGCGGACAACCGCTCGGCTGCGCGGGACATGGACACGCAGATCCGCGAGCAGGTCGACGGCCTGCAGAGCAGCATGCAAGAGGCAGCGGACCTCGAAGACCTCAAGCACGTTCTGGAGAACCACCTCGAAGGCCTGCTCGGAACCATGGATCAGCACCAGAAGCAGCGCGATGCGCGAGAACAGGAAGTGGCAGCTCGCCTTAAAGGCCTGGCAGAACGCGTGGCGCACATGGAGCAGGAAGCCCAAGGCTACCGCGAGCATCTTGAAGAGCAGCGCCAGAAAGCCTTGATCGACCCACTGACCGGACTGCCCAACCGTGCGGCCTGGAGCGAACGGCTCGATCACGAAATCAGCCAGTGGCAACAACACGGCAACACCCTGTTGCTGGCCATGCTCGACCTTGATCACTTCAAGCGCATCAATGACAACTATGGCCACCTGGCGGGCGACAAGGTACTGAAAATCATCGCCAGCGTGTTGCGCAAGCGCCTGCGCGGGACCGATTTCATTGCGCGGTTTGGCGGTGAAGAGTTTGTCCTGCTGATGCCAGGCACTGTGCCGGCGACGGGGGCAAAACTGCTGGAAAACCTGCGCGCGTCCATCGAAGCCTGCCCATTCCACTTCAAGGGGGAGCCGGTGACCATCACCGTTTCGATGGGAATGACTGCATTCAAACCCGGAGAGCACAGCGATATGGTACTTAAAAGAGCCGATCAGGCTTTGTACCGCGCCAAACATGCAGGCCGCAATCGGGTGGAACTCGGCTAGGCCAATTGTTCCATTTTGTTTAAATGGGGCCGCTAAGCGTCGTCGCGCAAGGCAGTACGTTACACTGTTGCATTACTGTCTTGCGTGTACTGCCTCTACCATGAAATTTCTCGCCCTCATCGTGTCGCTGGTTCTATTGGCCGGCTGTACCAGCGGTCCCCGGTTCGACACCAGCCATCCATCAGCCAATCACGACAGCCGTATTCAGTTCGTGGTGGTGCATTACACCTCCGCCTCTCTGGAACGTTCGCTGCAACTGCTGACCCACGGCGAAGTCAGCAGCCACTATCTGATCGGCGACGATAAAAACGCCACCATCTACAAGCTGATGGATGAAAACCTGCGGGCATGGCACGCCGGGGAAAGTGAGTGGCAGGGTCGGACCTGGCTGAACTCCAGCTCAATCGGCATCGAAATCGTCAATCCAGGATTCAAGGAAACCCCCACCGGAGGGCGTTACTGGTATCCCTACAGCGAAGCCCAGATCCAGTCGTTGATCGTCCTGCTCAAAGACATCAGCAAACGTTACGCCATCACCCCCCGCAGCATCATCGGCCATAGCGACATCGCCCCACTGCGCAAGCTGGATCCGGGGCCGCTTTTCCCTTGGAAACGGCTAGCCGCCGAAGGCCTTGGCGTCTGGCCGAACGAACAGGCGGTGGCGCGCCAACAAGCGCAGTTCAATACCGAACTGCCGAGCATCAGCTGGTTTCAGGGACAGCTAGCTCGCCTGGGCTATGCCACGCCGCAAACCGGTGAGCTGGATGTTGCAACACGTCACGTGATTGCAGCCTTCCAGATGCATTTCCGGCCGTCCCGCTTCGACGGCATGCCGGATGCGCAAACGGCAGCACTTCTTCTGGTATTGAATCAGACAAAATAATGACGCCCGCCCGACGGTCCGCGCTTTTTCCCAATCAGCAGCTATAACTCATTGGTAATTCTTCGGATATTCCAATATGGCCGCTGCTCGAGAGACGCTACGTAGCTGGTTCTATCGCCCCTGGTTTTTGGCGATGCTGGCGGCTGTCCTGAGCAGCGTATTGCTCCTGGCGCTCAGCCTGTTCGTGGCCGTTCGTCAGATCGAGCAGAACGAAAGTGCGGAAATGAACGCGCAAGGTGAGCGATTTCTTGCGCGCCTGGAGCAGTTGTTCGGACAACTGCGCGAAAGTCTCGATGATCTGGAGGCCCAACCGCTGCGAACCTGCGACAAAGAAATGATCGCCACTTTGCAGCAGGTCACTTTCAATTACCGGTTCGTGTACGAGGCTGCGTATATGGATGCCTCGAAGATCTGCTCTAACCGTCCGCGCCAGGCAGGATTATCTTTGACACGGCCACCGGACATCAAAGACCCCACTTACAGTTACTGGTTGAACACCACTACCGAACCTGACGAGAACCGGGCCGCGCTCATGCTCGGGCGTGGCAATTTCCGTGTCGCGACCTCTCGCGGACATTTGACCGACATGGTCGACTTGTCGCCGGGCAGCAGCCTTTTGGTGATACTCGACCACGGCACTCGGGCGATTCCGGTGCTGGGCTCCCCGCAAGCCTGGCCGCCGACCGTGCCTTGGCCACCGAAAGGCAGCGATGTCTTGCAAGTCACCCCGACTCGCTTGATTTACCTCATGCCAACCAAAAGCCCTGAATACCAATTGGTGCTGATCACCCCGCGCACCGGCGTGAATGTGCCCGCCGCCTGGTGGTGGCTGGTGCCGGCTAGCCTGGCGCTGGGCGTAGTAGTGGGCTTCCTGGTGTTTCTGCTGGTGCGCCAGCGACAGTCGTTGGATGCCGAATTGTCCGGCGCTATACGGCGAGGCGAGTTGCAGGTGTTGTACCAACCCATCTTCGACCTCGACAGCCGCAATTGTGTCGGGGCTGAAGCCTTGCTGCGCTGGCGCCGGCCGGACGGCACCCTGACCAGCCCGGAGCTTTTTATTCCGATGGCGGAAAACACCGGCCAGATCCGCCAGATGACCGACTTCGTCCTGCAACGCCTGCTGGAGCAGCTTGGGCACTTGTTGCGGGCCAATCCGCAGCTGTACATCTCAGTCAACCTGGCGGCCTGCGATGTCATGGTGCCGCGTATCGGCCAGGTCATGGCGCGGCTGTTGCTCCTGCACCGGGTCGCAGCCAAACAGATTGCCTTTGAAGTGACCGAGCGCGGACTGATCGACGTGGTAGTGGCCCGGGAAAACCTTCAGTCCTTGCGCGACGTCGGGCATCAGGTGCTGATCGATGACTTTGGCACCGGCTATTGCAGCCTCGCCTACCTGCAGACCCTGCCTGTGGATTGCCTGAAAATCGACAAGGCGTTCATCGATGCGCTTGGACATGACGCCGCCAGCAGTGGCGTGGCACCGCACATCATTCACATGGCCCAGGCGCTACAACTCAATGTGATTGCCGAGGGCATCGAACATGAAGCGCAAGCGGCGTTTCTGAGCAGTGAAGGAGTGAAATTCGGTCAGGGCTGGTTGTTCGCCCATGCATTGAGCGCCGTTCAGTTCATCGAGCTGATCACCCGTGGCCGGCGCCTGGCCAGCAGACGCCTGGATGACGAAGCGTAAACGCGCGTTAAACCGCCAGCGCCATGTAGAACTGAGTGCCCTGCCCCGGCCGCGAATAGACCCCCATCCGCCCACCGTGCAACTGCACGATTTCCTTGCACAACGCCAGGCCAAGCCCCGCCCCCCCCTTCTTGCGCCCGACCTGTACAAACGGCTCGAAGATCCGCCCCTGCTGGCCATAAGCGATACCTTCGCCATTGTCCTCGACACTGATAATCACCCGCTCGCCGTGGCGTCGCGCCTGCAAGCGGATCTGTCCATCAGCGCCGGTATGACGCAACGCGTTGTCGATAAGGTTATCGAGCACCCGGTCCAGTTGAGGCTGATCGGCCTGTAACCACGGCAATGGCCCCTGCACTTCGACCAGCAAGTCGATGCCCTTCTCTTGCGCTGAATCGGCAAACCGCGAACGGGCCTGCTCCAGCAGTTCCTCGATGGAACACGGCGCCAGTGAAAGTTTCTGCAAACCGTTCTGGTAGCGCGAGAAGTTCAGCAGGTCGTTGATCAACTGCATCAGGCGCTGCATTTCTTCATTCACGGTGTCCAACAGGTCGGCTTCTCGCGAGTCCGCGGCAAAATGCGCGCGCTCGCGGAACAGGCCGAACGCCATGTGCATCCCGGTGACCGGCGTGCGCAGCTCATGGGAGGCGCGCAATACAAATTCGCTGCGCACCCGTTCGAACGCCCGCTGTTCGGTGACGTCATGCAGCACCATCACCGCCCCCAGAATATGGCCCTGGGTATGACTGACAGGCGTCAGGCTGTAAGTGAGCAAGCGCGATTCACCATCGACCTCGATACTCAGGTCCTCCGGTGCGCGCTCCAGCGTGCCTCCGCGCAGGACCAGTTGCAGCTGTTGATCCAGCTCGGGACGTTCGAGCGCCGAGCCCAGCCCTTGGCCGAGACGGTCGGTGTCCCAACCCAACTGGCGCTGCGCCACCGGGTTCAAGTGTTCGAGATGACCGTCGCGGTCGATCATCAACAAACCATCGTCAATGCTGTCGAGTACCGCCTGCAGACGCTGCTGGCCGGCGAGCAACTCGTCGATATTGGTCGCCTGGTGCTGACGCAGTGCCTCGGCCATGATCCCGAAGCGCTTGGTCAGCAGATTCATTTCCACTGCCGATGAAATCGGCAGGGTCACTTCGAAGTTGCCCTGGCCGATGTGGTCTGCGGCCTGAGCCAGGGCTTCGATCGGCTCACCGAAGCGTCGAGCGATCGCATGGGCCGTCACGAATCCGATAATCAACACTGCCAGCCCGACCAACCCGAGCAGGCCGGCAATGAGCAGCGCCCGATCCCGGGCCTTGCGTTGCGTTTCATTGATGCTGTCCAGCGCGTGCTTGTGCTCGGTAATCAGCCCGTTACGCAGCACGTTGAATTTTTCGGTGAGCTCTTCGTTGCCACTCAGCACATGGGACGGATCACCCGACAGGGCCAACGCCTGAAGAAAGCTCAGGTAATCGTTCTTGGCCTGCAAAAAGCCGTACTGGCGACCCTCGCCCCCCTGATCATGGGCGATGCCTTCATCCAGCAACTGGAGATAATGCTGCTTGGACGCTTCGAACGCCGCCGGATCGGGCTTGTCATCCATCATCAACATCAACTGGTCGCCCAAGGTCTGGCGCAGTTTCAGACCCAGATCCAGGGTGACGAAATTGTTGCGCACCAGTGTTTCCTGGGTTCCGGCCATCTGCATCACGCTAACCAGCCCGAGCAACAGCCCAAGCAGCGCAACGGTGATCAGTGCGGAAATACTCAGGAAAAGCCGAGTACGCAACTTCATCGCCAGTTTCATCGGGCAAGACTCACAGGTTGTACTGCTTGCGTTTGCGGTACAGCGTCGAAGCATCGATCCCGAGCGTCTTCGCAGCCTGGTCCAGCGTGTCGGCGGTGGCCAGTACCGCGCCGATGTGCGCCTTCTCCAACTCGTCCAGACTCAGCGCAGCACCAATGCGCGGCGCATTGTTCACCGGGGGCTCGGCCATCCCGAGGTGGCTGATCTCGACACGCTCCTGAGGACAGATGATGCTCGCCCGCTCAACAACGTTGCGCAACTCCCGAATGTTCCCCGGCCAGCGATAACCCAGCAGCGCTTCACGCGCCTCGTCGCTGAAGCCTCGCGCCGGGCGCGCGTATTCCTTGACGAACCGGGCCAGGAAGCGGTCAGCCAGGTTCAGGATATCCTCCCGGCGTTCGCGCAACGGCGGCAGATGCAAGGTGATGACGTTCAAGCGATAGAGCAAATCTTCACGGAAACGACCGTCGCGCACCATGTCTTCAAGATTGAGGTTGGTGGCAGCCAGGATGCGTACATCGGCGCGGCGGGTCACGGGGTCGCCGACCCGCTCGTATTCCTTGTCCTGAATGAAACGCAACAACTTTGGTTGCAATGTCAGGGGAAAATCGCCGATCTCGTCGAGAAACAGCGTTCCTCCGTCCGCCTGATTCACCCGCCCCAGCGTACTTTCGCTCGCGCCGGTGAACGCCCCACGGCTGTGGCCGAAGAGTTCGCTTTCCATCAATTCGGCCGTCAGCGATGGGCAGTTGATGGTGACGCAGGATTTCTTCGCGCGTTTGCTCCAGCCGTGAATGGCCTGGGACAGTTCGCCTTTACCGGTGCCGGATTCGCCGAGAATCAAAATATTGGCATCGGTGCTGGCCACCTGGCGGGCAGTTTCGAGCACGACTTTCATGGCCGGGCTGTGGGAATCCAGCCCATCCTTGGGTTTGCGCACTTCACCTTCCAGCGCTTCCAGGCGGGCTGACAATTGCCGCACTTCCAGTTGCTTGGCGGTGGCCAGGCGCAATTGATCGGGGCTGCACGGTTTGACCAGGTAATCAGCGGCGCCCGCCTGGATCGCATCCACGGCGGTGTCTACGGCCGAGTGGGCAGTGACAATGACAACGCGCATCCAAGGTGCCTGAATGCGCATCTGGGCCAGGACATCGAGGCCGTTGTCTTCACCCAGGCGTAAATCGAGGAAGCACAGATCAAACACCTGGCGTTGCAACAACGCATCGGCCTGCGCTGCGCTGTTGGCCGTGGCGACGCTGTAGCCCTCGTCTTCGAGGCAGTAACGGAACGTTCGCAGGATGGCAGACTCGTCGTCCACCAGCAGAATGCGGCCCTGATGCTCGGTGGCTGATTCCATTTTCCTACGCTCCTTAACGAATGATCTTGGTTAGTCCCGGAAAAATCGGGCAAGTTGCATGGTTGATTCTGGTCGATTCCGACCACATCAGGGTAGTTATCTACTCACCCTACGGCTAATCATCTGATTTTGTTGTTTTTTTATCGGATCGCTGGTTTTCAGGTGCACTCTCGACTTCCTCTGTGACATCTACGCCCTCCCCGCAATTCAAAAATTCTGAAACTTCCTACGAACTTATCGTGCATTACGCACGACGCCAAAGGGGTCATCGTGCAGGATGCGTCCCACCTGTTTCCTGCATCAAACATAACTTATTGATTTATATGTATTTTTTCTTATGAAAAAGCTGGCATGCGGGCTGCAATAGTCTGATTAACCAAGGGCATCGCAACCGTCGCCCTCAACAAGATCACCACAGTGTGGGAGGAGCTTCAGGATGAGTCGCCAACGTGCCGCCCAATTGCGTATCTCGCCACTGCATATCCAGCAAGGTCTGTTTGCTGTCCTGGCGCTATTGATCACCTTGATCGGCGGCCAGCAGTTTCAGCGCTGGGAGCAGAGTCAGGAGCAAGAAGTGCCACGCCTGTCCATCCAGCATCCGACCCAAACCCACTTCAGCGCCGTCAGCAGCACTGCTGTCGACAGCGCACCGATGCGAATGATGGACGTCGACCAGGCTCAGCCTGCGGATGAGATGCCACGTCAGGAGCGCTGGGTGTTCTAGACACACGAACTTGGCGCATTCGATGCGCCGGGACATGCACCACAAGCATCACCTCTAAATAGAAGCGTAAGGAGAATCACCATGTTGAGCTGGGCAATCACGTTCTTGATCATTGCCATCATCGCTGCAGTACTGGGCTTCGGTGGTATCGCGGGCACCGCCACGGGTATCGCCAAGATTCTCTTTGTCGTGTTCCTGGTGATGTTCATTGCTTCGTTCTTCTTTGGCCGTCGCGGTCGAGGTTGAAGATGATCGTTTTACTGAAAACGATGGCAGCCGCCCTGCTTCTGGGCGGCAGTGCCACCGTGATGGCGGCCAATGACGGCCAGGCGCGGGTCAACGAGTTGTTAAGCGCAGACCCGCAGTTTCATGACACTTGGCAAGGCGTGGTGAAGAAGGAAGAACGCCTGCCGGAATGGGTGATGAATCTGTCCGGTGACGCCGAGCAAATGAATGCGGTGGAAGAAGATGGCGACAAGTATCTGGTGGGGCCGCTCTGCGAAACGCATGACACATGCCTAAACAAACGCCTGATCGTTGCCGTCAGCTTCGACAAGAAGGATGCCTACGCCATGCTGGTCGAAGTGCCTGCAGGGTTGCCGGCCGACAAGTCGCCCACGCGGCATGCCGATTACCGCTTCCTGGGCAAGCCTGACCAGGGCATGCAGGACCTGTTGATGGAACAACTGAAGAAAGATCCTAACTGGTACTGAATCTGTCACAAGAAAGAAGCAGCATTGTTTCTTTCCAATGCGCTACCTGAGGAAGGTAGTCGCATGACCAAGGGGTCGGGACGTTCTGCCTGTTTCAGGGGCGGAGTGACCTACGGGTACAGGGAGTGCCTGCGCAAGGGCCGGGTCAGGTAAAAGCTGCGACGCAAGTTCGCCGTCCCGTGATGGGGCGACGGACTTGCGGAGAGCTTATGCGCGCAATGTGTTGAAACACAGCGAACCACTCGGTTTCGCTGCCCTGCTCTCCATTCGCACGAATGATCACCGGAGAATAATTTCCCGGTGTTTCTTGCGTGACCGTACATCGAGAAAAAACCACCTGATTTTGCAGCGATTTTTCGCCTCTCATGGTCGGATTTTTCTGAAATACCCCTCCCGCAAAAATGATCAAAAAACACCCACCCTGCCCGGAAATGGCCGGTTCACGGCACTTATGCCTGCCGAAATGTCACATTCGAACCGTTTGCGACGTCGGTTTCAGTAAAAAAACCTCATGCCGATTCGGCATAGGGTAGGCGTTTACGGCATTAGACGTCGCTTCCTTGCATCGGAATAGTTGCGCCTTTTTTCGCCTGCCAGAGAGCCATGAATAATCGCTCCGGGGCACCTTATACGGGGGCAGATGCTCAAGACTTTTTCGCCACAAGCGTTCCAGTTCCTGCATCTGCCCGAGTCAAACGCAAGTAAGGGTAAAGATATGAAGAAGGCAAAGCTCAGCCTCGCCTGGCAGATCCTCATCGGTCTGGTATTGGGGATTGCAATCGGTGCGCTGCTTAACCATTTCAGTGCCGAGAAGGCCTGGTGGATTGGCAACGTCCTGCAACCGGCAGGCGATATCTTTATCCGTCTGATCAAGATGATTGTGATCCCGATCGTGATCTCCTCGCTGATCGTCGGTATCGCGGGTGTCGGTGACGCGAAGAAACTCGGCAGCATCGGCCTGAAGACCATCATCTACTTCGAGATCGTTACCACGATCGCTATCGTTGTCGGTCTGGTGTTGGCCAATGTGTTCCATCCGGGCGCCGGCATCGACATGAGCACCCTCGGTACCGTGGATATTTCCAAGTATCAGGCCACGGCGGCCGAGGTACAGCATGAACACGCGTTCATCGAAACCATCCTCAACCTGATCCCGTCGAACATCTTCGCCGCCATCGCTCGCGGTGAAATGCTGCCGATCATCTTCTTCTCCGTGCTGTTCGGCCTCGGTCTGTCGAGTCTCAAGCCCGAGTTGCGCGACCCGCTGGTGACAATGTTCCAGGGCGTTTCGGAAAGCATGTTCAAGGTCACCCACATGATCATGAACTACGCCCCGATCGGCGTTTTCGCACTGATCGCAGTGACCGTCGCCAACTTCGGCTTCGCTTCCCTGCTGCCGCTGGCCAAACTGGTGATCCTGGTTTACTTCGCTATCGCCTTCTTCGCCTTCATGGTGCTGGGCCTGATCGCTCGCCTGTTCGGTTTCTCGGTGATCAAACTGATGCGCATCTTCAAGGATGAGCTGGTGCTGGCCTACTCCACCGCCTCCTCCGAAACCGTGCTGCCGCGTGTGATCGAGAAGATGGAAGCCTACGGCGCGCCGAAAGCCATTTGCAGCTTCGTGGTGCCGACCGGTTACTCATTCAACCTCGACGGTTCGACGCTTTATCAGAGCATCGCGGCAATCTTCATTGCCCAGCTCTACGGCATCGACCTGTCGATCAGCCAGCAATTGCTGCTGGTGCTGACGCTGATGGTCACCTCCAAAGGCATCGCCGGTGTTCCGGGTGTGTCCTTCGTGGTGCTGCTGGCGACCCTGGGCAGCGTGGGTATTCCGCTGGAAGGCCTGGCGTTCATCGCCGGTGTCGACCGCATCATGGACATGGCGCGTACCGCACTGAACGTGATCGGCAACGCCCTGGCTGTATTGGTCATCTCCCGCTGGGAAGGCATGTACGACGATGCCAAAGGGCAGCGCTACTGGAACTCGCTGCCGCACTGGCGCAGCAAGGAAAAACTGCCGGCCGGTGAAACCTCCAGCAACTGATAGCTGACCCCTGTGGAGTCTGGCTTTTATGTAGGAGCCAGGCGGTCGGCGATAGCGGTGCATCAGACAACAGAGATGTTGAACGTGCCGGCCTTATCGCCAGCAGGCTGGCTCCCACAGTGACCTGAGCAAGCCGCACGAACAGACCCCGGAGAAATCCGGGGTTTGTCGTTTCTGGTGACCCCGCTATCATTCGCCACATTCTTCGGGGGATTCAACTGATGCTCAATGGCCTGTGGCTTGGCTTCTTCATCGTGGCGGCCGTTTCGGCGTTGGCGCAATGGCTGATCGGGGGTAACGCCGGGATCTTCGCGGCGATGGTGGAAAGCATTTTCGCCATGGCCAAGTTGTCGGTCGAGGTCATGGTCCTGCTGTTCGGCACCCTGACCCTCTGGCTGGGTTTTCTGCGCATCGCCGAGAAGGCCGGGATCGTCGAATGGCTGGCGAAGGCACTTGGCCCGTTGTTCCTGCGCCTGATGCCGGAAGTGCCGGCCGGTCATCCGGCCATCGGCCTGATCACCCTGAACTTCGCCGCCAACGGCCTGGGCCTGGACAACGCCGCCACCCCGATCGGCCTTAAAGCCATGAAGGCGCTGCAAGAGCTCAACCCCAGCGACACCATTGCCAGCAACGCGCAGATCCTGTTCCTGGTACTCAACGCCTCCTCCCTGACCCTGCTGCCGGTGACGATCTTCATGTACCGCGCCCAGCAAGGCGCGCCGGATCCGACGCTGGTGTTCCTGCCGATCCTGCTCGCCACCAGTTGTTCGACGCTGGTGGGATTGCTGTCGGTGGCGTTCATGCAGCGCCTGCGCCTGTGGGACCCGGTGGTGCTCGCCTACCTGATCCCCGGTGCCCTCGCCCTCGGCGGCTTCATGGCGTTGCTGGGTACGCTCTCGGCGACCGCTCTGGCCGGCTTGTCCTCGATCCTCGGCAACGTGACGCTGTTCGGGCTGATCATGCTGTTCCTGGTGATCGGCGCGCTGCGCAAGGTGAAGGTTTACGAGGCGTTCGTCGAAGGTGCGAAAGAAGGCTTCGACGTGGCCAGGAATCTGCTGCCGTACCTGGTGGCGATGCTGTGCGCGGTGGGCGTGCTGCGCGCGTCCGGGGCGCTGGACTTTGGCCTCGACGGGATTCGTCATCTGGTGGAGTGGGCCGGTTGGGACACGCGCTTCGTCGATGCGTTGCCGACGGCGATGGTCAAGCCGTTCTCCGGCAGCGCGGCCCGGGCGATGTTGATCGAAACCATGAAGACGTCCGGGGTAGACAGCTTCCCGGCGTTGGTCGCGGCGACGGTTCAGGGCAGTACGGAAACGACGTTTTATGTGCTGGCGGTGTATTTCGGCGCCGTGGGGATCCAGCGGGCACGGCATGCGGTGGGGTGTGCATTGCTGGCGGAGTTCGCCGGGGTGCTGGGCGCAATCGGGGTTTGCTACTGGTTCTTCGGTTAAGCACGCATCCCCTGTGGGAGCGGGCTTGTGTGGCGAGGGAGCTTGCTCCCTCGCCACAAAGGCCCTGAGTGTATTCAAGGGCGGGGAGGCGGTGCGACTTTCTGTCCTTGCTCCACCGCCCAGCTGACGACTTGTGCCGTCAACTGATCACTCGCCTGGCCAAACCCGGCCACCACCGCTGGCACCTTCACATCGCTCAGCGGCTGACTCACTTCAAAGCGGCGGCTGGCGAGGATGCGCTGGTCATAACCGCGCACCAACAACGCATCCAGACGCACTACGACACTCGCCGTGGTGCCTTGGTATTCAGTCTGGAACGCCTGCAAACTCCCGCCCAACTCCAGGTCCGCCTGGAAATTGCTGTCGTCGGTGCTCAGCAACGCCACCCGACCGTCACGCTGAAAACCATCCAGCAGTCGATTGCGCAGCAGTACCGGCGCCGGGTCGCTCCAGCGGGAAGCCTTGTAGCTGCTAATCAGGTCGCCTTGAGGAATCACGGCAATCTGCGGACTGTTCAACGCCTCGCTGGCCTGCAGTTTGGTCAGGCGCAGGGACCAGCGCTGCGGCGTGCCGTGACTGGGAGAAACGCTCTGGGCCGAAGGCAACCGATACACATCAGACGGCTCGGACGTGGGAAGGATCGAGCAGGCGCTGGTCAGCGCAAAAGCGCCGAGGAGGGCGATGTGAGTCAGCTTCATGGCGTGAACTCCTTGTTCTTGTCATTGCCCAGCAGATAACCGCTGGGGTTGGCTTCCAGACGCTGGGAAATCGCCCGCAACGACGTCAAGGTATCGCGCAACTCGCGCACCGCCGGGGCCAGTCCGTTGAGGCCTTGCATGCCGCTGTTGAGGGAATCCTGATTCCGGGTCAGCAACGTATTGATCGTCGCGCTGCTTTGCTCCAGCGACTTCATCGCCTGCTCGGCGCTGCCGAACATCTGCTTGCCTTGATCGTTGAGCAAACCGTTGGCGTTGCGCATCAGCGCCGACGTCTGCTCCAGCATCGCACCGGCCTGCTTGCCGACCGACGCCAGTTGCTGCATCGCCTGACGGATGTCACCGCGCTGATCGGCGATGGTGCCGGTGGTTTGTTCCAGGTGTTCGAGGGTCTTGCTGATGCGCTCGACGTTCTCCGCGGAAAACATCTGATTGGCGTTGTGCATCAAGACGTTCACGCCAGCCATCAAATCGTTGCTGTCGTTGAGCAGCCGGGCGATAGGTGAGGGCGATGCGACGATCGTCGGCAGATCACCGCCCTTGCCCTTGAGCGTCGGGCTTTGCGGCGTACCGCCACTGAGCTGGATGATCGACGTTCCGGTGATCCCGGTCAGCGCCAGTTTGGCCTGGGTGTCTTCCTTGATCGGCGTATCACCGCCCAGGCGAATCCGGGCCAACACCCGGCGCGGGTCTTTCGGGTCCAGGCGCAACGTCACCACGTCGCCGACCTTGATCCCGCTGTACTGCACCGCGCTGCCCTTGGACAGGCCGCTGACCGCCTCGTTGAAGACGATTTCGTAATCCTTGAACTCGGTGTCGACGCTGGACTTGGCCAGCCACAAGCCAAAGAGCAGGGCGCCCGCCACCACAATCACGGTGAACAGGCCAATCAATACATGATGGGCTCGGGTTTCCATGTCAGACCTCATTCAACTGTTGGGCGGCCGTCAGCGCCGCGCGGCCGCGAGGGCCATGGAAGTATTCGTGAATCCACGGGTCGTCGGTTTCCGAGACCTTGTCGATGGCGTCCGCCACCAGCACTTTCTTCTGCGCCAGCACCGCCACCCGATCGGTGATGGTGTAGAGCGTGTCGAGGTCATGGGTCACCAGAAACACACTCAAACCCAGCGCATCGCGCAGGGTCAGGATCAACTGATCGAAGGCCGCCGCGCCGATCGGGTCGAGGCCGGCGGTGGGTTCGTCGAGAAACAGGATGTCCGGGTCCAGTGCCAACGCCCGGGCCAGTGCCGCGCGCTTGATCATCCCGCCGGACAGCGAAGCGGGGTACTTGTCAGCGGCCGATAGCGGCAACCCGGCCAACGCCAGTTTGACCGCCGCCAGGTGTTCGGCATCGTTGCGGCTCAGGCCCGCGTGTTCGATCAGCGGCAGGGCGACGTTTTCGGTCACGGTCAGCGAAGAGAACAGGGCGCCTTTCTGGAACAGTACACCGAAGCGCCGCTCGACCATCGAACGCTCGTGTTCGGACAGCGTCGGAAGGTTCTTGCCGAACACCTTCACCACCCCTTCGCTGGGCTGGCGCAAGCCGACAATGCTGCGCAACAGTACCGATTTACCGCTGCCGGAACCTCCGACCACGGCCAGGATTTCGCCCTTGTACAGATCCAGGTCGAGGTTCTCGTGCACGCTCTGACGGCCAAAGCGATTGCACAGCCCTCGGACTTCGATCACCGCCTCGGAGGGCGCTCGGGGTAGACGACTCACCAGCCCATCTCCATGAAAAACAGCGCGGCCACGGCGTCGAGCACGATCACCACGAAAATCGACTGCACCACACTCGACGTGGTGTGCGCACCCACAGATTCAGCACTGCCGCTGACCTTGAAGCCTTCAAGGCAACCAATGGCGGCGATGAGGAACGCAAAGATTGGCGCTTTGACGAGACCGACCAGAAAATGCTGAACGCCGATGTCGGTTTGCAGCAGCGAGAGGAACATGGCCGGCGAGATATCCAGCGCCACGGCGCACACCACACCACCGCCGACAATCCCCGAGAGCATCGCCAGAAAGGTCAGCATCGGCAGCGCCACCAGCAGCGCGAGCACGCGCGGCACCACCAGCAACTCCATCGGATCGAGGCCCAAGGTGCGAATGGCATCGATCTCTTCGTTGGCCTTCATCGAGCCGATCTGCGCGGTGAAGGCACTTGCGGTTCGACCGGCCATCAGGATGGCGGTGAGCAGCACGCCGAATTCCCGCAGAAAGGAGAACGCCACAAGGTCCACGGTGAAGATGCTCGCACCGAAACTCTTCAGCACCGTCGCCCCGAGAAACGCGACGACGGCGCCCACCAGAAACGTCAGCAAGGCAACGATGGGGGCGGCGTCGAGGCCTGTCTGTTCGATGTGCGCAATCATTGGCGTGATGCGCCAGCGTTTGGGGCGCAACAGGTTGCGGGCGATGGTTTCCAGGATCAGGCCGACGAAGCCCAGCAGTTGCAGGGTGTCTTGCCAGATGGCGTCTACCGCGCGGCCAATGCGCGTCAGCAGCTGAATGCCGACGCCGATTTCCGGCTCCTTGATCGGCACGCAGAAGTCGGTCATCGAGCAATAAACAGTCTGCAACAGGGCACGATCGGCGACGGACAACGTGCAGTCGGGATGTTCGGCGGATTTGCCCAGGCGGTCCGACCCGAGCAACTCCACCAACAACGATGCGCCGGCGGTGTCGAGCGCGCCGAGGTTGTTGAGGTCGATGTGGGTGCTGTCGTCGTATTGCCCGCGGAGCTTTTCGCTCAAATTCTTGAGGTCAGCGTAATGGGCAAGCGTCCAGTCACCCGTGACGTGCAATTGCGCAGGGGTGTGCGAGGTGTCCAGTGAGGCACTGCCGGGCATTGTGCTGCTGGTCATAAGCTCCGTGCTTGTTCGGCTATTACGCAGAGTTACGTAATAGCACGAACCGCATTACTTTTCTTTGATCGGTGTGCTGTCCGTGATCTTGAAGCGCAACACACCGATCAACTGACCGTCCTCGGTCAGCACCCGAACCTGCCACTTGCCAGCCGGGTTACCGGGGAAGTTCTGCTTGTGGGTCCAGGCGCGATAGCCTTCCTTGCGCCCGCCATGGATGTCCAGTGCGATGCGATCGACTTCCTTGCCGTTGAACTGCCAGACATGGTAAATCCGCTCGTCCAGACCGCGCGGCGCGTTGATCGCCGTGTAGGCGTACAGACCGTCGCCACGAATCTGCTCGGCGCTGACTTCTTCCAGGCTTTTGCCTGGCGTGCGGTCCTGCATCTGGGTGCTGATCGCGACATCGGTCATCCATAGCGTGGCCGGCGGCACCCATGAGCGCAACACCCAACCCACGCCACCGATGCCGACGGTGATGCTCAGAATGGCCAGCGCGTTGCGCACCGTCCGGATCGGGAATATCGACGCCAGGCTCGGGAACGACAGGACGACGGCTGTGCCCAGGGCCAGTTTGAAACTCTGGGACGTGGTCAGGTGCAGGATGACGGGCAGGGCCGTCAGCAGCGCGGCAAACAGCGTCAGGGTGTGCAGCGCCAGAAACGCCCAGCGCCGGGGTGCCAGCCATTTGTAGTAGAGCGGGTCGGTAATGGAAATCAGCGCGGCGATGCACAGCAGCCCGGTGAAAAAAAACTGGCCGCTGTTCCAGGTGGTGGTGATGAAAAAGAAAGGCAGAACGAAAAACAGACTTTCCTGATGGATCATCTGCGTGGCGTAGCGCAGCAGCGGCTGGGGGATTTCGCGCTTGAAGATTCGGGTGAAGAGCTTGGTGAGGCTGTTTTCCAGCATCAGCCAGATCCAGCTGAGCACCATGATAATGGTGATCCAGGTCGCCAGGCCTTGCTGGCGATCGACCAGCATGAAGCTGCCGACCCCGGAGATGAAACCGCCGAGCGCAATGACCCCTGGGTAGCGCTTCATCAATTCGAGGATGCGCTGTACGAACAAGGTCAGGGTAGGCATTCGGCGATTCACAATAGTCGTAGGAAAAATCCCCGACAGGTTACCGCCCGTGGGGCAGTGTGGCGAGGGGGATACGTCCGTTTGACCCAACACGGCACTGTGACGGGGGAGCTTGCTCCCGCTGGGGTGCGAAGCGCCCCAAAAACCGGAAAACCGCATTCTTTCAACTAATACGCAGGCGGCGGCTGCGCAGCCGAACGGGAGCAAGCTCCCTCGCCACAGGGGAACCGTTACTTTCTGCGATAAACACGCCAGGCCAATAACCCGAACACCAGCAGCCCCAATCCCCCCGCGACCACCCACATCACCTGGTCATAACTCATCAACGGCTTCTCGATCCGCAGATAACCCGGTTGCAACAGCAACTCACGCATGGCCTTGTTGGCCTCTGCCAGCGTCACGCCCTGCAGTTCTCTGGCCGGGTCAGCGAAACGACCTTCCTCGTAGTCTCCCAGCGCGCTCCAGTAGTAGTCGGCCAGTGCGCTGTTGCCTTGCACGGCCCAGGCCTGGCGAGCGATGGCGGCCTGCTTGAGGCGGTTGAAGGTGTCGACGTCCAGTCCGTTCTTGAGCAAGTCAGCCTTCAATTCATCCAGGACTTGCTCGGCCTCGGGCACATCGTCGCGCTCAAGGTCGGCGTTGAGGCTCATGAAACCCACGCCGCCAAACACCTCGCGTTCGGCCGAGGGGCCGTAGGACAAACTGTGCGCCAGACGCAGCTGGCGATAGAGCGCCCAGTCCAGATAGTCCTTGAGCAGGTCGAAGGTTTCGTCATGCTGGTCTTCCAGCACCGGCTCCGGCACCAGCCAGTGCAACTTCGCTCCGCCGCCGACAAAGCCGTGACTCAACGTGCGCTCATGGGCCGCGCTGGCCTGGATTTGCGGCAGTGGCGGATGCTCGCTCGGGTCAACGGCCTGAAGTGCGCCCCAGGCCCGTTCCAGATAAGCCGGCAGCAAGCGGTCGAGGTCGCCGACCATGATCAGTGTCATGTTGTTCGGCGCGTACCAGGCCTTGCGTACCGTCTCCAGTTGTTCGCGGGTCAGGTTATCGACCTCGGCCCGCTCCGGGCACTTTAGCCCCAGTTCCACCGCCAGTTGATTGCTCGCCGTGTGGCCCAGATCCTGACGATCCAGCCAGCGTTGCAAGTGTGAGTAATGACCGCCGTCCTCGCGCTCGACCACCTGTTTGGCGGCGTTGATGGCGTTGTCGTCGATTCGGGTCTGGGTCAGAAGAGCCAGCAGCAGGTCGAGGACCTTGCGCTGGTTTTTCGCCGGCGCTTCGATGACAAATGTGGTGTCGGCGTTGCTGGTGTAAGCGTTCCACTCACCGCCGAGCGTCTGCATGCGTTCTTCAAGACCGCCTTCGCCGGTGGCATCGATGCCGCTGAACAGCAGGTGTTCGAGCAGATGCGGCAGTTCTTTTTCGGCGCAGCTGAAATCATCGATACCGACGCCGACCACCAGTCGAATCGCTACATGCCCGCGTTCGGTGCCGGGTTTGAGCAGCATTTGCAGGCCATTGGGCAGCGTATAGCCCTCGACCTGAAAACGATCCAGGGCAAACGAGGGCAGCGATCCGAGCAACAGGCAGGCGAACAACAGACAACGCATAGCAAGCTTCCAGGCAATCAATCGAAGATCCGTGTCGTCCTTTAGGCCGCTATCGCGGGCAAGCCCGCTCCCACAGTGATCTTTTGTGTAACTGGGATTATGTCCGACCCGGATCACCTGTGGGAGCGGGCTCGCCCGCGAAGACGGTCTTGAGGCTGAACCACTGTAACTGACTGACCACACTGCCAGACGTTCAAGGCGAATGCGTGATGTCAGACAAATCATCGACGATGAGCGCGCCGGTGTCAGACGTTTCCAGCACCACATACGCACTGCTGCAGAACAATGAATTCAGGCGCTTCATGTCGGCAATCAGCTCCAGGTGCAGCGAGCTGGTCTCGATACTCTGCACGATCTTGCGTTGCAACCGGCTGACATGCGCATGGGCCAGGCGCCGCTCCTGTGCGCGAAAGCGACGTTTCTCCCGCAGCAACTGACGGGCACTTTCCTTGTCGGCGCTGAGGAACACCGACAATCCCAGGCGCAAATTGGAAATCAGCTGACTGTGCAGCCCCGCCAATTCGTCCAGACCGACCTCAGAAAAAGACCGGCGCTGCGAGGTTTTCTGTTGCTGCACTTTGCGCAGCATGCGCTCGATCAGGTCGCTGGCGAGTTTGAGGTTGATCGCCAGTTCGATGATTTCCGCCCAGCGCCGACTGTCGTGTTCACTAAGGTCTTCGCGAGGCATCTGCGCCAGATAAAGCTTGATCGAGCTGTAGAGCGACTCCACATCATCGGTCAGGCGACGCATTTCCTGGGTGACGGCGGTTTGCTTGCCGCGCAGCACGTCGAGCATGGCCTCGAGCATATTGTCGATCAGATCGCCAATGCGCAGGGTTTCCCGGGCAGCGTTGGCGAGCGCCAGGCTGGGGGTCACCAGCGCCGTCGGGTCAAGGTGCCGAGGTTTGGCGGTGCCGTTGGTTTCCGGCCGCTCCGGCAGCAGCCACGCACAAAGCCTGGCCATCGGCCCGACGCTTGGCAGCAGGATCAGGCAACGCACGGTGTTGTAGAGCAGGTGGAAGCCGATGACCATTTCCTGTGGGCTGAAATCCAGACTGTCGATCCAGTGCACGAGCGGGTCGAGTACGGGAATGATCAGCAACAGGCCGATCAGCTTGTACAGCAGGCTCCCGAGCGCCACCTGACGGCCCGCGGCGTTCTGCATGCTGGTGCTCATGAACGCCAGAATACCGCTGCCGATGTTGGCACCGATCACCAGGCCGATGGCCACGGGCAAGCTGATCACACTGGCGCCGGCCAGTGTCGCGGTCAGCAGGACGGCGGCGAGGCTGGAGTAGGAAATCATCGCGAACAACGCGCCGACCAGGGCGTCGAGCAGGATGTCGCCGGTCAGCGAGGCGAAAATCACTTTGACCCCTTGGGCATGGGTGATCGGCGCAGCCGCTTCGACAATCAGTTGCAGCGCCAGAATGATCAGCCCGAGGCCGATGCTGACGCGGCCCATCTGCCCGAGCCGCGTCTGTTTGCGCGACAGAAAGAAAATCACCCCGAGGAAAATCAGCAGCGGCGACAGCCATGACAAATCGAAGGTCAGGACCCGTGCCATCAGCGCCGTACCCACGTCGGCACCGAGCATGGTCGCCAACGCCGGCATCAGCGCCATCAGGCCCTGGCCGACAAAGGACGTGACGAGCATGGCGGTGGCGTTACTGCTCTGGACCATGGCGGTCACGACAATGCCCGCGATGAATGCCAGCCAGCGCTTGGACATGTTCTGGCCAATCACATGGCGCAAGTTGGAACCATAGACCCGCAGAATGCCGGTTCGGACGATGTGCGTGCCCCAGATCAACAAGGCCACGGCAGAAAGCAAATTGAGCAGGGTGAGCATACGGGCCCCCTGTGGTGGTAGCGCCCCAAAGGAGCAAGTTGACGGTGCCGCGCGACTTTCTACGTTGTGTACTTAAGCTGTAGTTGGCTAACGGTCTGGGCGCCAGCATCGCATAGCTAAAGAGGCGATTGAAACAAAACTGTCATGAAAACAATTTGATGCAGACAAAGAAAAAGGGACCCGAAGGTCCCCCCGCACTTCCTGTAAGAGCCCGTGTGCGGCGAGGGGATTTATCCACTCGCCACAACAAGCTCACGGCCACAAGTGTTACTGGCCCGGAATGTCCTTGCGCAGTTTCACCGGATCCTGCTGTTTTTTCTTTTTCGCCATCGCGGTGCGCATCTTGATGTTGATCGCTTCCACCGCCAGCGAGAACGCCATGGCGAAGTAGACGTAGCCTTTTGGCACGTGCACGTCCAAGGATTCGGCAATCAGCACGGTACCGACGATCAACAGGAACGACAGCGCCAGCATCTTCAGCGACGGGTGCTTGTCGATGAACTCGCTGATGGTGCCCGAAGCCCACATCATCACCAGCACAGCCACGATGATTGCCGCGACCATGACCGGAACGTGGGAGACCATGCCGACGGCGGTGATCACCGAGTCCAGCGAGAACACGATGTCGATGATCGCGATCTGGATGATGGTGTAGATGAAGCTGCCGCCCTTGCCCGAAGGCTCTTCATGGGTTTCGTCTTCACCTTCCAGCGCGTGGTACATCTCTTGCGAGCTCTTCCACAGCAGGAACAGACCACCGAAGAACAGGATCAGGTCGCGTCCGGAAATACCCTGGCCGAACACTTCGAACAGGTCTGCGGTGAGGCGCATGACCCAGGTGATCGACAGCAGCAACAGAATCCGCGTGATCATGGCCAGCGCCAGGCCGAAAATCCGGGTGCGCTGCTGCATGTGTTTGGGCATGCGGCTGACCAGGATCGAAATCATGATGATGTTATCGATACCCAGGACGATTTCCAGGGCGGTCAGGGTAAAGAAGGCAACCCAGATTTCAGGGTTGGTCAGCCATTCCATGTGTATTCCTTTGAGCGAGTGTTAAACCAGAACGGGCCCGGGCTTCAAACAGCAAAGCCTGGACCCGTTGTGGTGAGTCTTGGGCTTATAGAGTGCTGAACAGCGGAAAGATCCCCATCAGCAACGCGGCGACCAGTATGCACATGCACACCAGCACTGCCCATTTCAGGGTAAAGCGCTGATGGTCACCGAAGTCGATACCGGCCAGGGCCACCAACAAATAGGTCGATGGTACCAGCGGGCTCAGCAAGTGGACGGGCTGACCGACGATCGAGGCACGTGCCATTTCAACCGCGGTTATACCGTAATGACTGGCGGCTTCGGCAAGTACTGGTAACACGCCGTAATAAAATGCGTCGTTCGACATGAAGAACGTGAACGGCATGCTCACCAGCGCGGTGATCACGGCCAAGTACGGGCCGAGGAAATCAGGAATCACCGCCAGCAGGCTTTTCGACATCGCATCGACCATGCCGGTGCCCGACAGGATACCGGTGAAAATGCCCGCCGCGAAGATCAAACCGACCACCGCAAGTACGCTGCCAGCGTGAGCCGCGACGCGATCCTTCTGCTGTTGCAGGCAAGGATAGTTGACGATCATCGCGATACTGAACGCCACCATGAACAACACCGGCATCGGCAACAGACCGGCAATCAGGGTGCACATCAGGCCCAGGGTCAGGGCGCCGTTGAACCAGATCAACTTCGGACGACGGGCATCCGGGAATTGCGAAACACTGATTTCACTGTGGTCGATTTCATCGCCCACCAGGTGCAGCTCACCCAGACGCGCACGCTCGCGTTTGCCGTAGAAGTAGGCAATCGCCAGGATTGCCACCACGCCGAACGCCATCGCCGGAATCATCGGAACGAAAATGTCGGACGGGTCCACGTGCAGCGCACTGGCCGCACGGGCAGTCGGGCCGCCCCATGGCGTCATGTTCATCACGCCACCGGCGAGGATGATCAGGCCGGCCATGATCCGCGGGCTCATGCCGATGCGGCTGTAGAGCGGCAGCATGGCGGCCACGCAGATCATGTACGTGGTCGCGCCGTCACCGTCGAGGGAAACGACGAGCGCCAGTACGGCGGTGCCGACCGAAACCTTCAGCGGGTCGCCCTTGACCAGTTTGAGGATCTTGCGCACGGCCGGGTCGAACAGGCCGGAGTCGATCATCAGGGCGAAGTAGAGAATGGCGAACATCAGCATCACGCCGGTCGGCGCAAGCTTGGTGATGCCTTCGAGCATCATCGGGCCGATCTTCGGCGCAAAACCGCCGAACAGAGCAAAGACGATCGGGATGATGATCAGGGCGATCAGCGCGGACAGGCGCTTGGTCATGATCAGGAACATGAACGTGATGACCATGGCGAAGCCAAGGAAAGTCAGCATGGGAATACTCCAGGCGTAGCGCGGCTAGGGAATGGGCGAACCGGGTGGGTCAGCGCAGAACGGGAAGCACGAGGCGTACGGGCGGAGTTGCAGCGAAGCGGCGGGTTGCAAAGGACATCAGGGTCACCATTGTTGTTGTTAAATGGGCTGTGCGAGCGATAAAACACTGGCATTGGCCGACCGGTCTGTTGCCGGTAGTGGGGCGATCCTAATCGGGGAAGCTTTCACCGAGCTTTCGCTGATGAAAGCATTGATGGGATGTACAACCGGTCGTCGGACCGGGGCAGGAAGGGAAACCGGGTTGGGGCCATCGCCGGCAAGCCGGTCTCACTCCCACATTGAAATGAGTTCTCTGTGTGGAGCGGGCTGCCCGCGATGGCGTCCGTGATATCGCAACAGGAGGAAAGGTCATGAGCGACATTCACACCGGCGGCTGCCACTGCGGACATCTGCGCTATCAATTCAGCGGCCCCTTGCGCGACATCGCCCACTGTCACTGCTCGATTTGCCGACGGGTCAGCGGCGGGATCGTGACCACCTGGATCACCGTGCCCGCGTCCGCCTTCGAGTGGGTGAAAGGCACACCGGCGCAGTACGCCTCGTCTTCCAGCTGCATACGCTATTTCTGCCCGACCTGTGGGGCTCAGATTGCGTTGGTCACGCAGCTCAGTCCCGAGAGCATCGACCTGACCATCGCCACCCTCGATCATCCTGAGCAGGCCCCGGCGGAGCGGTACATCTGGACCGACAGCCGTCTGCCATGGCTGCATCTGGACGAGCACTTGCCGGGTGAAGCCGAAGAAACCCTGTGATCAAAAAACAGACAGGTCCAGTGTCCGGATCGCGCCCATCCAGATTGCATGTTCCGTGTGGTCAAGCAGATCGTCGCCGGTGTCCGGGTGCAGGAACACCACCAGTCCCTTGCGGTTGAGGGCCAACCACGGCAACACGTCGCCGATGAGCTCCGGCCCGAACGCCAACTGGCAGCTCCAGTCCGGGTGCGGACCCACCGGACGTTCGTGCACGCGGCCCATTTTCAGCGGAAACAGGTTCGCCGCTTGCTCACACAACGTGCGCGCCTGATCCATGTGGGCGGCATCGAAATACACATGGGCGTGATAGCCCTTGATCTGTTGCATCTGAATCCCTCTGAAACCCGGTCGAACCCTCACCGATTCCTGCAGGTCACACGCCATATACATAGGAAAGTGCGGAGTCCAGCCATGAAAAATGCCGAAACCCCAGTGGTAAAAGTGGTGCTGTATGGTGCCATGAGTAGCCTGGGCAGTGCGCTGATGGCTGAAATGCTGCGGCGCCAACATGAAGTGATCGCGATTCTCGACGACCTGACGGCGCTGGCACCACGCCCCGGTCTGCGCACCAAGACCGGTGATCTGTTTGATGCCGAGCGAGTCAAGCAAAGCGTAGCGGGCTGCTCGGCCGTTATCTGTCTACTGGATGCACCCGGGTTACCGTTTAATAGCGAGCACGTAGAAAAATCCATCCTGCTAGGTCCGGTTGAACAAGTACTGGCGGTCGATGCACTTGTCGATGGCATGGAGGCCGCCGGCATCGCCAGACTGTTTCTGGTGGGCGACTTCGAGGTGCTGGACGATCCGCAGATCGAGGATCAACTGCAACGCCACGCCGCCGAGGAAATCCGCGAGGCGCTGCAAGGCAGTGCGTTGCACTGGACGATGGTCAATGCGCCACGCGGCGTTGCCGGGCTGACAATCGAGCACTTCAGTCAAGTCAGCAGCAGCCTGGAACCAGGGCTGGCCGAACCCCTTCAGCGGTTGAGCCGCGTCGCGGTGGGGATTGCCGATGAGTTGCACTTGAATCTGCACGTTGGCGAACACGTTAATTTCATCGCGACTTCATAGCAGTAAAAGATCGCAATCGAAGGCAGCTCGACCTTGGAATGTGTTCCCAGGTAGGCGCTGCCGAAGGCTGCGATCTGTTAACTTTCACACCGCAATCGAAGGCAACGGCAGACCATTGAGCGATTGTGCGTTGCTGGCCTGCTCGGCCATTAACCAGTCCACAAACTGTTGAATCAATGCCCCGCGCCGTTTGCGCTGCGGCAGGACCACGTAATAACCCAGCCGGGACATCACCGTGTCAGCAATCGGTCGACACAACAAACCTTGCGCGAGCAAGTTATCCACAAGGTGCCGCCAGCCAATCGCCACTCCCTGGCCGCCAATCGCCGCTTGAATCAGCAGGGTGTAATTGTCGAACCGCAGTTGTCCGGGCGCTGGCGCCGACGTGATCCCTAACTCGCGAAACACGCCGCTCCAGTCGAACCAGTTGCTGCTGTTTTCGCCGCGCAGGTGCAGCAGCGGAAATTCCAGCAGCGACTGTGCAGGCAAGGGCAGGGCACGATCCTTCAACAGCAGCGGACTGCACACCGGAAACACTTCTTCGCTGAACAGCCAGTGGCTTTCGCCCTGCTTGAAACGCCCGTCGCCAAACAGCACCGCCACATCAATGTCGGTGCGCAGCATATTGAGGCTGCGCTCGCTGGTGACCAGGCTGACGTCCACTTGCGGATTGGCGGCGTGAAAGCGGTGCAGACGGGGCATCAGCCAATAGGCGGCGAAGGCGAAATCGGTGGCCACCTGCAATACTTCATGCTGATGCTGTGCACTGATTGCGCTCAACCCTGCGTCGATATTCTGCAAACCGAGCTGAACTTGCTCAAAAAGAATCGTCCCAGCCTCGGTCAGCTCAATGCCGCGATAAATGCGATCGAACAGCCGGGTAGCGAGCTGATCTTCCAGTCGTTTGATCTGCTGACTGATGGCCGGTTGCGTGGTGCCCAGTTCAACCGCGGCCGCGGTGAAGCTGCGCTGGCGCGCCGCGGCTTCAAAGGCACGGAGCAGATCAAGGGACAAATCACCCAGAGCGTCATACATAAGCTGTGCTTATCCTAGTCATTGCCTGGCATGGGCTTTACCACAAAGAGCATGGACTCCATGCTCGATCACAGCACTCTCGCATAAATATTCACTATGGAATGCCGCGATCACATGAAGCGCAAGAATATTCTTTTCATCATGGCCGATCAGATGGCCGCGCCAATGTTGCCGTTCTACGGTCCTTCGCCGATCAAACTCCCCAATCTCAGCCGCCTCGCCACCCAAGGCGTGGTGTTCGACGCCGCCTATTGCAACAGCCCACTTTGCGCGCCGTCGCGTTTTACCCTGGTCAGCGGTCAGTTGCCGAGCAAGATCGGCGCTTATGACAACGCGGCGGATTTCCCTGCCGATGTACCGACCTACGCCCACTACCTGCGGCGCCTCGGTTACCGAACCGCACTGTCCGGCAAAATGCACTTCTGCGGCCCGGACCAGCTCCACGGTTACGAAGAACGCCTGACCAGCGACATTTACCCGGCCGACTACGGTTGGGCGGTGAACTGGGATGAACCGGACGTGCGTCCGACCTGGTATCACAACATGTCGTCGGTGCTGCAAGCCGGGCCGTGCGTGCGTACCAATCAACTGGATTTCGACGAAGAGGTGGTGTTCAAGGCCCAGCAATACCTGTTCGATCACATCCGCGAAGATGGCGATCAGCCGTTCTGCCTGACCGTGTCGATGACTCACCCACACGATCCGTACACGATTCCCAAGGCGTTCTGGGATATGTATGACGATGCGGACATCCCGTTGCCCCAGACGCCGTCGCAAACCGAGCTCGATCCGCACTCCCAGCGTTTGCTCAAGGTTTACGACCTGTGGGACAAATCGCTGCCTGTGGATAAAATCCGGGATGCGCGCCGTGCGTACTTTGGAGCATGCAGCTATATCGACAGCAATGTCGGCAAACTCCTGCAAACACTCGAAGAAACGGGGCTGATCAACGACACGATCATCGTCTTCTCCGGCGACCACGGCGACATGCTCGGCGAGCGCGGGCTCTGGTACAAAATGCACTGGTTCGAAATGGCCGCGCGCGTTCCCCTGTTGATAAGTGCGCCGGGACAGTTCGGCGCAGGGCGGGTCAGCGCAGCGGTTTCCACCGCCGACCTGTTGCCGACGTTTGTAGAGCTGGCCGGCGGCTCGCTGGAGCCGGGCCTGCCACTGGATGGCCGCTCGCTGGTTTCGCACCTGCAAGGGCAGGGCGGTCACGACGAAGTCTTCGGCGAATACATGGCCGAGGGCACCATCAGCCCCTTGATGATGATTCGTCGCGGCGCCTACAAATTCATCTACAGCGAAGACGACCCATGCCTACTCTTCGACGTACACAACGACCCGCGTGAGCAGGAAGAACTCAGCCAATCGCCGCAACATCGGCCACTGTTCGAAGAGTTTCTTAGCGAAGCGCGGGCCAAATGGAACATCCCGGCGATACACCAGCAGGTGCTCGCAAGCCAGCGTCGCCGGCGCTTTGTCGCCGACGCGCTGACCATCGGCAAGCTGAAGAGCTGGGACCACCAGCCGCTGGTGGACGCCAGTCAGCAATACATGCGCAACCACATCGACCTCGACGACCTGGAGCGCAAAGCACGTTATCCACAACCCTGCCAAAACCAATAATGTTAAGGGGAAGTCCATGCAAAAGTTATCCACAGTACTGACGGTCGGGCTGCTGGCCCTGGGCAGTGCATCGGCGTATGCCGATCAGAGCTGCGAGACGGTGAAAATGGCCGACCCTGGCTGGAGCGACATCGCCGCAACCAACGCCATCACCGGGTTTCTGCTGGACGGCATGGGCTACAAGCCCAAAGTCGACACCCTCGCGGTGCCGATTACCTTTGGCGGTTTGAAGGATGGTCAGGTTGACGTGTTCCTGGGTAACTGGATGCCTGCGCAGCAGGGTTTCTACGACAAGTTCGTGGCCACCGGCGACGTCACGCAACTGGCGAAGAACCTCGATGGCACCGAGTTCACCCTGGCTGTTCCGGATTATGTGTGGGACGCAGGTGTGCATAACTTTGCCGACCTGAACAAGTTCGCCGACAAATTCGACAAGAAGATCTACGGCATCGGTTCCGGAGCCCCGGCGAACATTTCACTGCAAGAAATCATCAAGAAGAACGACTTCGACATGGGTCAGTGGAAACTCGTCGAGTCCAGCGAACAGGCAATGCTGGCCGAAGTGTCTCGTGCCGTGAAGAAGCAGAAGTTCGTGACCTTCCTCGGCTGGACGCCGCACCCGATGAACGTGCAGTTGAAAATGCATTACCTGAAAGGTGGCGAGAAATACTTCGGCGATACCGGCAGCGTTCACACGCTGACCCGCAAAGGTTATGCACAGGCCTGCCCGAATGTTGGCAAATTGCTCACCAACCTGAGTTTCACTCAGGAAATGGAAAACAGCATCATGGCGGACGTGGTGAACAAGAAGGTCAGCAATGCCGATGCAGCAAAAGCGTGGATCAAGGCTAATCCGGCGGTGCTGGACAAGTGGCTGGATGGCGTGAAGACCGTGGACGGGAAGGATGCGTTGCCGGCAGTGAAAGCCAAGTTGTAAGCATGATCTGTGGCGAGGGAGCTCGCTCCCGCTCGGGTGCGAAGCGCCCGCAGATGTCTAGGGCTGCTTTGCAGCCCAGCGGGAGCAAGCTCCCTCGCCACAATGATCGCGTCGTCCTGTTACCCTGCGCAAAACCCCCGACCGAGAGGACCCATGGCCCTTCCCAGCCGCCATTCACTCTTTCCCTTCCTCACGTGGTTGCCCCGGCAAACCCGCGCCAGCGTCGGCCGTGACCTGATTGTCGGCCTCAGCGGCGCCATTCTCGCGTTGCCGCAATCCATTGCCTACGCGCTGATTGCCGGTCTCCCACCGGAATACGGCTTGTACGCGGCGATCATCCCGGTGCTGATTGCCTGTCTTTGGGGATCGTCGTGGCATCTGATCTGCGGCCCTACGGCGGCCATTTCGATTGTCCTGTACGCCAGCGTCAGTCCTCTGGCCGTTCCCGCGTCCAAGGACTACATCACGCTGATCCTGCTTCTGACGCTCCTCGCCGGTATTTTCCAGTGGCTGCTGGGTTTGCTGCGATTCGGCGCGCTGGTAAATTTTGTCTCGCACTCGGTTGTGCTCGGTTTCACGCTTGGCGCCGCGGTAGTGATTGCCATCGGTCAAATACCCAATCTGCTGGGGCTGGACGTGCCCAACCAAGCCACGGCACTGGACAGTTTTATGATGCTGTTCAGGCATCTCGGCGAGGTAGACCAACCTTCGCTGGTGCTGGGCCTGGCAACTGTCGTCGTGGGGGTGACGCTGAAACTGCTGTTGCCGCGCTGGCCAACGCTATTGATCACCCTGGTCCTGAGCGGATTGCTGGTATGGCTCTGGCCAACGATGTTTGGTCACGTGCAGTTGGTCAGCGCGTTTGTCGGGCGCCTGCCGCCCTTCAGCCCGTTGCCGCTGGACCTTGATCTGATCCTGCGTCTGTTGCCCAGCGCCGTGGCGGTCGGGATGCTCGGGCTGGTGACGAGTCTGTCGATTGCCCGCTCCTTGTCGGCGCGGTCGCAGCAGTTGCTCGATGCGAATCAGGAAGTTCGCGCCCAAGGCTTGTCGAACATTGTCGGGGCGTTTTTTTCCGGCTCGCTGTCAGCCGGGTCCTTCACACGCTCGGGACTGAGTTACGAAGCGGGTGCCTGCTCGCCGCTGGCCGGGGTTTTTTCGGCGATGTGGGTGGCGCTGTTCGCGATCTTCGGCGCCCATCTGATTGCGCATATTCCGATCCCGGCCATGGCCGGCAGCATTCTGTTGATCGCCTGGGGATTGATCGACCATCGCGGCATTCGCGCGTTGCTGCGGGTCAGCCGCGCCGAGTTCGTGGTGATGGCGCTGACCTGTATCGCCACGCTGTTGCTGGAGTTGCAGACGGCGATTTATGCCGGAGTGCTCGCGTCCCTGTTTTTCTACCTCAAGCGCACCTCACAACCTCGTGTGCAGCACTGGCGCGACGGCGATGAAGACATTCTGCGGGTCGGCGGGTCGATCTTCTTCGGCGCCAGCCATTACCTGCAAGTGCGCCTGCAACGGATGCACGGCGCGCGCGTGGTGATCGAGGCGCAGCACATCAACTTCATCGACTATTCGGGTGTGGAAATGCTGCACCAGGAAGCGCGACGGCTGCGTAAGCAGGACCGCAGCCTGACCTTGCGCGGTGCGCGGCCGCCGGTGGTGGAGGAGTTGAGGAAGCTCGAAGGCGCGGAGAAATGCCCGATCCGGTTTGAAGACTGAAACACCGCTTTCTGGACAACCAAATACCTGTGGCGAGGGTGCTTGCTCCCGCTAGGGAGCGAAGCGCCCTCCAGATATCAGGGCTGCTTCGCACCCCAGCGGGAGCAAGCTCCCTCGCCACAAAAGCCTAAAGTGTCAGTTGGCGGCGCAGTTCGGCCAGCACCGGCGCCGTGTCCGGGCGCACGCCACGCCACAGGAAGAAAGCTTCTGCTGCTTGTTCAGCGAGCATCCCCAGGCCATCCATCGACACTGCCGCGCCCTGTTCCGTAGCCCAGCGGCAGAACGAGGTCGGCTCCTTGCCGTACATCATGTCGTAGCAAACGGTCTTGCCCGGCTCGATCAAACTGCTGGCAATCGGCGGTACATCGCCTGTCAGGCTGGCGGACGTCGCGTTGATGATCAGGTCCACCGGCTCTTGCAGCCAATCGAAACCGCTGGCTGACACCGGCCCCAGATCAGCGAACAACTCCGCCAGCAACTCGGCTTTATCCACCGTGCGGTTAGCAATGATCACCGAGGCCGGCTGCTCGGCCAGCAGGGGCTCAAGCGCGCCGCGCACTGCGCCACCGGCACCGAGCAGCAGGATGCGTTTGCCCTTGAGACTGAATCCGGCGTTGACCGTCAGATCCCTTACCAGCCCGGCGCCATCGGTGTTGTCGCCCAGCAGTGTGCCATCGGCGAGTTTGCTCAGGGTGTTCACCGCACCGGCGCGCTGCGCTCGCGCCGTCAAACTGTGCGCCAGGCGAAACGCTTCTTCCTTGAACGGAACCGTCACGTTCGCCCCGCGACCTTCAAGGAAAAACTCCCGGGCAAAGTCGGAAAAATCATCAAGCGGTGCCAGCGAAGTGCTGTAGTCCAGTTGCTGAGCGGTCTGCTCGGCGAACAGACGATGAATCATTGGCGACTTGCTGTGGCTAATCGGGTTACCGAATACGACGTAACGGTCCATCAGGATTCCTCGTTCAGGCCTTGGCCAACCAATCGCGATCTTGCAGGAAGTACTCGGTCAGGCGCGCTTCTTCGCTGCCCGGCTCGGCTTTCCAGTCATAGCTCCAGCGAACCTGCGGCGGCAGCGACATGAGGATCGACTCGGTACGCCCGCCCGATTGCAGGCCGAACAGCGTGCCACGGTCGTAAACCAGGTTGAATTCGACGTAACGGCCGCGGCGGAACTCCTGAAATTCGCGCTGTTTGGCGGTGAACGCATCGTTCTTGCGACGCTGCACGATCGGCAAGTAAGCGTCGATAAAAGCATCACCAATGGCGCGCATGAAGGCGAAGCTGGTGTCGAAGTCCCACTCGTTCAAGTCATCGAAGAACAGGCCGCCGATGCCGCGCGGTTCGTGACGATGCTTGATATGGAAATAGCTGTCGCACCAGGCTTTGTAGCGTGAATAGACATCCGGACCGAACGGCGCGCAAGCCTGCTCGGCGACACGGTGCCAGTGCACGCAGTCTTCTTCGTTGCCGTAATACGGGGTCAGGTCGAAGCCGCCACCGAACCACCAGACCGGCTCTTCACCTTCTTTTTCAGCGATGAAAAAGCGCACGTTGGCGTGGGAAGTCGGCACATGCGGGTTGTGCGGGTGAATCACCAGCGACACGCCCAGGGCCTCGAAGCCACGCCCGGCCAGTTCCGGCCGATGGGCGCTGGCGGACGGTGGGAGACCGCTGCCGAAGACGTGGGAAAAGTTGACGCCGCCCTTTTCGATGACAGCACCGTTCTCGATCACTCGCGTGCGACCGCCACCGCCGGCAGGGCGGGTCCAGGCGTCTTCGACGAACTGCGTGCCGCCGTCTTCGGCTTCCAGGGCAGCGCAAATGCGGTCTTGCAGGTCGAGCAGGTAGGCTTTTACGGCCTCGGTGCGGGTCGTCATGTCATCACCTTGAATCGGGCAAAACTACGCGGCGCTCCCTCGGAGCAGGGCCGACGCAAATGGGCGCGTAGCATAACATCGCAGATGGGCCTGCCGCAGTTGACGGGGATCAAGCTTAGGAGTCCGATAGAGGGCTTGGCGCTACTAATCCAAAAGCTAAGACCTATGGAGAGTTCTGATGGCAAAGCGTATCCAGTTCCGCACCCATGGCGGCCCCGAAGTACTCGAGTATGTGGATTACCAGCCCGCCGAACCCGGCCCGCAGCAAGTTCGCGTTACCAACAAGGCCATCGGCCTGAACTTCATCGACACTTACTTCCGTAGTGGCCTCTATGCGCCACCCGCCTTGCCGTCGGGCGTGGGTTCGGAAGGTGCGGGCGTGGTCGAGGCGGTGGGCAGTGAAGTCACCCGCTTCAAGGTCGGTGACCGCGTGGCTTATGGCAGCGGTCCGTTGGGCGCCTACAGCGAAGTTCACGTGTTGCCGGAGGCCAATCTGGTGCACCTGCCAGACGCGATCAGCTTTGAACAAGCGGCAGGGGTCATGCTCAAAGGCCTGACCGTGCAGTACTTGCTGCGTCAGACCTATGAACTCAAGGGCGGCGAAACCATTTTGTTTCACGCCGCTGCCGGTGGTGTCGGCTCCCTGGCCTGCCAATGGGCCAAGGCCCTGGGCGTGAAGTTGATCGGCACGGTCAGCTCGCCGGAAAAAGCCGCACTGGCGAAGGCCAACGGTGCGTGGGCGACCATCGATTACAGCCATGAAAACGTCGCACAGCGCGTACTGGAATTGACCGATGGCAAAAAAGTCCCGGTGGTGTACGACGGCGTCGGCAAGGACACTTGGCTCACCTCGCTCGACAGCGTGGCGCCTCGGGGTCTGGTCGTGAGTTTTGGCAACGCATCGGGCGCGGTGGATGGGGTGAACCTGGGGGTTTTGGCGGCGAAAGGGTCGTTGTACGTGACCCGGCCGACACTGGCGACCTACGCCAACAACGCCGAAAACCTGCAGCGGATGGCGGATGAGCTGTTCGAAATGATCATCAGCGGGAAGTTGAAGGTGGAGATCAGCCAGAAGTACTCACTGGCTGATGCGGCGAAGGCGCAGACCGAGTTGTCGGCGCGCCGGACTACCGGTTCGACTGTTCTGCTGCCTTGAGGACGCCTTCTCGGGCAAGCCCTCTTCCACAGGTACAGCGTCGTACACAAGTCATGTGAACAACCGGAATCCTGTGGGAGCTGGCTTGCCAGCGATGAACGATGACTCGGTCTCAATCCGGGCGGATGACGTTACCGGTCGCCAGGTCGCGAATCACGCTCGGATTCTTGCGCCCACCGAGGTTGCCTCCGAGGATGAAATCAATCTGCCCCCGGAAATACTGCTCCACGCGAAGCCGCGTCCGCGCCGCTGGCCGTCCTTGAGGGTTAGCGGATGTCGAAACCAGTGGCCCGACCACCGCGCACAAATCCCGCACCAACGGATGATCGCTGACCCGCAACGCCACCGTCTCGTGCACACCCGTAATCCACTGCGGCAGCATATTCTGATGCGGCACCAACCAGGTATTCGGCCCGGGCCAGGTGCTGGCCATGCGATCCATCCACAGCTCAGGGAAGTCCTCGAAGAGAAAATCGAACTGGCGAATGTTGTCGGCGACCAGAATCAGGCCCTTTTCCACCGACCGGCCCTTGAGCATCAGCAGACGCTCTACCGCTTCTTCGTCCCACGGGTCGCAACCCAGGCCCCAGACCGCCTCGGTTGGATAGGCAATCACCGCCCCTGCGCGAATGGCTTGCGCTGCTTGTTGCACACGCCAACTATTGACCATGAAAAACTCTCCGGAATAAGGCTCTGCGCAGTTTACCGATCTTCCTTGTAAAACCTAGCTCACCCGCGCAAACCAGCGTCCGCTTTCGCAGACTGCCCGGCCGTCCATTTCCAGCTCCGTCAACGCCGCCAGCACTTTGGGCAGGGTCCAGCCGCTGCTGTCTGCCAACGCTTCACTGGTCTGCGGCGCCGCATGCAAAAGCATCAGCAGTGGATGAGTCACCGATGGCGTCTCGGTGGACAACGGCAACTGTTGCCAGCCGCGCAAGCCTTCGAGGATATGCTCGATGGTTTCCACCAATACCGCACCGTCACGGATCAGCTGATGACAGCCACGGGCACCGGGATGGTGAATCGACCCCGGAATGGCATACACCTCACGACCTTGCTCCGCCGCCAGCCGCGCGGTGATCAATGAACCACTGGCGACACTGGCCTCCACCACCAGCACGCCGAGGGACAAACCGCTGATGATCCGGTTGCGCCGGGGAAAGTTGCTGGCGGTGGGCCCTGCGTCCAGCGGGAACTCGGAAAGCACCGCACTGCCCGACGCAATCATGGCGTCCGCCAGTCTCCGGTTGCGCTGTGGATAAAACTTTTCAAGTCCCGTGCCAAGTACACCGACCGTTCGCCCGCCCACGTCCAGAGCAGCCTGGTGCGCGGCGGCATCGATGCCCAGCGCCAGACCGCTGGTGATGACAAAACCGGCGCTGGCCAGACTCCGGGAAAACGCCGCAGCGGTGTCCATGCCCGGTCGCGAGGCGCGGCGACTGCCGACCATCGCCAGTTGTGGCTTTTCCAGAATCCCCGGATCGCCCGCCACGAATAACAGCGGCGGCGCGTCGCTGATTTCCGCCAGCAATGCCGGGTAGTCAGGCTGGTCCCACATCAGTAAATGCTGGCCCGGACGCTCTAGCCAGGCCAATGCGTGGCTTGCGCCATCGCGAATTTCGCTCGAGCGCCTGGCCTCTGAACATGCAAACGGCAAACCCAATGCACGCCAGGCACTGGCCGGCGCGCTGATGGCTTTGGACGCCGAGCCAAAGGCTTCAAGCAATTTCTTGAAACGCGCAGGGCCGAGTTCCGGCAAACGATGCAGGCGTAAACGAGCTTCCAGTTCCGCAGGCGAAACCGGTGTTAAAGCAGACAGCGACATGGATCATCCTTGATCGTTATGAGCCCCGTTCAAACGGGAATAAGCTGTGGATAACTCTGTTGGTAACTTGTGGAGCCTGCTTACGGATTTCGCACTTTGTCCATCACCGCCAACGAGCGCGATGCGTTGAGCACCAGCCCGTAGCTGAGCTTGTCGTAGGTACGGAAAACCATCAGCAAACCGGCGCGTTCATCAGGAATCTTCAGCGGCTGGCCGGTGATCCGGTCACGCACGGTTTCGCCGGTTTTCATCACCACCAGCACGTTGCCTTCGGCCAGGCCATCACGCTGCCCCTTGTTCAGCGTGACAACATCCATCGCGCCAATCTGAGTAACCCCGCGCGGCACGTCGATGATCAGCCCGTTTATGTCGGTTGTTGGCGCGCTGGGCATGAAGGTCGAGTTGATGGATCGTTCTTCAGTGCTGAACAAACGGTCGCCAAGACGCACTTCCTGAGTCGTGCGCTGCAGGGCGAGGGTAGCGACATCGCCCTCAGTGGCCACGATTTCGCCGCCCCCGATGTCGTCCGCATTGATCCCCAGGAACTCTTTACTGTCGGGGTCGGTGTAGACCTTGCCCTGGCGGAAGATGCCGTAAACCGGCTGGCTCGGGTCGAACTGGCCACGGGCGAAGATCCGGTCACCGGTACCGCTGAGCACCCGTTCGGCATCGCCCGCGACGATATAAGGCGCCTTGTCAAAATCCTCCACCTTGTCGACGATGCGGTTACTCAGCAGGAAGCTGTTGATGGCTTGCAGCGGAATACTCGGGATGGCATCCGCCACCGGCGAGCTGCGCACCCGTGGAGAGAGCTTGATAGTGCCCCTGGATTCCCCGCGATTGAGCGTCAGACGCGGCTGGCCATTGACGTAGACCAGCGACAGTACATCGCCGGGGTAGATGAGATTGGGGTTCTGGATCTGCGGATTGGCCTGCCAGAGCTCAGGCCATTTCCACGGCTCACGGAGGTATTTTCCGGAGATGTCCCAAAGTGTGTCACCCGTGACAACGGTGTATTGCTGTGGAAAACCTTCCCTGAGTTGCACTTGCCCGTGCGCCAAACCGGCCGAGGCCAGAAGGAGCAAGGCGAGTAGTGATTTCCTCATGCGGTGAATCCCTTTATTATGTGCGTTCGCGTGAAACGCCAGAGCCCTCGTGGCTCGCTCCGGATTCTTGCCAAAAAGAAAAAGGAGCTACGCTTCACAACGGTAGCCTGCATCTCCGGACCTGCCAGGCCATCGACCCCGACTTTACCTCAGACGTGCAGCAATCAAGCTTATGGCCATTTTAGACATCCTCGAATTTCCCGACTCGCGTCTGCGCACTATCGCCAAACCTGTGGCCGTAGTGGACGACGAAGTGCGCCAGTTGGTCGATGATATGTTTGAAACAATGTATGAAGCGCCAGGCATCGGCCTCGCCGCGACCCAGGTCAACGTGCACAAACGTATCGTCGTGATGGACCTCTCCGAAGACCGCAGCGAACCGCGGGTGTTCATCAACCCCGAGTTCGAGTCCCTGACCGACGAGATGGAGCAATACCAGGAAGGCTGCCTCTCGGTGCCGGGCTTCTACGAAAACGTCGATCGCCCGCAGAAGGTCAAGGTCAAGGCCCTGGACCGCGACGGCCAGCCTTACGAACTGATCGCCGAAGGCCTGCTCGCCGTGTGCATCCAGCACGAATGCGACCACCTCAACGGCAAATTGTTCGTCGACTACCTGTCGAACCTCAAACGCGACCGAATCAAGAAGAAACTGGAAAAGCTCCATCGCCAGAACGCTTGATGCCCTCCTTTCAAAGGCTTGCTGCGGCAAGCCTTTTTCTTTTCAGAGATTGTTCCCATGACTGAGCCACTGCGCATCGTCTTTGCCGGCACCCCGGAATTCGCCGCCGAACACCTCAAGGCCCTGCTCGACAGCCCTTATGAGATCGCCGCGGTCTACACCCAACCGGACCGTCCGGCGGGCCGCGGGCAAAAGTTGATGCCAAGCCCGGTCAAGCAGTTGGCACTGGAAAACAACATCCCGGTGCTGCAACCGCCGACCCTGCGCAACGAAGACGCTCAGGCCGAGCTGGCCGCGCTGAAGCCGGATTTGCTGGTGGTGGTCGCTTATGGCCTGATCCTGCCGCAAGTGGTGCTGGATATCCCGCGCCTGGGTTGTATCAACAGCCACGCATCATTGCTGCCACGCTGGCGCGGGGCGGCGCCGATCCAGCGTGCCGTCGAAGCCGGCGACAGCGAAAGCGGCGTGACCGTGATGCGCATGGAACTGGGCCTCGACACCGGGCCGATGCTGCTGAAAGTCACCACGCCGATCAGTGCTGAAGACACTGGCGGCAGCCTTCATGACCGTCTGGCGAAAATCGGTCCACCGGCAGTATTACAAGCCATCGCCGGCCTCGCTGCCGGCACCCTGGAAGGCGAAGTGCAGGATGACACCCTCGCCACTTACGCTCACAAATTGAACAAGGACGAAGCGCGCATTGACTGGAACCGGCCGGCCATTGAGCTCGAACGTCTGGTTCGCGCCTTCAATCCCTGGCCGATCACCCACAGCACACTGAACGGCGAAGCACTGAAAGTGCTGGCCGCGAATCTCGCTGAAGGGCAGGGCGCTCCAGGGGAAATCCTCAGCGCCAGCAAGGACGGTCTGATCGTTGCGTGCGGTGCGCAGGCCCTTTGCCTGACCCGTCTGCAATTGCCCGGCGGCAAGGCGCTGAACTTCAGCGATTTGTTCAACAGCCGTCGTGAGAAATTTGCCGTCGGCACCGTGCTCGGTCAAACGGCGGACGCTCAATGAATCCACGTCTGGCTGCCGCCAAGGCACTTGCTGCTGTTCTTAACGGAAAAGCCTCACTCAACAGTTCGCTGCCGACACAAATGGACAAGGTTGAAGACCGTGATCGCGGCTTCACCCAGGACCTGGCCTTCGGCACGGCACGCTGGCAACCACGTTTGTCGGCGCTGGCGGCCAAGCTGCTGCAGAAACCCTTCAAGGCTGCGGACGCCGATGTCGAGGCGCTGTTGCTCGTCGGCCTCTACCAACTGCTTTACACCCGCGTCCCGGCCCATGCCGCTATCGGCGAAACCGTCGGCTGTGCCGACAAGCTGAAAAAACCGTGGGCCAAGGCATTGCTGAACGCCGTATTGCGCCGCGCCCAACGTGAAAGCGAAGCGCTACTGGCCGAACTGGAACATGACCCGGTGGTGCGCACCGCGCACCCGCGCTGGCTGCAAAAATCCCTGAAAGCCTTCTGGCCTGAGCAATGGGAAGCCATTTGCGCGGCGAACAACGCGCATCCGCCGATGATTCTGCGGGTCAACCGTCGCCATCACACTCGCGATGCCTACTTGCAGTTGCTGACCGAAGCGGGCATCGCCGCCACGCCATGTGTCTACAGCCAGGACGGCATCATTCTCGACGCCGCTGCCGATGTGCGCAGCCTGCCGGGCTTCGCTGAAGGCTGGATCAGCGTGCAGGACGAAGCGGCGCAACTGGCCGCTGATCTGCTGGACCTGGCGCCGGGGCAACGGGTGCTCGACGCGTGCTGCGCACCGGGCGGCAAAACGTGCCACATCCTTGAAGCCGAGCCTGCATTGGCCGGCGTCGTCGCCGTAGACCTGGAAGCCAAACGTCTGGTGCGCGTACGGGAAAACCTCGCACGCCTGGGCCTGAGCGCCGAACTGATCGCCGCCGACGGTCGCGACACCGCAACCTGGTGGGACGGCAAACCCTTCCAGCGCATCCTCCTTGACGCGCCATGCTCGGCCACCGGCGTGATCCGTCGTCACCCGGACATCAAGCTGACGCGCCAACCGGACGACATCGCCGCGCTGGCGGTGCTGCAAGGCGAATTGCTCGATGCCATGTGGATAACTCTGGAGGTCGGCGGGATTCTGCTTTACGCCACCTGCTCCACGTTGCCGACCGAGAACACCGAAGTCATCGAAGCTTTCCTCGCCCGCACGCCGGGCGCCCGTGAGCTGGACCTCGCCACAACGGCCGGGATCAAGCAACCCCATGGTCGCCAGTTGCTGGCCCAGGAAGGCGGCCACGACGGGTTCTACTACGCCAAGCTGATCAAGATCGCCGCCGCGCGCGGTTAACCGGTTTTTAAGGGAGTGACTGGATGAAAATCATCATCCTCGGAGCAGGGCAGGTCGGTGGTTCGCTGGCGGAACACTTGGCCAGCGAGGCCAACGACATCACCGTGGTCGACACCGACGGCGAACGCCTGCGCGATCTCGGCGACCGGCTGGACATCCGCACCGTGCAGGGCCGCGGCTCGCTACCGACGGTGCTGCGTCAGGCCGGCGCGGACGACGCCGACATGCTGGTCGCGGTGACCAACAGTGACGAAACCAACATGGTGGCCTGTCAGGTTGCCCATACCCTGTTCCACACCCCGACAAAAATCGCCCGGGTCCGCGAAGCGGCGTACCTGACGCGCTCCGAGCTGTTCGATAACGAAGCGATTCCGGTGGATGTGCTGATCAGCCCGGAACAAGTGGTCACCAACTACATCAAGCGCCTGATCCAGCATCCGGGCGCGCTTCAAGTGATCGACTTCGCCGAAGGCAAAGCGCAGCTGGTCGCAGTGAAGGCTTACTACGGCGGACCGCTGGTGGGTCAGCAACTGCGTCAGTTGCGCGAGCACATGCCGAACGTCGAAACCCGCGTTGCGGCGATTTTCCGGCGTGACCGGCCGATACTGCCCCAGGGCGATACGGTGATCGAGGCCGACGACGAAGTCTTTTTCATCGCCGCCAAGGCGAATATTCGCGCAGTGATGAGCGAAATGCGCCGCCTCGACGAAAGCTACAAGCGCATCGTCATCGCCGGTGGCGGGCAGATCGGCGAGCGTCTGGCCGAGGCCATCGAAAGCCGTTATCAGGTGAAGATCATCGAGATGAACCCGGCCCGCTGCCGCCATCTCTCCGACACCCTCGACAGCACCGTGGTCCTGCAGGGCAGCGCCTCCGACCGCGATTTGCTGATGGAGGAGAACATCGCCGACGCCGACATCTTCCTCGCCCTGACCAACGACGACGAAGCCAACATCATGTCGTCGCTACTGGCAAAGCGCCTGGGCGCGAAGAAGGTGATGACGATCATCAACAACCCGGCCTACGTCGATCTGATTCAGGGCGGCGACATCGACATCGCCATCAGCCCGCAACTGGCGACCATCGGCACCTTGCTGGCTCACGTACGGCGTGGCGATATCGTCAGCGTGCACTCGTTGCGTCGCGGCGCGGCGGAGGCCATCGAGGCGATCGCCCATGGCGATGCGAAATCGAGCAAGGTGATTGGCAAGGCTATCGAAAACATTGGACTGCCGCCGGGTACGACGATTGGCGCGATCATTCGCGATGAAGAAGTGATCATTGCCCACGACGACACGGTGATCGAGGCGGGTGACCATGTGATTCTGTTCCTTGTGGATAAGAAGCATATTCGCGATGTGGAGAAGTTGTTCCATGTGGGGCTTAGCTTCTTCTGATCCGAAGGTGGTTTCGAACTTCACCCAATAACCCAAGGTGTCCCCCATGATTGAATCCCTGGAAAAAATGCTCGCCAAGGGTGTGGATAACTCATTGCTGCGCTTCGGCCTGGGCAAGGGCTACCTGGATCTTGGGGAAAACGCCAAGGCCGCCGAACATTTTCAGCGTTGCGTCGAATTCGATCCGAAGTATTCAGCGGCGTGGAAACTGTTGGGCAAGGCGCATTTGGCGTTGGCCGACTATCCGGCCGCACGCCAGGCGTGGGAGCAGGGTCTGGAAGCTGCTCGTGCTCACGGCGACAAGCAGGCGGAAAAGGAGATGACGGTGTTTCTGAAGAAGCTGGAGCGTCAGGCGCCCTGATTAGAGATAGCGCAGGCCAATACCGTCGGCGTCCACCAACACCACTTCCATGCGCACCCGCGGCGCCCCTGTGGGTAAATCCTGGACCTGACCATACACCACGGCGCCTTTAGGCAACGCAGACAAGCCCGGATGCTTGACGTAGACGCCCGTGGTCGAGAGGTTGCGGGTTTGGCCCAGGCATTCGCCAAAGCTTTCATGGCTGATTTTGATACGAAATGATTTTCTGTGTTCGGACATCTTCTGCGCCCTTTTCTGAACAGTTGTGGATAACCCTGATTGCGAGGTTATCCACAGATCGTGCCAATCCACTCAGTACCAGCGTTCTTCACCCGGTGGACGCTTCTTGAAGCGTTTCATGCTCCACATGTACTGGCTCGGATAAGCCCGCACGTAGCGTTCGACCACCTTGCTCATGGCCGCGCAGGACGTTTCGGTATCAGTGCTGTACATGGCCTCTGGCGCGGCTTCGAGGATCACTTTGTAGCCTGAGCCGTCCGGCAGGCGCAGGGCGTGCAGGAATACGCCGACGGCTTTGCCGCCAGCGAGCATGTTCGGTACAAACTTGCTGGTCAGGGCCTGGGTGGCGAAGAACGGCACGAAGATCCCGGCGGATTCGGACGGTTCAGGGTCAGCGGGGATGCCCACTGCACCACCTTTGCGCACTTCCTTGATGACACTGAGAATGCCTTCCTTGGTGGAAGCTGCAACCTTGTTACCCAGTTGCACCCGCTGCTTGCGCAGCAATTCATCCACCGCCTTCAACTTCGGCGGACGATAAAAAATGATCGGTTTGCACTGACTGCAATAGAAGTGGTTCAACACTTCCCAGTTGCCCAAGTGGCTGGTGATGCCTACGACACCTTTGCCAGAGGCGAGGGCGTCTTTCAAGACGTCGAGCCCTTCGACTTCCCGCACCAGGTCAATGGAGCGCTGCGCCGGCCAGATCCACGCGCACGCACTTTCGGTCAGCGACTTGCCGATGTCTTTCAGGCTCTGGCCGACCAGACGCTCGCGCTCGACAGGGTCCATCTCGGGAAAGCACTTGGCCAGATTGATCCGCACCACGTCGCGGGAACGGTTAGGGGTTTTCCACATCACCCAGCCGATGGCCGAGCCAACCGCCTGCACTGCTCGCCAAGGAAGCAAGGCAAACAGCCGCAGAGCGCCTACCAGCAAGGCGCCTTTCAACTTATCCACAGGTCACTCCTGATCTTGTGCTGTGCGCGAGGCGGCTATTCTAACCGCCGATCGACAAGGTCGCGTAGCGATCGCAATCCCGGGTGTGGTCCATGACCATGCCCGAGGCCTGCATCAACGCGTAGCAAATGGTCGGGCCAACGAAGGTAAAGCCGGCTTTTTTCAGGCCTTTGCTCATCTCCACAGCGACCGGCGTGACCGCCGGCACTTCGGTGCGATCCTTGAAATGATTGATCACCGGTTGGCCACCCACGAAGGACCAGAGAAACGCCACCGGGTCCTCCAGCGCCAGCCAGGCCTGGGCATTGCGCCTGGCCGCATTGAGTTTGAGGCGATTGCGAATAATGCCGGGATCGAGCATCAATTCATCGATTTCAGCGTCGCTCATCTGCGCCACGCGCTGTACGTCGAAGCCGAACAGCACCTCGCGGTATCGCTCACGTTTACGCAACACGGTGATCCAGGAGAGGCCGGCCTGGAACCCTTCGAGCAAAAGCAACTCGAACAATCCCTGCGCATCGCGTAGCGGCGTGCCCCACTCCTGGTCGTGATAAGCCATGTACAGCGGATCTTCGGAACACCAAAAGCAGCGTGGCATAAGGCTCCAGGGGGCGTGCGCAGCAATGAATCGGGTATACTCCCGCTCTTTAAATCGCAGCCCAAGAAACAGGTGAATTTCGTGAGCCAGCCTACGCCAGCCGTGCGTACCTTCCAAGACTTGATCCTCGCCCTCCAGCAATACTGGGCCGAGCAAGGTTGCGTGGTACTTCAGCCCTACGATATGGAAGTAGGCGCCGGGACTTTCCACACTGCCACGTTTCTGCGCGCCATCGGCCCGGAAACCTGGAACGCCGCTTATGTGCAGCCCAGTCGTCGCCCAACTGACGGCCGCTACGGCGAAAACCCGAACCGCCTGCAGCACTACTACCAGTTCCAGGTAGTCCTGAAGCCGAACCCGGACAACTTCCAGGAACTGTACCTGGGCTCCCTCAAGCATGTCGGCCTGGACCCGCTGGTCCACGACATTCGCTTCGTCGAAGACAACTGGGAATCGCCGACGCTCGGCGCCTGGGGTCTGGGCTGGGAAGTCTGGCTGAACGGCATGGAAGTGACACAGTTCACTTACTTCCAGCAAGCGGGCGGCATCGAGTGCTACCCGGTAACCGGCGAGATCACCTACGGTCTCGAGCGTCTGGCCATGTACCTGCAGGGCGTGGACTCGGTCTACGACCTGGTCTGGGCTGATGGTCCGTTCGGCAAGGTGACCTACGGCGACGTGTTCCACCAGAACGAAGTGGAGCAATCGACCTACAACTTCGAACACGCCAACGTCGAGAAGCTGTTCGAACTGTTCGACTTCTACGAAAGCGAAGCCAAGCGCCTGATCGAACTCGACCAGCCGCTGCCGTTGCCGAGCTACGAAATGGTGTTGAAGGCCTCCCACACCTTCAACCTGCTGGATGCGCGCCGGGCGATCTCGGTGACTGCGCGTCAGCAATACATTCTGCGTGTGCGCACCTTGGCGCGTTCCGTTGCGCAAGCCTACCTGCTGGCTCGCGCCAAGCTGGGCTTCCCGATGGCGACCCCGGACCTGCGTGATGAAGTACTGGCCAAGCTGGAGGCTGCACAATGAGTGCTCAAGATTTTCTGGTTGAACTGGGCACCGAAGAACTGCCACCCAAAGCCCTGAACACCTTGGCCGAGGCCTTCCTGGCCGGTATCGACAAGGGCCTGCAAGCCGCTGGCCTGAACTACGAGACCAAAACCGTCTATGCCGCGCCACGTCGTCTGGCAGTGCTGATCACCTCGCTGTCCACCCAGCAACCGGATCGCAGCATCAACCTCGATGGCCCGCCACGTCAGGCCGCGTTCGATGCAGACGGCAACCCGACGCAAGCGGCGTTGGGCTTCGCCAAGAAGTGCGGTGTAGAGCTGAGCGAAATCGATCAGAGCGGCCCGAAGCTGCGTTACAGCCAGAGCATCGCCGGCAAGCCGACGGCAAGCCTGCTGCCGACCATCGTCGAAGACTCTCTGAACGACCTGCCGATCCCGAAGCGCATGCGCTGGGGCGCTCGCAAGGAAGAGTTCGTTCGTCCGACCCAATGGCTGGTGATGCTGCTCGGTGACCAGGTCATCGATTGCACGATCCTCGCTCAGAAGGCCGGTCGCGATTCTCGTGGTCACCGCTTCCATCACCCGGAAAGCGTGCGTATCACTTCGCCCGCCAACTACCTGAGCGATCTGCGTGCCACTTACGTGCTGGCCGACTCCAACGAGCGTCGCGCGATCATCAGCAAGCGCACCGAAGAGCTGGCGACGATGCAGGAAGGCACGGCAATCGTTCCGCCAGCCCTGCTCGACGAAGTGACCGCTCTGGTTGAATGGCCAGTGCCGCTGGTGTGCTCGTTCGAGGAGCGTTTCCTCGACGTGCCGCAAGAAGCGCTGATCACTACCATGCAGGACAACCAGAAGTATTTCTGCCTGCTGGACGCCGACGGCAAGTTGCTGCCACGTTTCATTACCGTGGCCAACATCGAAAGCAAAGACCCGCAGCAAATCATCGCCGGTAACGAGAAAGTGGTTCGCCCACGCCTCACCGACGCCGAGTTCTTCTTCAAGCAGGACAAGAAGCAGAAACTCGAAGATTTCAACCTGCGTCTGCAGAACGTGGTGTTCCAGGAAAAACTCGGCAGCGTCTACGACAAGGCCGAGCGCGTTTCCAAACTGGCTGCATTCATCGCACAACGCATCGGCGGCAACGCGGCATGGGCTTCCCGTGCCGGCCTGCTGTCCAAGTGCGACCTGGCAACCGAGATGGTCGGTGAGTTCCCGGAGATGCAAGGCGTCGCCGGTTACTACTACGCCCTCAACGATGGCGAGCCGGAAGAAGTCGCTCTGGCACTGAACGAGCAATATATGCCGCGCGGTGCCGGCGCAGAGCTGCCGACCACCCTGACCGGTGCGGCCGTGGCCATCGCCGACAAACTCGACACACTGGTTGGCATCTTCGGTATCGGCATGCTGCCGACCGGTAGCAAAGACCCGTATGCCCTGCGTCGTGCTGCACTCGGCGTGTTGCGCATCCTGATCGACAAGAAGCTCGACCTTGATCTGAATGACGCCGTGGCGTTCGCTGTGAATGCGTTCGGTGCCAAGGTCAAGGCGGCTGGCCTGGCCGACTCGGTACTCGAATTCGTATTCGACCGACTGCGTGCTCGCTACGAAGACGAAGGCGTTGATGTCGGGACTTATCTGTCGGTACGGGCATTGAAGCCGGGTTCGGCGCTGGACTTTGATCAGCGTGTACAAGCGGTGGAAGCGTTCCGTAAATTGCCGGAAGCTGCTGCCCTCGCCGCAGTGAACAAGCGCGTTTCGAACTTGCTGAGCAAGGTTGAAGGCTCTGTTCCATCGGTCGTTGAAGCCAAGTATTTCGACAATGCCAACGAGTTTTCCCTGTACTCGGCGATTCAGCAGGCGGACCAGGCTGTTCAGCCAATGGCTGCTGCGCGTCAGTACAGCGAATCTCTGGCGCGCCTGGCGGCCTTGCGCGAGCCGGTGGATGCCTTCTTCGAAGCCGTGATGGTCAACGCGGATGATGCCAACGTGCGCGCCAACCGCTATGCACTGCTGTCGCGTTTGCGTGGGTTGTTCCTCGGCGTCGCCGACATTTCGCTGCTGGGGTAAGACTGTTTGAAACTGCTGATTCTCGATCGGGACGGGGTGATCAATTACGACTCCGACGCTTACATCAAGTCGGTGGAGGAGTGGATACCGCTCCCCGGTTCGATCGAAGCCATCGCGCAGTTGAGCAAGGCTGGCTGGACGGTAGCGGTCGCTACCAACCAGTCGGGCATCGCTCGCGGCTATTACGACATCGCCACCCTGGACGCCATGCACGAGCGCTTGCGTTCGTTGGTGGCGGAGCAGGGCGGTGAGGTCGGGCTGATCGTCTATTGCCCGCACGGGCCGGACGAAGGCTGTGTTTGTCGCAAGCCAAAACCCGGGATGCTGAAAACCATCGCCGCGCATTACAACGTATCGCTGACTGATCTATGGTTCGTCGGCGACAGTCTTGGTGACCTGGAAGCCGCCAAAGCCGTCGATTCTCAGCCAGTTTTGGTAAAGACCGGGAAAGGCGCAAAGACGTTGGGCAAGTCCCTACCGGTAGGCACCTTGATATTTGACGATCTCGCGGCGATTGCCGCAGAACTTATCCACAATTAGAGTGCTTTCGAATTTCCTGACCAAGGATTGATCGGGAGTGCGCTTTATATAGACGGGCAGAGCCCGCACGGTAAACGTCGCCATGTCGATACTGCAGGCCATCAGAACCTTCCTCTTTTACCTGCTGCTGGGCACCAGCTCGTTGCTCTGGTGCAGCCTGAGCTTTTTTATCGCGCCTTTTCTGCCGTTCAAGGCGCGCTATCGATTTATCAATGTGTATTGGTGCCGCTGCGCCTTGTGGCTGAGCAAAGTCTTTCTGGGCATCAGCTACGAAGTGAAGGGCGCCGACAACGTACCTGACCAGCCCTGCGTGATTCAATCGAACCACCAGAGCACTTGGGAGACGTTCTTCCTCTCGGCCTACTTCGAGCCGTTGAGCCAGGTACTGAAACGCTCATTGCTGTTTGTGCCGTTCTTTGGCTGGGCCATGGCCATGTTGCGACCGATCGCCATCGACCGCGACAACCCAAAAGCGGCGCTCAAGCATGTGGCGAAGAAGGGCGATGAACTGCTGAAAGATGGCGTCTGGGTGCTGATCTTCCCTGAAGGAACGCGAGTGCCTTACGGCACCATTGGCAAGTTCTCTCGGGGTGGTACCGCGTTAGCGGTCAACGCCGCGCTTCCGGTGCTGCCGATTGCTCACAATGCCGGCAAGTTCTGGCCGAAAACCGGTTGGGCGAAGAAGCAGGGTGTCATCACTGTGATCATCGGCGAGCCGATGTATGCCGAAGGAAGCGGGCCGCGAGCCATTGCCGATCTAAACGATCGTGTTCAGGCCTGGAATGAGCAGATGCAGCGTGATATGGGCTCGCTTCCGCCTGCTCCGCAAGCTCCGGTTGCAAATGATCAGGTGGCTGTCTGAGATTCTGTGGATAACCTGTGTACCGTTTTGCTCAAAAACGACGTGATATATTCGTAAGATTATGATTTATATACATATTTCTTAAGCTCATAAAATGTCGGAAAAGGTGCATAAGTTTTTTTCGGACGTAAAAAAACCGGCTGATATAGCCGGTTTTTTTATGCCTGCGATTTGGGTCGGGAGTCCTAGCTGATAAGCGGAGCACGCCAGTCATCTGAACCGGAAGTACCGCAGACTTCGTGAGTCCAGGTTATTTTTCGGTAGGTGAAGTACACGTCCTCCAGATGTGTAAAGTGGGCCATGGCCGGATCCTGGCAGCTTGGCATTCTTGTCTGCACATCTACGATCACTGCGTCTTCCAGCTCTATGCTGAAGTAATGTTCTTGTTTTCCGGCCGCCGAGGTCCGATACCAAGCGATATGGCAGTTATCCAATACTTCTCCGCTCGTTAACGCGGTTAAGATCAACGGTGACGATTTATCAAATACTTTTGAGATCATCAGCGGTTTATGCACGCGCTGGCCCGTTGGCTGACCCGATTGGGGATCTCTCGGAATAATTATTTGGTGACTGAATGCCTGGACCAGGATTTGGTTTTCGTGACCCTCCTGGTAGACATTACCAACCGACTCCGGAGTAAATGTTCCGGCAGTAATCATTCCTTGCCGGTTTCCATTTATAACTAAATACGCGGGTGTTGGCATAACAGCATTCCCTGTTCGATATCCCAAAAATGATAGCTCCCCGCCAGTCATGCACTTGACGAGAAGGCTGTAGGATAAAGAGCACCAGGGATGTCGTATGTAGGATTTTTCTGTGAGGTGCCGAGGCATAAAGCCCGCGTTCTATACGATTAAGTTCCTGTGAATAAGCGAACAAAGTATTCAAGGAAATAAAAAAGGCCAGCGCAATGCGCTGGCCTTTTTGTCTGGCAAGTCCGCTGGATCAGAAGTCCAGGTTGGACACCGCCAAGGCGTTGCTTTCGATGAAGTCACGACGAGGTTCGACCGCATCACCCATCAGGGTGTTGAAGATCTGGTCCGCGCCAATGGCGTCTTCGATGGTCACTTTGAGCATCCGGCGCTGGCTCGGGTCCATGGTGGTTTCCCACAGCTGATCCGGGTTCATCTCACCCAGACCTTTGTATCGCTGGATGGTGTGACGCTTGGTACTTTCAGTCATCAGCCATTCAAGAGCTTCCTTGAACTCGGTAACCGGCTTCTTGCGCTCACCACGTTGGATGTACGCGCCTTCGTCCAGCAAGCTGCTCAGCTGAGCGCCCAAAGAGACAACGGTCTTGTAATCATTGCTGCCGAAGAAGTCGCGGTTGAACGTGACGTAGTTCGACAGACCGTGGGAGATCAGTTCGACCTCTGGCAGCCAGACGTTACGTTCACGGTCTTCACGCAGGCTGGCTTTATAGACCAGGCCAGACTTCTCGACGGTGCGCAGGCGAACTTCGTACTTGGCCAGCCAATCCTGCATCGCAGCGTGATCGGACAGCTGCTCCATGCTCACCGCTGGCAGGTAAATGAAGTGCTCGGTCAGCTCCTGTGGGTACAGGCGCGACAGACGCTTGAGGGTCTTCATCACCAGACGGAAGTCATTCACCAGGCGCTCGAGCGCTTCACCGGAGATCCCTGGGGCTTCTTCGTTCAGGTGCAGGCTCGCGTCTTCCAGGGCCGACTGCGTCATGTACTCTTCCATGGCGTCGTCGTCTTTGATGTATTGCTCTTGCTTGCCTTTCTTGACCTTGTACAGCGGTGGCTGAGCGATATAGATGTAGCCACGCTCGATCAGCTCCGGCAACTGACGGAAGAAGAAGGTCAGCAGCAGGGTACGGATGTGCGAACCGTCGACGTCAGCATCGGTCATGATGATGATGTTGTGATAACGCAGCTTGTCGATGTTGTACTCGTCGCGGCCAATGCCACAGCCCAGCGCGGTGATCAAGGTGCCTACTTCTTGCGAAGAGATCATCTTGTCGAAACGCGCCTTCTCGACGTTGAGGATCTTGCCCTTCAGCGGCAGGATGGCCTGGGTGCGGCGGTTACGTCCCTGCTTGGCGGAGCCGCCAGCAGAGTCACCTTCCACGAGATACAGTTCGGACAGGGCAGGGTCTTTTTCCTGGCAGTCAGCCAGTTTGCCCGGCAGGCCGGCGATATCCAGCGCGCCTTTACGACGGGTCATTTCACGGGCTTTACGCGCCGCTTCACGCGCACGTGCCGCGTCGATCATCTTGCCGACGACCAGTTTGGCTTCGTTCGGGTTTTCCAGCAGGAAGTCGGAGAAGTACTTGCCCATTTCCTGTTCGACCGCTGTCTTCACTTCGGAAGAAACCAGCTTGTCTTTGGTCTGGGAGCTGAACTTCGGATCCGGTACTTTTACCGAGATGATCGCGGTCAGGCCTTCACGGGCATCGTCACCGGTGGTCGCGACTTTGTGCTTCTTCGCCAGACCTTCAGCTTCGATGTAGGTGTTCAGGTTACGCGTCAGTGCGGAGCGGAAACCCACCAGGTGAGTACCGCCATCGCGCTGTGGAATGTTGTTGGTGAAGCACAACAGGTTCTCGTTGAAGCTGTCGTTCCACTGCAGGGCGATTTCCACGCCGATGCCGTCTTCACGCTGGATGTTGAAGTGGAACACCTGGTTGACCGGAGTCTTGTTGGTGTTCAGGTATTCAACGAACGCACGCAGGCCACCTTCGTACTTGAACAGCTCTTCCTTGCCGCTGCGCTCATCCTTGAGGACGATGCCGACACCGGAGTTGAGGAAGGACAGTTCACGAATCCGCTTGGCCAGGATGTCCCAGCTGAAGTGGATGTTCTTGAAGGTTTCAGCCGAAGGCTTGAAGTGAATCTGGGTACCCGTGGTTTCGCTCTCGCCAACGATTTTCATCGGCTCTTGCGGAACACCGTGGACGTAAGTCTGTTCCCAGATCTTGCCGCTGCGGCGAACGGTCAGGATCAGTTCTTTGGACAGTGCGTTAACAACCGACACACCTACACCGTGCAGACCGCCGGATACTTTGTAGGAGTTGTCGTCGAACTTACCGCCGGCGTGCAACACGGTCATGATGACCTCTGCAGCCGAAACACCTTCTTCTTTGTGCACGTCTACCGGGATGCCACGGCCGTTGTCACGAACGGTGATGGACTCATCCGGGTGAATGATGATGCTGATGTCGTCGCAGTGGCCGGCCAAAGCTTCGTCGATCGAGTTATCGACCACCTCGAACACCATGTGGTGCAGACCGCTGCCATCGTCGGTGTCACCAATGTACATACCGGGACGTTTGCGTACGGCATCCAGGCCTTTCAGCACTTTAATGCTCGTTGAGTCGTACGTATTTTCTTCGCTCAATGCCTTCACTCCCGATGGTCGTGGGTCTGGGTGATACGGCCCTGTTCCACGTGGAACAGAGCGACTGGCGTTTCCGTCTGCCAGCCTTCCCTCAATAATTCGTGATCTACACAGGTGATGAACACCTGGCAGCGTAAGTCTTCCAGCAAGCGGCAAAGCGCGCGACGGTGGTGCTCGTCCAGTTCGGACGGCAGGTCATCCACCAGATAAATACACTGCCCGCGTCGGGCCTGGCTGACCAGGTGCCCTTGAGCAATCCGCAATGCACAGACCACCAGCTTCTGCTGACCGCGAGACAAGATGTCCGCGGCATTATGTGCGCCCAATCTGAGGCGCAAATCTGCGCGTTGTGGTCCGGCCTGGGTATGACCCATTTGCTGATCCCGCTGAACGGACCCAGCGAGTACAGCGCTCAATTCGCGGTCCTTGTCCCAGCCTCGGTAATAGCTCAGCGTCAAACCCTCAAGCTCAACCAGTTCGCTCAAGGTCTGTTCAAAGACTGGTTTCAAGGCTTTGATGTAAGCACGGCGGTATTCATCGATTTCAGCACTGGCCTGGCACAGTTCCCTGTCCCAAACCGCTTGCGAAACGGCGTCAAGTGTACCATGCCGCAGCCAAGAGTTTCTCTGGCGCAGGGCCTTCTGCAAGCGTTGCCAAGTGGACATGAATCGCGGTTCCACGTGGAACACGCCCCAGTCGAGAAACTGTCGACGTATCTTCGGTGCACCTTCCAGTAAGCGGAAACTGTCAGGGTTGATGAGTTGCAGAGGCAGGATTTCAGCCAGTTGCGCGGCGCTACGGGCATTTTGACCGTCAATGCGAATCTGGAACTCACCTTGGCGATCCCGAGATATCCCCAATGCGCTATGCCCGCCCTCAGCCAATTCGACTTGGCCAAACACCGTGCACGCCACTTGCTCGTACTGAATGACCGGCAGCAGGCGGGTGCTACGAAACGAGCGGGCAAGCCCCAGCAGGTGAATGGCTTCCAGAACACTGGTTTTGCCGCTGCCGTTGGCGCCGTAAAGAATGTTGATTCGGGAGGAGGGGGAGAGGGTCACCGGGTGCAGATTGCGCACCGCGGTGACCGAGACGCGACTTAAGGACATCTAGCTTCTGCTGAGCATGATTACAGACGCATCGGCATGACGACGTAGGCCGAGTCGTCGTTGTCGGACTCTTGCACCAGCGCACTGCTGTTGGAGTCGGACAGGATCAGACGGACCTGCTCGGTGGTCATCACGCCCAAAACGTCGAGCAAGTAGCTCACGTTGAAGCCGATCTCCAGATTGCCGCCGTTGTATTCAACGCCGACTTCCTCTTCCGCTTCCTCCTGCTCAGGGTTGTTGGCCTGGATCTTCAGTTGACCATTGGCCAGTTGCAGACGGATGCCACGGTACTTCTCGTTCGACAGGATCGCTGTACGGCTGAACGCTTCACGCAACGCCTGGCGATCACCGAGTACCAGCTTGTCACCGCCCTTCGGCAGAACGCGCTCGTAGTCCGGGAATTTACCGTCAACCAGTTTCGAGGTGAAGGTGAACTCGCCCGTGGTAGCGCGGATGTGGTGCTGACCCAGGACGATGCTGACGATGCCGTCCGGCTCGGTCAGCAGGCGCGCCAGCTCAAGGATACCCTTGCGCGGCACGATGACCTGGTGGCGATCCGGTTGACCGATGTCGGCCTGCATCGAGCACATGGCCAGACGGTGACCGTCGGTGGCCACGGCGCGGATGATACCGGCCGAGACTTCCAGCAGCATGCCATTGAGGTAATAACGCACGTCCTGCTGGGCCATGGCGAAGCTGGTGCGTTCGATCAAACGACGCAGCTTGCTTTGCTCCAGGCTGCAGGTCAGCGAACCCGGGCCTTCTTCTACAGTCGGGAAATCGTTGGCCGGCAGCGTCGACAGGGTGAAGCGGCTACGGCCAGCCTTCACCACCAGCTTCTGCTCGTCGACCTTGATGTCGATCAGCGCGTCGTTCGGCAGGCTTTTGCAGATATCCATCAACTTGCGCGCAGGCACAGTGATGGAACCCGGGTCCGCCGGTTCTTCGAGTTGCACACGACCGACCAGCTCGACTTCCAGGTCGGTACCGGTCAGCGACAGTTGCTGGCCTTCGACAACCAGCAGCACGTTGGAGAGCACCGGCAAGGTCTGTCGGCGCTCGACGACGCCTGCGACCAGTTGCAGGGGTTTCAACAGGGCTTCGCGTTGAATGGTGAAATGCATGGTCTAGTCCCTTGCCTTAATAAGCTGCGCTGGTATGCATCAAGTGGTCAGTGTACGCAGCAGGTTCTTGTAGTCCTCGCGGATGTCCGCGTCGGATTCCTTAAGTTCGTTGATCTTGCGGCAGGCGTGCAAAACGGTCGTATGGTCGCGGCCGCCAAACACATCGCCGATTTCCGGCAGGCTGTGGTTAGTCAACTCTTTGGACAACGCCATGGCAACCTGACGCGGACGAGCGACCGAGCGCGAACGACGCTTGGACAGCAGGTCGGAAATCTTGATCTTGTAATACTCGGCGACAGTGCGCTGAATGTTATCCACAGAGACCAGTTTGTCCTGCAACGCCAACAGGTCTTTCAAGGATTCGCGAATCAGCTCGATGGTGATATCGCGGCCCATGAAGTGCGAGTGGGCGATCACGCGCTTGAGCGCGCCTTCCAGCTCACGGACGTTGGAACGAATACGCTGGGCAATAAAGAACGCCGCATCGTGGGGCAGATCGACTTTGGCCTGGTCGGCCTTTTTCATCAGGATCGCTACACGGGTTTCCAGCTCCGGCGGTTCGACGGCAACCGTCAGCCCCCAGCCAAAGCGGGATTTCAGGCGTTCTTCAAGGCCTTCGATCTCTTTAGGGTAGCGGTCACTGGTGAGAATGACCTGCTGGCCACCTTCGAGCAGGGCGTTGAAGGTGTGGAAAAACTCTTCCTGGGAGCGTTCCTTGCGGGCAAAGAACTGGATGTCATCGATCAGCAACGCATCCACCGAACGGTAGAAGCGCTTGAACTCGTTGATTGCATTCAGTTGCAGCGCCTTGACCATGTCGGCCACAAAACGCTCCGAATGCAGGTACACAACCTTGGCATTCGGGTTCTTCTTTAATAGATGGTTACCCACAGCGTGCATCAAGTGGGTTTTACCCAAACCAACACCGCCATAAAGGAAGAGCGGGTTGTAACCGTGCTTGGGATTGTCTGCCACCTGCCAGGCCGCTGCGCGGGCCAGTTGGTTGGACTTGCCTTCCACGAAGTTTTCGAAGGTGAACGTGCGATTCAGGTAACTGGTGTGCTTGAGCGCACCTTCCACCTGCACAGTGCGCTGCTCGGAACGCACCGGGGCCTGTTGAGAACTCGCACCGGCCATCGGGTCGAAACTGTCACGCGATGGCTCTTCACTGACGTCGGCAACTTTCTGTGTCGAACGCTTGGTCGGCGTAGCCGTCGGGGCAGGTGCCGGAGCACTGACAGGTGCTTGCGCCGCCTGTGCCTGGGACGCGGCAGCAGCCAATGGCGCATTCGGAGCGGCACGCGGCGCCGAACTGCGTTTGCTGCCTATTAATAAGGACAGCGCAGGCGCCATGCCATTGCCGTGCTCATCAAGCAGTTCAAGGACGCGACCCAGGTACTTTTCGTTAACCCAGTCGAGAACAAAACGATTTGGCGCGTAGACACGCAACTCGTCGCCTTCGGCTTCGACCTGTAGTGGACGGATCCAAGTGTTGAATTGTTGGGCAGGCAGCTCATCGCGCAAAAGCTCTACGCACTGCTGCCAAAGTTCCACTGACACGGATATCCCCTAAGTTGAAAGCCGGTGAGGCAAAAACAAGCGGCCATTGTAGCGACCAGACGCCGACTTATCCACACGTAGGTGGGTCACCGACCAAGAAGAATCAACGATTTATACGCAAAAAAGGCGACCAATGGTCTGTGCATAAGGTCTGTGGATAACCGACCCTGAGGTCGTTGTACAAGTGGGGGCGAAACTCGGTGGATAACCTGCCTGTGGATAACCACGCGTTTCACACACAGCTTATCCGACAGCGCAGCACAGGCTGACCACCGTTTTCCACCGTAGTTGTCATTCTCTGTACACCACGGGATATAAGGCCTAAATGTAGTTATCCACAGATGATCGGTGCCCTAGCTTTTATAAGCTTTACAGAAAAGCTTTAAATACTTTCCTTCTTTATTTTTATATTTGGCCAAGGCGGAAGACGAGTAAAACCACTGGAGATCTATTTATAAGGAAACGCTGGTTGGAAATTGACCTAGAGGCTTGCTTTCTCTAGAATCCCCGGTCTCTTAAAACGGGGGCCATTCCGGCCCGTTGTGGACGAACCAGGTAACACGACAATGAAACGTACTTTCCAACCAAGCACTATCAAACGCGCTCGTACCCACGGCTTCCGTGCTCGCATGGCTACCAAGAACGGCCGTGCCGTTCTGTCGCGTCGTCGCGCCAAAGGTCGTGCGCGTCTGGCAGTTTGATAAGCCGGCACTGGAGGTGAGTCAGGACTTCAGTCGGGAAAAGCGTCTGCTTACTCCCCGGCATTTCAAGGCAGTCTTTGACTCCCCTACCGGCAAGGTTCCGGGGAAAAATCTCCTGCTCCTTGCGCGCAACAACGATCTTGATCACCCCCGTCTCGGGCTGGTTATCGGGAAAAAGAGCGTAAAGCTCTCCGTCGAGCGCAATCGCCTCAAACGTCTGATGCGCGAATCGTTCCGTCTGAACCAGGATTCACTGGCCGGTTGGGACATCGTTATCGTCGCGCGCAAAGGTTTGGGTGACGTAGAAAACCCCGAATTGATTCAGCATTTCGGCAAACTCTGGAAGCGACTGGCACGCAGCACGCCGGTACCAGCAGTCAAAACCGAAACTGTAGGGGTAGACAGTCCCGATGCGTAAACTGGCACTCGTTCCGATCCAGTTTTATCGCTATGCCATTAGTCCTCTGATGGCCAGTCACTGTCGTTTCTACCCCAGTTGTTCCTGCTACGCGTTAGAAGCCATAGAAAATCATGGCCTTCTGCGCGGTGGCTGGCTGACCTTTCGTCGTTTAGGTCGCTGTCATCCGTGGAATCCCGGTGGTTATGACCCGGTTCCACCTATCCCTACCTCCCGTTCTTCTTCGATGGCCGAGTAATCATGGATATCAAACGCACGATCCTGATCGTCGCCCTGGCAATCGTGTCCTACGTTATGGTTCTTAAATGGAACCAGGACTATGGCCAGGCTGCCCTGCCGACTCAGAATGTTGCTTCCAGTACTACCGCACCGGGCCTACCGGACACGGCGACTGGCAATAATGCTTCTGTCAGTGACGACATTCCACGCGCCGCAAGCGATACCAGTGCCACTGCTCCTGCTGAAACGCCAGTAGCTGCAAGCAAAGACCTCATCCAGATCAAAACGGATGTGCTCGACCTGGCTATCGATCCACAAGGTGGCGATGTCGCCCAGCTGAAATTGCCGCTGTACCCACGTCGCCAGGACCATCCGGAAATTCCGTTCCAGCTGTTTGATAACGGCGGTGAACTGACTTACCTGGCGCAAAGCGGGTTGATTGGCACCAACGGCCCGGACGCAAGCCCGGCTGGTCGTCCGGTGTACACCTCGGAGAAGAAGATTTATCAACTGGCTGACGGTCAGGACCAATTGGTCGTGGACCTGAAGTTCAGCAAGGACGGCGTCAACTACATCAAACGTTTCACTCTGAAACGTGGCCTGTATGACGTAACCGTTTCCTACCTGATCGACAACCAGAGCGCACAGCCCTGGTCTGGTGCGATGTTCGCGCAACTGAAGCGTGACGCCAGCGGCGATCCTTCTTCAACTACCGCCACCGGTACCGCCACTTACCTGGGCGCAGCCCTGTGGACAAGTAACGAGCCGTACAAGAAAGTGTCCATGAAGGACATGGACAAGGCGCAGTTGAAGGAAACCGTCAGCGGTGGTTGGGTTGCCTGGTTGCAGCACTACTTCGTGACCGCATGGATTCCGGCGAAGGGCGAAAACAACGTCGTCCAGACCCGCAAAGACAGCAAAGGCAACTACATCATCGGTTATACCGGCCCGGCAATAAGCGTTGCCCCGGGTGCAAAAGCCGAAACCAGCGCTATTCTGTACGCCGGTCCGAAAAGCCAGGCCGTGCTGAAAGAGTTGTCCCCAGGTCTGGAACTGACCGTCGACTACGGCATTCTGTGGTTCATTGCCCAGCCAATCTTCTGGCTGCTCGGACACATCCACGCCATCGTCGGTAACTGGGGCTGGTCGATTATCTTCCTGACCATGCTGATCAAAGGGATCTTCTTCCCGTTGTCGGCAGCCAGCTACAAGTCCATGGCTCGTATGCGTGCAGTGGCCCCGAAACTGGCGGCACTGAAAGAGCAACATGGCGATGACCGGCAGAAAATGTCGCAAGCCATGATGGAGCTGTACAAGAAAGAGAAGATCAATCCGCTGGGTGGTTGCTTGCCAATCCTCGTGCAGATGCCGGTATTCCTTTCGCTGTACTGGGTTCTGCTTGAAAGCGTTGAAATGCGCCAGGCGCCGTTCATGCTGTGGATTACTGACCTGTCGATCAAGGATCCGTTCTTCATTCTGCCGATCATCATGGGTGCAACCATGTTTATCCAGCAGCAGTTGAACCCGACTCCTCCGGACCCGATGCAGGCCAAGGTAATGAAGCTGATGCCTATCATCTTCACCTTCTTCTTCCTGTGGTTCCCGGCTGGTCTGGTGCTGTACTGGGTAGTGAACAACTGCCTGTCCATCGCCCAACAGTGGTACATCACGCGTAAGGTCGAAGCGGCTACCAAAAAAGCCGAGGCGTAACTTACTCTGTGGGTAACCACTCAAAACGCCCCCTAGTGGGGCGTTTTGCTATCTGTCACTTTTGTCTGGATACCGGTTTATGAGCGTTCCTCGTGAAACCATCGCTGCCGTCGCCACCGCTCAAGGTCGCGGCGGTGTGGGCATCGTCCGTATTTCCGGGCCATTGGCGAGCGTTGCGGCCAAAGCGTTCAGTGGTCGTGAACTCAAGCCGCGATTTGCCCACTATGGCCCGTTCCTGAGTGAAAACGATGAGGTGCTGGACCAAGGCATCGCGCTTTATTTCCCGGGGCCTAATTCGTTCACCGGTGAAGATGTGCTGGAGCTCCAGGGCCATGGCGGCCCGATTGTTCTCGATATGCTGCTCAAACGTTGTCTGGAACTGGGCTGCCGTCTGGCCCGTCCGGGTGAATTCAGTGAGCGTGCGTTCCTCAACGACAAACTCGACCTCGCCCAGGCTGAAGCCATCGCCGATTTGATCGAGGCAAGTTCTGCACAGGCAGCGCGAAATGCACTGCGTTCCTTGCAGGGCGCCTTTTCCGACCGTGTGCATAACCTCACCGAGCAACTGATTGGCCTGCGTATCTATGTCGAAGCGGCGATCGATTTTCCTGAAGAAGAAATCGACTTCCTTGCCGATGGCCACGTGCTGAGCATGCTCGACAAAGTTCGCGACGAGTTATCCACCGTACTGCGAGAAGCCGGGCAGGGTGCGTTGTTGCGTGATGGCATGACGGTGGTCATCGCCGGTCGGCCGAACGCTGGTAAATCCAGCTTGCTGAACGCCCTGGCCGGACGAGAAGCGGCGATCGTGACCGAGATTGCCGGCACCACCCGGGACATTCTTCGCGAACATATCCACATTGATGGCATGCCGTTGCATGTGGTCGATACGGCAGGCCTGCGGGACACCGAGGATCAGGTCGAGAAAATCGGTGTGGAACGGGCATTGAAAGCCATCGGCGAGGCAGATCGCGTGCTGCTGGTCGTCGACGCCACCGCTCCTGAAGCACTCGATCCGTTCGCGCTATGGCCGGAGTTCCTCGAGACCCGCCCGGATCCGGCCAAAGTCACACTGATCCGTAACAAGGCAGACCTGACCGGTGAAGCTATTGCCCTGGAAGTCAGCGAGGATGGGCACGTCACCATCAGCCTCAGCGCCAAGTCTGCAGGCGAGGGCCTGGAATTGCTGCGTGACCACCTCAAGGCCTGCATGGGCTATGAGCAGACCTCGGAAAGCAGCTTCAGTGCTCGCAGGCGTCACCTTGAAGCATTGCGTCATGCCAGTGCTTCCCTCGAGCATGGACGTGCACAGCTGACCCTGGCAGGTGCCGGTGAATTGCTGGCCGAGGATTTGCGCCAGGCACAGCACGCTTTGGGTGAAATCACCGGCGCATTCAGCTCCGATGATCTGCTGGGACGAATCTTTTCCAGCTTCTGTATCGGTAAATAGTCTTTCCGTTATCCACAGACAGGCCGTTCGTGCCTGTCTGTTCTCCTTCCTTTTCTTGAATTGTCTCCAGTGCCGGGCAGATTCTTTCTGCTTGGGTGGATTTTCCATGCCTGGAATTTGACCACTCACCGTCTTTCTGTGGATTAAGCCCTGTGAATAACTGCCACTAAGGTCAGTTGATAACAGGGCCTCAAAACTGAAGATAACCGCCTCTGTGGATAACCACCCCTTTCATCCACAGGCTTACACCGGTTATCCAAGGCCCTAATTGGCACATGACCACAGGGTTTTGAATCTCTGTACATATTGAATTTAAAGGGCTGTATAAATCTATCCACAGAAATGTGCCTCAGTAGAAATAAACATAAAAACAAAGATTTAATAAATTTCTCTCTTTTTAATTTCTATAACCCCGACTTCTCCACAGCTGGTTAAATTTTGTGCAAAGGGTTCTTTAGGAAGGGCGAAGTCCCTATACTTGCCGCCCAGGTCCAAAAACCTGAGCTCAAACTATTCCTGATTACCTAACTGAAGCAGGCACGAGGTGCGTGGTGGATTTCCCTTCCCGTTTTGAAGTGATCGTCATCGGCGGCGGTCATGCCGGTACCGAGGCAGCACTGGCCTCAGCACGCATGGGTGCAAAAACCCTGTTGCTGACGCATAACGTGGAAACCCTCGGTGCCATGAGCTGCAACCCTGCCATCGGCGGGATCGGCAAAAGCCATCTGGTGAAAGAAATCGATGCCCTCGGCGGCGCGATGGCCATGGCGACCGATAAAGGTGGCATCCAGTTTCGCGTTCTGAACAGCCGCAAAGGCCCTGCCGTTCGTGCAACTCGCGCTCAGGCAGACCGGGTTCTGTACAAGGCCGCTGTCCGCGAAGCATTGGAGAACCAGCCGAACCTGTGGATATTTCAACAAGCCGCTGATGACCTGATCGTCGAGCAGGAACAGGTGCGCGGTGTTGTCACCCAAATGGGCCTGCGTTTCTTCGCGGATTCCGTGGTGTTGACCACTGGCACCTTCCTCGGTGGACTTATCCACATCGGCATGCAGAATTATTCCGGTGGTCGCGCCGGTGATCCGCCATCGATTGCCCTGGCTCATCGTCTGCGTGAATTGCCGCTGCGTGTTGGCCGCTTGAAAACAGGGACACCGCCGCGCATCGACGGTCGATCGGTTGATTTCTCGGTGATGACCGAGCAAGCCGGCGATACGCCGATCCCGGTGATGTCGTTCATGGGTTCCAAAGAGCAGCACCCGAAACAGGTGAGCTGCTGGATTACCCACACCAACGCCCGAACCCACGAGATCATCGCAGCGAACCTCGACCGTTCGCCGATGTATTCCGATGCAGGGTTGATCGAAGGCATCGGCCCGCGTTATTGCCCGTCGATCGAAGACAAGATCCACCGCTTTGCCGACAAGGAAAGCCACCAGGTCTTCATCGAACCGGAAGGGCTGACCACCCACGAGCTCTACCCGAACGGGATATCCACTTCCCTGCCGTTCGACGTGCAATTGCAGATCGTGCAATCGATCCGCGGCATGGAGAATGCGCACATCGTGCGTCCGGGCTACGCCATCGAATACGACTATTTCGATCCTCGCGACCTGAAGTACAGCCTGGAAACCAAAGTGATTGGCGGCCTGTTTTTCGCCGGACAGATCAATGGCACCACCGGTTATGAAGAGGCCGGGGCCCAAGGTTTGCTGGCCGGGGCCAACGCGGCACTGCGCGCGCAGGGCAAAGACGCCTGGTGCCCGCGTCGCGACGAGGCGTACATCGGCGTTTTGGTCGATGACCTGATTACATTGGGCACTCAGGAACCGTACCGGATGTTCACGTCCCGCGCCGAATACCGCCTGATCCTGCGCGAAGACAACGCCGACCTGCGCTTGACCGAAAAAGGTCGCGAACTGGGTCTGGTCGATGATGCGCGCTGGGCGGCTTTCTGCACCAAACGCGAAAGCATCGCTCTGGAAGAACAACGTCTGAAAAGCACCTGGGTTCGCCCGGGCACCGAGCAGGGCGATGCGATTTCCGAAAAATTCGGCACTCCACTGACCCACGAATACAACTTGCTCAACCTGCTGAGCCGTCCGGAAATCGACTACGCTGGTCTGATCGCCGTCACCGGCGGTGGCGCAGAAGATCCACAGGTTGCCGAGCAGGTTGAAATCAAGACCAAATACGCCGGCTACATCGATCGCCAACAGGATGAAATCGCCCGTCTGCGGGCCAGCGAAGATACAAAACTGCCTGTGGATATCGATTACACGAACATTTCCGGTCTCTCGAAAGAGATCCAGAGCAAGCTCGGTGCGACCCGTCCAGAGACCCTGGGCCAGGCGTCGCGTATTCCGGGCGTTACCCCGGCAGCGATTTCGCTGTTGATGATTCATTTGAAAAAACGCGGCGCGGGCCGTCAGTTGGAGCAAAGCGCTTGAGTTCGTTGGTCACCTCGCAACACGCAGAAGAGTTATCCACAGGTGCTCGCCAGCTCGGTGTCACACTGACCGAAACCCAGCACGCGCAACTGCTGGGCTATCTGGCCCTGTTGATCAAATGGAACAAGGCTTACAACCTGACCGCCGTTCGCGATCCGGACGAAATGGTCTCGCGTCACCTGCTCGATAGTTTGAGCGTGATGGCGTTCATCGAAAACGGCCGCTGGCTGGACGTTGGCAGCGGTGGCGGCATGCCGGGTATACCGCTTGCCATCCTGTTTCCAGCGTCGCAAGTGACCTGCCTGGACAGCAACGGCAAGAAAACCCGCTTCCTGACCCAGGTCAAACTCGAACTCAAACTGGATAACCTGCAAGTTATCCACAGTCGCGTCGAAGCCTTCCAGCCTGCGCAGCCATTCAGCGGGATCATCTCCCGGGCGTTCAGCAGCATGGAGAACTTCAGCAACTGGACGCGGCACCTCGGCGACGCCGATACACGCTGGCTGGCAATGAAGGGCGTTCATCCAGCCGATGAGCTGGTAGCATTGCCGGCAGACTTCCACCTCGATAGCGAACACGCCCTGGCCGTACCTGGTTGCCAAGGCCAACGCCATCTGCTGATACTGCGCCGCACGGCATGATTGGGAACACAAGCAAGAATGGCTAAGGTATTCGCGATAGCGAACCAAAAAGGTGGTGTGGGTAAAACCACCACCTGCATCAACCTCGCAGCTTCCCTGGTCGCTACCAAGCGCCGGGTGCTGTTGATCGATCTTGATCCACAGGGCAACGCCACCATGGGCAGCGGTGTGGATAAACACGGCCTGGAAAATTCGGTTTACGACCTGCTGATCGGCGAGTGTGATCTGGCCCAGGCCATGCACTACTCCGAGCATGGTGGTTACCAGCTGTTGCCGGCCAACCGTGACCTGACCGCGGCCGAAGTGGTCCTGCTGGAAATGCAGATGAAGGAAAGCCGCTTGCGCAGCGCGTTGGCGCCGATCCGTGAAAACTACGATTACATTTTGATCGACTGCCCGCCGTCGCTGTCGATGCTGACACTGAACGCTCTGGTCGCGGCTGACGGGGTCATTATCCCCATGCAGTGCGAGTACTTTGCGCTCGAAGGCTTGAGCGACCTTGTGGATAACATCAAGCGCATCGCTGAACTGCTGAACCCGAACCTGAAAGTCGAAGGCTTGTTGCGCACGATGTACGACCCGCGCCTGAGCCTGATGAACGACGTGTCGGCTCAGCTCAAGGAACACTTCGGCGAGCAGCTCTACGACACCGTCATTCCGCGCAACATCCGCCTGGCCGAAGCGCCAAGCTATGGCATGCCGGCGCTGGCGTACGACAAAACATCACGGGGCGCCATTGCCTATCTGGCATTGGCGGGCGAGATGGTTCGCCGTCAGCGCAAAAACTCACGCACCGCCGCTGCTCAGCCAACTTAAGGAATCCCCATGGCCGTCAAGAAACGAGGTCTCGGACGTGGACTGGATGCACTGCTGAGCGGTCCGACTGTCAGCTCGCTGGAAGAGCAGGCCGTACAAGCCGATCAGCGTGAGCTGCAGCATTTGCCCCTGGACCTGATCCAGCGCGGCAAGTACCAGCCACGTCGGGACATGGACCCGCAAGCGCTGGAAGAACTGGCGCAGTCAATCAAGGCCCAAGGGGTGATGCAGCCAATCGTGGTTCGTCCGATCGGCAGCGGTCGCTTCGAAATCATTGCCGGCGAACGCCGCTGGCGCGCCAGCCAGCAGGCTGGCCAGGAAACCATCCCGGCGATGGTTCGCGATGTGCCGGATGAAACCGCCATCGCCATGGCACTGATCGAGAACATCCAGCGCGAAGACCTCAATCCGATCGAGGAAGCGGTCGCCCTGCAGCGTTTGCAGCAGGAATTCCAGCTGACTCAGCAACAAGTGGCCGAAGCGGTGGGCAAATCCCGCGTGACCGTGGCCAACCTGCTACGCTTGATCGCGTTGCCGGAAGTTATCAAAACCATGCTGTCCCACGGCGACCTGGAAATGGGTCATGCGCGTGCTTTGCTTGGTTTGCCGGAAAATCAACAGGTTGAAGGGGCGCGACATGTTGTCGCACGGGGGCTGACTGTGCGCCAGACTGAGGCACTGGTTCGCCAGTGGTTGAGTGGCAAACAGGAGCCTGCCGAACCGGTAAAACCGGACCCGGATATCGCCCGACTCGAGCAGCGTCTGGCCGAGCGGCTAGGCTCTGCGGTGCAGATCCGACACGGAAAGAAGGGGAAGGGGCAGTTGGTGATCGGTTACAACTCCCTCGATGAGCTTCAGGGTGTGCTTGCGCACATTCGCTGAAACATTTCCTCATGTAGCGTGCAGTCGGAAATCACTACCTGACAGTTGAATAGGGGCAGAACCGCCCCTATACTCTGCGCGCATTTTGTCGGCACAAATTATGCCAAGTTATTGAATTCTGGCAGCCGACCATTGGGGAGTAATTGTGATGGAAAGCCGCACGCCAAACCGCTTGCCGTTCCATCGCCTGGCAGTTTTTCCGGTGTTGATGGCTCAGTTTGTCGTTTTGCTGATCGCCGCTTTGGCGCTCTGGCAATGGCACGGAGTCGTTGCCGGGTACTCGGGACTCTGCGGAGGCCTGATAGCCTTGCTACCCAATGTTTATTTCGCTCACAGGGCATTTCGGTTTTCCGGCGCCCGAGCAGCTCAAGCCATCGTCCGGTCTTTTTATGCCGGTGAGGCGGGCAAACTGATTTTGACGGCAGTGCTCTTTGCATTGACGTTCGCAGGTGTGAAGCCATTGGCGCCGCTAGCAGTATTCGGCGTCTTCGTGTTGACCCAACTGGTCAGCTGGTTCGCGCCCCTGCTGATGAGAACAAGACTTTCGAGACCTTAGGGCGTTTGAGGCAACCATGGCAGAAACAACCGCTTCGGGCTATATCCAGCACCACTTGCAGAACCTGACCTTCGGTCAGCACCCAACCGGCGGGTGGGGTTTTGCCCACACCGCAGCAGAAGCCAAAGAAATGGGCTTCTGGGCTTTCCACGTCGATACTCTCGGCTGGTCGGTCGCTTTGGGTCTGATCTTCGTTCTTCTTTTCCGCATGGCGGCGAAGAAGGCGACTTCCGGTCAGCCTGGTGCTTTGCAGAACTTCGTTGAAGTATTGGTCGAATTCGTCGATGGCAGCGTGAAAGACAGCTTCCATGGCCGTAGCCCGGTGATTGCACCGCTGGCACTGACCATCTTCGTCTGGGTCTTCCTGATGAACGCCGTCGACCTGATCCCGGTCGACTGGATTCCTCAGCTGGCCATCCTGATCACTGGTGATGCGCACATTCCATTCCGTGCCGTATCGACCACTGACCCGAACGCTACCCTGGGCATGGCCCTGTCGGTGTTCGCGTTGATCATTTTCTACAGCATCAAGGTCAAGGGTATCGGTGGCTTCATCGGCGAACTGACCCTGCACCCGTTCGGCAGCAAGAACATCTTCGTTCAGGCCCTGCTGATTCCGGTGAACTTCCTGCTGGAGTTCGTGACGCTGGTGGCCAAGCCAATCTCGCTGGCACTGCGTCTGTTCGGCAACATGTACGCCGGCGAACTGGTCTTCATTCTGATTGCTGTGATGTTCGGCAGCGGTCTGCTCTGGCTTAGCGGCCTGGGCATAGTTCTGCAGTGGGCGTGGGCTGTGTTCCACATCCTGATCATCACCCTGCAGGCGTTTATCTTCATGATGCTGACCATCGTTTACCTGTCGATGGCGCACGAAGAGAACCATTAAGACCAGTCTCGACTAGTCTGATGTCCCACCCGGTCAAACGGGTGGGTGCCCGAACAGGGCTATGAAACGATTTGTTTTACCGCTTTAAAATCTAAAAAACCTAAACCATACGACGTAAAAGTCGGGAGGAAAGATGGAAACTGTAGTTGGTCTAACCGCTATCGCTGTTGCACTGTTGATCGGCCTGGGCGCACTGGGTACCGCAATTGGTTTCGGCCTGTTGGGCGGCAAGTTCCTGGAAGGCGCAGCGCGTCAGCCAGAAATGGTTCCAATGCTCCAAGTTAAAATGTTCATCGTTGCCGGTCTGCTCGACGCCGTAACCATGATCGGTGTTGGTATCGCTCTGTTCTTCACCTTCGCGAACCCATTCGTTGGTCAACTCGCTGGCTAATCACTCGAACCTTCGAGTGATTGGTTTGATGTGCAACGAACGAGCGAGGTGTTGGCGTGAACATTAATGCAACCCTGATTGGCCAGTCCGTTGCGTTCTTCATTTTTGTACTGTTTTGCATGAAGTTCGTGTGGCCTCCGGTCATCGCGGCTTTGCACGAACGTCAGAAGAAGATCGCGGATGGACTGGACGCTGCCGCCCGAGCAGCTCGCGACCTGGAGTTGGCCCAAGATAAAGCGGGTCAACAACTGCGCGAAGCTAAGGCTCAGGCAGCTGAAATCATTGAGCAAGCCAAGAAACGCGGTAACCAGATCGTTGAAGAGGCTGTTGAAAAAGCCCGTATCGACGCTGACCGTGTGAAGGTTCAGGCTCAGGCCGAGATCGAGCAGGAACTGAACAGTGTCAAAGACGCGCTGCGTGCCCAACTGGGTGCACTGGCCGTCGGCGGCGCCGAGAAGATCCTGGGTGCCACAATCGATCAAAACGCGCACGCGGAGCTGGTAAACAAACTGGCTGCTGAAATTTAAGCGAGGGCGATCATGGCAGAATTGACCACGTTGGCCCGACCTTACGCTAAGGCAGCCTTCGAGCACGCCCAGGCCCACCAGCAACTGGCCTCTTGGTCAGCCATGCTCGGCCTGGCTGCAGCAGTGTCGCAAGACGACACCATGCAGCGCGTGCTCAAGGCCCCGCGACTGACGAGCGCAGACAAGGCCGCCACGTTTATTGACGTGTGCGGCGACAAGTTTGATGTGAAGGCACAGAACTTCATCAACGTCGTTGCCGAAAACGACCGTCTCCCGCTGTTGCCGGAGATATCCGCTCTGTTCGACCTGTACAAGGCCGAACAAGAGAAGTCGGTAGACGTTGAAGTGACCAGTGCTTTTGCATTGAACCAAGAACAGCAAGACAAACTCGCCAAGGTTCTCAGTGCACGACTCAACCGGGAAGTGCGCCTGCAAGTCGAGGAAGACAAATCCCTTATTGGGGGCATTGTCATCCGCGCCGGCGACCTGGTTATCGATGGCTCGGTTCGCGGCAAACTCGCGAACCTTGCCGAAGCATTGAAATCTTGAGTTTGAAGGGGCAGCAGAGCAATGCAGCAACTCAATCCTTCCGAAATAAGTGAAATTATCAAGGGCCGCATCGACAAGCTCGATGTGACCTCCCAAGCCCGTAACGAAGGCACTGTCGTCAGCGTATCTGACGGTATCGTGCGGATTCACGGTCTGGCCGACGTAATGTACGGCGAGATGATCGAGTTTCCGGGCGGCGTCTTCGGTATGGCTCTCAACCTGGAGCAGGACTCCGTTGGTGCCGTAGTTCTGGGCGCCTACCAGTCCCTGGCTGAAGGCATGAGCGCCAAGTGCACCGGCCGCATCCTCGAAGTTCCGGTTGGTAAGGAACTGCTGGGTCGCGTAGTCGACGCACTGGGTAACCCAGTTGACGGCAAAGGTCCGCTGAACAACACCGAGACCGATGCGGTCGAGAAAGTTGCTCCAGGCGTGATCTGGCGTAAGTCGGTAGACCAGCCTGTACAGACTGGCTACAAGGCTGTCGATGCCATGATCCCTGTCGGCCGTGGCCAGCGTGAGCTGATCATCGGTGACCGTCAGATCGGTAAAACCGCTCTGGCGATCGACGCGATCATCAACCAGAAAAACAGCGGCATTTTCTGCGTCTACGTAGCAATCGGTCAGAAACAATCGACCATCGCCAACGTGGTTCGCAAGCTGGAAGAAAACGGCGCACTGGCTAACACCATCGTCGTGGCAGCGAGCGCTTCGGAATCTGCAGCACTGCAATTCCTGGCACCGTACTCCGGTTGCACCATGGGTGAATTCTTCCGCGACCGCGGTGAAGACGCGCTGATCGTTTATGACGATCTGTCCAAGCAAGCAGTGGCTTACCGCCAGATTTCCCTGCTGCTGCGCCGTCCACCAGGCCGTGAAGCTTACCCAGGCGACGTGTTCTATCTCCACTCCCGTCTGCTCGAGCGCGCATCCCGCGTTTCGGAAGAATACGTAGAGAAGTTCACCAACGGCGCAGTGACCGGCAAAACCGGTTCCCTGACCGCACTGCCGATCATCGAAACCCAGGCTGGCGACGTTTCCGCGTTCGTTCCGACCAACGTGATTTCCATCACCGACGGTCAGATCTTCCTGGAATCGGCCATGTTCAACTCCGGGATCCGTCCTGCTGTGAACGCCGGTGTTTCGGTATCCCGTGTGGGTGGTGCCGCTCAGACCAAGATCATCAAGAAGCTCTCCGGTGGTATCCGTACCGCTCTGGCTCAGTACCGTGAACTGGCGGCATTCGCCCAGTTCGCTTCTGACCTGGACGAAGCGACCCGTAAGCAACTTGAGCATGGTCAGCGCGTTACCGAGCTGATGAAGCAGAAGCAATACGCACCAATGTCGATCGCTGACATGGCGCTGTCGCTGTATGCCGCTGAGCGTGGGTTCCTGACTGACGTTGAAATCGCCAAGATCGGCAGCTTCGAACAAGCGCTGATTGCTTTCTTCAACCGCGATCACGCCGATTTGATGGCGAAGATCAACGTGAAGGGTGACTTCAATGACGAAATCGACGCTGGCATGAAAGCCGGTATCGAGAAGTTCAAGGCCACCCAAACCTGGTAAGCCGCAGCGGGGGCCGCAAGGCTCCCGCTTGCTAACCTGATAGGTGTTACATGGCAGGCGCAAAAGAGATTCGCAGTAAGATTGCGAGCATCAAAAGCACGCAAAAGATTACCAGCGCCATGGAAAAAGTGGCGGTCAGTAAAATGCGCAAGGCACAAATGCGCATGGCTGCTAGCCGTCCTTACGCGGAGCGCATCCGCCAGGTTATTGGTCATTTGGCCAACGCCAACCCGGAATATCGCCACCCGTTCATGATCGACCGTGAAGTAAAGCGCGTCGGTTACGTCGTGGTGAGCAGTGACCGTGGTCTGTGTGGTGGCTTGAACACCAACCTGTTCAAGGCTCTGGTCAAGGACATGGCGGTAAACCGCGAAAACGGCGTCGAGATTGATCTGTGTGTTGTTGGTAGCAAGGGTGCGGCTTTCTTCCGCAACTTCGGCGGTAACGTCGTAGCAGCTATCAGCCACCTGGGTGAAGAGCCGTCGATCAATGACCTGATCGGCAGCGTCAAGGTGATGCTGGATGCCTATCTGGACGGCCGTATTGATCGCCTGTCCGTGGTGTCCAACAAGTTCATCAACACCATGACGCAACATCCTACCGTGGAGCAGTTGATTCCACTGGTGGCAACCCCGGATCAAGAACTCAAGCACCACTGGGATTATCTGTACGAACCGGACGCCAAAGAGCTGCTTGACGGCTTGATGGTCCGTTACGTGGAGTCGCAGGTCTACCAGGCAGTGGTCGAGAACAACGCGGCTGAACAAGCTGCGCGGATGATCGCGATGAAGAACGCTACCGACAACGCCGGTGATTTGATCAGCGATTTGCAGCTGGTCTACAACAAGGCGCGTCAGGCTGCGATCACCCAAGAGATCTCGGAAATCGTCGGCGGCGCTGCCGCGGTTTAACGGTTCAAATATTCAGAGGATCCAGCTATGAGTAGCGGACGTATCGTTCAAATCATCGGCGCCGTTATCGACGTGGAATTTCCACGCGACAGCGTACCGAGCATCTACAACGCGCTGAAAGTAGTGAGCGCGGCCGAAACCACCCTGGAAGTTCAGCAGCAGCTGGGCGACGGCGTGGTTCGTACCATTGCGATGGGTTCCACCGAGGGCTTGAAGCGCGGTCTGGAAGTCACCGACTCTGGCGCTGCCATCTCCGTACCGGTCGGTAAAGCGACGCTGGGCCGGATCATGGACGTACTGGGCAACCCGATCGACGAAGCAGGCCCGATCGACACCGAAGAGCGTTGGGGCATTCACCGTCCTGCGCCAACCTTCGCTGAACAAGCGGGCGGCAACGACCTGCTGGAAACCGGCATCAAGGTTATCGACCTGGTTTGCCCGTTCGCCAAGGGCGGTAAAGTCGGTCTGTTCGGTGGTGCCGGTGTAGGCAAAACCGTAAACATGATGGAACTGATCCGTAACATCGCCATCGAGCACAGCGGTTATTCCGTGTTCGCCGGTGTGGGTGAGCGTACTCGTGAGGGTAACGACTTCTACCACGAGATGAAGGATTCCAACGTTCTGGACAAAGTGGCACTGGTTTACGGTCAGATGAACGAGCCGCCGGGTAACCGTCTGCGCGTAGCATTGACCGGCCTGACCATGGCCGAGAAGTTCCGTGACGAAGGTAACGACGTTCTGCTGTTCGTCGACAACATCTATCGTTACACCCTGGCCGGTACTGAAGTATCCGCACTGCTGGGCCGTATGCCTTCCGCAGTAGGTTACCAGCCGACCCTGGCCGAAGAGATGGGTACTCTGCAAGAGCGTATCACTTCGACCAAGAACGGTTCGATCACCTCGATCCAGGCGGTATACGTACCTGCGGATGACTTGACTGACCCGTCGCCAGCGACCACCTTCGCCCACTTGGACGCCACCGTCGTTCTGTCCCGTGACATCGCTTCCCTGGGTATCTACCCGGCGGTCGATCCACTCGACTCGACTTCGCGTCAGCTGGACCCGAACGTGATCGGCCAGGACCACTACGACACCGCTCGCGGTGTACAGTATGTTCTGCAGCGTTACAAAGAACTGAAGGACATCATTGCGATCCTGGGTATGGACGAGCTGTCGGAAGCCGACAAGCAGTTGGTAAACCGTGCTCGTAAGATCCAGCGTTTCTTGTCGCAGCCGTTCTTCGTGGCTGAAGTCTTCACCGGTGCTTCGGGTAAATACGTTTCCCTGAAAGACACCATTGCTGGCTTCAAAGGCATCCTCAACGGTGACTACGACCACCTGCCAGAACAAGCGTTCTACATGGTCGGCGGCATCGAAGAAGCGATCGAGAAAGCCAAGAAACTGTAATCCCGGCGCCCGGCAACGGGCGCTAATTTAGTTTGAGGCAATCAGATGGCTATGACAGTCCATTGCGATATCGTCAGTGCGGAAGGAGAAATCTTTTCCGGCCTGGTCGAGATGGTGATTGCGCACGGTGCACTGGGTGATCTTGGTATCGCCCTGGGCCACGCGCCACTGATCACTAATCTCAAGCCTGGCCCGATCCGCCTGGTCAAGCAGGGCGGGGAAGAGGAGGTGTATTACATCTCCGGTGGTTTCCTCGAGGTTCAGCCGAACATGGTCAAGGTTCTTGCCGACACCGTGCAACGAGCTGCCGACCTGGACGAAGCCTCCGCTCAGGAAGCCGTTAAGGCTGCCGAGAAGGCCTTGCATGAGCGGGGCGCGGAATTCGATTACGGTTCTGCTGCCGCACGTCTGGCCGAGGCTGCAGCTCAGCTGCGCACCGTCCAGCAGATCCGCAAGAAGTTCGGCCACTAACAGGCCATCACTTGTTGCGCGATTGATTAAAAAGGGTAGCCTCGGCTACCCTTTTTTCTTTTCCGAATTTAATAAACCTGGTCACAGCCGCTGACCACCCCAGGATTGGTAGCCAGTCATGTCTCTTGAAATCGTTATCCTCGCTGCTGGTCAGGGCACTCGCATGCGTTCGGCATTGCCGAAAGTGCTGCACCCGATTGCCGGCAACTCGATGCTTGGCCACGTTATCCACAGCGCTCGACAACTTGATCCACAGCGCATCCACGTGGTGATTGGCCACGGTGCCGATGCCGTTCGTGAGCGTCTGGCGGCGGATGATCTGAATTTTGTCCTGCAGGACAAACAGCTGGGTACTGGTCATGCGGTAGCTCAAGCCGTGCCATTCATTGAGTCCGACACCGTTTTGATTCTGTACGGCGACGTGCCGTTGATCGAAGTCGAAACCCTTCAGCGCCTGCTCAAGCACGTTGCACCGCAGCAATTGGGTTTGCTGACCGTCGAACTGGACGACCCGACCGGCTATGGCCGCATTGTCCGCGATGGCGCCGGCAAGGTCACGGCGATCGTCGAGCAAAAAGACGCCAGCGAAGCCGAGCGCTCGATCACTGAAGGCAATACCGGCATCCTGGCGCTGCCGTTCGCGCAGTTGGGTGGCTGGATGAGTCGTCTCTCCAACAACAACGCCCAGGGCGAGTATTACCTGACTGACGTGATTGCCATGGCGGTCAGCGACGGTTTGGTCGTGGCGACCGAACAGCCTCACGACGCCATGGAAGTGCAGGGCGCCAACGATCGCAAGCAGCTCTCTGAACTTGAGCGTCACTATCAATTGCGCGCGGGTCGTCGTTTGATGGCTCAAGGCGTGACCCTGCGTGACCCGGCGCGTTTCGACGTGCGTGGTGAAGTCACCGTCGGCCGCGATGTGCTGATCGACATCAACGTGATCCTCGAAGGCAAAGTCGTCATCGAAGACGACGTGGTGATCGGTCCGAATTGCGTGATCAAGGACAGCACTCTGCGTAAAGGCGTGGTGATCAAGGCCAACAGTCATATCGAAGGCGCCATTCTTGGAGAAGGCAGCGATGCCGGACCGTTCGCTCGCCTGCGTCCCGGCACAGTCCTGGAGGCTCGCGCCCATGTGGGTAACTTTGTCGAGCTGAAAAACGCGCATATGGGCGAAGGCGCCAAGGCCGGTCACCTGACCTACCTGGGCGATGCCGAAATCGGCGCGCGCACCAACATCGGCGCCGGCACCATCACCTGCAACTATGACGGCGCCAACAAGTGGAAAACCGTCCTGGGTGAGGATGTGTTCATCGGTTCCAACAACTCGCTGGTGGCGCCTGTGGATATCTCCAGCGGTGCGACCACCGCCGCCGGCTCGACCATTACGCAGAATGTGGATAACGCACAATTGGCTGTGGGCCGTGCACGCCAGAAGAACATTGACGGCTGGAAGCGGCCGGAGAAAATCAAGAAGAGCTGAGTTATCCACAGATCTTTTTGTCGCGTCTCGCTTGACGAAGTTTCGCCGATAGGTTTTGATTGCTTCCGTTATCTTTCGAATCGAAACTTACTAAGCCATGTCGAAACGCAATACTCCCCAACGTCGTCACAATATCCTCGCCTTGCTCAATGAGCAGGGCGAAGTCAGTGTGGATGAGCTGGCCAAGCGTTTCGAAACTTCGGAAGTTACGATTCGCAAGGATCTGGCGGCGCTCGAAAGCAATGGCTTGTTGCTACGCCGTTACGGCGGTGCCGTCACCATGCCTCAGGAATTGGTGGCCGACATCGGTCAGCCAGTCTCCAAATACAAGCAGGCCATCGCCCGCGCTGCCGTCACGCGAATTCGCGAGCATGCACGGATCATCATCGACAGCGGCAGCACGACCGCTGCGATGATCCCCGAACTGGGGCAGCAACCTGGCCTGGTGGTGATGACCAATTCCCTGCACGTCGCCAACGCCCTGAGCGAACTCGAACACGAACCGGTGCTGTTGATGACGGGCGGCACTTGGGATCCGCACTCCGAATCCTTCCAGGGGCAGGTCGCCGAGCAGGTTCTGCGCTCGTACGATTTCGACCAGTTGTTCATCGGCGCCGATGGCATCGACCTGGTACGTGGAACCACCACCTTCAATGAATTGCTGGGACTGAGCCGGGTCATGGCCGATGTCGCCCGCGAAGTGATCGTGATGGTCGAGGCCGATAAGATCGGCCGCAAGATTCCCAACCTGGAACTGCCCTGGAGCAGTGTCCATACCCTTATTACCGATGATCGCCTGCCGCTTGAGGCACGGGATCAGATTCAGGCCCGCGGTATCACTTTGATTTGCGCGGCTGTCAGTCAGGAGAAATAGCATGTGTGGAATTGTCGGCGCAGTCGCAGAACGTAACATCACCGCCATCCTGCTCGAAGGCCTCAAACGCCTCGAATACCGTGGCTATGACAGCGCCGGTGTGGCGATCTTCACCAACGATGCAAAGCTTGAGCGCATGCGTCGTCCAGGCAAAGTCAGCGAGCTGGAACTGGCACTTGAAGCCGAGCCGCTGATCGGTCGCCTCGGTATCGCTCACACTCGCTGGGCCACACACGGTGCGCCGTGCGAGCGTAATGCGCACCCGCATTTCTCCGGCGATCTGGCAGTGGTGCACAACGGCATCATCGAGAACCATGAAGCCCTGCGCGAACAACTCAAGGCGCTGGGTTACGTGTTCACCTCGGACACCGACACCGAAGTCATCGCCCATCTGCTGAATCACAAACTCAAGGATCTGAAGGATCTGACCGTGGCGCTCAAGGCCACTGTGAAAGAGCTGCACGGTGCTTACGGTCTGGCCGTGATCAGTGCCGATCAACCGGATCGCCTGGTCGCTGCCCGCAGTGGCAGCCCGTTGGTGATCGGACTGGGTCTGGGGGAAAACTTTCTCGCCTCCGACCAGTTGGCCCTGCGTCAGGTCACTGACCGTTTCATGTACCTGGAAGAAGGCGATATCGCCGAAATTCGTCGAGACAACGTGCAGATCTGGGACGTCAGCGGCAATGCCGTCACCCGTGAAACCGTACAGTACCGTGACGGCGCCGAAGCGGCTGACAAGGGCGAATTCCGTCACTTCATGCTCAAGGAAATCCACGAACAACCGGCTGTTGTGCAACGCACCCTCGAAGGTCGTCTGAGCCCGAACGGCGTGCTGGTGCAGGCGTTCGGCCCACAGGCCGCCGAGTTGTTCGCCAAAGTGCGTAACGTGCAGATCGTCGCTTGCGGCACCAGTTATCACGCCGGCATGGTTGCCCGTTACTGGCTCGAAGAACTGGCCGGCATTCCGTGCCAGGTCGAAGTCGCCAGTGAATTCCGCTACCGCAAAGTGGTGGTGCAGCCCGACACCCTGTTCGTGACCATTTCCCAGTCCGGCGAAACCGCCGACACGCTGGCTGCGCTGCGCAACGCCAAGGAACTGGGTTTCCTCGCCAGCCTGGCTATCTGCAACGTCGGCATCAGCTCGCTGGTGCGTGAATCCGACCTGACTCTGCTGACGCATGCCGGTCGCGAAATCGGTGTCGCATCGACCAAAGCGTTTACCACTCAACTGGTCGGCCTGCTGTTGTTGACCCTGTCCCTGGGTCAGGTTCGCGGCACATTGGCTAAAGGCGTCGAAGCCACCCTGGTTGAAGAACTGCGTCGCCTGCCAACACGTCTTGGCGAAGCTCTGGCGATGAACAGCACCGTGGAAAAAATCGCCGAGTTGTTCGCCGAGAAGCATCACACGCTGTTCCTCGGTCGTGGCGCGCAGTTCCCGGTGGCGATGGAAGGTGCCTTGAAACTCAAGGAAATCTCCTACATCCACGCCGAAGCCTATCCCGCCGGCGAGCTGAAACACGGCCCGTTGGCGCTTGTGGATAACGACATGCCTGTGGTGACCGTGGCGCCGAACAACGAACTGCTGGAGAAGTTGAAGTCCAACCTTCAGGAAGTCCGCGCCCGTGGCGGCCAACTGATCGTCTTCGCCGACGAGCAGGCCGGCATGACCAACGGCGAAGGCACCCATGTTGTGCACATGCCGCACATCCACGACATCCTGTCGCCGATCCTCTACACCATTCCGCTGCAGTTGCTGTCGTACTACGTCGCGGTATTGAAAGGCACGGACGTTGACCAGCCGCGTAACCTGGCGAAATCGGTGACGGTGGAATAAGTTATCCACAGCTGAAACAAGGGGCTGTCTGCGACAAATAAAGGTTGTCACAAGTAAATAAACCTTGTCACAGCGGAATAAAGATTGTCACGGTTGCTACCCTACGCCGGGGTAGCAACCGCAATCATCAATCAGGTTCACGATCTTTTGTGAGGTTGTGATGCTATGTACCCTGCGTTGCGATTCGACAGCATGGGTTCCCCCCTCTCTACCAGCAATGCTCCTTACGGGGCGTCGGCAAGTCATTTAGGTAGTCCGGTTAGCCAGATGAGCCAGGTTAAATTGTCACCTCGCAAGCCAGTGCGCTCGAAGGTCATCACACAGGAAAAGATAGATAAACGGATAGCCGCCGGCGATGGCCAAGGGGTCAGAGAAGAGTACATTCCCTGGATCAAGGTGAGGGCATTTGCATCGCGCGGTACTTCGCACATTGTGCCAGGAGTGAAGATCCATCGAGCTCACCACCTGCTTTCGAATGCCGAGTACCACTACCACGTGATACTTGAGCATGACCGGTCAATCATTGATATTCGGGAGCAGTTCCCCCTGCTGTCTGCTGCCGAAACCCATGCGATCGCCTCGAGCTTGAACGTCCGGCCGCCGGTTTATCCTGGGACTTCCGTACCTCTCGTGCTAACGACTGATTTTCTAATCACCCAGGTGGACAGTGCGGGTAAGGAACGATTGGTTGCGAGATCAATGAAGTATGCAAAAGAGATCGAAGAAGCCTCGAAAACCGAGCAGGACAGATTGCTCGAAAAACTCGAGATTGAGCGACTTTTCTGGGCAAGAAGAAATATTGAGTGGAAGTTGGTTCTCTACGAAAGACTTTCGCAGGTCAGAATTAGAAATCTGTTAATTCTTAGAAGCTACGCGCTTATCTCTCCAGTAATTATGACTGAAAAAAATATACATCGGATGGCAGAGGTTATCTCCACGGCGAGAACCGATGAGATACCGTTGAAGACCCTTTTGATCAAAATTGCGAAATCTCTGTATATGGAATACATGGCAGTGAAGTGCCTATTTTTCCACATGCTTTGGGTCGGGAGACTGAGGATTGACCTGAATTCAAAGATCATCGAGCTATCGAAGCCTCTGCATGTGGAGGTGATGAGCTTGAGTGAATTCTCTTCGGGTGAGGTTACCTGTCATGCTTAATTTCAAAAACAATGCCATCGTTTCTCCTGGCGAAGGGTCACAGCTACTGGAACACCCGGTGAGGGTTCTGGGGTTTAGAGACAATCACGCTGTCGTCATCGAACTTTCCTCTAACCCGCGAAAGCCTTGGGTGGTAGAGAAGCAATTGCTTGCTGGAGAAATCGAAAGCGGGGCCTCGGTTCTAAATGTTGAACTGCCGCTCCATTTTATGATTCGCCATGAAGATGAGTTGAGCAATCGAGAAAAAAGCAGTCGCGAGAAAAGCTGGAATTTAATCAAGGATATGGTCGAAGGCAAGTCACCCCTAGATGTTCTGACCTCCAGTTTCGGTGCAGATGTAAAAAAACATGCCGAAGTGAAGGGAGTTGATAGAAAGCAAATCTATCGGCTGTTGTTTAGGTATTGGAGTATGGGACAGGTTAAAAATGCTTTCCTGTGGAATACATCCAACTGCGGTGGAAAGGGTAAACCTAAAAGTCGAGAGTCCGGCATCATCCCTGGACGTCGACCAAAGTATCGCGGCGTCGTCGTTGAGGACGGTGCGGTTCTTCTAAATGAGCGCCACCTGTCTGCGATCAAGTTGGCGTATAGCCGTTATGCGAGCGGGAAGTGCGGGTCTATCCGAGACTGTTTCTCTTGGATGTTGAATAGATTCTATAGAACAGTCGCCGCAGATGGCTCCAAGGGCGATGTTGTAAGGGGTAGCCATCCCAGTATGGGGCAGCTCAGCTACAACGGGAAAAAATTCTTTGATGCGTTGTATGTCCTGAAGGGGCGTCGTGGTGGGATTCGCTGGAACAAAGATTACAGGCCTCTGTCTGGCGAAGCGGCTCAGGATCTTTCTGGTCCCTGCCATCGTTTCGAGATCGATTCAACCATTGCAGATGTCTACCTCGTCCACCGAGTTAATAGGAACTGGCTGATTGGACGGCCAGTGCTATATGTGGTCGTTGATAGCTATACGCGGATGATTGTCGGCATTCATGTGGGCCTTGAAGGGCCAAGTTGGAATGGCGCCAGGCATGCGTTATTCAATGCATATACCCCCAAAAAAGAATTCTGTAAGCGATATGGGATTGATATTGAAGAGGCCGAGTGGCCATGCTCCCATTTGCCTGTCGAGTTAACCGCGGACCGGGCAGAGTTACTCAGTAAAGCTGGTGAGGTCATGTGTAACACCTTGGGCACCGTCCTAAATATACCTCCGCCTTACCGGCCAGATTGGAAAGGTATCGTCGAAAGTCGTTTTCGTTTGATCAATGAAAGACTGGATCTAAAGTTCATTCCGGGTGGAGTGGATGCTCGGCGACTGGAACGGGGGGACCGGGACTACGAGCTCGACGCAATCCTAGATCTTGATGAGTTCACCCAAATGATCATCGCGGGGGTACTGGCTCATAACAAGAGCCTGCAGCTTCCTCATCTGCTGACGCCAGCGATGATGGCGGATGATCTTGAACCTACTCCAATCAACATCTGGAATTGGGCGATGGAACACAACATGGTCAACACGAAGGTTGTCACACCGGCGGAGTTAAAGATCGCGCTGTTACCCTCGCAGGAATGCCGCATTACTCGCGCTGGGATCCAGTTCCAAGGTGTTCTCTACACCTGCGAATTAGCTCAGCGGGAAAACTGGCTTGCGCACTCGCATAATTTCCAGAGCCGGTATGTCAGGGTCTGGTACGACCCGAACTCAATTGAAAACTGTTGGATCAAAAATGGCGCCGAGTTTCAACCAATGACCATTGTCCCTCATCAGGCGAAAAGGTACGCCGGCTACCGAATGGAGGAGGTCGTCGATATCCTCAGCATTACTCGGCAGGTTTCTCCAGATTCAAAATCTGAGTCGTTGAATGACGCCGCTAAGCTGAAGGATCTCCAGGAAACGATTCTCAGTGAGGCCAAAGCCAAGAAGGATCGAGCGGGAAGTCCGAAATCCAAAGCGGACTTCAAAAGCAGAAAGCAGGAAAAGCGCAGCACTGAAGTGCAGGTTGAGCGGGATAACCATACGGCTGATCTGAATCAGCTTCGGTTTGTCGAAAACACGCAGCCGCGTGTGGAACGCCAAGCACCAATTCGCCAAAAGACCGGTTCGGTAAGGAGTGCCGCTTTTCTCAAGCTGATCGTTAGTGAAACTCAGGAGGTGGACGAATGAACATTCCATCTTTTGCTAATGCAACCTACGTGAAGACAGGAATGCCGCAGTACGATGGGAATCCATTGATTGAATGCCTGCCGGCGATTCTTACTGATATCGATGTGGTCCGAAGCATAGGGAATCTACCACCCAAGCCTACTCCTGCGGAGCTCGAATTTAGCCCAAAATTGCGGGGGCACGGTATAAATAGGCTGAAAGACGTAGTGATCCCGCTGGATATTCATCTGGAGCTAGAGGATTGTTTTAGCCAGTTGATCCGATATGGCTACACCGCCCGAAATCCATTCAGTCAAGAAACAGTCAGGTACCGTCAGGCTCCATTAGGTAACGTAGGGCGTGCTGGTTTCAAGTCCTCTGCCAACATCATGACACTAATTGGGTTGAGCGGAATGGGTAAGACAACCGCTCTAGATGCGATTACCAAACTTTATCCACAAGTTGTGAGCCACAGTAAGTATGGGCGTCAGGTGTTCATCCAAACTCAGGTGGTTTGGTTAAAAATCGAATGTCCCCATGATGGGTCGTTGCGCGGGTTTTGCGCTGCGTTTTTTGCGTCCCTAGACAATGCACTGGGCATTGAAAAATACTCATCGCTCAGCGTGAGTCGGTCCAGCGTAAGCGTGATGCTGCAGCACATAAGTCAACTGTGCAAAGCCTTTTTTGTTGGGGCTCTGATCATTGATGAGATGCAGCATTTGAACTCTTCGCGTGGAGGTACAGACCGGGAGAAATTACTTAATTTCTTTGTAACGCTTTCAAACGATGCAGGTGTCCCACTGGTTTATGTTGGGACAAATGCAATGCTGCCACTTTTCTCTGGTGTGCTGCGAAACGCTAGGCGTGCCGTAGGGATGGGTGAGATTACCTTTGACAGGTTCAGCGAGGGCGATCCTTTCTGGGAGCTTCTTGTCACTCGCCTCTGGGAATATGATTGGACAGGATCCGCAACGCCGCTGAACGATAATCTCCTGAGTAAAATCTACGACCTCTCTCAGGGCAACACAGACTTCCTCGTCAAGCTGTTGATGCTGGCACAGCGGTATGTGTTATCCGAGGCGCTTGAATTCGTCAGTTCTGACGTGCTTCAACGAGTTTACGATACTCAGATGAGAATGCTCCACAAGCCGATCGAAGCTTTACGTAGTGGAGATCCGCTCCAAATCGCTGACTTTGAAGACATGATGCCTACGAAAGATCAGGTCACTCAGATGATGAACCATGATCTTGCACGCCGTGCTAAGCGGGCGGACTTTGCTCTAGTTGCGCAAGCTATTCCTTCGGTGGTCAAACAACCGATCCCCAAATCTCCAGGCAGGGCGGTCGCTGCTGTGTCCACCGATACACTTGAAAATGTCCATCTTGACAAAAATGTGGATGTACAAGGAGAACTGCTTAAGCGAGGTTGGATTGATGAAACGCCTGATTGGTGAGCCCTCTTAATACAGGGGAAAAGAGATGGAGCGTTTGTTGGCTTTCCCCAAACCATTGCCGGACGAGTCGCTCTACAGTGTCGCAGTGCGTTACCACCGAACTATGGCCAATGATAGCTATCGTAAAACTAGTTTGGATTTGTTCGGGGCATATTCACGGACGTGTGGATCCACTCTACCGTGCTGCCTTGGGCATCTATCGGCGCGATTAGGAGGTCTTTACTCTGTCCAAGAGCTCGTCGAGGCTCAAACTTTGCTGCCGCTCTACAAACCCTTTCTACAGGATGGCAAATACGAGTCAGCGGTTCGGTGGATGGAAGGGGGGATAGGGACTGGACTTAAAATGAGCATGGGGATTACTGCCTCTGGGCTGCTGAAGCATGAGTCTTTCCGGTACTGCGAAGCATGTGTACAAGATGACATCCAGGACTTTGGGGTGCCCTATTGGCATCGCATTCACATGGCCGCGGGTGTCTGTGCTTGCCCACATCATGGAAGCGCCCTTCGTTCTGTACATTTTCCTAGTAGGTCGGACTGGCGTTGTATGCTTCTACCTGGTGAGTGCCTCAGCACGCCAGTTACGAACACATATGGTCTCCGAGTTGCCACACACATTGCGGAAATGCAGTTTTGGGGACTTAGCCACTCGTCATATGTAGCCGATTTGGTGCATCAGGGGTTCCTTAAATCGCGGCTCTTAGAGTTGGGGATGCTCAAAAAAGATCGGTTAATTGAAAAGGCGATCAAGGCCCATGTGGAGCGTAGGTTTTGGGATGCTCCACAGGAAAATGATTATCTAACGGTTATTGGCGATAGTGGCTGGGTACTACGACTTTTGCGCCCTCGTGGGCAAACAGTTCAACCATTTCGTTTTTACTTTTTATGCTGGTTATTGGGTGCGACGCTCGATGATCTGAGTGCATATGAGTCGGAACCTCCTGAAAAGAGGACTCCTAGCACTGCTCCGAATTTAGCTAGAAAGACAGTAGCCTCCGAAAAGGAAATTGCTGTACGACGTCGACTGTTTACCAGCGACTGCCATGAGAGATGTCACGAAAAGACTGGGTATTATTGGTTGTATCACAATGATCGGGGATGGCTCAAAAATTACTTGAACACTCATCAGCATCGCCGGATTCGTAAACCGCGCGTGGATTGGAAAGTAAGGGATACTGTTCTCTCAGAAGATCTTGTGACCGTCCATCGTAAAATAATGTTGCAACAGGGAAAACCAGTAAAACTTACGAAGTCGGCTATAGTCAGGAGCTTACCTTACCACTTTGATTTTTTGCGTCAACCCGCTAATTTTCCAAAAAGTATGAGAGTTATTCAGCGATTGATTGAAACGGAACATGATTATCAAGTGCGGAAAATTAGATGGGCTATGGAACAGTGTCACCGAAATAAATATTATGGGTTAACTTCGGTTTTGCGTATCGCCGGAATCCGGGTGCGGCGTATCTCCGATAACGAAATTAGAAAAATAACTGATCCGTGGATGGTGTGTGAGTCAAACTACTGATATATACGTATCTATCGTTTCTTTAGCTCATCCATCATCGATATCCGAACAGGTTTGTCACTCAGAGCATTTAAGTATGCCTCAGCCGTTTGGTACGCGAGAAACCCAATAGCAGAACAGATATCGGTACTAGTTCTAAAGAACGACTCGGGTGTCAAAATTATTCCTAGTTCTTTTCTTGTATGCTCTATCAATAACTCAAAGTCGTCATCGTATTTAATGATCTCCATTAATTTTAGCTTGGTTTTTATTGTTTTATTTACGTGATAAGCTTCGAAGTGTCTGCCGTCATATTTAAGAAGTTCGCTGGTAAATACGGAGTAGCTATGTTTTGTTGAACCAACCTCTCTAGGTGAGAATTTATAGGAATTGCAGCACTTCATATAATCACATATTTTATGTTTTGTTATTTTTTTTAAGCAGGTTGGACATTTGTCAAAAAGTTTAGATCCATGCACGCTGCAAACACTAACTGTAGTTGGTAAATGTCTGCAATGAATATAAGCTGTGCCGTATTGCTCCGCATTTTCAACTACGCAGTCGAGACATATTTTCCAAAAATGAACTGGTGTATAAATAGTTCTAATTAAGTTGCGACCAAAAGCTTTCGTAAGAGGGAATATCGTGTTTTCGTAAAGAACTTCCCGTGTGACACCATGTTCGATGAATAGCTTAGGAAATATCACGTCATCGCTTTGTGAGTTTCTATCTTTTCTAGGTATGTTTTTTATTAGATATTCAGCTTTGCTGGAATAATTGTTACCTATAGATTCGTTGCCTCTTTTGATACCTGATGCTACATATTCGCCGGGTAACGGGTTGTATATCACGAACGGACCTTATTTTTGGTTTTCGAAAACTCCTAAGGGCGCATTCTCGCAGAACTGATTCAGCGTTAAAACTAGTTACGTTGTTTGATTTTTGATCAATAGCTTTGCAACAGTGGACGTTGACGAGCAGCTGTTATTGACCGATTTTTTGGAAAAGCAGCTCCTTACGTAGCGTGGTTGGCACTAGTTTATAGATAAAATTTGTATTCGAGCATCGGGGTCGAATTCTCGGTTTCAGCCTGCTGCGGTCGCAGCGCGAAACTCCATGTAACTCTTTCAACCAAAACACAGGCCGTGCGTTCTGGCACGTCTAGGTTGCGACTTTTCACCACGGGCTACTTAGGTAATTGCATAGACCTGTCCTTTCCGCTTGCATTCAACCTGTCCAGTCATTTGTACCGGATTGGAGCTATAGGCGAGCCTCTCACAAATTATGAATTTCTCCATAATTGTGCATAAAGTTGTTTTATTAGCATTTTCTGCCAATTATGTAGTTTAAGTCGGGTTACGAAATCCAGATTTCCCTAATATAACACCATCCTTGTGTTCGTCTTTGCTCTTGACTCGATAGCAGCCTGCGCTTAGGCATTCGATTTACTGTACTCATCTCGTCTTGCATAAGTCCTTTTGTCGATTGCTGATTTTGCGTCGTATCAAGACCCAAAACGATTGATGGTTTACTATCCAAGTCGCGAACCAGAGCACATTTTTCCCCAGCCTGTTAATGGGCAAGAGGGAGGCCGGGAGTACATGGACAGTGGTGAAAAAACAACGTGTGCTGGCCAGTTGGGTTGGCGGGAATGATCTCAACGCAGTTTCAGGCGGTGAGGCTGGCCCAATTCTGTCAACGCTAAAAGCTGTATCTGCCGATAGCGTCCAGTTGCTTTGCTCGTATCCCGCGGAGCGCGTTGAGCCCTATCTTGCCTGGCTCCGCCATCAGGTCGATGTGCCGATCACTGCATACTATGAAAAATTATCGTCCCCGGTCCATTTCGGGGAGATCTACCAGGCAGCTAATCAGCATTTAAAACGTCTGAGTGTTCCAGGCGCTCAATTGTCTATCCTGCTCAGCCCCGGTACACCCGCCATGCAAGCGGTGTGGATTCTTTTGGGTAAGACTCGCTATCCGACAACCTTCTACCAATCCTCCCTTGAGCAAGGCGTCCAGCAAGTTGAAGTGCCCTTTGAAATCGCGGCTGAGTATGTGCCCGCGGCTAATGCGATCAGCACCGATAAGCTCCTCCAGCTTGCAGGGCTAGACGCGCCAGTGGATGCCGCCTTCGACAGTATCGTCACGCAAAGCGAGCGCATGCTCGCTCTTAAGGCTCAGGCGCAGATTCTGGCACTGAAGCAGGTACCTGTACTGATTTACGGCGAAACCGGCACTGGCAAAGAGTTGTTTGCCAGAGCGATTCATAATGCTGGACCGCGTTTCGAGGGATCTTTTATCGCCGTCAACTGCGGCGCCATTGCTCCTGAGTTGATCGATTCCACATTGTTCGGCCACAAGAAAGGTGCCTTCACGGGGGCGGTGGCGGAACGGGCGGGCGTTTTTCAGCAGGCACACGGCGGTACGCTGTTTCTGGATGAATTCGGGGAACTGACGCCACATGTGCAGGTACGCCTCTTGCGAGTGCTACAGGAGGGCACCTTCACCCCAGTTGGGGCGAGTCAGGAACTAAAAGTTGACGTGCGGCTGATCACTGCGACTCACCGCAATCTAATGCAGGAAGTTGCACAAGGCCGCTTCCGTGAAGATCTCTTCTACCGTATTGCCGTTGGCGTTTTGCACCTCCCGCCCCTCAGGGAGCGGGAGGGCGATCTGCTTTTGCTCTCTGAGAAGTTATTGTCTGGTATTACTAGCCAAGACCCCAGTCTCGGCGATAAGAAAATTTCCGCAGAAGCAAAAAATCTTATCCTTCAGCACCCTTGGCGTGGCAATGTCCGTGAGCTGCAATCCACGTTGCTCCGCGCTGCTCTATGGTGTCGAAGTGATCTGATAGCTGCTAGCGATATCGAACAGGCACTGTTCAAATTACCACAAACAGATGCTGATTTATTAGTCGCGGATGTTTCGCAAGGTATTGATGTACAAGAGATAATTTCTGTAATTGCGGTCCGGTATATACGTAAGGCGCTTGCGATAACTGGGAACAACAAAACTCGGGCCGCCAGCCTGCTAGGCCTTAAAAGCCAGCAAACGCTGAGCAACTGGATGGATAAATACGGCATCGAATAAAACTGGCACGGTCCTCGCTATAGGATCGATATGGACAGAATAGCCTTTATGAAATCACTTAACTTCGAGTTCCTTCGCACCGGCAACCAGCTGCTGGCCAACTTGGCTGGCCTTGCTGAAGCGGTGCTGCACATTGATCCCGGCAGCGCCCTCACCCGGTTACGCAGCTTTGCCGAAGAGCTGACCAAAACCATCTACAAAGAAGAACTGCTGCCGCGTATGCCGCAGTCGAGCTTCTATGAGTTGGTGAAAGGCTCCGTGTTCAATGATTGCGTCAGCAAATCGCTGGTTTATCAGATTAACTTCCTGCGTATTCAGGGTAACGACGCTGCTCATGGTGGCGAGGGCGATTTGCGCAATGCCAAGCTGGCTTTGAATGCAGCGCATGAGCTTGCCAAGTATATGGCTGTAAAATACTACGGCGTTACTCAGGCGGCGCTGCCGGAATTCATTGAGGTCAAGGATCCGACCGCTGCGCTGAGTCAGCTTCAGCAATCAGTTTCCACCTATGAGAAAGAACTGCAGAAGCAGCAGGAAGAGCTGCAGCGAGTTATGGACAAGCTGGAGCAGGAGCGCACCCGCAACCTCGACAAGCTGGACCAGCCTGCCAAGCCAGATCAACAAAAGCGTCAGCAGCAGAGTCAGAAAGTTGCCGACAGCCTGCAATGGAATGAAGCCAAGACCCGCGCACTGCTGATCGACGCCATGCTTCTGCAGGCCGGCTGGGATGTCAGTAACCCGGCTCAGGTCGGCCATGAAGTGGAAGTCGACTTCCCCGGAAACACGTCCGGCAAGGGGCGTGCGGATTACGTACTATGGGGTGACAACGGTCAGCCCCTGGCCGTGATCGAAGCCAAGAAGTCCGGCAATGTCAGTCTGCAGGCAGGGCGCGAACAAGCTCGTATGTACGCCGACGGCTTCGAGCGCATGGGCATGCAGCGCCCGGTGATTTTCTACAGCAACGGCTACGAAACCTTCATCTGGGACGACAAGCAGTACAACACCTATCGCCCGGTGTACGGTCTCTACAGTAAGGACAGCCTTGAATACCTGAACTACCAGCGTCAGTACCGCATCGCCGAGCTGGAAAAACACAACCCCGAGCTGAGCATTGCCGACCGGCCATACCAGATTGAAGCAATCAAGACTGTTGCTGCGCACTTCCAAAAGCAGCGCCGCAAGGCGCTGATCATCCAGGCCACCGGGACAGGAAAAACCCGTGTGGCCATTGCCTTGGCCGAGCTGCTTCTGCGCACTGGTTGGGCCAAACGGGTGCTGTTTCTCTGCGACCGTAAGGAGCTTCGCGTGCAGGCTGATGAGGCCTTCAAGCAGAATCTGCCTAGTGAGCCGCGCTGCGTGATCGGTGAAACCAACAAGGTGGATCAAACCGCACGTATCTATATCGCAACCTACCCGGGCATGATGAACCGCTTCGCTCAGCTCGATGTGGGCTTCTTCGATCTGATCATTGCTGACGAGAGTCACCGCACCATCTACAACAAGTACCGCGACCTGTTCGATTACTTCGATGCCCTACAGGTTGGCCTCACCGCCACTCCGGTGAAGTTCATCAGCCGCAACACCTTTGATATTTTCGACTGTGAAACCACCGATCCAACCTTCGAGTTCGGTTTGGATGCCGCCATCAACAACGAACCCCCTTACTTGGCACCGTTCCGTGTACGTGACCTCACCACCGACTTCCTGCGCGACGGAATCCATTACAACGACCTAAGCGATGAGCAGAAGCGCCAGCTGGAAGATGACCTCGGCGAGGAGGAGGCCAAGCGCACCACCATTGCAGGCAAGGACATTGGTCGCAAGATTTTCAGTGAGGACACCGATCGCATTATCTTGGAAAATCTGATTAACAACGGCATCAAGGATGAGACCGGTTCACTGGTCGGCAAGACCATCGTCTTCGCCCAACGCCAGGACCACGCCGAGCATCTGGAAAAGCTCTTCTGCAAGCTCTACCCTCAGTATGGGGCCAAGGTTTGTAAGGTCATCCACAACGATATTCCGCATGTGGACACCCTAATCAAGGAATTCAAGAAGCCGGATAACCAATTCCGCATCGCCATTTCGGTAGACATGCTCGACACCGGTATCGACGTTCCGGAAGTGGTCAACCTGGTATTCGCCAAGCCTGTCAAATCCTGGGTCAAGTTCTGGCAGATGATAGGTCGTGGCACGCGTTTGAGGCCTAATCTGTTCGGCACTGGTAAACATAAAAGCGAGTTCCTGATCTTCGATCACTACGGCAACTTCGATTTCTTCGAGCAGGATTACCAGGAACCGGATGACACCGGCGGCAAATCCCTGCTGCAAACCACTTTCGAAGCTCGTCTGGAGCTTGCCCAGGCCGCACTCCGTCAGAATCATGCAGCAGCGTTCGACGCAGCCATTGAACTGCTACGTGCAGACATCAATGACCTGCCGGAAAACAGCGTGGCGGTGAAGCGCGAGCTCCGTGTCGTCCACCAGTTGCAGCAAACCAATCTGTTGCAACAGTTCGATGCTAAAACCCAGCACCTGCTCAGCAATACCATTGCCCCGCTGATGTCGGCCCGGGTGCTACGCGACAAACACGCCACGGCGTTGGACAAGTTGATTGCTGGCATCCAGCGTTGCCTGGTCGAGAAGGCCAGCTGTTTCGATGATGGCAAGATCATCCTGCTGGCCGAGTTGGACAAGCTTGCGGTCAACATCCAGGCCGTGCGTCAGAAGGATGTTCTGATTGCCGAAGTGCGCAGCGCCGGTTTCTGGCAGAACCCGAGCATCGGCAAACTGGAAAACGCACGCAAAGAACTTCGCGGCATCATGAAATACCGGCAAACAGGAACCAGCACGGGGTACGGTATAGACACCACAAAAACCAGGGATGACAACGTGCAGGGCGGGGAGCGAGCGGTGTACATCGCCGGTGCCAGCGAAGCGATGATCTATCGCCGTCGCCTCAAGGACATTCTCGACGGCATGCTCGCGGCTAACCCGACCCTGCAGAAAATCCACAAGGGCGAACCCATTGCAGAACCGGAGCTGAAAACACTCACGTCGACCATCCTCACGAGCCACCCCGGCGTCAGTCTGGAAGTGCTGAACGAGTTCTACGGTCGCACGGCAGATCAGCTCCAGCTCACCGTGCGCGAGATCATCGGCTTAGATGCGCAAGCCATCGAGGAACATTTCAAGAGCTTCCTCCACGCCCATCCCAGCCTCACCGCCCAGCAGGTGCGCTTTATGAACCTGCTTAAAAACTACATCTCTCAGCATGGCAGCATCATCGTGGAAAAACTCTACGAACCCCCGTTCGATAGCATCTCCCACGAGGGTATCGACGGTGTCTTCGCGCCTGCCGATGTCACCAAGTTAGTGGCTGTACTTAAACCCTTTTTACGCGGGAATACCCCGCCTAGCAGCCTCTAGGAGTAATCATGCTAGCCAGCCAATGGACGACAGAAATTATCGTGATCAGCGTAGCGCTCGCCATTGCCAGTGCGGTGATTGGCTTCTTCATCGCGGCCCTGCGGCAGGGGAGGCAGGTCAGCATGCTGACTGCGAAGCTAGAACAGGCACAGCAAGGCCAAGCGGTTGCTGATGCCCAACAGACCGCACTGCGAGGCCAGCTCAAAGCAGAAGAAGCGCAAGGCCATAACCTGCAGGTGGAGCAAGGCAAGCTGCAGACACAACTGCACGCTGCAGCCGATACAGCGACACGCCTCTCTGCTGACCTGCTGGCAAGCAAAGGCACAGGCGCGGCATTGCAGCTGAAACTGGAAGAGGCGAACCAACATCATCATGAGACAGCCAAACGCTTGGAAACGGCCCAGGCTGAAGTGCGGGGCTTTCAAGAGCAGGTCGCTGAGCTGCGAGAGCGGCTTACGGCTGCAGAAACGAAAAACGCGTCCATGCAAACTGAGCGCGACGGTCTGAAGGACGAGCTGGCGAGCGAAGGCAAACGGGCTAAGGCGCTAGAAACCTCCGAACGAGAAGTGCGCGAGCAACTTGCAGAGGCCAAGCAAACGCATGCCCAGCAGATAGAGTCTTTCAACCAGTTACAGGAACGTCTGCATAAGCTCGGTTCCGACCATACCGAACTCAAAACTACCCTACAGAAACGTGAGGAGCACTTTCAGGAGCAGATGACCCAATTGTCTGACACCAAGAAGTCGCTCACCCAGGAATTTGAAAACCTGGCCAACAAGATCTTTGAAGAGAAAGGCAAGACATTCACTCAGACCAGTCAAACCAGCATCGACGGTCTACTCAAGCCTTTCCGCGAACAGATCGAGGGTTTTCAGAAGCGTATCAACGACGTGCACGACGCCTCTCAGCAGGGCAACACCAGCCTCAATGGTGAGATCAAAAAGGTTCTTGATATCGGCCTGCAAATGAGCAAAGAGGCAAATAACCTCACTTCAGCTCTCAAGGGCGACTCGCAGCAGCGCGGCGCTTGGGGTGAAGCCCAGTTGCGTAGGACGCTTGAAATGAGTGGCTTGATTGAAGAAGCACACTTCGAGGTACAAAGCGCCTTTAAGGATGCCGAGGGTAAAAGCAAGCAGACCGATTACCTAGTAAAAATACCGGATGGTAAGCACATCATTATCGACAGTAAGGTGTCCCTGAACGCTTATGATCGCGCTGTCGGCGCTGAGTCACCCGAGGCATACCAACTTGCTATGGCCGACCACATCAAAGCCGTGCGCAAGCATATTGATGACCTTGCATCCAAGGATTACACCAACCTCGTTGGCATGCGCAGCCCCAGCTTTGTGCTGATGTTCATGCCTATCGAGCCGGCCTATATCGAGGCTATGAAGCACAACAAGGATTTGTTTGAGTACGGCTACAAGAAGGGCATCGTGCTGGTCTCGCATACCACCCTAATTCCCATCCTGCGCACGGTTTCCAACCTTTGGATGATCGAACGCAGCAACGCCGAGGCGCGGGAAATCAGCGAGAAGGCTGGCGAGATCTACAACCAGGTCTGCACTGTGGCTGAGCGCCTCGGTAAGCTGGGCGGCACGCTCAATACCGTAAGCAACCACTACAACGAAACCGTCAAGGCACTGGCCGGTAAGCAGGGTCTTTACGGCAAAGTGGAGCGTTTCAACAAGCTCTCAGCCAAAGTCAGCAAAACTCTGCCGGCGCTGGAGCCTACTCACATGGACTTTGAAAGCGAGCGGCTGTCACTGATTGTCGAAGCCATCGACGAAGATCCAGCGGCAACCGAAGCTGTACAGCTACTTGCCCAACAATCATCCGAAGAAGAGCTGGCTGTCCAGCTCTGATCTCCAAATTTCTGAATTAGAGAAGTACCTCGCATGCTCACTGGTAAAATCCGCACCGATATCGACAAGCTCTGGGAAAAGTTCTGGACGGGCGGCATCACTAACCCGCTGACTGTGATCGAGCAGATCAGCTACCTGATGTTCGCCCGTATGCTCGATATGCAGGAAGACGTGGCCGAACGCAAAGCCAATCGCACCGGCAAAGCCTTCGACCGCCTGTTCCCCAATACGCCGGAAGGGCAGCTGTTGCGCTGGAAAAACTTCCGCAATATGAGCGGCAAGGAGCTGCACAAGCACCTCAAACAGAAGGTATATCCCTTTTTCGCCAAGCTCGGCAGCGCCGGCGGCGAGGGAGGTGAGCGTGAAGGTCTTGGCCATATCAGCGAGTACATGCAGGACGCCGACCTGGAGATCAAGAACGAGTCCGTACTGGCCTCTGCTGTGGAGATGGTCAACGACCTGCCGTTGACCCAGAGCGATGTGAAGGGCGATATCTACGAATACCTGCTAAGCAAGCTCACCACCGCCGGCATTAATGGCCAGTTTCGCACGCCGCGCCACATCATCGATGCCATGATCGAGCTGATCGCCCCACAACCGACAGACGTGATCTGCGACCCCTCCTGCGGAACGGCCGGCTTCCTCGCCCGCACCATGGAATACCTCAACCGCGAGCACTCCAGTGAGTCGGGCATCTTCACCGATGAAGATGGCAATCACCACTTCACCGGTGACCAGCTCGAACCCTACCGTCAGCACATTAATACGCAGATGTTCTGGGGCTTTGACTTCGACACCACCATGCTGCGTGTTTCCAGCATGAACATGATGTTGCACGGGGTAAACGGCGCAAACATTCGCTACCAGGATTCCCTGAGCAAATCCATCAAGGAGCACTACCCACGGCAGGAACAGAACTTTTTCGACGTGGTTCTGGCCAATCCGCCATTCAAGGGGAGCCTGGATGAGAGCAACACCAACCCCGAGGTGCTTGGGCTGGTGAAAACTAAGAAGACTGAGCTGCTCTTCGTCGCCCATATATTGCGTTCGCTAAAACTCGGCGGCCGCGCCGCGGTGATCGTCCCGGACGGAGTGTTGTTTGGCTCCAGCAAGGCTCACCACCAACTGCGGCAAGAGTTGCTGGAGAACAACCAACTTGAAGGCATTATCAGCCTGCCCAGCGGCGTGTTTAAACCCTACGCCGGGGTCAGCACCGCCATCCTGATTTTCACCAAGGGAGGTAACACTGAACGGGTGTGGTTCTACGACCTCCATACTGACGGCTATTCCCTGGACGACAGGCGCACCGAACTGAAAGGCGAAGGTGGTAACGACCTCCCCGATGCCATCGCCCAATGGAAACGCTACCGGCAGATGATTGAAAGCAATATAAGTGGCAGCACCATCAATACGGTATTCGGTGATAAGACCAAAAAGGCTTTTGTTGTTCAGGCAGCTGATATAGCTGCTAACAAATACGACCTTTCCATCAACCGCTACAAGGAGGTGCTGTACCTGCAGGAGCAGTACGAAGATCCCAAAGTGATTCTGCAAAGGCTCAAAGGGCTGGAGCAGGATATTCTCGCGGATCTGGATGAGCTGGAGGGGATGCTGTGAGTTTTTTCCAAAACCACTCAGGCTGGCCTCTGGTTCCTCTCAAGAATATCGCGACTTTGAAGCGTGGATATGACTTGCCGGTTGGGGTGCGAAATGAAGGGGCAGTTCCTATTTATGCTGCCAATGGAAAAAATGGCTGTCACGATGAAATTAAAATTGAAGGGCCGGGGGTTATTACTGGGCGATCTGGAACAATTGGTAAGGTCCACTATTGTGACGAGGCGTTTTGGCCGCTCAATACTTCCTTGTATGTGATGGATTTCCACGGGAATCACCCTCGCTGGGTCTATTACATGCTATCGGTATTCAAGTTGGAGCGATTTTCGGAAGGGGCAGGTGTTCCTACTCTCAATAGAAATTTGGTGCATGATGAGGTGATCCCTCTCCCGCTCCTGCCCGAGCAAAAACGCATCGCCGCCATCCTCGACAAGGCCGACGCCATTCGCCGCAAACGCCAGCAAGCAATCCAGCTCGCCGACGACTTCATCTGCGCCGTGTTTCTGGACATGTTCGGCGATCCAAACTCCAACCCCAAGAGAGCCGACCTTTTACCGATGACAGAGGTTTTTGAAATTAAGACCGGGAAGCTCAATTCGAATGCTGCGATCGATGGTGGGGAATATCCTTTCTTCACCTGTGCAAAGGAAGTTTTTGCTATTGATAGCTTTGCCTTCGATCAGGAAGCTTTGTTATTGGCTGGAAATAATGCGCAGGCAGATTACGACGTGAAATATTATAAAGGCAGGTTCAATGCCTACCAACGCACGTACGTGTTAACTCTAAGGGACTCGGGATGGAGTTATCCATTCTATAAGTTTGCACTTCAATATCAGCTTTCTAACTTGAAGCGTGCTTCGAAAGGATCAAATACAAAGTATATAACCTTGGAAATCATGGAGAGGACAATGTTGCCTGTTCCTAGTCAAGGAGAGCAAAAGAGATTTGTAGAGTATTTTGACCAGGTGCAAGCTGTTCAAGCGGCGCTTTTGGTGCAGGCTCAAAATGATGAAAAGCTATTCTCAGCCCTAAGCTATAAGGCCTTTTCTGGTCAGTTATAGATAAGGAAATCACCATGCGCCTCAAGTCCGTCAAGCTCACCCATTTTCGCGGCTACCGCGCCACCACCGTCATTCCAATTGACGAAGCCATGACTGGCATCGTCCGCCGCAATGACTATGGCCAATCGACCATCCTAGAAGCACTGGCCATCTTCTTCGAGACCGAGGATTTCAAGGTCGATAAGGGCGATATGAATTGCTTCTGCTTAGCTGAGGGTATCGAGCAGTTCGAGATTGCCTGTAAGTTCGACAACCTGCCCGCGGCGCGGGTACAAGCAGAGGCGGGCGTCCTGGGCGCCTTCAGGCGGCTGTCCAATAGCGGCATAAACGTTACAAACTAATTCGCCGGTCGCGGACCGGCTTTATGGATAGCAGCAGAGCACAAAAGCCATGCGCATTACGGAAATCTCCCTCACCAACTTTCGCTCCTTTCAGGCCACCCAATCCATAGCGCTGGCACCTGTCACGCTGCTATTCGGGCCGAACAGTGTAGGCAAAAGCTCAGTGTTGATGGCGCTGTTCTATATCCAGCAGATGCTGGAAAAAGGGCAATGCGACCCCCAGCGCATTGATGCCTTGGGTGAAAAGCACATCGGTGGCTTCAAGAGCCTAGTCAACGGCCGGGATATTGCCAAGCGGATGGTCATCAGGCTGAATCTCGATAAGTCCGACTCAATCGGCACCAGCTACAACCAAATCTTGGATCTGGTGGGGGACGATTTCGCGCTACCCGTCGACAGCCCAACGGCCGACGCCAATCGCTTGGCTTTGGAATTTCATATCGCCTGGTCAAAAGCCGAAGATACGGCTTATGTAGCTTGCTACAAGGTGTGGCTGGATGACTGCTTGATTGCCGAGCTCACCAGTGATGCCGGCCTCAGGCAGCCAGTCATTACCTGGCTCAACTATCGGCACCCGGCGTTGTTGACCGAGGCCGACCAGGACGAATATATAGACGGGGATTTTGTCAGCCGCCTCCATGAGTTGCTCAATGCCAATCGCAATCCAGAAATGGTTACGAGAAAAGAGGTAGGACAAAGCGAAGAGGTTTCTTTCCTGCAAGCCGTCATCGGCTTCGAGGGGCTTGCCGGTGCTTTACCTTTGCCGGGCAAGCGGCTTAAAACGGTGATCGACGCGGATGATCCGATCCTGACGGCACGTCTGCACGAAATCCTGTCAGATGTGGTGGTTGCCCCCCTCGACAACCTGTTGGCATTGCTGAACCAGAGCCTGTGTATCGGCCCGTTGCGCCTTATCCCTGACGCCCTGCATCAGCCCAATCCCTACCCGCAGCAAAAGGACTGGTACTCCGGTGCCGCCGCCTGGGATGTAACGGCACGTCTGAACGCGGCCAACATGGCTGAGATCAATCATTGGCTGAATACGCCGGGCACTTTAAACCTCGGCTATTCCCTGCGCTCAAAGGTCGTGGTCAGTCAGGTCATTTACTCGGGCGGAGACGACACGCTTAGTGAGTTGAGGGCATTTATTGGTACTTTTGGGGATGAACTCAGCCTGACTCTCGCCGGCGCAGATAAAGACGGTAATCCGTTGCTCGAGGAGCGTTCAATCGACCTTGACGTGCTGAAGAAAATTCTTGAGTTAGAGAAGAAACCCTCTGAAGCCAAAGCCCGGCAGCTGCTTGCGAGGGAGCACCACAGCAAGTGGGTGTTGTGGGACGACCTCAACAACATTGAGGTGGCGTTTTCCGAAGTGGGCGTCGGGATTTCTCAACTTTTCCCGCTTGTGGTCGCAGCGGTTCAAGCCAGGCAGGGCATCATCGCCTGCGAGCAGCCTGAACTGCATGTCCATCCGAGGATTCAGGTTGGCATCGGTGATTTGTTGACGCAGTCCAATAACAAAAGCTGGTTCCTGATCGAAACCCATAGCGAACACATCATCCTCCGGATATTGCGCCGAATCCGTGAAACCTCCGAAGGTGATCTGCCGGAAGGCATGCGGCCCATTTCTCCTGACGATGTCTCAATTGTCTATATGGAGCCGAGCGCAACCGGCGTTAGAACCCGGCGTATTGAAATTGACCGCTCTGGTGAATTCACCAGTCGCTGGCCTGATGGCTTCTTCGCTGAGCGTGGCGAGGAGTTGTTCTGATGCACGCTGTATTTGCCATAGAACCGGACGCCATCAATAACTGGCATGACTTGCGCTATACCGTGGAGAAGTTTGGCTACAGCAAGGGGCTGCTGATTGCACGCTACCCAGGTAAATGGGAGCGGATGGTGATGGAAACCTGCAGGAATAATAATGTCGGCGATCTTGACTTGGCTCGCATTGTGGAGAAGTTGCGAACAATTAAAGGCGACCGCCTTGTGCGGATGGGGCTAGCCTATGGCGATGGTAATTGGCTAGAGAATGTTGGCGTTGAGGCTGTTTTGAATCAGCTGTCAGCGGTCTTGGTGCGAAATAAGATTGTCTCAGATAAATTTCACCGCATCGATGATGCCCACGAAAATCTGTTTGAGAATCGACGTGATTTCCGTGTCAAGCGTAATGCGAATGCGCTGGCAGAGGCAGCGAAATATGTATTGACCGCCTCGGATCAACTCGTGCTGGTGGATCCCTATTTTCAATCCAGACGCAGATGTACAAAAGTTATTGATTCTATGCTTCGGATTTGCCAGGTTAATGACTCAATACCGAGTCAGGTGATTGTATTTTCAGACTACAGTACTGATCCGCGTGACTCGACTGTGGTGCGGCAGGAATATGAAGGACTCCTTAACTTATGGATTGAGCTTGATGTCAGAATCACCATTTGCCGGGTGGCAGGCGATCAGCTGGATCAAGATTTTCATGCGCGATATCTGTTTAATGAAAAGGCAGGCCTGCGCTTTGATCGAGGCTTTGTTGAGCCCGAAGCTCATAACGAGAGAGAACATGAAACTGACGTTATATGCATTGATGCGGCCTTATCCAACGAGTTATATGCTCGCTTCATAGGGGCACGAGAGTCGATTAATATCGTGGATGAAATTGTGCTCTAGGGGCTGGTAGAGATCTTGCTGTGATTCAAATTGCTTGATCTCCGAATACTATGCGTGCATCGATTGGGCTTCCTCGATTCATCGTGCATGAAATGAAAGCAATCGTTTGGTTGGCTGGCGATAGGCTATCATTGGCGGCTTAACTCTTATGGCAGCCGTGGGAGACACCTTGTGTCTACGTTTCATGATAATGAAGTCTTAAGGGCTGGAAAATTAGGGGCGTTCAGGGTGAATGCTCTGATAACGAGGATCGGATGGGAGGGAGACCTTCATCCTGAATCCGGATCGATTTTGCCTGGTGCAGTGGCCCTGCATGTGCACGAATACATACACTATCTGCACAATCTTTCAACAGTGGCCGGACTGGATGCCCTAACAAGCTGTCTGTTATTAGTTCAGCCTTTTTTAATACAGTCAGCTAAAACCGATTCGGAAACCGATTCAGAATCATTTTCCGAAAAACTCGTCCGAGACTCTCCGGAAGACAATCAAAGTAATACCATTGACGAACACGTTGCGATGGCTTTTCGAAAAATCCGATCTATGAGAGGGTTTGCTCGAAATATTCCAAAAGATTACGTCTGGAAAAAAACTGTCGAGTGGCAATTTGCCGAGATGGATCATCAAGATACAAGCGAGTTTAAAGACGGGTACACTCAGCTTGATGATGAGATTCGATTTCGGGTTAAAGCAATCTTTGCCGATAAATCCTGTTTGGATTTTGAGCTGCAACCGGGGCTTGATTTTATTACCGAAGGAATTGCATATGAGGCTGAGAGGTATATCTTAAATGCAAAATTCAATGGTAGTGTTGATGTGGATGGGACCGTTCCGAGTTATCCATATTTGGCATTTTCACCTTTAGTAAAAAGTCTTGTCGGGAGGGAGACATCACCTACAGAAAGAATCGTCATTGGGACTTTATCTCTATTATCTCCAAGTCCTTCTGAGGCGCTTGTAAATATTTGCAAGGTTTTTCGTTTTGAGGTTGAGGTTGCCGGAGTTAATATTGTAGAACAACTAATGCGAGATATAATTGCGCAATTCAAAAGGTATGCAGATTACGTAATTAATTCAATCGTGCCAATGCTTCGTCATGTTTTTGAAAATTCGAAAATTTTGTCAGATGGTTTTGAAGTGTATGAGACTTTAATACTCACTGCTCTCAATACGCGCTTGAAATCGCCGGTGATGGAATTGGCGTTCCTTAAGCAGCCCATGGATGAGAGATTATTCAGTAATATTGCGCTCACTTACCTAGAGCGCTGGATCTCTCAAGAGAAGTCGAATGGAGAGACCGAGATAATGTGGCTTGGTAGACGCGGTAGCGTTGCATCATGGCCTCCTGAGAAACATGAGGCCTTTGCAGTTCTACAGTCGAGTATTCACTATGTACAACACCATTTTACTCAAGACGGACGAATGGTGAGTACTGAAAAACTAGCGGTGACGCTTTGCCCCTTCAGCGGGGCATGCTCAGTGGAACGCGATGCAGGGTATCCTGAAGAGTGCAAGACCAAGCCATGGCGGGCTCAAGAAGCGGGCGTCATGAGGGATTTGTGTGCTTATGAATTGGGAGTTATAGCCATCAAAGATGCGATTCGGTCTACATAATCAGATGTGTGGACATATGTTTATCAGTACTGTGTCTGTTGCTTCGGCAGCCGGCCGCGAAAATGTTTGATTGGGGGGCTGTCAGTCAGCGTTTACTCGGATAGCCACTCATCGGTATGTTGCTTGCTCGGTAGGCTGTCCTGTAGAGGCTTTGGTTCTCCATTCCGAGCCTCTGTAGACTTCATTATTATGTGACAAGCTTTACTTTTTTTGCATTTAAACCCTCAACTCTTCCAGAATAGTCCGCTGGTAAACGTCATACATAGGCGAGCTTTTCATTGGCTGCACCGCCCAATGAAAACGCATGCCGCGGCCAATCATGATCGCGCTGCGGATTTCGTTCATTGGCTCAAACACGTGGTTTGATTTCTGAAATTCCATTTGCCTGTTCCGCAGCGGAGCCGCGCCGTATATGTCTCGAAACTCGTGGATCAGCATCGCTTCGAAATCGGAATAAACCTTCGAGGCGTTTCTCGCCCGTGGGAAACAATAGCCGATGAGAAATTCATACTCGCCTTGCAGATCCGCGAGCTCCATCAGCCAGTTCTTGTGCTGAGTAATGCGTTGTTCAAAGTTTCCCTCGCCGATATAGACCGTGGGAGAAACGCCTAGCGGGTACTGAATGGCGAAAAGACCATTGAGCCTGATCACATAAACGCATCGTTCAAGGTCCTGCTGCTTAACCCCTCTGCGTTGCAATTCCGGCCAAACATCCGTACCCCAAGTCTGACTGCAATTCCAATGCAGCCAATCCCACTCAATTTGTACATTTGCCACTTCATAACTCCTTGTCAGGGCTGCTTGGCTAACCGCGCCATCGCATCGGCCAGTGTTTCATCGGCGCCGGCGGACTCACTTCCGATGCCTGCAAGAGTCGCTTCCGCGATACGCAATTCGTCGCGGCTTTGTTGAGTTTTCATGACCCGTCCAACGCAATGCAGCGTGTCCCGATAACCCTGTTCGATCCAGGTGGGGATCTTGTCGACATCAAAACCGAGCAAGTCCTGAGCCCCACTCATGAAACCAGTAGCTCGGTTCAGGCTTTGCTGGGGACGAATTTCCAGAATGGTCGCATCCGGAAATCGTTGACGACTCCATAGCGATCCATCGCTCAGATGAGTGACGATCACTAGGTTGCAGCCAGCTTCCAGCAATGGGGTGATTGGCGTATTACCTTGCATTGTCTGCCAGCCACCTTGGCCGCCGTCCGAGTAGCGCTTCTCGCCGTGTTTGCGGGAGGCGAACAATAGCGGGATTGCAGCAGAGGCCAGCAACGCCTGTTTGCGTTGGTCTTCCTTGAGGGACTGTATATGCACGAATTCCGAATCCGGTGTATTACTCAGCCCGAGCTCGGCCATGAATGCTGACGCTAAGTCCTGAAGGCCGCCGTTGCTGCGATACAACGACACATAGAGCGGCATCCCTGTCGCCAGCTGCTTGCTGTCGAGAAACTCATCCATTAGCTGCTTCAACGGCTGGTCGTCCAGCAAGCCTTCGTCCAGCACATCAAGCCAGCTCGGTAACTCGAACTCAAAGGCCCCGGCTATTTTCTTTACTGCGTGAACAAGCCCCAGCACAGCGCCCGCACCCTGAACCCGCAGGCCCGCTGCAGCCAACAGCGCCAGATACCCAGGAGCTTTCATGCTCAACGGGGATTCGTTGGCCAATCGTTCCCAAACGGCCTCAAGGCGCTCGATACCAATATCCAGTGATGGAGACGAAGCCAGAACGCCGCCGTTGAGGGCGCCAATGCTGGCCCCTGAAACCGCGTCGATGCGGGTGCCGAGTTCGCGCAAGGCTTTGAGCACTCCGACCTGATAGGCGCCCTTGGCCCCGCCACCGGAGAGCACCAACCCAACCTTCATGGGCGCAGTCATCACGAAGCCTCCAAAAACAGTTCACTGATCATCGCTTCTGTCACCCTTGGAGCTGCAATGATCCGTGGCAGGTGCAATGGCAACTCCTCAGGCATCTGAGAGGCCGCGAATGCAAACGGTGTTGCCTGAGGGCTGGTCCAGTCGCCCAGGTAACGGATAGCCTCCTCGCCGTCAGTCAGGAAGGCACTGTGCTCAGGGCGCGCCAACCACCGCTCGCGAGTCGCGATACGCTCGCCCTGGCCAATACCTGCATCCTTATTCAACTGAATGATCGCCCTGTTGGCTAGACGCTCCAGCTGCTTCTGGCGCTCGGCTCTAGATGCTGCCTGGCAGTAGTCGCCGAACGCCCCCCAACGGAGCTCTTCAAGCGCGGCATAGCAGCGTCCGGACAGCGTGAACATATTGAAATGCCCTGCTCCCCACTTTCCGAATACGTCGTCAAGGTGCAGATGCGCCTGTTGTAGGCAGTCGATCCTGGCGACATTGCGATCAAGCGCGTTACAGCGCTCATCCAGGCGCTGGGAAAGCAGGTTGATCGTCTGACGACTCTGTATCGAGAAATCAACTAGTGTGGCAACGTCAAGCTTGAGAGCGTTGACGCGGGCGTTGACCTGAACAATCGCACGGTTGCTGCTGGCCAAGGATTCGCTTAAATCCTTCAACCAGTTCAACGCACCTTCTACGCCATCGGTGAGACTTGCGTTGACCTCGGCCTGATGACGATCACCTTGTCCGGTAAAACCGTCATAAAGGCGTGCGAAAAAACCATCTCGCGTCCCCATATGGCGCTGGCGTTCACGTGCGACATCAATGCCGTTGGCAAAATCCACAACGAACTTTTCAGGCAGGCACGTCAGTATCTGGCAGATATCCGAGCGAGGCGAAATCGGGGTCTGTTCGCTCATGCCGCCACCTCAACGCCCTCGGACGGGACGTCACGTTTGAGCGCATCACTGTCCTTTTGAATACCCGGGACATTGCGCTTGAAGCCCGCTAGAAGCCCGGCCAGTTGCTGCTGCTGTCCTTGGTCGGACTGTTTGTCTCGAATGCTCTGATTCAGGTCGCTGCGAATCGATTCCACGGTCAACTTGAGTTCGTCGAAGAACTTGTCGACGCTGTCCTTGAGTGGCGATTCAATCGTTTCTACGGTCGCGCGTGCAAGACCATCGAACAAATCCCCGAGCGTTTTTTCGATGGAGGCCTTTACCTTGGAAATATCGATTTCGTAAACGGCCACTTTAGTGGTGTACGACTCCCAGCCCCAGTCATCAGTATCAAAATAACTGCAAATGCTGCCCCATACGCCCTCCGAACGACGACGTCGCTTTACGGTGCGATGTTTGTTTTCGATTACGCCACCCAACAGTTCACTGCTGGAGGGACGCATCGACAGCGCAGGCATTGACGGAATGTTGATGGCGATTGAAAAACCGCTACGGTTCAGACGCAGATTGAGATCCGTAATGATCTCGCTGGCTTGAGTGGAAATGCCCTGCTCGAACAAAACGTGAAACTTGCGAAGAATCTGTTCGGACTCTGCCAACAGGCGCTTTTCATTGCGCTCAATTATCAGCCGAACTCCGCTCTCAATGCCCCGCGTGATGGCTTCAGCCTCTTCACGGTCATTGAGCTTAATTACTGTGGTCGTTTCGTCGAAGTCATAACCAAAATTGGTACGTTGCCTCCCCAACCTCCGCTGCCCTGCCAAACTATTTAGTATTCCGATGATTCCGGTAGCCGCGCCTTTTTTTCTCTCTAGTTCTTGCTGCTCTTCGGCTTGCTTACCCGCCTTGAAACCTTGCTCGACCTCGGTACTGATGGCTGTACGAATGTCAGTGAAGACCTTATCCATTTGCCCGTTGATTGTTTGCAGCGCGTGCTTGGCGTCCGTTTTGGTCTGAACTTCTAGGCTGCCAATGCGATCGATATCACTGCGCAAGGAGTTGATCTGCTCGTTCAACTCCTCGACATTCTTTCCCAGTGCAGCCTCACGCACGGCGAGGAAGTTGTTCAATTTTGCGGCAATGTCAGATAGCTTGGCGGCGGCGGACGCCACCGCAAGTGTCGCCGCGCCGCTGTGAGCCTTACGGATGATCTGATCCAACGGGGCGGCAAACAAAGAGTCTTCCCAGAGCGCATCGGCAGCTTCTTTCACTTCTTCTGGATCAGTAATCTTGTGCTTCCATCTAGTGCCCAGCGCGGCTTTGCCGAAATCCGCCACCCAAGCGTTCTGATCACCATCGACCTCAGGGAGAGAACCATTGATCGCCAACTCGCGACGGGCGCGGTTAGCGAGATCAGCCAGCTTGGACGACACCGGGAACACCTGTGAAGGCTGCAACCTACCACCCAACAAAGAGTCAGCGACCAAGCGTCGGGTTTGCTCCTCATCATCGCTATTGCGGTCTTTCTCGTCGAACTTATTAACCAATACGAAAATTCGCCCCTGAGCTACATCGGCGATTCGCTCAAGCTCGGCTCTCACCTGTTCATCGGCATCAGATTTAAGCTGGGTGAAATCCAGAACCGCCAGAACAGCTGAAGCATTCTTCAATTGCTCGCCGAGCATTTTGCGCAGATGTTGCTGGCCTGCCTCGTTAGGGCCAGGCGTATCGAGCAGCGTCAGGCTACCCAGGCTCTCCGATGTGCCTGCCAGATGGGAAAACTCGACTTCGATAGCGGGGATCTCATGGATCTCGTCGTAACTCTCGAATGGAAAATGCACGTCTAGCGCAAATGCCACGCGAACCAGGTCGTTCAAGCTTCGGAGGAACCAGAAAATTCCCTCAGGTCCTTGATAGCAATTCTTGAATCGACCATTTTCTTTGATGAGCTGCAACAAGGGTTGCAGGTCTCTATCGCTCGCAAGCTTGTCAGCGACTGCACTCGCATCGTGACTGTTCAGCACTTGGTGCAGTTGGGCAATTACAGCATTGATAGGGCCATTATTTTCCAGGCGCAGTATTGGTTCGATTTGCCCTGGCGTGTGACGAATCAACGTCGGTAACGCCGTCATAGGCCTGTTGCGATTTGGCAGCACCTCGGTGCCGACAATGGCGTTGATCGTGGTCGATTTTCCTGCCTTCATCGTTCCTACAACGGCCAGTACCATCTCCAGGCGCTGAAGCTTTTCCGCTTCGCCCCGAAGCATTTGCAGATCCTTCTGAATGCTGGTCTGCGTAAAAGTCTGGTGCTCATGGCCGTGTTCATCGACCACTACCCCGTCTGCGCTCTTCATTCGTTGCAGCAGATCGATTTCCACTTCCAGTAAACGAAGGGATTCTTCCCGCAGCAGTTCGATATTTTTCTCGTACATCTGATCTCCTTGAAAACCAGCGGACCGGATTGTGGCCCTTGAATCTGCCAATGCTTTATCCACAACTGCTGCCAGTGCATCACTAATCGACCAGGCCAAGTGCTTTCAGAATTGGCACCACGTAAGTGATATTTCGCGGGCCATAAATGCGCCGCCTTTAACTCTCAGGCGTAGTAGCACTCTGGTAAACGGCGATTCGGGTAACGCACACACCTTATCCGCTGATACACCGCAAACCTTTAGGCAGAGCCCTTCTGTCGATATGAATGAATCACCTGCAACCCATAAAAAATCGGGCAACGCTCGATGCCTAGCTCAGTCGGCAACAAAAAGCCGCTTTGCAATAGCAGTGATTAATTTCAGGCACACTACGACCCCGGTGAATACCGCAACGCCTTTGGCGACAATGAAGAAGTAGTCTTCAACACCACGGAACATGGTGCCTAGCACCAGGCCCATGCCTGCGATCAATCCGGCGATCAGCAACAAACCGATATAGGGACGGAGTAGACGAGAACTGGCACCTTGAGCGCCTTTCTCGACAAGGCTGATAACGGTGCCCAGTGCGATCAGGAATACGAAAACACCAACTATTACACCCATCTTTCACCCGTATTCGCTCAGACGAAGACCGTGCAGGATCTGCTCGGGTATAACTCGACCAAGTCATCATTTGAAAAATCTGAAAAGTGCAGACCGATCCATGACTAGGAGCCCGAGGCACGAGTGTTTGCCTGTAGTTCCAAGACCGTCAATATGGCGTAGGAAAGGATGCCGCAAGCGCTTGCCTGTGCGTGAATCACTTCAATTTGCTTTGGCAACGGCGATCCGATTATGCACAGGCATACACCAAAATGCCATCACGCCGGACACCGAGCAAAGTTCTAACGGCGCGGCCAGAGCTCCACCAGAAACCTCTCTAGTCCGCTGACCGTACGCATTTTCAACGCGTCGTTCCCACATTTCGGGCACCGCGTGAACCAATCCCCAGGCCACAGGCAATCACTTTTGGGTGCAACTGTTTTCTTCCAGCCACAATCGCCGCACTCAAAGGTGACCGGACGAGGTCTTATCGGCATGTTGAGCTCCTTGGATATTGCATTTCGATAGACGGATTAAATTCCTCTCCATACCCGAATAATCCCGCGGCACTCGCTCGATATCCTCTGCCAACTTCTCAATTACCTCATAGGCCGGTGCGTAGCTGACGATGCCTTGCGCGCTGAAGGTGGCGCGGATGGCGCTCCATTCGAGGAGTTCAACGGGCGCGCCCAGCTCGTAGTCCACTACGCCAACAAGCAGGCAGCCTTTAATCCATTCGATTTTGTTCATGTGCATGTCCTTACGAGGCCGGAATCAGCGCTTGCAGCAGGTCCAGCTTTCTCTTTAGCTGCTCGACGTGGGCCTTCTCCGCTCGCAACGCCGAACGTAACTCTTTGTTTTCCGTTTCCTGAATCTGCGCCCAGCGCGTCTTGCTCTTGCAGTCGACGATCAACTGCCAGATGTCCTGCAGCTTCAGATACTGGATCAGCAGCACTACGGCAATCGCTGCCATCGTCACCAAGGCCCCTGTCGAAATCGCATCCGACGTAGTCATCTGTACTTCCTTTCGTAAATTCGAATCATCTCGAAGACGGGGTCAGAATATGTAGTGAATCATTACATGTATATAATGTAGACTTATACAGGTAAACAAATCACGCACATGGAGGGGGCATGAAACGCACGCAAGGCATCGAGCAAGTTCGCTGGGATCTGGCACTTCGCTATCGTTTGATCGAAACCGTCGCTTGGTGGGAAGGCCGCCTGACCACGGGACACCTGATCCAAAGCTTCGGGATCAGCCGTCAGCAGGCGTCCAAGGACATCAACACTTATATCAACGACCATGCGCCTGAAAATCTTACATATGACAAGAAAGCCAAGGGCTATGTACCCAGCGAAGGCTTTACGCCACGCTTTATCGACGACAGCGCCAGTGCTTATTTGCATCTGCTGAACCAGACTCACTCCCGCTCGCCACATGTCGAAGGGCTGGCCCTTGCGTATGCGCATACGAAGGTACTGGAAGTGCCGGACCGCACTATCCGCGCCGAAGTCCTGCGGCCACTGCTCAAGGCGTGTCGGGATAGTGAAGTGATCGAAGTGGAGTACGTTTCATTGTCCAACCCGACGCCTGAAGTCCGTCTCATCGCCCCCCACACGCTTATCTACACCGGCATGCGCTGGCATGTGCGGGCGTACTGCGAGAAGAACCGCAAGTACCGTGATTTTGTGCTGAGTCGCTTGCGTGGCGAAATCTCTTCCGAGCGCAGGACCGAGAATCTGATCGACGAGGACGAAGACTGGAACACCGAGGTGGCGGTCGTCATCGCGCCCGACTCACGCCTTTCGCTGGAACAGAAAGCGATCATAGAAGCCGATTTCGGGATGCAGAATGGCGTACTGGAAATTCCTACCCGCAGGGCACTGGTCAAATACGTGCTACAGCGCTTTCAGATCGACCCGAAAAAACTCGACCCCAAAGCGGCGGCGCAGCAGATCGTGGTGAGCAATCTCGATGAATTGAAGCCTTGGTTGTATGAATAATCCGCCACCGCATTCGTTTGGTTCTTCTGGGCGCCAGTAACTCGGAGCGGCCAATCTGTATCCAGCCACTGTCTGGCGAACGAGGTACTGAAAATCCGGCCTCTGTGATATCTCGCAAGCACAGTTGAAGGTAAGACTGTTGACGCCGAGGCTGAATTGATCCAGTTGCTGAGATGTCGCTGATCCAGTCTGTTTTCCGCGAACCATTGTTGTTGCTCCATTTTTGCAGATTTAGAGGCGGGTCAGTCTTGGATTAGCGCGCGGGTCAATTCGGCGGTGGCGTCGACAGGGTGTGGGAAGAGGGGGCATGGCGAGGTGGGGGTAGCATCCATTTTTCGCACCTGAAGGCACGATCGCCTTAATCAATATCGGACCTTGGAAGTCGTAGAGAGGACGCCCTATTGCGCACTTCAGCTCATATAGGCTTTTATCCGCACAACACGGATGGAGACTTTCATGTACCTCGCTGAGCTGACTATCAAGAATTTCCGCAAGCTACGTGACGCCAAGCTGAAATTTCAGCCTGGGTTGAATGTGCTGGTACCAGCCTTCTCGTTGTTGGCGCCGACCGCCGAATGAATGGGAGCGCGCCCCGTCGTTGTCGGAGTACTCGGCACACTCCGGGGCCCGACATTTACACCTGGTCAGAGGGCGCCTTGGTCAGTTGCTTGATGGTTTCAAAAACCTGCTCAAGCAGCTGGTCGGTGGCCAACAGGCGATCCATGTTGCGGCCTACGTTTTCCTCGTAGACGCTCGACAACCATTTAAAGGCCCTCCAGTCCCGATAGATCAGGTGCTCAGGAATTGGATGGGCACCCTCCCTCAGTTGCTCAATGTACCCTAGCTTGCCGTTGCTGATAGGCACCAGTCCGTAGTGAAGAGCATCCGTTGCGACCTCGATCCTCAGCAATGCGCCTTCGACACCGATGTCATGGAACATTCCAACGTTCTTTGGCCTCATGCCCTTGATCCTGAACCAAGCGCAGCAGCTCTCCTCATTGAATTCCAAGCCTGGGAAACCGGCCGGCGGCTGTGCACGCGTGTAGGTCTGCGACAATGATCGGTCTACGGAGTCAAAGAAACGCTGCAGCGCGGCACCCTTTGCAAATGGAAGGGCCTCAGCAATAGCGTCTGCGGATTTGAAGTCGTTGCCGGCAGAAATCAACTGGATCAGCGCGCGCTTGGTGTTCTGGGTCATGGACGTTCCAGTGATTTTACGGACGATGTTCGCGTATTGAATCAACGCGTGCTGAAGCGCAGATGTATCGGCTGCTGCAGCGACACATTTCTCAAGCCAGTCCAAGATGTGCTCCCGGTACGCCACACGCCGATAGGCAACTCCTCGACAACTGCTCACATCGGCGTCGGTGCCCAGCAGGGTGAGGTACAACAGATCCCAAAGCTTGCCTGACGCCTGGCCGACATGAGCGTATCTCTTGAGTTGCTCATCCCCATCCTCGGCATCGACCTTGTTCTCGATGAGGATTATTCGGTTCGGTAAATGAATAACGATGTCGACGCGCCCCTGCACGGCAGCAAATGTCTCCTCTTTGCGCACGCGAGCCTCCGCCAGGCGCGGCTCGTGTTCAATCCCCATGTGGGACAGGAATAGCCCAAGGAAGAGCGGTCCCTTTCCATGCCGCCCTCGGGGGTTCAATATCTCCGCAAGCATCGCTGAGTGAGTGTTGACTTCGACTCGCTCGGTTTTCGTGATGGTGAACAGGTTGAAGGCTTCGCCCGATGCTACCTGCTTTGCATGGGACTCCTGCACCAACACTCCTGCCTTGCTCAATAGCAACTGTGTCTTTTCCATGAACGGCACACTCTGAATGTCGCCGCATTCTACGGTGACTTTGCAGCTACCCAAATGGCGCAGGTGCAAGGCACCGGTATGTCCCTTGCTCAGAAGTTACGCTGACAAAGATCGGAAAATGCTCAGAACAGCTTTTACTGGGTCAGTTTTCGGTCAGCGGCAACAGGACAGGTCGACATCTGCCAGCTAAGGTCTTGGTCTAGGTCAGTGTGAGATTTCATTGTTGTACTGGAAAGATCAGAGCAAAACAGATCTGACGAATAGCACCCCTAATAATGCATGCAGAGTCTGAAAGCCCTCAATGGCGTAGGGCTTGAAGGTAGAAAATCTGCGCCAGGTGCCGCGGACCTTTCCGTTCGATTTCAGCACGTGTACTGCGCTAGCGCTATTTCGAGTTGCTCGCGGACATGACAGCGAAGGTGCGGGGGCGACACGACTTCGACGTCTGCGGCATTGCTCATCAGGAATAATCTGAGCCCCTGAGTGTCGAGCAATTCACATCGCAGCAACCACCGATCGCCATCTCTTTCGACCTGCTGATTCGCCGCGAGCGCGTTTTCTGTGAGACGGTTGTGAAGGTTCTCCTTCAACCGCAGCACCAGCTCTATCGTCTCGTCTCCGTGAACAGTAATCAGATCTCGCTGAACCTCGATGGAACGAACGTCATAGCCTTCAGGTTCTTGGATAGCATCCCTCGCTACCCGCACGTCCAGCATCCGATGCAACATCAGCGCACAGGTTTTACCAATCCCGTTGCTGCTGTACTTTCCTCTTGGCAATCCAGGATCGGGCGCGGCTCCATGCCAGGTCTCCTTGGCTATAAATGCTGACAGGTAGATGTTGCTGTCTTGGTATGCCAGCGCGAGCGGTTTCAGAAGGTAGGAGCACTCCACGCCGCCGACATCTCGAGGTCGATAACGCACGGTCAGGCTATGATCGTCGATCAATGCACCTTGAATGAGCTTGAGGTGCCCATGGTCATGCTGCCCTTGTTCCAGCACAGTGAATCTCGTGCCAGTGATGATGCGACCTTCAGCGACCAAATGCCGGGCTGATCTAGACTTCAGCTCCCAGGCGGCGTACTCGCGCAGCTTTGTAAGCTCTTTCGTGTCCGTCCAAAAACCGAAGCGTTCAGCATGTTGGAAAATAGCGCTGAGGGTCATCGATTCTTGCGGCGAAAGCGCCAAGTCAAAACTGCCCTTGCCCAATTTCCAGCGATGCGATCTGCGTCGCTGTCCTGATTCTTCGGGTATTTTTTCTACAAACCCTTCCGCCTTCAACTCAAACAGGTCACGCCGAGTTGTCCTCGGATTGGCGGTCCCGTCCGCCCATTCGAGCATCTCTTGATGCAACTCCTCGGTCGACAAAGCGCGGCCTGCACGTTGGAGAATCTTTCGCAAATGCCTGCGCCGCTTTTCCCGGTGTTCGGTTTCATCTGATGTAATTCGCATAATTTTTTAACTCGGACAAATTAGTGTCTAGTAGGGCTGCATCATAGCCCCGCTGGCACGCAATTGGGCGTCGAATATGCCAGCCCACAGGAGCATTCATGAGCACTAAACAACCCTACGCTAAGCTTGATCACGTCTCCGAATTCATCGACTGGTTGGCGGGTCATCTTGATTCGGACACGCTCATCAAGCATGAGTACGTTGATCGTCGCTCGGGAGTACGGTGGTCGTGTAATAGCCTGTACAGCGCGTTTACCTCGTATAGCTGGAATCACCCGGGTAATACCCGCCTCGCGTTCAACCCAGGGGTTAGCACTGCCAGTAACGAAATGGCGCTGTCCGCACTGCGTGCAGACTTGATCGCCGCTGGCAGCAGCGATGCGTTGATCCTCCAGGCGTCTCTCGACGTCATGGCCTGGGGGGGTGTCACCTCCCGCAACAATGAATGGTTGAAAGCCAACAAGACTGGTCTTGCAAAGATGATTTCGGATGTCGCTACAGCACTGGTAGTCAATGATCCCGACGCCCCGATTCTTCGTAATCAATCGCTGCGCTTCAATTCGGGGATGACCAAAATCTATTCGTTGCTTTGCCCTGATTTCATCATCTACGACAGCCGGGTAGCCGCTGCATTGGGATTGCTGGTAGTCAAATACTGCAATGTCAAATGCCTGGCGAAAGTTCCGCCGGCGCTTAATTTCCCTTGGGCCGGAGCGAAAGAGTCGACCACTGCTCTTGCACCTAAACGCCGTAACCCAAGTATCGGAAGTCTTCAGTTCAAACGCTTGCGCTCAGGGTCGCATCACGCACGTTGGAACATGCACGCCAGCTACGTGCTCAGCCAAGTGGCAAAACATCCTCTCTGTTCGCGGAGTCCTTTCCGGGTCGGTAAAACCACCCAACAAACACTTCGCAGCATCGAGCAGGCGCTGTTCAGTATTGGGTATGACTTGCCGGTGAACGACTGACCACCATTGCTTGGTGAAACGATCTCACAAGTCACCCTGCTGGAGGAGGTGAGGGGGCGTCCTGCGCCCTTGCGCCCCCACTAACTTAAATCGGAGGCCCCAATGGCCGAGATGACCTCGCTGCAACTCATGATTGTCGAGTTGGCGAAAAGCGGTATTAGTTCGTCGGGGCTCAAATCTGCTGTCCTAAGCGCTCACCCACACCTGAACGATGGTGCTTACTTGGGGGAATTGGCCACCTTGCAAGTCGAAGGCCGGCTTGTCGGTGGCGAGGAAGAGGGCGTCTGGTTTTTCACTTCTTTCACCGACGACATGATCGCTGGCCGGGTACCTGAGTACAGCCCGGAGTTCGCCGAAATGATTGTGGCCGCGGATTGTGGCAACTGGACCGAATTGGACCCGGATGAACTCATAGCGCAGCTGGATGAAATGCTCAGAAAGGCAAACGCCCGGCGTTCGGGAAAAGCATAGTGTCGTGCTACCTCGTGGATTTAGCTCCGTTGGTGGCGTCACCCTACCAACGCACAGGATAATGGAGTTACAGCGCTCCAGACCCTATCTTGAAATTCTAAAAATGGAGTGACAGCGATCCAATCAAGCCTTTCGCTACGCCAAAAATATTACTAAAGTGCCATCATCTAATAGCGAGATGATGGCAATGAATATCCTCACGCCTCAACCCATTCAGGTTTCGCTCGGGCAATGGTTTAGCCGCAACCTATCCTCCGTTCTCGCTGTCGCAGGTGCGCTGCGGGAAACGCAACACGATGCCGACGGCCCCAGGCCTTTGTCCGCGGTGCAGATCCAGCAGCAAACCGGCATCGCTCGTAGCACGCTGCGGACCCTGAAATCACCAGCGCAAGGTAGCGATGCCAACCCGGACCTGAGCACTATCGAGCGTCTTGCCCAGGCTCTGGAGGTGCCACCTGCTTTCCTGTTGATGCGCCCCCAGGACTGGGCACTGCTGGCCAGCGCGATCGGCAACAGTGGCGATTACCTGGCTGCAGCTCACAAGTTGGAGGCCGAAGAGCGGCTTCAGGCGGTCAATCCGGTGGAAAAGGTCCTGCGCGAATGCAAGGTCCATCCGGATCAGCGCCCCAGTATTGTGGGTGCCTCGCCGGAAGTTGACCGGGCCAATGCCCGCGATGAGTGGCGTAGACGCGCCTGTCTCAAGCTCGATGCGCTGATGCTGCGCGAGATTTCAAAATCCGGCCCACGCAAGTGGTTGGCCGCGATAGCGGGCGCCTGGGTCAGCCAGACCACGCCACACGATCCTTCTTCTAGCGAACAATAAGGAGTGCCGGGATGCCGATCATTCACGACCCCGATCTTGCCGATGTATTGATGAGTGCCAGCGCCGACGACATGGGCCTGTTGATAGATGTGATCACCGACAACGGCAAGGGCCGCATCTCTCTATCATCTTCAGTCTGTCGTCAGTTGATGGACGACAAGGACAAGGGTGTCGGCGAGTCGACCCGGGCTATTTTCGCCGAGGAGCTGACCCGCTTTGGGGGCAACTCACTGGTCAACCTGTTCCGCGGCGGCAGTGGTGTGCCGTACCGCGAGCTGTTGGCGGATGTGGCCGGGCACGTCGGCGCGAAGAACAAGGCGAGCGCCAGCTGCGCCGAGATGGAAATGGCGATCATCACCAAGGTATTCGCCCAGTCCCTGGCGCGGATGAGCGAGGAAGACCGCAAAACACTGTTCGAATCCCTGGGCGGACTGGCGTACCGACCCGGCATGGGGCCGGGGGCATTGGCGGCCTTGCTGGCTTCACTCGGTAGTTCCGGGTTGGCTTCCTACAACGTGGCGGCGGTGGTCGCCAGCGCGACCATGAGCAGCCTGGTAGGGCGTGGCGTGGTGCTGGCGGGTTCGAGCACCTTGGGTCGTGGTCTAGCATTGCTGGCTGGCCCGGTGGGCTGGGCCATCACCGGGATCTGGACGGCATTCGACCTAGCAAGCCCGGCGTACCGGGTCACCGTGCCCTGCGTCATCCAGATCGGTCATATGCGCCAGAAGATGTTGCTCAAACCCACCTGTCCCGGTTGCCACGCGATAGTCGCGGCCGGCGCCAACTTCTGTGGCAAATGCGGGATACGCCTGGGCGCCTGATGCCCTCTTTAGACGACCAAGGAGTGAGTCCATGAACCCTGTGATTTCCCCTCTCGAATTTCTCCTGACCAACGTCATCTGCTTCGCTGCCGGCGCGGCCACGGTGGTCGCGCTCAACCTTGCGGCGAAAGCCGTGCATGCCTCCGGCAAACGCGCCGCGCAGAGCGCCACCTGAACCAACGGATTGAGTAGGAGCGAGAACCGTGTACAGCAACCATCACGCCAAGCGACTGGTATCCCTCAAGGGGGAAATCAAAAAGATCAATGCAGACATCCAGAATCTGCGTGCCGACCTCCAATGGTTCGAGCGATTCGACCAAGAGAGCAACCATAGCAGGCTCGCGCAGGTGCAACGGGAAACTCTCGCCGCGCGGGAGCAGCTTGCCAGGGTCGAACAGAGCATCAAGGCCAGCCGCGCTGAGCTGAACAACGCCAAGGGCGTTGCCGAGGCGGGCTGGTCGCCGTTGCACTGGTTTTCCAGTGAACGGCGCGTGGCTGAGCGCCAGGTCAGCACCCTGCAGGAGCGGCTGGCGCAGTTCAAGAGCCGGCAAGAGGGCTTGGTATCCTGGCTCGTCGAAAGCGAACGGGAGCAGCTGCGCCTGAGCGCCAATTCGCGGCGATACCAGGGCTTCGATTCATTGCAGGCCAAGGCCACCATCACGCAACTGGACAATGACGGGCAACGCCTGCAGGGCGTCGCCGACGAAGTCAGAAAGGCCAGCGCCCACTGGGAGGCGGTGGCCGGAGAGGTGTATCGCAATTGGAAAACTACTCATGACCAGTTGCGAGCGACGGAGCGGGACATCATCGATGCCGAATGCTTCATCAACCAGTTGGACAATGCGCAAAGCTCATTCGATAAAAGGATGGCCCATGACGAATGTGAAAACCGCTTTGGTGTCGGCCAACGCAGTCCGGATAGGGTGTTGAAGGATCGGCAATTCCACCAGCGCAAACTGGAACGGGACGAGGAAAAACGCAAGCGCCGCCTGCGAGACACCATTCGCCTACTGGAAAACGAAATCCGCAACTTGGTGGTAGATGGCAATAATCTTTGCTACCTGAACGAAGCGGGTGGAAAACGGCGCTTCATCGGTCTGGAGGTGCTCAAGACACTTGTGCCTCACCTGGCCACGACTTATGGCGTGACCTTGGTCTTCGATCCGGGCATCCGCCGCCAGCTCGATATGAGCGACAACGCACTCCAAGCGATGTTTCCGCAGGCCCGGGTACTGGTTATGCCGCCCACCCTCACCGCCGACCATCCGGTGCTGGCCGCCGCGGAGTTCGATGTCGAGACCTATGTGATCAGCAACGACCACTACAGCGATTACCCGGATATGGCTGCGGTCCGAGAGGATCGGGTACTGCATACAGTGGTCCATCGCGACTCCGTGCAGATCCCGCAACTGCAGGTATTGCAGCCTTACTGATGCCCCACGCGACCGGTGACTACCGGTCATGTGCAACCCACGCCTGTGCGCTGGTGCAGGCTAGCAACGAGTCAAGAAAGATGGATCTGAAAGGCCACCTGCTGTACATCGATATCACCCAAATCTGCGGCATCGGTTGCGCGTTCTGCATGTACGCCGACAAGCACAAGACGGGGATGAGCATGGAGTTATCGAGCCTCGCCCGGGAGAACCTAGCGGCGTTGATCAATGCCCCCGACGTCAAGCGCATCTCCATCAGCGGAGAGGGCGAACCCCTCAACAACGCCAGAGTCTTCCACGAGGTTCTTGAGCTTTCCCAGGGCGGCAAGCGTTTCGAGTTCATCACAAGCGGCTTCTTTCCCCACGAGAAGATGGCGGAGTTCTATGACACCACCAATCGCATCGTGGTCAGCCGGGGCGACACCTGCAATATCAGACTGAGCTCGGACAGCCACCATATCGAGAAGGTGAAATGGCGGGCTCATGGCTTCAGCCTGGATTACCTGCGACGAAACAAACCGGCCGGGCTGAGCTTTTCGTTTCGCTCGATCGACACTGATCGGGAGTTCACCCGCGACTACCTCCGGGAGGAACTGGCGCGCTGGGGCCTCGACGCCGGGATCGTCGCGGGCAATGCCCTGGAAGATACGCTGGTGGTCGGCGAGGAACGGTTCGGTATCGACTACAAGAACCTCGTCCACCCGGCGGCCGACACGCCACCGGGTTACCTGGATCTGCATGGCTACATCGACGCGATCGAAGCCCGGGTCAACAAGCGCTTCACCCTCGGCAGCCTCAACCCGCCTCCCCACGCCAACGGCATGGACCTGACGGTGAAACCTAATGGTGACGTCTACCTGTACGGCATCGAGCACCAGCGCCTGGGCAATATCCACTTTGACCGGATTGGCTGGGAGCGACTGGCCAGCCATGTACGCGACACGCCCCTGGTCCGCGCCCTTTACAGCCAACCGCTGAGGGACCTGCTGGCGCGTCTCGACGATCTCGAACTGGTGCACAAGATCCTGCGCAAGGCGAATAACCCCTACTGGCTGGTCAAGGAACTGGCTAATCACGATGGTCTGCTAGAACGAATGGTGCCGGCATGATCGACTCCCACAGCCATACCTTTTATTCCAAGCATGCCGTCGGTACGGTGGATGAGTTGGTGCGGGCGTCAATCGCCGCCGGAGTGCAGATCCTCACCATCACCGACCACGCGCCGTTCCCGGTGGACAGCGACAATCGCCTGTTGGAGGCGGAACTGGAGCGCTATTTCGCCGATATTGAGCGGGCACGACAGGAGCACCAGGGGCAGATCAAGATCCTGCGCGGACTGGAGTTCGACTACATGCCGGGTGCGGATGCCTACAACCGCGAGATGCTGGCCCGGTACGAGCTGGATTTCGCCATCGGCTCGATCCACTACGTCGAGTTGCCGGGCGAGACTATGGCTAAGGTTTGGGAGTTGGCCCGGCTGTCCACCCCGGCCTTTCTCGACCGTTATTTCGCCCATCTGCAAGCCTTGCTGGAGTGCGGGCTGTTCGACGCCGTCGGGCACGCCGACACGCTACTGCGCGGGGTGGCGGAAGACGTAGTGCTGCGCCGGATGGAACCGCTGCTGCCGCTGTTCGCCCGCAATGATGTGGCCTACGAACTGAATGCCTCGGGCATTCGCAAGTCGAGCCTATTGCCCGGTTCGACTCTTGAAGTTCAGGGCGTCTGGAGCTATCCATCACGCACCCTGCTGCCCCAACTGATCGCCCACGGTGCGGCCTTCACCATAGGTTCCGACGCCCACGATCCGCTGGACGCGGGGGCAGGCATCCGCACTTTGGTCGATGAATTGCAACCGCTGGGCCTGGACCGGATCAGCTACTTCGAAGGGCGTCGACGCATCGACATGCCCCTAGACTTCTTCAGCCTGTCGTCTGGCACCGATACAAGGATTGTCCCGTGAACTCCCGATCGAATGACTGGAAACTACTCGCCAAGGCGCCTGTCGACGAACAGCTGGCGCGCTTTCGCGAGGCCGTGGCCCGGCCGCAGGCCGAGGACGTGAATGGAGGTCTGCGCGCGTTCGCTGGCGGCTTGCTTGCGCAAGACCTGATCGATATGGACAGCTATGTCGCGGTGCTCGGTGGTCATGCCCTGAACTGTCTGACGCCCGACGGCACCAACGGATTCCGCGACATGAGCAGTGGCGCAAGCGCCTCCGCGCTGACAGCCATCTACAGCCGTGCCAAGTATGGCAGCCAGAAGGACATCCGTTTTCTCGCCGGCCTGGTGATCAACTATCTGGAGCGGCAGCTGGATGACCCGGCATCGCACTGGGCACAGCTGTTCACCAGAGCGCGGGAGCTCAACGACAATGTGGTGCTGATGACCACCGGCTGGCGCAACGTGCCTTCGACGGCCAACGTGCTCTATGACATCGTGGTGGAAGAGATAAACGTCAAGCTCGCCCATATGGGCCTGCCCACACTGATCAATGTCAAGCTGCCGCGCATCGCCCCTCCTTGCGAGAACTACGCGAGCCTGAGTACTGAAGAGCGCGAGCGGGTCAATCTTGTCCAGGACCATGTGATACCCGCGGAGAACTTCTATCGCTGGAGCGGCGTGCACGTCATCTTCGGCGACGATGTGCTGGTGACGGGATCGACCGCCGACAAGGTGTTGCGTGAGTCCCTGCTAGCCGGTGCCCGCTCGTTCCAGGCGATCTACCCGGTTGCCATCGATCCGCGGGTCGCCCTGGCGGATGCCACCGTCGAGGAGCGCCTGAACATGGTGGAAATCAGCCATCAGCTGGACGACACATTAGCCGAACTGCTTGGGGCCGTGGATTACCAACCCATCCTGCGCACGTTGCGTCTACTGTTTTCGACGGACAACTACCAAGCCTTGCCGGCATTCTTTGCGCGGGTGCCGGCGGCCAATTGGTTGCGGCTGTACAAGGCGGCTCTGGGAAACGAGTTCCTGCGCCAGGCCGGATGCATACCCTCGCTGACGCTGCTGCGGCATTACCTGGAGGACCACGGGTTGCTTGTCAGTAGCGGCGTGAAGGCAGAGAGGGCCCCGTTGTGCGTGTGAACTACGTGAGCTACTGGGAAACGGCGGCGGGGCAGAACATGCCGCCGTGGATCGCCTTGGCCCTGGTCTCCATGCAGCGGGCGCTGGGGGACCATTTCACCCTGCTAACCCCGGACAGCCTGGAGCATTGCTTAGATGCTTCTATCCTCGGCAAGGTTTGGCGCTTCGAGCCGCTGACCTTCAACATGGACAAGGGAATAGAGGCAATCGTCGCCAGGAGCGACTTCATCCGCATGGCCTACGTGCATCGCCATGGCGGCGCATGGATCGACGCGGACAGCATCCTACTGCGCGACCCGACCTCGCTGCTGTTCCCGACGGGACTCGACGAGCGGCTGCACTGGCACAGCGAATGCCTATTCGCCTCACTGCCGGGAAATGTCCATCTCGCCGAGGCACTGGCGACGGGGCTGACCGCCGAGGCACATGCCTGGGGCAACCCCGGAGGGATCAAGGAGATTGTCGCTAGGTCGCCGCAGCAGCAGGTGCCAATTTCGCCCTCGGTATGCGACCCGGGTTATCGACCGCTGTACAACTTCGACAGTTGCGCGGTGATGAGGCGCACGGACATTGGCGTGAGCGATTTCCTGCTGCGCGACGTGAGCCTGCTCAAGCTGTACAACACCTGGTTCAAGCGGACAGCGACACGCTATGAGTCGGTGGCCGAGTTCCTCGACGAGGGAACTCTGCTGTCACGCATCTTCCTGCATATCGAACCCGACCGTAGCTACTGGCTGGGGGAGTGTGAGCGCTTGATCGACCGCTGCGGCTAAGGGTGTTCAGGCCAGTTCCACTGTATGCGCCGGCACGTGCACTCGGCAATGTTTAGCCCCGTTTAGCTCCAGGCGAGTCGCGATCACCTCGTGCACCATCGGGGTCTGCCGGTGTGGCGAGCCATGGGCGACGTACAGCCAGGCCGGCACGCGCCGGGTAAGGTGGTCGAATTCCAGCTCGATGCGCAGCAAGTCGAACACCTCCCTGGTACGTCCGCTCGGTGTCCACGCCAACGGCGCGCTGCGGTGATGAGGATGGATCAAACGCAGCGGTCTTGACAGTTGCAGGTTCAGCGTGCCCGGATGGCACTCGGCGACTTCAGGAAAGGACCGGCTGATCAAGGGCAACTGGCGGGCCAGGGTTCCAGTGGCCACGCCCAGGCCGGGCACGATATGCGCATCCACTGCGAGAGTCGCAGCGATCGACTCTTGCAGCAGTTCGGCGACGGGTTGTATCACGTCGACATCAGAGAATTCGTTCATGTTTTTCCTGCCGGTGTGCGGGTACTGACGTGGTCCCTGGCGACTAAACACAACCCGGGTATGGGGGGAAAGCGGCGGCAGCCAGGGATTGGAAGAGTTGCTGGCCGGATAGATCGCGACCAATGCCGCCTTCAGTCCGACGGCCATGTGCACGATGGCAGTATCGACACTGACAACCACTCTGGCCCGCTGGATGGCACCCGCGACCGCGCGGGGCGTATCCAGTTCGACCAGTGTCCGGACGTTGCTGCGGGCGATGGCGTGCTCGAGTTGCAGTGCCTCGGCACGGCTGGCGGGACTGCACAGAATGCCAATATGGTGCTGCGGCCAGGCATCCGCCAGGGCACGGACCAGCGAGAGCGCTCTGGGGAACCCAAGGCTTTTATCAGGTCGGCTGGCATAGGGGTTGACCAGGATGTGCGCGACGTTGTTGCCGTCCTGTCGTTCGGGAAGCGGGACGATATAGTCGCGGTTGATCCGGGTCGCACCGAGGTCGAGCAGGACCCGGGTGTAGCGCTCGACCACGTTGAGCTGCGCGGTTGCTTCACCAAGCTTGCCGCTGACGCAGTGCAAGGCATCATCCAGCGAGTAGACCCGGGCGGGCTTAAGTAAGCGGATGAACAGCATCTCGATGGGTTGGATACGGCCAACTAGGTGGACAAACACATCGACCGATCCCAATTCCCGTACCAGTGGGCCCAGCCCGGTCAGCGTGGGTGCGCAAGCGACAGGGATGACCCGGTCGACGCCGAAATCGAGCCGATGCAGGTCGACCAGCTCCGGTACGGTGAGCACGGTGACCCGGGCACCGAGCTTGTGCGCTTCGCGAAAGAAGAATGAAGAAACGATCGCGTCGCCCAGTTTGGCGTCCCAGCGGGGAAGCACGATATGCAGGGGTTGGGCAAGGTCCCGAGGCGCCAGCTGGCGGTCCACCAGGCAGCGCATCAACAGGTGCGCCATAGCCTTCCGATGGTTTTGCAAAATCGACATCAGCTCGCACTTTCGAGAATAGCTGGCGATGATATCTATGGCACGGGGCCATTACCAGTAATGGCCTAAGGAGGGTTAGTCCGTACGAGCTTGGAGACTGTCTACAAAACCAAGGACGATTCAAGTCTTGTGACAATCCTTATTGTTTGCATCGGAGCCGTTTTTTTGAGGATTTGGAGTTTTGTGACAAACTTTATTTTCAAAGAGCTAGCTCTGTAGTGCCCTACAGCCCGCGGAATACGAGTGATACTGTGACAACCTTTATTGTTTCGTCACAGGGGCGAGGTCGCTGTCATTGACAGGATCTTGCCCCTTTTACATTCAGCTCAGAATTTTTCCGCAATCAACCGCAGTGGGTAATCCGGTTCTCGATAGCCGCCCGGCTTCTGGCGTTTGGGCAACTTCACGGTTTCCCTCGGAACATCCTCATAGGGAATGCGACTGAGCAGGTCGGTGATGATGTTCAGGCGCGCCCGTCGCTTGTCGTTCGAGTTGGCCACCAACCACGGTGCATGGTCGGTGTCGGTCATCTTGAACATGTCGTCACGTGCGCGTGAATAGTCATACCAGCGGCTGTAGGACTTGAGGTCCATGCCGGTGAGCTTCCAGATTTTGCGTCCGTCCTTGATGCGAGCCTGAAGCCGTCGTGTCTGCTCCTCCGGACTCACTTCCAGCCAGTACTTGATCAGAATGACACCTGAATCGACGATCGCGCGCTCGACTAGAGGGATGGCCTTCAGGAAGCTATCCACTTGTTCCTGGGTGCAGAACCCCATCACCCGCTCCACGCCGGCGCGGTTGTACCAACTGCGATCAAAGATCACCACTTCGCCAGCCGCTGGCAGATGCGGCAGGTAGCGCTGCACATACATCTGACTTTTCTCGCGTTCGGTAGGTGCGGTTAGCGCTATCACCCGGAAGACACGCGGGCTCACCCGCTCGGTCAACGCCTTGATGGTGCCGCCCTTGCCAGCCCCGTCGCGACCCTCAAAAACGATGCACACCTTGATGCCTTTGTGTCGCACCCACTCCTGCAGCTTGACGGTTTCGACGTGCAGTTCGCGCAGTGCTTTCAGGTAGTCTTTGTTGTTCATTTTCGAGCTGTCAGCCATTGGCTGCTTTTGTGCCCGCTTCTTGTTCTTCGCCATGACCAAGCCCTCACTCTTTTCCCGGTGATGTCAGACTAGGTCGTTTTCGACGTCGCGCTCAAAATCGCAGCCTGACGGTTGCGATTTTTATCTGAATGGAGGACATGCCCAGTGGACCGATTCCAGGAAATGCAGGTTTTCGCCGCTGTAGCCCAAGACCAAGGTTTCTCGGCGGCGGCGCGGCGTTTGGGTATGTCGGCGGCCAGTGTCACCCGTGCAGTGGCCGCGCTGGAAAAACGCATTGGCACGTTGCTGCTGACGCGCACCACCCGCAGTGTGCATTTGAGCGAGGCAGGTCAGCGGTATCTGGAGGACTGTCGGAGAATTCTCGCTGAGGTGCAGGAAGCGGAGGACTCGGCGGCGGGCAGTCACGCAGAGCCTCGCGGGCAACTGACGATTACGGCGCCAGTATTGTTTGGCGATTTGTTTGTCACGCCGGTGATGGTGAGTTATCTGACACAGTTTCCTGAGGTCTGCATCAATGGGTTGCTGGTCGATCGAGTGGTGAGCATGGTCGAAGAGGGGATCGATGTGGCGGTGCGTATCGGTGAGCTGCCCGATAGTAATCAGCATGCGATTCGCGTCGGTGAAGTGCGCCGGGTGATTTGTGCTTCTCCGCAATTTCTTGAGGCGCATGGCAGGCCGACCCATCCTCAGGATCTGACCCGCGCAGCGGTTATTGCGACGTCCGCTATCGGTCAAATGAAAAGCTGGCCCTTTCTTGAAGCCGGAGCGCCACTGAATGTTCGACCGGAACCACGCCTGGTGGTGACGGCGAATCAGGCCGCCATTACGGCGGCGTGCCTGGGGTTGGGATTCACCCGCGTCCTGTCTTATCAGGTCGCCAGCAAAGTCGCGTCCGCAGAACTGGAAATCGTTTTGGCTGACTTCGAACTGCCGCCGCTGCCCATCCATGTCGTTTACCAGGGCGGGCGTAACGCCCCCGCGCGGATTCGCAGTTTTGTGGACTTCACCGTGAAGGCCTTGCGGGAACACCCGGACTTGCAGGGCTGATGGTTTATTTCACTGGGTGAAATAATGGATTGCACTTGCTGGCTATTCTGTTGTTTTGGTTGCGGGTGGAAGATAGTGGCCATCGGTGCTGATCTGTCCTGGACGGCACCATCACCCCAGTGGAGTCGACCATGCAAGCGATCAAACTCTATAACTTCCCGCGCTCCGGCCATGCTCACCGTGTGGAACTGATGCTGTCCCTGCTGCAACTGCCGACCGAGCTTATCCTGGTTGATCTGGCCAAAGGTGCGCACAAACAGCCGGATTACCTGGCGATTAATCCTTTCGGGCAGGTTCCGGCCATTGATGATCAAGGCGTGGTGCTGGCCGACTCCAACGCAATCCTGGTTTATCTGGCGCAAAAATATGGCAACGGTCGCTGGTTGCCGGCCGACCCGGTTGGCGCGGCGAAGGTGCAACGCTGGTTGTCTGTGGCGGCCGGCCCGATTGCCTTTGGTCCGGCCAGGGCAAGGCTGATCACTGTGTTTGGTGCGGCATATAACGCTGAAGAGGTGATTGCCTACTCTCACATCTGGCTCAAACAGATCGATCAGGAACTGGCGGCTTCGCCTTATCTGGTTGGCACCGAACCGACCATTGCCGACGTCGCGGCCTACAGCTACATCGCCCATGCGCCCGAAGGCAATGTGTCGCTCGAAAACTACGCCAATGTACGAGCCTGGCTCGCGCGTATCGAAGCCTTGCCTGGTTTTGTCGGTATGCCGCGCACCGTCGTCGGCCTGCAAAAAACTGCCTGATGCTGCGGCCCGACCTTGTCGGGCCGTCCACACTGCGCTCATGCGCGGGGAGAAGCCGTTATGGACCGTTCACCTTGGCACGCTGGCGAGAAACAGATGCAGGCACACGTCGGTGTTGCCGAGCGAATGGAGACGTTGGGGCGTAGGGTGGTTCGCACCGAGATGCCGGACCAGCACCGTACATTCTATGAGCAACTGCCGTTCATGCTGTACGGCGCGGTGGACGCCGACGGTAATCCTTGGGCCAGCATTCTCGAAGGGCCACCAGGTTTCGCCCACTCGCCCGAGCCGGGTGCGTTGCAATTCAACAGCCTGCCGGGGGCGGATGACCCTGCGCAATTGCGCGATGGCGCGGCGATCGGATTGCTGGGAATCGAATTGCATACGCGGCGGCGCAACCGCCTCAATGGTCGCGTCGGCGCAGTAACGGCGGAGGGTTTTGCTGTCACGGTCGAACAGTCCTTCGGCAACTGTCCGCAATACATTCAATTGCGCCAGTTTCGCTCGGTGCCGCTGGCGGATCCGGCGACGCGCATTGCGCAACACCTGAATGGCCTGGATGACGCGGCCAAAGCCATGATCGCCGACGCCGACACGTTGTTCGTCGCGAGTTATGTGGATATTGATGGCCAGCGCTCAGTGGACGTTTCCCACCGTGGCGGCCAATCCGGTTTCGTACGGGTGGAAGGTAATCGCCTCACCATCCCGGACTTCGCCGGCAACCTGTTCTTCAATACCTTGGGCAATCTGCTGATCAATCCCCGGGCAGGTTTGCTGTTTATCGATTTCAACTCGGGCGACTTGCTGCACCTCAGTGGTCGTACCGAAGTCATCCTTGAAGGCCCGCAGGTCGAAGCCTTTCAAGGCGCCGAGCGCCTGTGGACATTCGAGGTGGAGCAGGTGGTGCGCCGGCCGGCCGCGTTGGCTTTGCGTTGGCGCTTCGATGGCGTTTCACCCACCAGTCTGCTGACCGGCACCTGGGAACAGGCCAGCGCCCGTCTGCAAGCCCAGGCCCTGGGTGATCGTTGGCGGCCGCTGCGAGTGGCGCGGATCGAAGCGGAAAGCCACAACATCCGCTCAATCTATCTGGAGCCCGCCGATGACGCAGGGTTGCCGGTATTTCAGGCGGGGCAGCATTTGCCACTGCGGTTCAACATTGGCGATGAGGTGCATATTCGCACTTACAGCTTGTCGAGCGCGCCGTCCGATGACTTTTTCCGCATCAGCGTAAAACGTGAAGGGCTGGTGTCGTCGTACCTGCATGAGCAGGTTCGAGTCGGTGATCTGCTGGAAGCCCGTGCACCGCAGGGGCATTTCACCGTGGCAGCCCATGAACGTCGGCCGCTGGTGCTGTTGGCTGCCGGGGTAGGCATTACGCCGCTGCTGTCGATGGTGCGGGAGGTGGTGTATCAAGGCCTGCGCACCCGGCACATTCGTCCGACATGGTTTTTCCAGAGTTCGCGCACGTTGGCCGATCAACCGTTTCGACCCGAGCTCGATCGCCTGCTCGAGAGTGCGGATGGCGCGGTGCGGGTGCTGCGTCTGCTCAGTCAGCCGGAGGCCGATGCTCACGAGGGCGAAGACTTTGATTTGACCGGACGGATCGACACGGCTTTGCTCCAGTCCGTCCTTGAAGAGGAGGACTACGATCAGCTGGACTTTGTCCTCTGCGGCCCGGGCAGTTTTACCCAAGGGCTGTACGACAGCCTTCGGGGACTGGACATCCGTGACAGCAGGATTCACGCCGAAACCTTCGGCCCGTCGACCTTGCGTCGCCAGCCGGACCCCGACGCGGTGGTCATCGAGCAACCGCCCGGCGCAACCACCTCGGTGCCGGTGGTGTTCCAGCGCTCGGCCAAAGAAGCCCGCTGGCAACCCGATGGCGGCAGTTTGCTGGAGTTGGCGGAAAGCCGTGGCTTGCGTCCGGAATTCAGTTGCCGCGGCGGCTCCTGTGGGACCTGCAAGACCCGCCTGATCAGCGGCCAGGTGAATTATCCACAGCCGCCAGCGGAAGTGCCGGATGAAGGAAGCGTCCTGATTTGTTGTGCGATTCCGGCGCAGGGCTCGCAGCCTTTGGTGCTCGACCTGTAGCATCTCACGGACGCTGCCTTCAGCAGATACAAAGGATGCTTTATGGTTTTTCTCGCTCGCCTGTCGGGCTTGCTGGTGATGGTGGCGTTGCTTGCCGGTTGCGAACGACAGGACGCGCCGCCGCTTGATCAACAACTCTACGTTTGGCAACGGCAATGGACGCCCGGCCACGAAGCCGCACTCAAAGACAGTCGTGCGGACTTTTCCACGCTGCGAGTGTTGGCGTTGCAGGCCTTCCCCCGGGCGGGTTGGAGTCGGGCGCGAATCGATGCGGCGCTGCTCAAACAGGATGGCCGGCCGCTGATTGCGGTGATTCGCCTCGATGGCCAGCTCAAGTCGCTGGACCAGGACGAAGTGACCGCGCAGATCCGCCAGGTGCTTGATGATTGGCAAGCGCAAGGGCTGATCGTCACCGGTGTGGAAATCGACCACGATGCTGGCAACGCCCGGCTAACGGCGTATCGGGAATTTCTCACAGCGTTGCGCGGAAGTCTTCCGGCCTCCATGCCGCTTAGTATTACGGCATTACCCGCCTGGCTCGGCAGCCGCGAACTGCCGGCATTGTTATCCACAGTCGATAGCAGCGTGTTGCAGGTGCATGCGGTGAGCGATCCGCGCAGGGGCTTGTTTGACCCGGAACAGGCGCAAACATGGGCGAAGGCGTGGGGCCACATCACGTCGAAACCTTTTTACCTGGCGCTGCCGGCTTATGGCGTGGCGTTGTTACCGCAGACCGACGGCGCACCGCTGGTGGAGAGCGAAGTGCCGGTGGAACGTGGCGGCGAGCGTCGGGAATTGCTGGCCGATCCACAGCAACTGCGCACACTGGCCACTGAATTACGCAACGATCCGCCGGTGCATCTGGCCGGCCTGATCTGGTTTCGCTTGCCCCTGGCCCAGGATCGTCGGGCCTGGAGCCTGACCACCTTGGGCGCCGTGGCCCGCGGCGACATCCTCGACAGTCGCCTGATGCTGAAACTCGCGGCGCAGGATGGCCTCTATGACGTCAGCATCAGCAATCAAGGCAACCTCGACGGTGTCTGGCCCGAGCGTCTGACGCTCGCGGTGCGAGGTTGTGAGGGCGCCGACGCCCTGGCCGGTTATGCGTTGCAACAGAGCCCGGATCTGCTTACCTTCACCCGCCTGCGCGACGGGCGAATACCTGCCGGCGGGGAGCGCGCCATCGGTTGGGCGCGTTGCACCCACATTGATCAAGGAGGTTCAAATGTTCACCCGTAACTGGCCCCGCCATTTGCTCTGCCTGAGCCTCAGCTTGCCGCTGGGTTCGGCATTGGCCTGCGGGCCGGATTTCCCCATGCGTCTGCTCGACAACCGGGGCCAGTCGCTGGCGGAGTTGCCGGAAGGCAACTTCCGGTTCGAGATCAATCGTCTCGGGCATGCGATTGCGGGTCTGAAGAACGTCACCGAAGTCGTCTACAACAGCATGGACGCAACCGACTATGCCGAGCAGCGGGACAAGGCCGAGCAGGCTGGTTTGACCGTGGAACAGCAAGCGCAGGTCAAACAGTTGCGCAGTTTGACCGATGCTCATCAGGTAGAAGCACAGGGCGCGAGTCTGCCGACTGAACTCGTGCTCTATCTCGCGGGCGCCGTGGCGTTCAACGCGGGTGACCCTGGATTGGCCGCCGAGTACTTCCAGAAAGTGCTGGCGCTACCTGCGGATCAGCGCGCGTTACGCAGCACCTGGGCCGCGTATTCGCTGGGCCGCGCGCTGTTTGCCATGAGCGCCGAAGCGGACGCGAAGCCCGACCTGCTGACGCCATCGCGCAAAGCGTTCGAGCAGACTCGGCAACTGAGCATTGACGGTTTCAGCGACCCGTTGGAACTGGGCGTTGCCAGCCTCGGCGAAGAAGCACGCGTGGCGCGCACGGCGGGTGACTGGAACCGAGCCATTGAGCTCTATGCCACGCAAAACCTCCACGGTTCGGCGGTGGGTTACACCTCGCTGAAACTGTTGGTGGCGGATCTGGCGGCGATGCCTGACGAGCAACTGGCCGCATTGCTTAAAGGCAAACCGGTACAGCAACTGATCACGGCGTCTCTGATCAGCCGGTTGGGTTGGTCATTTGGTGATCAACCGCCGAACGAACAAAAACTGATCAAGCTGCTGCAAGCCAGCACCCGCGGCAGCCTGGATAACGCCGATCGACTGGCGGCGGTGAATTATCAACAGGGCGACTACGCCAGCGCCAAAGCTTTTCTGGAACACGCCGGCGACGGTGGCCTGGCGTGGTGGCTGCGGGCGAAACTGGCGATGCGCGAGGGCGATAAAACCGCCGCCGCCGCGGCATACGCCAAAGCGGCCCAGGCCTTTGCGCAGAATGAATCCTGGGGTGAGCGGCGAACGCCTGACTGGGACTTTGAAACGCTTCAGCCCAAGTGCCGGGTCGAAGGCGAAAGCGCAATCCTGGCGTTGCAACGCGGGGATTATCTGCAAGCGTTCGATCAGCTTTATCGCAGCAACGACATTTACTGGTTCGACGCCGCGACCGTCGCCGAGCGTGTGTTGACTGTCGATGAGCTCAAGCATTACGTCGACACTCAGGTGCCCGCACCACCGGCGCTGACTCAGCAGGATCGCGACAACTATGTGCCGTTGCCGGTGGCAGCGAAGTTGCGCAACTTGCTGGGGCGGCGATTGCTGCGTGAAGAGCGTTACGATGAAGCGCCGGCGTACTTCGGCGATGCTGAACTGCAAAACAAGGCAAAGGCTTATGGTCAATTGCGCCAGGAAGCCGAGTCCGCTTGGTGGCCAACCCGTCGTGCCGAGGCTTTGTTCAACGCTGCGAAGATCGCTCGCGAGTGGGGGATGGATATCCTGGGATACGAAATGGCGCCGGACTATGCCACGTTCGGTGGTAACTACAGCCTTGAAAGCACCGAACTCAAGGTCGGTCCCCTGGTGGCTGAAGAGGAGGTCAAGCGTCAGCACGCCAGCGCTGCTCAGCCCGATCAGCGTTACCACTACCGTTATGTCGCCAATGCTTTGGCCAGCCGCGCTGCCGATCACCTGCCTCATACCAGTCAGGCCTTTGCGGCGGTGTTGTGTGCGGCGACAGGGTGGAACACTGATCAGGAGCAGAAAAGTGCCTTCTATCAACGCTACGTCAAAGAAGGCCCCTACGTGGATTGGGCACTATTCTTCGGCGAGCGATGCCCTTATCCGGACTTCCAGAACGCAGACAAACGTTACGTCACCCAGGCGTTGAGTCCGATCCGGGCGACGCTACGGCCGTACAAAAAGTGGCTGGAAGTGGGCGGTGTATTGGTGTTTACCGCGCTCGCGCTGTTGCTGGTCAATCGTCACAAGCGTAAGGCGCGCCAGTAATCAGGCCTGTTGAACAAAAGTCAGTCGCACCGCAAAACCGATCAACAGGCTGCCAAACAGCCATTGCTGGAAGCGCTGGGCCGAAGGACTGCGTTGCAGCCAGCGGCCAAGCGCGGCGCCAGCCAAGGCGTAGGCGCTGTCGAACAACAAACCGACGCCGACCAGCACAACACCCAGGGTCGCGAATTGTGCGAGCACCGACCCTGCGTGCGGATTGATGAACTGCGGCAACAGCACCGAGCAGAACAACAGCGCCTTGGGGTTAAGCAGGTTAGTCAGTAGACCGCGCTGGATCGCTTCGCGCCAACGTGGTTTTCCACAGGCTGCACCCGCGTCGTCCAAGTTGGGCAGCATCGTGGTTCGCAAGCACTGAATGCCGATCCATAACAGGTACGCGGCCCCCGCCAGGCGCACGACGTCGAAGGTCCAGGGCGCAGCCTTGAACAGTGCCGCCAGCCCCAATGCCGCCAGTAACACGTGGCAACCCCGTGCGATGCCCAAGCCCACTGCTGTCGCCAGCGCCGCCCCTCTGCCTTGGCGTGCGCCAGTCTGCAGCAGCAGAATCATGTCCGGGCCCGGCAACAGGTAAACCACCGCCAGCGCCATGAAAAACAGCCAGAGTCCTGCCACGATGCACCCCATTCGTTGTTGATTCGGTAGGTCAGTCTAGGGCGGAAAGTCAGGGCAGGTGGTTGCGTAGTTTGCTTCTCAATCGTCTTGGGTTGGCATAACCTGCCATTGAATGATCACTCAGCCATCAGGATCTGCCAAAAATGAAACTGGACGCCTACGACCGCAAGATTCTCGCAGCCCTGCAACGTGATGGTCGGCTGAGCAACGTGCAACTGGCTGACGAGATCGGTCTGTCCGCGTCGCCTTGCTTGCGTCGGGTACGAATGCTTGAAGAGGCCGGGGTTATTCGCGGCTATCAGGCCAATCTGGATCGCGATGAAGTCGGGCTTGGGCTGACGGTGTTTGTCGGGGTCAAGGTTGAGCGTCACAACGACGAACAGGCCGAGTCTTTCCGTCTGGCCGTGACAGCGTTGCCCGAGGTGATTTCTGCGTTTCTGGTATCAGGGGAATCGGATTTTTTGCTGCAGGTGGTGGTGCCGGATCTGCGTGCGTACGACCGCTTTCTCACCGGACGATTGCTGAAATTGCCGGGCGTGAGCGATATCCGCAGCAACTTTGCGATTCACACGGTGAAAACACCGGGGGCGTTGCCGCTGGAGCATTTGCCAACTTGAAAGCAAAGATCGCAGCCTTCGGCAGCTCCTACTGTCGTACTCATATCCTGTAGGAGCTGCCGAAGGCTGCGATCTTTTTTGATATTTGCTACATCTGAGTCGCCATCCCCTCCACATTCATCGCCGCCTGACGCAACGCCTCGGAACGCGTCGGGTGTGGATGACACGTCAGTGCGATGTCTTCCGCCGAGGCGCTGAACTCCATGGCCACGCAGTATTCGCCAATCATTTCACTGACACTCGGGCCGACCAGGTGCACACCGAGAATTTCGTCGGTGCGCTCGTCGGCCAGCACTTTGGCGAAGCCTTCGGTCTCGTGGTTGATCTTCGCCCGGCTGTTGGCGGTGAACGGGAATTTACCGACCTTGTAGGCCCGGCCTTCAGCCTTGAGTTGCTCTTCGGTCTTGCCGACGCTGGCCAGCTCCGGTCGGGTGTAAATGACGTTGGGAATCAGGTTGTAATTGACCTCGCCGGCTTTGCCGACGATCTGCTCGACGCAGGCCATGGCTTCATCTTCAGCCTTGTGCGCAAGCATCGGCCCGGAGGTGACATCGCCAATTACCCACACGCCGGCCGCTTCAGTCCGGTGGCCCTTGTTGGCAAGCATGCCGCGCTTATCCGTAGTGAGTCCGACGTTCTCCAGCCCCAAGCCCTGGGTGTAAGGCCGACGCCCGATGGCCACCAGCACGTAATCGGCTTCAAGCCCTTCGGCAGTGCCACCGGCCGCCGGTTCAACGCTGAGTTGCACGCCATTTGCCGAGGTAGTGGCGCTGGTGACTTTCGAACTCAACTTGAAGTTGATGCCTTGCTTGCTCAACGAACGCTGCAGCGTTTTACCCGCTTCACCGTCCACGCCGGGGCAGATCCGGTCGAGAAATTCGACCACCGTCACTTGTGCGCCCAAGCGCCGCCACACCGAACCCAACTCCAGGCCGATGACCCCGGCGCCAATCACCACCAGATGTTTTGGCACTTCGGATAAAGACAGCGCACCTGTGGAATCAAGGATGCGTTGGTTGTCGATCTCTACGCCGGGCAGGGGAGTGGGCTCGGACCCGGTGGCAATGATGATGTCCTTGGCGCTCAACTCGGTCTTGTCACCCTGGCTATCCATTACCGTGACTTTCCCCGGGCCGTCGATATGCCCCCATCCCTTGATCCAGTCGACCTTGTTTTTACGAAACAGGAACTCGATGCCCTTGGTCAGCCCGGTCACGCTTTCATCCTTCTGCTTCATCATTTGCGCAAGGTTGAGCGTGGGTTTGACCTCGATCCCCAGGTTGGCGAATTCCGCACCCATGGCTGCGTCGTACAGTTCGGAAGCATGCAACAGCGCCTTGGACGGCATGCATCCGACGTTCAGGCAGGTGCCGCCGAGGGTCGCGCGGCCTTCGACGCAAGCGGCTTTCAGGCCCAGCTGGCCGGCGCGGATTGCTGCGTTGTAACCGCCGGGGCCTCCGCCCAGAATCACGATGTCATAGCTGCTCATGGATTTGCTCCTGGATTAAATGGGAATCGGGCTGGATAAACGTAGTCCGCAGATAAAATTACGAGCGTAATATGTGCGCTCATCGGTGTTTCGGTCAAGGCTTCAGCCAAGCGACAGGTTGAGCATCTTCAGATAGAGCGATTAGTACAAAAATTTCACGACTTTCGTTATATCGTAACGAATTGCGACTTGGGCAAAGAAAACACTGGGGTGGTATGCAAGTCGATCTCGATATTGAGGGAACAGCGGTAGCCGGGCTGCCGCGCTTTCAGCAGGCAGTCTTTCAAGGGCGACGATTGCGGCAGTTGGCAATCGGTCTCGGCGCACTCGCGGCGACAGGGCTGGTGCTGGCGGTTTTTGCCGGGCTGTTTGCGCCACAGTCGCTTTGGGCAGCGTTGCTGGTCAATCAGAGCGCCGGTCTGCTGGTGCTGATTGCCGGGTTGCAATCGGCGTGGTGGGTGACGCAATGGCGCGCACGGGCGATGAATCCCCCAGCGCTGCCGGTGGAGATCGAAGTCGTTGACGCTCCGGTGGGCTGGTATGAACAGCTGCTGGAGCGTATCAGCCAACGATGGACACGGATGCTGGCGCAGATCGGCGCCCCGACGCTGTGGCTCGGCGGCTGGGCGTTGTTGGCGCTGTTCAGCATCAACCAGGTCTGGAATCTTGCGCTACCCTCTGCCGCGCCAGGCTTTTCGGCCAACGTCGGTGCTGCGCTGTCATTGCTGCTGGCCTTCGGTTTGCTGGTACTGGAGCGGCAGTTTGCCCAGGAAAACGTGGCCCAGTGGCCTGAAGCAGGGCAGTTGGCCCAGCTGACTCGCGTGGCAATCATCAGTCTGGTGTTGAGCGCGTTGTGCCTGTTGTTCAGCAGCGAGGTGTCGGTCTGGCCGGTGCGGCTGGCGGTGCTGGTCGGGCTACTGCCGGGGCTTGTCGCGGTGGAACTGTTGCTGCGAGCCGCGTTGTCATTGTTCAGTCCCCGGCGCGAACAACTGGAACCTGCCTTGCTCGCCCGAAGCTTCGTCGCCGACATGCTGCGCTGGCCACCACAACCGCTGTTGGCGTTGCAGCATGAATTGCATAACCGCTTCGGCATCGATCTGCGGCAAATCTGGGCGTTCACCTACATGCGTCGCGCGTTTGTGCCGGTGCTGGCGGTGGTCACCCTTGTCGGTTGGTCGCTGACCGGCATTCACGAAATACCCCTGCAAGGACGGGGCATCTATGAGCGCTTCGGCAAACCGGTGGAGGTGTTCGGTCCCGGCTTGCACGCGGGCCTGCCGTGGCCGCTGGGCCGAGTGCTGAGTGTCGAGAATGGCGTGGTCCATGAGTTGGCCACGAGTGTCGGCGAAGCGGCGGCCCCCATTGCGCCGGCACCCGCTGAAGGTCCGGCGCCCGCAGTTGCCAATCGCTTGTGGGACGCCAGCCATGTGAATGACAAATCCCAGGTCATCGCCAGCAGCCGTGCCGACAAGCAGAGCTTCCAGATCGTCAACATGGACGTGCGGTTCGTTTACCGCATCGGCCTGTCGGATCAAGCCGCGTTGGCCGCAACCTACAACAATGCCGATGTCCCGGCGCTGATCCGCAGCACTGCCAGCCGGATTCTGGTTCATGATTTCGCCTCGCGAACCCTCGACGGTTTGCTCGGTGAGGACCGGGTAGGGCTTGCCGAAGAGATAGGCCGCGCCGTACAGGCGGACTTGCAAACACTTGGCAGTGGCGTGGAGATTCTCGCGACCGTGGTCGAAGCGATTCATCCACCGGCCGGCGCCGCCAACGCTTATCACGGCGTGCAAGCGGCACAGATTGGCGCACAGACGCTGATCTCACGCGAACGCGGTGCAGCGGCAGAGGCGACCAATCAGGCGCAATTACAGGCCAGCATCGCTCGTGATCAGGCGACGGCCAACGCTCGTGAAATCAATGCAGCTGCGCAAGCAGCCGATCTGAAATTCAGCGCCGAGCGAAAAGCCTATGCCAGCGCTGGCCAGGCTTTCGTGCTGGAGCAGTATTTCAGCCAGCTTTCCCAAGGACTGGCCAATACCCGGTTGCTGGTTCTCGACCATCGCTTGGGCGGCAGCAACAACGCGCCGACCATCGACCTCCGAACGTTCACGCTGCCGGCTGATCCCGCGCCGTCGCGTCCAACTGCTCAGCCAGGAGCTGCCAAATGAGCCAGTCGCACACTCACGATCATGCTGACCACGCCGGGCACGATCACGGCCACGGCGGGCATCACCACGGGCATCACCATCATCACCACGGAGACCCACAAGAAGCCGGTCCCTTCCCGTGGCGGCGCATGGGTTGGGCTGCGTTGCTGGTAGCGTTTGCCATCGCGGCGGCGAGCCTGGTGCAAGTACGTTCCGGCGAAGCCACGGTCATCACGCGCTTTGGCAATCCGTCGCGGGTGTTGCTGGAGCCGGGGCTGGGCTGGCGTTGGCCCGCACCTTTTGAAGCGGCGATTCCTGTTGATTTGCGTCTGCGTACCACGTCGAGTGGTTTGCAGGATGTGGGCACGCGCGACGGTTTGCGCATCATCGTTCAGGCTTACGTGGCGTGGCAGGTGCAAGGTGATCCGGACAATGTGCAGCGCTTCATGCGCGCCGTGCAGAATCAGCCGGACGAAGCGGCGCGGCAGATTCGCACCTTTGTCGGCTCGGCGCTGGAAACCACGGCCAGCAGTTTCGATCTGGCCAATCTGGTGAACACCGATGCCAACCAGGTGCACATTGCTGACTTTGAAGCGCAACTGCGCCAGCAAATCGATCAGCAATTGCTGACTACGTATGGCGTTCGCGTGCTGCAAGTTGGCATCGAGCGTTTGACCTTGCCGTCGGTAACCCTGACTGCCACCGTCGATCGCATGCGTGCCGAGCGTGAAACAATTGCCACCGAACGCACGGCGATCGGCAAACGCGAAGCGGCGCAAATCCGCTCCGCCGCCGAGCGGGATGCGCGAATCGTTCAGGCCGATGCCACCGTTAAATCTGCCGACATTGAAGCCCAGTCCCGCGTCGAAGCCGCGCAGATTTACGGACGTGCCTACGCCGGATCGCCGCAGCTGTATAACTTGCTGCGCTCTCTCGACACCTTGGGCACCATCGTTACGCCGGGAACCAAACTGATTCTGCGCACCGATGCTGCGCCGTTTCGAGTGCTGGTTGACGGTCCGCCGACACTCGATATCAAGTCCGGGTCGCAGCCATGAGTTTGGTTCCACGTGGAACAAATGAGTTGAGCAGCCCCTGGATTCAGGCCGGGCGATTGGCGTTTCTCGCGCTGTATGCGGTGACGGTGCTGGCCGCGTTGGCGTGGGCATTTTCCAATGTTCGGCAAATCGATCCGCAGAATCGTGCGGTGGTGTTGCACTTTGGCGCGCTGGATCGCATTCAGAATGCCGGCCTGCTGTTGGCGTGGCCGCGACCGTTCGAGCAGGTCATCCTGTTACCGGCGGCCGATCGGGTGATCGAGCGTCGGGTCGACAATCTGTTGCGCAGCGATGCCGCGTTGCAGGCCGACCGAGTCGCCACATTCGCCACGCCGCTCAGTGATGCCCTCGCCGGGTCCGGTTATTTGCTGACCGGTGACGCCGGCGTGGTGCAACTGGATGTGCGGGTTTTTTACAAAGTCACCGAACCCTATGCGTACGTGCTTCAAGGTGAACATGTGCTGCCGGCACTGGATCGCCTTGTGACTCGCAGCGCCGTGGCGCTGACGGCTGCCCGTGACCTGGACACCATTCTGGTGGCGCGACCGGAGCTGATCGGCGCGGGTAGCCAGGCGGCCGAAAGACGGGAACGCCTGCGCGGCGATCTGGTGCAAGGCATCAATCAGCGACTGGCGGATCTCACGGCCACCGGCCAGGGACTGGGTATCGAAGTGGCGCGCGTCGATGTGCAATCGAGTCTGCCGGGGCCGGCGGTCAACGCCTTCAACGCAGTGCTGACCGCGAGTCAGCAAGCCGATAAAGCCGTGGCAAACGCACGCACCGAGGCCGAGAAACTCACCCAAACCGCCAACGAACAAGCCGACCGTACGTTGCAGGTTGCCCACGCTCAAGCGAGTGAACGGCTGGCCAAAGCGTCCGCCGACACGGCTACCGTGTTGAGTCTGGCCAAGGCGCAACAACAGGGCACCGACCCGCAAATGCTGCTGCGCCTCTACCGCGAGCGCATGCCGAAAATTCTCGGTCAGGCCGGCTCGGTGACCACGGTCAATCCGAAAGACGATTCCCGCCTGATCATTCAGGGAGCTACACAATGAGCGCACAAACCGCCGCCGCACCGAGCCTGTTGTCCTCGGCCGAACAACGCAGCGCCGCTCGCCAGTTGACCCTGGCCATGCTCGCATTGGGTTTGTTGGCGCTGGGTTTGATCTGGCGCTGGTGGTCGCCGGAGCAAACCGGTGTCAGTCAATTGCTGTTGGGGTTTGCCTCATTGCTGGTGGCGGTGCCGGTGATGCGCTCGGCCTGGTACAGCTTGCGTTATCCGAGCTTGCACGGGATCACCGATCAACTGATCGCGTTGGCCATGCTCGGTGCCTGGGCGACCGGCGATCTGCTGACCGCTGCGTTGCTGCCGATCATCATGATCTTCGGCCACGTGCTGGAAGAGCGCAGCGTAATCGGTTCTCAGGAAGCGATTCACGCGCTGGGCAAATTGACGCGCAGCCATGCGCGCAAGGTTCAGGCAGACGGCTCCATCGTCGAAGTCGACAACGGCACACTCAAGACCGGTGACCGGGTGGAAGTTCGCGCCGGCGACCGAGTCCCGGCCGATGGCCGCGTGCTCGGCGGTCAGGCAAGTCTCGACACGGCGTCGATCACCGGTGAGTCGGTGCCGGTTGAGGCGGGTGTCGGCATGTCCGTGTTCGGCGGGGCGATCAACCTCGACGGCCTGCTGCGTATCGAAGTGACGCGCACGGGCAGCGAATCGACACTCGGCAAAGTCATTGCGCTGATGCAAAGTGCCGAACGATCCAAACCGCCGATCACCCGATTGCTCGAACGCTACGCTGGCAGCTACATGGTGTTGGTGTTGCTGCTGGCCGCCGTCACCTGGTTCATCACCAACGATGCGCAGGCAATGCTTGCGGTGTTGGTGGCGGCCTGTCCATGTGCGTTGGTGTTGTCGGCACCGGCCACGGCGATTGCCGGGGTGGCGGTTGCCGCTCGCCATGGGATTCTGATTCGCAGTTCGGCGTTTCTCGAAGAGCTGGCAGACCTGACATCGCTGGTGGTGGACAAGACCGGGACGCTGACCTTCGGCACCTTGCGCCTGCAATCCATCGACAGTCCGCTGGAAGATCGCAGCCACGTATTGAAACTTGCCGCCAGCCTCGGCTCTGCCAGCAGTCACCCGGTCAGTCGCGCACTCGCCGGGTTGGTCACTCAGGAACATTTTCTGCTGCTCTCGAACATTCACGAACGGCAAGGGTTGGGCGTGGTGGCGATGACGGAGCGGGGCGAAGCGGCGCTTGGCCGTCCAGAGTTGTTTGCTCAATTAGGCATTCCCGTTTCAGCAGTCCCCGAACACGATGGCCCGATTGCCGGGCTGGCCCTCGATGGTGAATTTCTCGCCTGGCTCTTGCTGGCGGACAGCGTCAAACCTGAAGCGCGGTTTGCCTTGAACGAGTTGCGTGAACTCGGACTGGGCCGGCAGCTATTGCTCACGGGTGATCGCCAAAGTGTCGCAGATAGCTTGGCTGGGGACGTCGGGATCGTCGATGTCGAGGCCCAGGCGTTGCCCGAGGACAAACTCAATCGCGTGCTCAAGGAGATCGACAGCGGCTTCCGGCCGATGGTCGTCGGTGACGGCATCAATGATTCGCTGGCACTCAAGGCGGGCGTGGTCGGCGTTGCCATGGGGGCTGGCGGGGCCGACATTGCCTTGGCGTCCGCTGACATCGTGCTGATCGGCAGTGACCTGCGACGGCTTGGCACCTGCGTGCGTTTGAGTCGCCAGTGCCGGAACACGTTGCAGGTCAACGTGATCATCGGTCTGGGCTGGACGCTGGCAATAGTGGCCTTCGCCGCATTCGGCTGGCTTGGCGCGGCAGGGGCGATGATCGCGGCGTTGCTGCATAACCTGAGTACCTTGCTGGTGCTGGGTAACGCCGGACGGTTGCTGCGCTTTCAGGAGCCATTGCTCAAGCTGAAGGACGAAATTTGAGGGGTTTCAACTTTTCAGAACTGGTCGCCTGATTTGTAGTCATCTAAGGTAAGGGCAATCACTTCTGTGAGTTTTGCGACGTGTTGGTTTGAACGGTGCGGGTCATAGAAAAGGGCTATGAAATCGATAGCCTGCTATTTTTCAAGGATGGTCTAACCTCACAGCAGACGTCTGAAACAAGGGGGGATATTCCATGCTCGCGCAACTTCCACCGGCCTTACAGAATCTGCAGCTACCGTTACGCCTGCGACTCTGGGACGGCCATGAATTCAATCTGGGGCCGACGCCCAGCGTCACGATTGTGGTCAAGGACCCACAAATGGTTACCCAGTTCACTCATCCAAGCCTGGACGCGCTCGGAGCGGCGTTTGTCGAGGGTAAACTCGAGCTTGAAGGTTCCATCAGCGACGTGATCCGCGTCTGCGATGAATGGAGCCAGGCATTGATGAGCGAGGACGACGACAGCCAGCCTGTGCGCACCGTCCACGACAAGGAAACCGACGCCAAGGCGATTTCCTATCACTACGACCTTTCCAATGCGTTTTATCAGCTGTGGCTCGACAGTGACATGGCGTATTCCTGCGCCTATTTCGAGACCGGCAGTGAAACCCTGGAACAGGCCCAGCAAGCCAAATTCCGCCATCTGTGTCGCAAGTTGCGCCTGCAACCCGGCGAATATCTGCTGGATGTCGGTTGCGGTTGGGGCGGGCTGGCGCGTTATGCGGCGCGGGAGTTTGGCGCGAAGGTGTTCGGGATCACGCTCAGCAAAGAGCAACTGGCGCTGGCCCGTGAGCGAGTGACCGCTGAAGGCCTGGACGATCAGATTGAACTGCAACTGCTCGACTACCGCGATTTGCCTCAGGACGGGCGCTTCGACAAGGTGGTCAGTGTCGGCATGTTCGAACACGTCGGCCATGCGAATCTGGCCGAGTACTGCAAGACGTTGTTCGGCGCGGTGAAAGAGGGCGGTCTGGTGATGAACCACGGCATCACCGCCAAGCACACCGATGGCCGTCCGGTGGGGCGCGGTGCCGGGGATTTCATCGAGAAGTACGTGTTCCCCAACGGCGAGCTGCCGCACCTGTCGATGATTTCTGCCGAGATCAGCGAAGCGGGGCTGGAGATCGTTGATGTCGAGAGTCTGCGCCTGCACTACGCACGCACCCTGGACCACTGGAGTGAGCGTCTGGAAGACAATCTGGAAGCCGCTGGCAAGCTCGTCCCTGAGCAGGCGTTGCGCATCTGGCGGCTGTACCTGGCGGGATGCGCTTATGCATTCGCCAAGGGCTGGATCAACCTGCACCAGATCCTCGCGGTGAAAGCACACCCCGATGGCAGCCATGAACTGCCATGGACCCGCGACGACATCTACACCCCTTAAAGTATCGGGGAAATGAGCCGGGCGATCCGCATGCCGACCTGTTGCAGGCGGTGGGTCTCCCGGCTTTCTTCTTTGGCGACTTCATGGGCCTGCGCGAAATCGTCGTTGAGCATCTGTTCCACTTCGCCGGCAAACACGCTGTCGACCGTCAGCAACATCACTTCGAAATTCAGGCGGAACGAACGGTTGTCCAGATTGGCGCTGCCGATGGCGCTGATTTCGCTGTCGATCAATACCACTTTCTGATGCAGGAAACCGGGTTCGTAGCGGAACACCCGCACGCCGGCGCGTACCGCTTCGAAGGCGTACAGGCTGGAGGCGGCGTAGACGATCCGGTGGTCGGGCCGCGACGGCAGCAGAATGCGCACATCGACACCCCGCAGCACCGCCAGTCGCAACGCCGCGAACACCGCTTCGTCGGGGATGAAATAAGGGCTGGTGATCCACACTCGTTCTGTCGCCGCATGGATGGCTTCGACGAAGAATAGCGAACAGGTTTCGTAGGAATCTGCCGGGCCGCTGGCGAGCAATTGGCAGAGCACGCCGTCGTCCGGATAAACGTCCGGCAGTATCAGCGGCGGTAACGACCGCGCCGCCCAGAACCAGTCTTCGGCGAAAGACTCCTGCATGCAGGCCACCACCGGCCCGCGCACGCGGACGTGGGTGTCGCGCCAGGGTGCCAGAGGTGGTTTTTCGCCCATGTACTCATCGCCGACGTTGTGTCCGCCGACGAAGCCGAGCACACCGTCGACCACGACGATCTTGCGGTGGTTACGAAAGTTGACCTGGAAGCGATTGAGCCAGCCGCTACGCGTCGCGAACGCTTTGACCTCGACACCCGCATCGCGCAACGGCTGCACGTAACTGTGGGGCAGGGAGTGGCTGCCGATGCGGTCGTACAGCAGATAAACGGCAACGCCTTCCGCCGCTTTTTTCAACAGCAGGGTTTGCAGGCGCTGGCCGAGGCGGTCGTCGTGGAGGATGAAAAACTGGATCAGCACGGCTTCCCTGGCATGGCTGATGGCTTCGAAGATCGCCTCGAAAGTGGCCGGACCATTGATCAGCAGGCGGACCTCATTATTCGCCAGGCACGGCATGCGCCCCAGCTTCGGCATTGCCCTTAATGAAGCGTAAGCGTTGGAGGCGCGTGCCGTCAGGGCTTCTTCTACCCACGGTCGCCAGTTCAACTCAGAGATGGCCTTGCGCATTTCCTCGTTGGCCTGTCGCCGCGCCTTGATGTAACCATCGAAGGTGCTGCGGCCGAAGACCAGGTACGGGATAAGCGTGAGGTAGGGAATGAACAGCAACGACAGGGCCCAGGCGATCGAGCCCTGGGCGGTTCGAACGGTCAATACGGCATGGATGGCGGCAATCAGCCCTAACGAGTGCAACAGGGCGATCAGATAACCGAAAACATGCGGTCCAAAATAATCCATGGGGCAGCCTTGCTCCTGAAGATTCAATGCTTAACAGACCATGTTCCGTGCAGAATGTCGCTATTTAATTGGCCCATGAACCGAAGCCTGTGGCTGACGTCTAACGGCCACTACTGATCAGGAGTTACACGATGAACGTTCGTCTGCTGGGTTTGGCCGTCGCTTTTGGTTTGGCTCTTCCTGTGGCTGCTCAGGCGCAGATGCTTCAGCCGGGCTTGTGGGAATTGACCTCGAGTAACATGAAGGTCGATGACCAGAACCTGCCGGACCTGCAATTGATCCTTGGCCAGATACAGAGCCAGATCACCCCTGAACAGCGGGCGCAGCTGGAGAAACAGGGCATCACGATGGGCGGCAAGGGGATTCGCGCTTGCCTGACGCCGGAGCAAGTGAAGAGCGACAACATCCCGCTGACGGACCCGCAATCGGGCTGCAAACAGGAAATCACCGAGCGCACCGGCAACCAGTGGAAATTCCGCTTCAGCTGCCCGAAAGCGCAAGGGGCGGGTGTGGCGACTTTCTTGAGCGATCGTGAGTTCACCACCAAGGTGAATGGCACTTTCAACGCTACCGGCATTCAGCAAAAGGGTAGCCTTGATACTCGCGCGGTCTGGTTGGGGCAGGATTGCGGGACTGTTAAGCCGAGAGCTTAAACACGTCGCTCCCACAGGAATGATGCACCCACTGTGGGAGCGAGCCTGCTCGCGAGGCGTCTATTCAGACACCCGCAATCCCTGTTGATCGCAGCCAACTGCACACCGCATCAACCGCCATCCTGCCAAAATCCTCCCCGGTGCGACTGCGCACACTGACAAACCCGCCTTCTTTTTCTTTCTCCCCGATCACGACCAGATACGGCACTTGCTGACTATGCTCGCGAATCTTGTGGCGGACTTTCTCGTTGCGCAAATCGGCACGAGCCCGCACGCCACTCCGGCGCAACGCTTCAGTCACCGATTGTGCGTATTCCGCCTGACGATCATCCATGCTGATGATCATCACGTGCGGCGGTGCCCGCCAGTTGTCCAGTTCCTCCTGGCAGGACCAACAGGTGCCATAGACCCGCTGTGGTGATGTACCGCTGATGTGATCAAGGGCGAAGGCCTGCAACACTCGGGTTGCGGGAACATGCGGACCCGTCGACACACACTCGAAGTCTCCCAGAAGGTAGGACGATAACTGTTTGGTACGCGTCGCGCGGCGACGGATCGAATGATTGGTAGCCGCCAGTGTCTTCATGCGCGCTTCGATGCTGGCAAGGTCGACCAGGTTCAAATGCTGCTCTAACTCGAACTCATGAAAGAAGCCGTCACCCAACGCCGCTCCCGTCTGCAAATGCGCTTTTGGATAAAGCTGTTTCACGGCCATCCCCAACACCAAGGCGCAGGACCGGCGAAGGATCTCCAGCCCGTCTGGCTCTTGCGGCGTGACGATGTTGACCCGGGCATCCGCTCCGATCATGAATTCACAATCGACCAGAACACCGTCAACCCGCCCGGCGACAGCTGCCTTGGCCAGCCCGGGACCGATGCTCGCGGCGAATTCGTACACCGACAACGGTTGGTCGTATTCACGCAATGAACCATCGCTCAGGGTGATTTGAATCATGTCGGTGCTCTCGAGTGCTAGCGCATAAACCGTAGTGGTAAACCCTGACAGTTGTCATTAAGACATTTGTCTCGCCATGCGATTTGTCCGGACACCAGCGTGGTGCTGACGCTGTGGCGAAAGCGTCGTCGGGCAAAGGGCGTCCAGCCGCATTGAGACAGAATTGGCTGCTGGGAGACGGCAATGCCGTCAGGCTCGGGTTTGATCAGCACCAGGTCTGCCCAATAACCTTCGCGCAAATAGCCTCGGTCGGGAATAGCAAACAGATCAGCAACACGGTGACTGGTCTTGGCCACGAGCACAGTGATCGGCAACACCTTGTCCGCCACCAACTCCAGCAACGCGGGGAGGGCGTGCTGCACCAGCGGTAGACCGGAGGGCGACTGACCGTAGGCGCGTTGCTTTTCGGCCCAGGTGTGCGGCGCATGATCGCTGCCGATGACGTCCAGTCGATGGCTCAGCAAGGCGTTGCGCAAGGCATCGCGGTCAGCCTGAGTCTTGATCGCCGGGTTGCATTTGATCTGGTTGCCAAGGTCTGCGTAATCGCGATCATCGAAGAGCAAGTGGTGCAGGCAGACTTCGGCGCTGATGTGTTTCTGCGACAGCGGTTTGTCTTCGAACAACGCCAGTTCGCGTGCAGTGGTCAGGTGCAGAACGTGAAGTCGCGTGCCGTGGCGCCTGGCCAGATCCACCGCCATTGAGGACGAGCGAAAGCAGGCCTCGGCGTTGCGGATTACCGGGTGCGCGGCGGCGGGAATGTGTTCGCCAAACAGCGTTCGCAGATTTGCAGCGTTGGCGTCGATGCTGGGCGTGTGTTCGCAATGGGCCAACAGAATCGTCGGCACCTCGGCGAACAGCCGCTCGAGAACCCTCGGATCGTCCACCAGCATGTTGCCGGTGGACGCACCCATGAACACTTTTACCCCGGCCACTTCGCAAGGATTGAGTGCGGCGACGGTGTCGAGGTTGTCGTTGCTCACGCCGAAGTGAAAGCCGTAGTTGGCCACCGAATTGATAGCTGCTCGACGCTTCTTGTCGGCAAGTGCTCCCAGACTCAATGTCGGTGGATTGGTGTTGGGCATGTCCATGAAACTGGTGATACCCCCGGCCACCGCAGCTCGGGATTCGGTGTAGAAACTGCCTTTGTCAGGCGATCCTGGATCGCGGAAGTGCACCTGGTCATCGATCATTCCGGGCAACAGCCACTGGCCGTCAGCGTCGATTTCCACAGTCGCATTTTCACCGTCGATGCTAGCGGCGATCTTGACGATGCGGCCATGGCTGACCAGCAGATCACCGTCAGATTCACGACCTTCATTCACCAGTCGGGCATTGCGAATCAGCACGCTGCTCATAGGTCAGAACTCGTTTTGCAGGGCTTTGTAGCCACGCACCAGATCGACATTGGTGCGCGCCACATCCTCGGAAAACTCCGAGGCGCTGACGCTGACAGGCGGGAACTGCGACAGGTCGGTGTTGGGGCCGATGCGAGTAGTGGAGGGCACATAGAAATCCGTGGGCAAGTCGCGGCCGTCGACCACCGAGTTGTGCCGCACCACGCAGCCATCACCCACCGCGCAGTTGAACAGCACGCTGTTGAAGCCGATAAACACCCGGTCGCCCACCGTGCACGGACCATGAACGATCGAACGGTGAGCAATCGAACTGAACTCGCCGATGGTGACCGCTGCTCCGGACTTGGAGTGAATCACCACGCCATCCTGGATGTTCGAATTGGCGCCAATGGTGATCGGCTCCATCGTGCCCGAATCGTCAACTTCATCGGCGCGGATCACGGCGTAGGGGCCGACGAAAACGTTCTCGCCGATCACCACTTTGCCGCAGATGATCGCGGTTTTATCCACGTACGCAGATTCGGCAATCAGCGGTAAATCGCCTGAAGGGTTCTTGCGGATCATGGTTTGCTCAACGCCTCGTACAGGGTGTTGAGGTTGTACTCGAACAGCCCGGCGAAAGTACTGGCGGGACCGCTTGCGGAGAGCGCATCGGAGTACAAGGTGCCGCCAATGTGCGCACCGCTTTCATCGGCGATCTGCTTGAGCAGCCGTGCGTCCTTGATGTTTTCCATGAACACCGCTTTGACGTTGGCCTGACGAATCTGGGTGATCAACGCAGCGACTTCGGCGGCCGACGGCTCGCGCTCGGTGGACAGGCCTTGTGGCGCCATGAAGTCGATGCCATAGGCCTGACCGAGATAACCGAAAGCATCATGGGATGTCACGATCTTGCGGTTGCCCGGTGGCAGCGAACCGAGCTTGGCTTTGGCTTCGGCGAGTAGCGCGTAGATCTGTTTCAGGTAGGCCTGGCTGTTGCGTTTATAGTCGGCTTTGTTCGCTGGGTCGGCGGCGATCAACGCCTTGGTAATGTTGCTGATATACAGCTCGGTGTTCGCCAGATTGTGCCAGGCGTGAGGGTCGGGAACGGTTTCGCCGTCTTCATCCAGCGAGCGTGGAATGACACCGTGGCTCGCGCTGATGACGGAAGCTTTGGTCTCGGTGCTGCTGACCAGGCGGTCCAGCCATGGCTCGAAACCCAGGCCGTTTTTGATGATCAGGCTGGCTTTCAGTAGCGCCTTGGCGTCGTCCGGTGTCGGCTCGTACGTGTGGGCATCGGTATCGGGGCCAACCATGTTGGTGATCTGGATATGCTCGCCGCCGACTTGATGAGTCATGTCGGCGAGGATGCTGAAGCTGGTGACCACCTGCAGTTTTTCCGCAGCGGACAGTGACATCGACAGCATCAAGCTGAACAGCATGAGTAAAGCGCGCATCGGGCAACACCTCATTGGGATGTGAGCAAAGGCGGGCGGCGCAGCAAACCGTGCACCGGTCCGAACACCACGGACAGCAGATACAGACCGCCAGCCACCAGGACGATGGCCGGGCCGCTGGGCAGTGAGTAGTAGAACGACAGCAACAATCCGAGCCAGACCGAGAGGCAGCCGAGCAGGGCGGAGATGCCCATCAACATGGGCAAGCGACGGCTCCAGAAGCGTGAAGCGGCGGCGGGCAGCATCATCAGGCCGACGACCATCAGCGCGCCGATGGCCTGAAAACCAATCACCAGGTTCAGCACCACCAGCGTCAGAAACACGCCATGGGCCAACGGACCGAGCCGGCTGACGGTTTGCAGGAAGAGTGGGTCGAGGGTGTCCAGCAACAACGGTTTGTAGATAAGCACCATGGCGATCAGGCTGAATCCTGAGACCCATAACATGCCGGTCAACGTGGGCCCGTCGACCGCCAGCGCCGAGCCAAACAACAGGTGCAGCAGGTCCAGACGTTTGCCCGCGATGCCGAGGATCAGCACACCGCTGGCGAGGGAAATCGGGTAGATCGCCGCGAGGCTCGCGTCTTCTCGCAGCCCGGTGCGGCGAGTGATCCACGCGGCGAGACCGGCCATGCTCAGGCCGGCGCCGAGACCGCCGAGTGTCAGCGCTGGCAGACTCAGGCCGGCAAACCAGAAGCCAAGCGCAGCGCCGGGCAGGATGCCGTGGGCGACGGCATCGCCGATCAGGCTCATGCGCCGCAGGATCAGAAATACCCCGAGCGGTGCCGTGCTGCATGCCAGCACCAATCCACCGAGCAGCGCCCGGCGCATGAACACGAACTCGTGGAAGGGTTGCCAAAGTTGAGTGGCAGCGAGCATCAGGCCACCTGCGTTTGGGGTTGTTGGCGGATCAGGTCGACGCTTGGGCCGAGGACGCAACCGCTACTTTTGATCAGCAGCGTTTGAGGAATGTGTTGGCGAACAGCGGCCAGGTCGTGACACACGACCACCAGGGTTCGGCCTTCAGCGTGCCAGGCGTGGAGGTGTTTCCACAGCAGTGACTGACCGAGTTCATCGAGGGCGGCGTGGGGTTCGTCGAGTAACAGCAAGGGGGCTTCTGCGAGGCTTAAACGAGCGAGCAGGGCACGCTGCAATTCGCCGCCGGAGAGGGCCATCAACGGGCGCTGTTCCAGACCGGTCAGGCACCATTTTTCCAGCGCGGCCTTGAGACGTTGGCTCCGGACTTCGGGTGTTTGTCTGCTGCCCCAGAAACCGGCGGCCACCAACTCTTGCAAGCTGATCGGAAATTGCCGGTCGAGGTGTTGTTGCTGAGGGAGGAATGAGAGTGAGCCTTTGCGTGGAACATCAAGGGTCACTTTGCCTGTCAGTGGTTTTTGCAGGCCGGCGATGACTTTCAGCAAACTGCTTTTTCCCGAACCGTTGGCACCGATGACCGCTGTCAGGCTGCCCTTGGCCAATTCGAAATCCAGCGTAGGTGTGAGCGGTTGTCCGGGTGCTCCCCAGCTCAAAGCCTCGCAGCGAATCATGCGGCCTCCCAGTTCCATCGACTTTCGGCGACGGCGTCGTGGGCGTGAAGGCTTTCTGCGTGGACGACTTTCAGGTGGAAGGCGTTGATGCCGGGAGAGCGTTTCAACGCCAGATTCAAGCGTCGAACAGCATCTTCGCAGAACATCAGGTTCTGCCCATTGGCCAGGGCGAAGGCTTGTTCGTCGGCGCGCTTCACGGCGGTTTGCACGGCGGTGCCGAGGGCGGCTTCGGCATCGTTGATCAATGCGATCAGTGGCAGGTCATCCAGATAGTCGTCAAGACGAAGCTTTAGCTGCGCGTTGCTGCGTTGGCTATGAGGCGTCGCAACGATGCCTTTTGTGGAGCCAAGCCAGGCTAAAACATCGGCGTGTTGCAGTGACTTGTTGGCGAAGTCATCGATGAATTGCTGTTGAATCAACTGCCGTGACAGCGCGGCTGAACAGGGACAGGTTGAGGAATAAGGGATGTCGATTTTTAGTTCCACGTGGAACATCGCGTTTTTCAAACGCGCTTCGATGCTAACCGGATAGTTCTTCCACCCGGACAACGGACTGATAAGCGCCGGCCGTTTGAGCAGTAAATCAGCGTGAATGTTCAGGTAAGCGCTATTGGATAGACCTTCGTGCGAGTCTAAAAATCGCTGCAAGACACACCGCAACAGGGCTGGCGTCAGGCTTTCCTGCTCGAGCATTTCCAGCGCCAGGTACAGTCGCGACATATGAATGCCCCGGGCTTCTCCATCGTCGAGGCTGACGCCCGCGTCGGCCTTTGCACTCAATCGTTGGCCATCGAACAAAACGGGAAGAGCAATGCCGCACATGCCCACCCATTCAAGTGGCAGGGCTTGGCGTGAGGCCTGCGCGGCGATATCCGGCAGAGTCAACGCATTCATGAGCAGGTCCATCGTGGAAGTCGGATCGACATGTTATGTTATTACATTAAAATCGACTATGCCTTTTTTCACGAGCGGCTTTCACCATGCACAGACGTCAATTGCTCAACCTGATCCTGGCCAGCGCGGCCTTATTGCCCTTCAGTGTTGGCGCCACGCAAATTCGCAACGCGCGGCTTTGGCGTTCGGATGACAAATTGCGCCTGGTGTTCGATCTGAGCGGGCCGGTTCGCTACAAGACCTTTTCCCTGAGTGCACCCGAGCGGTTGATCATCGATCTGAGCGGGGCCAACCTCAGTGGTGACTTCAGTCAATTGGCCCTCGGCAATACGGTCATTCGTTCGATCCGCTCCGGGCATTTTGGTCAGGGCGATACGCGGATCGTCCTCGATCTCAATGCTCCGGTGCAGCTCAACAGCTTCCTGTTGCCGCCGCAGGATGGACAAGGCCATCGACTGGTGCTCGATCTGAAGTCAGCCGCGCCGCTACACATCGCAGCTGCGCCCGAGGTAGCCGTCGACAAAGCTCACCCCAAGCGGGACATCATCGTGGTGGTCGACCCCGGCCATGGCGGCAAAGACCCCGGCGCCGTCGGTGCCAAGGGTGAGCGCGAGAAAGACGTGGTGCTGGCCATCGCACAACTGTTGGCCAAACGGCTGAAGCGCGAGAAAGGCTTCGACGTAAAGCTGGTGCGCAATGACGACGTCTTCGTCCCGCTGCGCAAGCGCGTGGAGATTGCCCGCAAGCACAACGCCGACATGTTCATCTCGGTGCATGCCGATGCAGCACCGCGTCTTACTGCTTCTGGCGCCTCGGTGTATTGCTTGTCCGAGGGTGGAGCGACGTCGGCCACGGCGCGCTTCATGGCGCAGCGAGAGAACGGCGCGGACCTGTTGGGTGCCACCCGTCTGCTCAATCTCAAGGACAAGGACCCGATGCTTGCCGGGGTGATTCTCGACATGTCGATGAACGCCACCCTCGCCGCGAGTTTGCAGTTGGGCAACACCGTGCTCGGCAGTCTGGCGGGCATTACCACGCTGCATCAAAAGCGTGTGGAGCAGGCGGGATTTGCTGTGCTGAAGTCACCGGACGTGCCGTCGATCCTGGTGGAAACAGGCTTCATTTCCAACGCTCGCGACAGTCAGCGGCTGGTCACGGCGCGGCATCAGCAGGCCGTGGCTGACGGCTTGTTCGAAGGATTACAGCGTTACTTTCAGAAGAATCCGCCGGTCAACAGCTACGTCGCCTGGCAACAGGCACAGCAAAAAGCGCAGGCCTAGCAGCCAGTAATCCGGCTGCAGGTGAACCTGGCGCTGCTGCCGCCGGAGCTGGAAAACCGATTGATGGTGGTCCAGCCGACCCGACGGTTATAGCCCACCCAGGCTTCGCCGTCGGAAGCGATCCCGGTGAAGAATGTCAGTTGCCCGTAGCGACTGTTGGTTTGCGCCCAATAGCGCTTGCTGGCCCGTTCGAACCCGCGCAAGTAGATCGTGCTGCCGACAGTGTTGACGCTGTAAGCGTTACCGTCGGCATCCACGCAGGCCAGCAGGTTGGCGCTGCGAGTACATGTTGCAAGACTCGGGACTTGCGCCCAGGTGTCTACGGCGAGCAGCAGCGAAAAGCTCATCAGCGTTAATTTCAGGGCAATGCGCATGGGATTTCTCACAGGACGAACGGGCTCCAGCATCCTGTCCTTTGTCACGGTCGGCAAGAGGGGAGTGGTATAATTGCATTGTTATACTGTAACATTTAGTTGAGCCCGACGCTGCGACCGGGCATCTAATGTGAGGACTACCTGATGCCCAATCGTCTCCCCGTGACTGTCCTGTCGGGCTTTCTCGGCGCCGGAAAAAGCACGCTGCTCAACTATGTGCTGCGTAACCGCGAAGGCCTGCGAGTCGCGGTGATCGTCAACGATATGAGCGAGATCAACATTGATGGCAGCGAAGTTCAGCGTGACGTCACCCTGAACCGCGCCGAAGAAAAACTCGTGGAAATGAGCAACGGCTGCATCTGCTGCACCTTGCGTGAAGACCTGCTTGAAGAGGTCGGCAAACTCGCCAGGGATGGCCGCTTCGATTACTTGCTGATCGAATCCACCGGCATCTCCGAGCCGCTGCCCGTGGCGGAAACCTTCACTTTCCGTGATGAAGAAGGGCAAAGCCTGGCCGACATCGCACGGCTCGACACCATGGTCACCGTGGTCGACGGCATGAACTTCCTGCTCGACTATCAGGCCGCCGAAAGCCTCGCTTCTCGTGGCGAAACCCTCGGCGAGGAAGACGAACGCTCGATCACTGATCTGTTGATCGAGCAGATCGAATTCGCCGACGTGATCCTGATCAGCAAGATCGACCTGATCAGCAGTCGCGAGCGTCAGGAGCTGATCGCGATCCTCGAACGATTGAATGCGCAAGCCGAGATCATCCCGATGGTCATGGGTGAGATCCCCCTGCAGAAAATCCTCAATACCGGTCGTTTCGACTTCGAAAAAGCGGCGCAGGCACCGGGCTGGTTGCAGGAGCTGCGCGGCGAGCACGTGCCGGAAACCGAGGAGTACGGCATCGCTTCCACGGCCTATCGAGCACGCAGACCCTTTCACCCGCAACGCTTTTTCAGCTTCATCGACCGGCCATGGGTGAACGGAAAACTGCTGCGCTCCAAAGGGTTTTTCTGGCTGGCGAGCAAGCCGATGGACGCGGGCAGCTGGTCCCAGGCGGGCGGTTTGATGCGCCATGGTTTTGCCGGACGCTGGTGGCGTTTCGTGCCGAAAGACCAATGGCCGCAGGACGAAGAAAGCACCGCTGCAATCATGGACAACTGGACCGCCGCCACCGGTGATTGCCGCCAGGAACTGGTGTTCATCGGCCAGAACATCGATTTCACTCGACTCACCGCAGAGCTGGACGATTGCCTGCTGACCGATGAAGAAATGGTCTCCGGCGTCGAGGGTTGGCGATTGCTGCCTGATCCGTTCGGACCCTGGCATGAAGAGGAAGCGGCGTGATGTTGGCGCCGACCTTGAAGCCTCGGCCGGCCATGTCTCAGGTTCAGGGCGAGACGCCGCAAGCGCTCGCCGGGATTCTCGATGATGGCGTAAACCTCGCCGTATGGCAGCGCCAACTCCCGGTACACATCGCCGATTTTGGCAGCCTGCTGCTGTCCTTGAACGAGCCATTGGCCGAGTCGTTGTCGCTGGAAATCGCCAACGAAGACACTGAACCCAACCTCCGCGGATTGGCCTCGGGCTTGCGCGATCTCGAGGGCTATGAAGGCTTTATCGCCGACGTTTCCTGGCTGGTCAGTGCATTCGCCTGTCTGTTGGGGGCCCAGCGTATCGGCGTACGTCTGCGGGTTCTGGACAAAGCCATGTGCCCGCGCTTTCACGTCGATCATGTGCCGGTGCGCTTGATTACCACGTATGCGGGTGTTGGCAGTCAGTGGCTGAAAGAAGGGGGGATGGATCGTCGCCAGTTGAGCCAACCCGAAGCGGAACCTACGGACAACTCGCTGATCCAGCAAATCGGCAGCGGCGCCGTCGCCTTGCTCAAGGGCGAGAAATGGCACGGCAACGAAGGCTTTGGCCTGATTCACCGCTCGCCGCAGCTCGCGCCGGGCGAGCGTCGTTTGATCCTGACCCTCGATTGGCTGGGTTAGCGGCTCATGGCTTGAGCCAGTTGCCCTGGCTCTGGCCTTCGCAAAACGGCTTCAGGTACGCCGCGTCGGTGGCCACGCCGTAATAGTGAATATCCTGCCGGTAAGGCATATTGGCGACTTGAGCGTTGCTGCACACGCCGAATGCGCCGCCGGGGCATTGGTCGACGTATTGAACCTCGACTTTCTGGCCAGGAAGGTTCGGCTGACAGAAGCCATCGGCGAAGAGTTTTTCCGGGATGTTTCGGTTCTGCTGACAGACTTTCACGTCCAGTCGCTCAGCCGTGCTATGTACCACACAAGCCTGGGCCAGTGCTTCGCCGGAAACCAGGGCCAAGAGCAACGTCCAGCCGATCAACCGCATCGTTTACCTCCTCAGAAAACACCGACCATGTTGCAGAACATTCCCACCCACGTCATTGCCGGCCCATTGGGCGCAGGCAAGACCAGTTTGATCAAGCACCTGCTGGCCCAGCGGCCGGCGAACGAGCGTTGGGCGGTGCTAATCAACGAGTTCGGCCAGATTGGCATCGATGCTGCGTTGCTGACCCGGGACGCCGATGGTATCGCACTGGGTGAGGTGGCCGGGGGCTGTTTGTGTTGCGTCAATGGTGCGCCGTTTCAGATCGGCCTCGGGCGTTTACTGCGCAAGGCGCGGCCGGATCGGTTGTTTATCGAGCCGTCAGGGCTCGGCCATCCTGCGCAGTTGCTCAGGCAGTTGAATGAGGCGCCTTGGGTCGGCGTGCTGGCGGTTCAGCCCTGCGTGATGGTGCTGGATGCCCAAGCGCTCGCCGCTGGCCAACCGCTTCCTGTGACGCAGCAGGAGGCGTTGAGTAGCGCAGGGTTGTTGCTGTTGAACAAGTCTGAACATCTCGGGGAGGCTGATAGGCAGCAGGTTGTCGCGCACTTGCCATCACGTCCCTTGTACTGGACGCAGCAGGCCATCCTTCCTTTGAAAGCGTTACCCGGCCTTGAGGCGCAGGCTGTGGCGGGTGTGGATAACTTCATCGCACCCAATGGAGTCGCGCAGTTGCCGGCCGTCTGGACAGATCCCGCGTTACCGATTTGCCTGAGTCAGGAACAGGACGGCGGCTGGAGCATCGGCTGGCGCTGGCATCCGAGCCAGAGGTTCGATTCAGCGCGAATTGGCCGGTGGCTGGAAAGCCTTGGTTGGCGGCGAGCGAAGCTGGTTATCCACAGCGCCGACGGGTGGGTTTCGGCGAATGCACTGGATAACTCGGCGTTGGAGTGGCAGCCCAGCGAATGGCGCCGCGATTCACGGATTGAGCTGATATTCAGCGAGCCGCAGAATGTTGAGTGGCTGCAAAGAGATTTGGCAGGCTGTCGTTCGAATTAAAGATCAAAAGATCGCAGGCTGCGATCTTTTGATTTATGGACGCCATTTGGTGTGTTCTTGCCGCCACTGACTAAGCTCAATCACTTCTGCCCGCGGCTTCACCACGTCGACCACCGGAGGCGTGTCGTCGAAGGGCATCGGGTAGGGGGCCAGTTCGATCTGCGCGCTGTGGGCGCCGAACTGGGTGATAGTGCCGTTATGGCGGGTTTCGCCGGTCACCGTGAATTCGAAGTTATACACACGGGCCAGACGGCGTCGGCCATTGGCATCCTTGATGAATGCAATTTTTTTCAGCGCCACGTTGCCATCCAGCAACTCGATCCCGAGATTGCTGCAATGCTGCTTGACCCGCTCCAGCGCGCGCTCGCGCAAGCCATGGTTGTGCCATAGCCACGCGCCAGCGGTGGCGAGCAGCATCAGCACGAAGATATTTCCGAGGGTCAGCATCAACAGGGTGCTCCAACAAGATAGTGCCAGCTTAACTGCGTCGCCGGTCTGTCGTACAGGCTGCGTTTAGTCGCATACTGCGCGGCTCGAATTTCAATCGTTTTACGGAACTCACCGCATGAAACGTACGCCCCATCTGCTCGCCATCCAGTCCCACGTGGTGTTCGGCCACGCTGGCAACAGCGCCGCGGTTTTCCCGATGCAGCGGGTCGGGGTGAATGTCTGGCCACTCAACACCGTGCAGTTCTCCAACCACACTCAGTACGGGCAGTGGGCGGGCGAGGTGCTGTCGCCACACCAGATTCCCGAATTGGTCGAAGGCATTGCGGCGATCGGAGAGTTGGGCAATTGCGATGCCGTATTGTCCGGTTACCTCGGCAGTGCGGCCCAGGGCCGGGCGATTCTGACGGGCGTGGCGCGGATCAAATCGATGAATCCAAAGGCGCTGTATCTGTGTGACCCGGTAATGGGCCATCCGGAGAAAGGCTGCAGCGTGCCGGCAGAAGTCAGCGATTTCCTGCTGGAAGAAGCCGCTGCCGTGGCGGACTTCATGTGCCCGAACCAGCTGGAGCTGGACAGCTTCTCAGGGCGCAAGCCGCAGTCGCTGTTCGATTGCCTGGCCATGGCGCACGCGTTGCTGGCGCGCGGCCCGAAAGCGGTGCTGGTCAAGCATCTGGCCTATCCCGGCAAACCGGAGGATGCGTTTGAAATGTTGCTGGTGACGAGCGAAGGAAGCTGGCACCTGCGACGTCCGATGCTGGCGTTTCCGCGTCAGCCGGTGGGCGTTGGCGACCTGACTTCCGGGCTGTTTCTGGCGCGTGTGCTGCTGGGCGATAGCCTGGTGGCGGCGTTCGAGTTTGCGGCATCGGCGGTGCATGAGGTGCTGCTGGAAACCCAGGCGTGCGCCAGCTATGAACTGGAGTTGGTGCGGGCTCAGGACCGGATTGCGCATCCGCGGGTACGGTTTGAAGCGACGGCGATCAGTCTCTGAGTTCGACGTTGAACCCATTCGCAAGCAAGCCCGCCCCCACATCGGATCTTTGTCGGACACAAACTTTGTGTTCAATGAAGAATGAGTGCGTGGAGCGGGCTTGCTCGCGAAAGCTGTCTGAAGAACACCCTGAAACTGTCTGGCCAGCTCAGGCGTCGCCCTTGATCTCCTGGTAGCGCTTTTCCAGTTCCTGACGAATCTGACGACGCTGCTGGGCCTGCATGAAACGGCGTTTGTCCTCGCTGTTCTGCGGTTGCAACGGCGGGACGGCAGCCGGTTTGCGATCGTCGTCCACCGCCACCATGGTGAAGAAACAGCTGTTGGTGTGACGCACCGAGCGTTCGCGGATGTTTTCGGTCACCACCTTGATGCCCACCTCCATGGAGGTGTTGCCGGTGTAATTGACCGAAGCCAGAAAGGTCACCAGTTCGCCGACATGAATCGGCTCGCGAAAAATCACCTGATCCACCGACAGGGTCACCACGTAGCGGCCGGCATAACGGCTGGCGCAGGCGTAGGCGACTTCGTCGAGGTACTTGAGCAACGTGCCGCCGTGGACATTGCCAGAGAAGTTGGCCATGTCGGGGGTCATCAATACCGTCATCGACAGCTGGGCGTTTCCGGGTTCCATAGCGTTCTCACGGTTCAAGGCAGGTTTCGGAGGAGTGCACCTCTGTGGGTGCCTGGTCGGTTTTTTCAAACCACAGTTATCGGGACGCCGGGCGGGTGGTCGTCGTCACGCCGGATCGATCTGTTTCCATATATTGCACCGCCTTTCTGCCGGAAGTCGCGGTGTTACCCTTCAAAAAGCCCACCCCAAGGGCAATTCCTACGCGGAAAGCGGATTTTTACTCTGCTCGATCAGACCTTTCCCGCGTCTGGCGCGTGAGCAATGTCACTCAAGGAGCCCCACACCATGCATGCCATCAGTTTTATTCAGGATCTGGCAGTGATCATGTTGGTCGCGGGTGTGGTGACCGTGCTGTTCCATCGCTTCAAGCAACCGGTGGTGCTTGGCTATATCGTCGCCGGCTTCATCATCGGCCCGCACACGCCACCGTTCGGTTTGATCCACGACGAAGAAACGATCAAGACCCTCGCCGAACTCGGGGTGATCTTCCTGATGTTCTGCCTGGGCCTGGAGTTCAGCCTGCGCAAACTATTCAAGGTCGGCGCCACGGCGTTTATCGCGGCGTTCCTGGAAATCGTGCTGATGATCTGGATCGGCTACGAAATCGGTCGCTGGTTCGACTGGAACACCATGGACTCGCTGTTCCTCGGCGCGATCCTGGCGATCTCCTCGACCACCATCATCGTCAAGGCACTCAATGACCTGAAGATGAAGAACGAGCGCTTCGCGCAGTTGATCTTCGGTGTGTTGATCGTCGAGGACATTCTTGGCATCGGCATCATTGCCTTGCTGTCGAGCATCGCGGTCAGCGGCACGGTCAGTTCCGGTGAAGTGTTTTCCACGGTCGGCAAGCTGTCGTTGTTCATGATCGTCGCGCTGGTCATCGGGATTTTGCTGGTGCCGCGGCTGCTGGCCTACGTGGCCAAATTCGAAAGCAACGAGATGCTGTTGATCACCGTGCTGGGCCTGTGTTTCGGCTTCTGTCTGCTGGTGGTCAAGCTCGAATACAGCATGGTGCTCGGCGCGTTCCTGATCGGCGCGATCATGGCTGAATCCCGGCAGTTGCTGAAGATTGAACGCTTGATCGAGCCGGTTCGTGACCTGTTCAGTGCGATCTTCTTTGTGGCCATCGGGCTGATGCTCGATCCGATGATATTGCTGCAGTACGCGTGGCCGATTGCGGTAATAACCGTGGCCGTCGTACTCGGCAAGATGTTGTCCTGCGGTCTCGGCGCCTTTATCGCCGGCAATGACGGACGCACCTCACTGCGCGTGGGAATGGGGCTTTCACAGATTGGCGAATTTTCTTTCATCATTGCGGCGTTGGGCATGACCCTGCAGGTCACCAGCAACTTCCTCTATCCGGTCGCCGTGGCGGTGTCGGTGATTACGACGCTGCTGACGCCTTATCTGATCCGTGCCGCTGATCCGCTGTCGATCAAACTGGCTGGCGTGATGCCGCAGCGGCTGGGTCGCGTGCTGGGGATGTACGGCGAATGGCTGCGCAGCATCCAGCCACAGGGCGAGGGCGCGCTACTGGCGTCGATGATTAGGCGGATTCTGTTACAGGTGGGCGTCAATCTGGCGCTGGTGATTGCGATCTTCTTCTCGGGTGCTTATTTCGCCGAGCGAATGTCGGCTTACCTGCAAGACTGGATCAGCGACCCCAGCTGGCAGAAAGCATTGATCTGGGGCGGGGCGTTGCTGTTGTCGCTGCCGTTCCTGATCGCCGCCTATCGCAAGCTCAAGGCGCTGTCGATGCTGTTGGCGGAGATGGGCGTGAAACCGGAGATGGCCGGCCGCCACACGCAGCGAGTGCGTCGGGTGATCGCCGAAGTGATCCCGATCCTCTCGCTGCTGGTGATCTTCCTGCTGTTGGCAGCCTTGTCGGCCAGTATTCTGCCGACCAACAAGTTGCTGGTACTGATTGTCGTGGTCGCGGCCGCCGTGGCAGCGCTGCTCTGGCGCTGGTTCATCCGCGTGCACACGCGGATGCAGGTGGCCTTGCTGGAAACCCTGGACAACCACAAGGAATCGTCCGGGCATTGACCACGCGGTGCGTCAGACGGCTCAGCTTTCCAGCCAGACGTCCCGCGCCCAGTGCCACACCGATTCCCAGGTCTCTTCGGCGATCAGTTCTTCCTCGGCCAGCCACAACACTACGGTGCCGTCTTCTTCGACCAGGTAGTAGTTGTCGCCGTCCTGGCAGATCGGAATCATGCTGCGATCAACGCCGGCATCCCAGGCGTTGGCGGCAACGTCCGGCAGGTAGGTGTGGGATTGCGGGTCGGTGACGGTCACCGGCTCCAGGCTGCCGTAGACCACGTCGCTGACGGTCAGCAAAAATTCTCTGAAGACAAACGGGATGTCGATGAACAGTTGTTCTTCGATTTCGACCAGCAGATCTTCGTCGGGCAACTCCAAGGGGACCGGTACCGGTTCGTTGGCTTCACGCAGTTGTTCGATGATTTCTTCCACGTCCGGGATCCTCTTGCTTGATGGCGCGGTTCAGTTGGGGCGGTTTATACAGTAGCTCGCTATAGATGCAACCGCGAAATAGAAAACCCCGGCCGAGGCCGGGGTTTTGTTGCGACACATTTAACGCGGGTCGGTTCAACCGTTCTGGCGGATACCGGCGACCAGCCAAGGCTGGTTTTCGCCCTGCGGACGTTCCATGTTCCAGCTTTCGCTGAACACTTCGCCCTGGTCGAAACGCGAGGTCTTCGACACACCGCTGAAGGTCAGGGTGGCGATGGTCTTGTCGGCACGATCGTCGACGCCGTCCAGTTGTACATTGAGGTTATCAATGTAGGTGGACTGGAAACCTTCACCCAGGTCGGCACGTTCGCGCTTGAGGAACTCGAGCAGTTGCGGGGTCACGAACTCGGCGATCTTGTCCATTTCATTGGCGTCCCAGTGTTGCTGCAGGGACTGGAAGTGGTTGCGGGCCGCTTCAATGAAGTTCTTTTCATTGAACCAGGCTGGCGCATTGATGACCGGACGAGCGGCAACCGGAGCGGCCGAACCACCGAAGATCGAACCCATGCCAGCAGGCTTCTGCTCGAACACTTCACGTTGCATCGGCGCGCCGGCTGGCGCCAGGTGCTCCTGCTGCTTGCGACGACGAGCGGCGATGAAACGGAAGACCAGGAAGGCGATGACCGCCATGATCAGGATGTCGAAGATCTGCATGCCCTGGAAGCCGCCGCCCATGAACATGGAGGCCAGCAGGCCACCGGCAGCGATGCCGGCCAGAGGGCCGAGCCAGCGCGAAGCACCGCCGGCCTTGGCGGCAGCGCCAGCGGCACCCGCCGCGCCCGCAGTGGCTGCAGCGCCACCTGCAGCTGAAGAAGGAGCCATTTGGCTGGTCTGGTGAGTCGGCGCAGCGCCGGAGCTCTTGCCGCCACCAAAGCGCTTGGCGTTGGCGTCGAGGCTCATCGTCAGGCCGATGCACAACGCCATGGCGATGCTAAGAAAACGTTTCATAAAGGGAATTCCCATTTGTGGAAGGCACGCGCGCCATGTTGCACAGCTGAAGTGTTACTGGCTAGCGGCAGAGTGTTTCGGGCTTTTGCCTGACAGGTTGCGTTCAGCTTCAGTCAGCGCAATAAGGCCAGTTAACTTTGGTCTGTAGGATTCGGGATTTAGTTCGGTAGCAATGGCCTCTGTAGGCGCGAGCTCGCGCCTACAGAAAGCCGTACAGGAGCGTCAGATCGCTTCCAGCTTGGCGTAACCGAGCATCAGCCACTTGCTGCCTTCGCTGAAGTTCACCTGCACCCGCGCCTGAGCCCCGGCGCCTTCGAAGTTCAGGATCACGCCATCGCCAAACACCGAATGCCGGACAGCCTGGCCGAGACTGAACCCGGTGTCGGGAATCTCGCTGCCGCCAAACAGGCTGCTGGAACTCTGCTGCTGACCACCGCCAAACGGACGGCTGACACTGTTGGAAAGCCGTACTTCCTGGATCAGGCCTTTCGGCACTTCACGTACGAAACGCGACACCTTGTTGTAGGTCTCACTACCATACAGGCGTCGGGTTTCCGCGTAGGTCATCACCAGGTTCTGCATGGCGCGGGTGATACCGACATAAGCCAGGCGCCGTTCCTCTTCAAGACGGCCAGGCTCTTCCAGGCTCATCTTGTGCGGGAATAGACCCTCTTCCATGCCCACCAGGAACACGTAGGGAAATTCCAGGCCTTTGGCGCTGTGCAGGGTCATCAACTGAATGCTGTCTTCGTGCTCGTCGGCCTGAGTATCGCCAGCTTCCAGCGACGCGTGACCGAGGAATGCCGCCAGTGGCGTCAGGTCTTCATCCTCTTCCGAGTTTTCGAAGTTGCGCGCAGCGCTGACCAATTCCTCAAGGTTTTCTACCCGGGCTTGTCCTTTCTCGCCTTTTTCCGCTTCGTGATAGGCAATCAGTCCGGACTGCTCGATGACGGTCTGGGTCATCAGGTGCAGTGGCATTTCCGTGCACTTGGCGGCGAGGTTCTCGATCAGCTCGATAAACGCGCCAAGTGCACCGGCGGCACGGCCGGTCAGTCCTTTATTCGCGACCAGCAGGCGCATCGCTTCCCACATCGACACATCGCTGTGGCGCGCATGGTCCCGAATCGCTTCAACGGTTTTCTCACCAATGCCACGGGCCGGAACGTTGATCACCCGCTCAAGCGCTGCATCGTTGCCACGGCCTTCCAGCAAACGCAGGTAAGCCATGGCGTTTTTGATTTCTGCCCGCTCGAAGAAGCGCTGACCGCCATAGATGCGGTACGGAATGCGCTCGCGCAGCAAGGCTTCTTCCAAAACGCGCGATTGGGCGTTGGAGCGGTACAAAATCGCGATATCGCTGCGAGCCAGGCCGGTTTTCAGCGCGCTTTCGATGGTTTCCACCACGTAGCGTGCCTCGTCGTGTTCGTTGAACGCGGCGTACAGGTTGATGGCTTCGCCTTCGCCGCCATCGGTCCACAGCTCTTTGCCCATGCGCCCGGTGTTGTTGGCGATCAGGGCGTTGGCGGCTTTGAGGATGCCGGCAGTGGAGCGGTAGTTCTGCTCCAGGCGGATGGTCTCGGCGTCCGGGAAGTCGTCGGAGTACTGGTAGATGTTCTCGATTTTCGCGCCGCGCCAGCCGTAGATCGACTGATCGTCGTCGCCGACCACCATCAGGCTGTCGCCGCCCTTGGCCAGTAGACGCAACCAGGCGTACTGCACGGCGTTGGTGTCCTGGAACTCGTCCACCAGAATGTGCCGGAAGCGCTTCTGATAGTGCGCCAGCAGGCCAGGGTGATCGCGCCACAGATCAAGGGCACGCAGCAGCAGTTCGGAGAAGTCGATGACACCGGCGCGCAGGCACGCGGCTTCATAGGCTTCATAAATGCTGCGCATGGTCGCCAGGAACAGATCGCCGCTGGCTTGAATGTGTTGCGGGCGCAGGCCTTCGTCTTTCTGCCCGTTGATGAACCACTGGGCCTGACGGGCTGGCCAGCGTTGCTCGTCCAGGCCCAGCTCGCGGATCACCCGCTTGACCAGTCGTTGCTGGTCGTCGCTGTCGAGAATCTGGAAGGTCTGGCTCAGGCCGGCCTCCTGCCAGTGCGCCCGCAGCAAGCGGTGCGCCAGGCCGTGGAAGGTGCCAACCCACATGCCGGCCGGGTTGATACCCATCAGTTGCTCGATGCGATGACGCATCTCGGCAGCGGCCTTGTTGGTAAAGGTCACCGACAGGATTGAGTGGGGCGAGGCGTTCTCGACCTGGATCAACCAGGCGATACGGTGCACCAGCACTCGGGTTTTACCGGAACCAGCACCGGCCAGGACCAACTGACGACCCACGGAGGCAGCTACGGCCTGGCGTTGGGCATCGTTGAGGGAGTTCAGCAGAAGGGAGAGATCATCGCGCATCGGGGCATTCTAGGGGGCCAGGTCACACCGGGCAAACCCCGCTTTGCTTTAGCCGATGAAAGATACGCGCAAGACGACCGGTCGGTCACTGGCTGCAAGCGCTGGCGGGGCTCGCTTCCAGCGTTTTCAGGGGGCAAAAGGGGTCCGGGCTTTCGTAAAAATTATGATCTGGAGCAGTTTGGTAAGGGCATTGGCTTGTGTATGCTCCGTTCACGTTTCGGGCTCATGCTCATCATTATAAGAACAAGAACATTGCCTATGACCCTCAGCTCCGACCTGTCGGGCCCTTCCGTGGAGCCCCGGGTTATCCGCAAACAGTACGCCATGGAAATGGCGGTCGAGCGCACGCGCCTGCTTTACCAGGGCTCGCTGCTGCCGACGCTGTTCATGCTGATCAATGGCCTGGTGTGCGCGGGATTACTCTGGAGTCCGCGGCGCTACTTTCTGGTCAGCATCTGGCTGATATGGTTGTTGTCGCTGGTAGCATTGCGGGTGATCCAGGTCGCGGCCTTCGATTCCGCCATCCCCAATCGCCAGGCGCATCCGGTCTGGCGACGCATGTTTTTGCTGGGTTCGGCCATGACCGGCCTGACCCTGGCCGGCGCCGGCATTGCGCTGGTGCCGGCCGACAATTTCATCCAGCAAGCCTGGGTGTTCGGCCTGATCGGCGCGGCAGCCCTCTCGGCCAGCGTGGCCTACGCGGTCAGTCTGCCGGCGTTTCTATCCTTTACCTTGCCCTGCCTGTTGCCCGCCATCGCCTATCTGTTCTGGGGCGGCGACACGCAAGAGCAGGGCTGGGGCTGGTTCGGGCTGATTTTGCTGGGGGCGTTGAGCGTGGTCGCCTGGCAGGTCAATCGGCTGATTGACCGCGGGTTGTTGCGCCGCTTCCAGAATCAGGCACTGATCGAACACTTGCAGCAGGCTCAGAGCCGTAGCGACCAGCTGAACCACGATCTGGCTAAAGAAATCGATCAGCGCCGTCGTGCCGAAGACGAGTTGCGAGAAATTCAGATCGGGCTGGAAAGCCGCGTCGCCCAGCGCAGCCTGGAGCTGGATGCGGCCAATCAGGCCTTGAGCAAAAGCGAGGCGCGCCTGGCACTGGCGTTGAAGGCCAGTGAGCTGGGGCTATGGGACTGGAACCTGCAGACCGACGAAGTCCATCACACCCATATTCAGGAATTGTTCGGGCTGGAGCCGGAATTCGTGACGGCCATGCTGCGGCACCTCAAGCCGCGCCTGCATCCCGAGGATTTACCGTCGCTGAAGCGCGCGCTGGTCGAGCATCTGAAGGGGCGTAGCGAGGACTATCAGATTGAGTACCGCGTGCGCCATGGCGATGGTCATTGGGTCTGGATCGAAGACCGCGGTCGAGCGGTTGAGCGCAGCGAAAGCGGCCGGGTGCTCCGCATGGTCGGCACCCGGCGCGACATCAGTGCCAGCAAGAGCCAGGAAGCGCAACAGCAATTGGCGGCGACGGTGTTCGAGGCGGCCAGTGAAGGCATCATGATTTTCGATCCGAATTACGCACTCATCGCGGTCAATCAAGCGTTCAGCCGCTTAACGGGTTATGACATCGACGACATGCTCGGGCGCAATGTGGTGGAGTTGCCGTGCAGTCGCGACGCCCGCCGCCACTATGGGGCGATTCATCAGGCCCTGGAGCAGCACGGCAGTTGGCAGGGCGAACTGGTGGAAACCCGCAAGAACGGCGAGCTGTATCCGCAATGGCTGCAATTGAACGCAGTGCGCGATATGCGGGGAAATGTCAGCCATATCGTCGGTTTCTTCGCCGATCTATCGGCGCGGCGCGAATCCGAGGAGCGCATGCGCTACCTGACCCACTACGACGAACTGACCGGCCTGGCCAATCGTTCGTTGTTCCGCGAACGGTTGCGTGAAGCCCATCAGCGCGTGCGCCAGGGCGGGCGCAGTCTGGCGTTGTTGCACATCAACCTGGACCGTTTCAAGTTACTCAACGACAGCCTGGGTCATGAAATTGCCGACCAGTTGTTGCAGAAGATGGCTCGACGGCTGGTCAATGCTTTGCCGGAAGCAGACACCATTGCGCGATTGTCCGGCGATGAGTTCGCGGTGTTGTTCGATGCTTACGGCAGCCTCTCAAGCCTGGCGCGAGTGGCGACGCGACTGTCGTCCAAATTGCGTGTGCCGGTGACCGTTGAAGGGCATGAGTTGGTCGTCAGTGCCTCCATGGGCATCAGCATGTTGCCGGACAACGCCCGGGAAATCTCTGCGCTGGTGAGCCAGTCGAACATGGCCATGCAACATGCCAAACACCTGGGCGGCAACAATTTCCAGTTCTACACCGATAGCCTGCAAGCCAGCACGCTCGAGCGCTTGCAGCTGGAAAACCAGTTGCGTAAAGCCATCGAAGAGAAACAGCTGAAGGTGTTTTATCAACCCAAGCTTTGCCTCGCCACGGGCCGGCTGAATGCGGCCGAGGCCTTGGTGCGCTGGGATCATCCGACCATGGGCAGCGTGCCGCCAGGAGATTTTATCGGCCTGGCCGAGGAGACCGGGCTGATCGGCCCGATCGGCGAGTTTGTGTTGCGCCAGGCATGCTGGCAGGCCTGCGAATGGCAGCGTCAGGGGCTGGAGCCGATTCGAGTGTCGGTCAATTTGTCGGTGCATCAGTTGCGGCAGGGCAAGCTGGTCAGCCTGGTGCGTCAGGTCTTGGAGGAAACCGGCCTGGCGCCGCACTACCTCGAACTGGAACTCACGGAAAGCCAGTTGCTGGACAGCGTCGAACATATCATCGCTACCTTCCAGCAGTTGCGTGATCTTGGGGTGAAACTGGCCATCGACGATTTTGGCACCGGGTATTCGTCCCTGAGCTACCTCAAGCGTATTCCGGTGGATTACGTGAAGATCGATCAGGCGTTTATCCGCGGTCTGGGGGAGGGCAGTGTGGATGCCGCGATCACCCGGGCGATCATTGCGATGGCTCACGGGCTGTCGTTGAAGGTGGTCGCCGAAGGTGTGGAGCGGCCGGAGCAGCTTGAATTCTTGAAGGCTGAGCGTTGTGATGAAGTGCAGGGGTATCTGATCAGTCGCCCGATAGAAGCGGGTGGGTTGGCGGACCTGCTGCGCGCGCAATCCGTCGACTGAAAATACGCCGCTCAATCCAACCTTCCCGCCACGCAAAGTGACGGGAAGGTATTTATAGACTTAGTTTGTAATCAGAACGTCGTCGATGTGGTGAATTTTTTCACCTTTATAGAAGATGCTCACACCTGAAACATTGGAATTGCCCAGCGATTTATATTCGACAACTTTGTCTGTTTCAACTTGCAGCGACACTTCGCTGGAGTTTTCAAGAAGCAACTCCAATCGCAAGTCAAAGGATTTATCCTGCATCGCAGTCATCACCAGTTTAGGGGTAATGCCCGTGTGTGCAACGGTTACGGTACCGAAGGCGCGGAAAGAAGCTGCGCCAGGCATGCGGTCGATTTGTGCGGTCCAGTTTTTGGTTTTAATGGTCATGGTGTGTAACTCCTGTAATTAAGTTTGATTGCGTCCTGCACGATCAAAGTAACTAGGTGGAGTTGTTTTTGGAAGAAGGTTCTTAGTTGTATTTGTAAGTTTGAGTGTTTAATAAGTTTGTTGTTTGGATAACTAAGTTCCGAAGGTTTCGAGGAGGCCGATCAGGGGGGCTTGTCAGCCTCAAGGGTGTACTGCGGTTTGCGCTGGGGCGCTGAAAATGGGTGCTACATGAAGCGCGAACGCCTGAAAACGAGGGATTCGGTTACGCATTGAGCAGGCAAAAAGCCAATTCATGTAGTATAACTACAAGCTTGCTACATCCCCGGCGCCTGCCAATAACAAAGAGTCCAGCCCCTTGAATCTGCTGCAACACATCGCCCAGTCACGCCACCTGTTACGCAAGTCGGAGCTGAAGGTCGCCGACCACGTGCTGCTTGATCCAGCGGCGGTGATGCACAGCTCCATGGCCGACCTGGCCCATAGCGTGGGCATCAGCGAACCGACCATCGTGCGGTTCTGCCGCGCCATCGGTTGTTCCGGGTTTCAGGATCTGAAATTGAAATTGGCACAGAGCCTCGCGGCGGGTGCGAGCTTTGGCCAGTTTGCGATCCATGAAGACGATTCGGTCGCCGACTACAGCCTGAAAATCTTCGACACCACCCTGCACACCCTGATGGAGGTTCGCGAGAAGCTCGATCCGGTGGAATTGCAGCGGGCGGTGTCGCTGATGTCCCAGGCTCAGCGTGTCGAGTTTTATGGCTTTGGCGCCTCGGGTGCCGTGGCGGCGGATGCCCAGCACAAATTCTTCCGCTTGCTGCTGACGGCCGCGGCGTATTCCGATCCCCACATGCAGGCGATGTCGGCGGTAACGCTGAAGCCAACCGACGTGGCGATCTGCATTTCGCAGTCCGGGCGTTCCAAGGACTTGTTGATCACGGCCAACCTGGTGCGCGAAAGCGGTGCGTCGCTGATCACCTTGTGCCCGAGCCAGACGCCGTTGGCTGAGCTGTCGACTGTCAACCTCGCGATCGATGTGCACGAAGACACTGAAATCTATACGCCCCTGACCTCGCGCATCGCCCACCTGGTGGTGATCGACGTGTTGGCGATGGGCGTGGCCATGGCCCGCGGGCCGAGCCTGGTCAACCACCTCAAGAGCGTCAAGCGCAGCCTGCGCAGCTTGCGGCTGTCACCCAAGTCGGTGAAAGCGCTCGACGATTGATTCAAGATGACACGGACCCTGTGGCGAGGGTGCTTGCTCCCGCTCGGCTGCGCAGCAGTCGTAAATGAGCCAGTGCGACGGGTCGAACGTTGCTGTGAATGATTTTGGGGCCGCTTCGCAGCCCAGCGGGAGCAAGCTCCCTCACCACAGCGTTCGCCGCCAGTCTGTGAGCTTCATCATTTTGTAACCCGCTCGCCGCCAAACCGTCATCCCTCGCGCCCATCCTGTAACTCCCGTACTCGCCTTGGGAGACTCGAAATGGCCCAGCCCTACGAAGAACGCAACAGCGCCGTCAAAACCCGTCGTCAGCAAGAAGACCAGCGCCGCATGGAATTTCGCCGCGCCATCGAAGATCGCTGCGAACGCCGCCAGCTGCTGGCCGAGATCGGAGATTTTCCCGACCTGGAACTCAATTACTGGCAGGCAGCGCCCGCAACTTCCCGTCGAAACGCTCAACCAGGGCGCTGATCTGCACCCGCTCGCTGCGGATAAACGCAAGGAATGCGTGGGCCACCGGCGACAGCCGCTTGGCCTTGGCCTGCACCAGGCACCAGCTGCGAAACAGCGGCAGTTCTTCGACCGGTAGCTCGATCAACCCACCGGTCGCCAATTCAAGGTTCAGGGCGTGGCGCGTCAACAGCGCAACGCCCAGACCCGCCAACACACATTCACGCTGCGCTTCGGCCGATGCGACCTCCTGGGTCTGGTTGAAGTGCACACGTTTTTCCTTGAAATACTCTTCGCACGCCAGTCGGGTTCCCGAACCGGGTTCGCGCAGCAACAGCGTGTAGGGTTCGAGATCCTGCAAGCGCAGCGGCCCCATGTGGCACAGCGGATGGTCCGGTGGCGCGACGGCCACGATCGGGTTGTTGAGGAATGGCAGAAACTCCAGCCCCATGTCCTGCGGGACCATGGACATGATGACCAGGTCGTCACGGTTGTCGGAAAGGCGCCGAATCACCTGCCCACGGTTAACCACGGTCAGTTGCAGGTTTACCTCGGGATGCTGGCGTTTGAACGCGGCAAACAGGTGCGGCACGAAATACTTGGCGCTGGATTCCACCGCCAGTTTCAACTGGCCCTGCAATGATCCCTGCATGTCCGAGAGCTGCATGTCGAGGTTTTCCAGGCGCCCGAAAATGTCCCGGCTGGCACGTTGAAGGGCTTCGGCGGCCTCCGTCATGTAGAGTTTTTTGCCGACGTAATCGAACAGTGGCTGACCAATCAGCTCCTCAAGTTGACGAATCTGCAGGCTCACGGCAGGTTGCGTGAGCGACATTTCGTCCGCTGCGCGGCTGTAGGATCGCAAATCACAGACTTCATTGAAAATCTGCAATTGACGCAATGTCATACGCATCAATGACTTACGCATTTTCTACACGCTCTCGCCCCAGGCTGATGGGTCAACTATAAGTCTTTGCTTATGCCTAACCCAATAATTAATCATTTTTGTTAATCCCTTGCGAGGGCTAGTGTGGGGCTGCGACTAAATCGAAACATTTAGTCACGCGTCGACCTGGTCTAGCAGGTCGTGGGTATCACCGGCTCAAGGGAAACTCCAAGTGATAACAAAGATCCTGATCGCCAACCGTGGTGAGATTGCCGTACGAATCGTGCGCGCCTGCGCCGAGATGGGCATTCGCTCGGTCGCGGTCTATTCCGACGCCGACCGCCATGCCTTGCACGTGAAGCGTGCGGATGAAGCCCACAGCATCGGTGCCGACCCGCTGGCCGGTTACCTGAACCCGCGCAAGCTGGTGAACCTGGCCGTGGAAACCGGTTGCGATGCGTTGCACCCTGGCTACGGTTTTCTCTCGGAGAACGCCGAGCTGGCGGACATTTGTGCAGAACGCGGTATCAAATTCATTGGTCCATCGGCTGAAGTGATTCGCCGCATGGGCGACAAGACCGAAGCGCGCCGCAGCATGATCAAGGCCGGCGTGCCAGTCACTCCGGGCACCGAAGGCAACGTCGCGGACATCGCCGAAGCCCTGACCGAAGGCGACCGCATCGGTTACCCCGTGATGCTAAAGGCCACTTCCGGTGGTGGCGGCCGCGGCATCCGTCGCTGCAACAGCCGCGAAGAACTCGAACAGGCTTTCCCCCGCGTGATCTCCGAAGCCACCAAGGCGTTCGGTTCGGCGGAAGTGTTCCTGGAAAAATGCATCGTCAATCCGAAACACATCGAAGCGCAGATCCTCGGCGACAGCTTTGGCAACGTGGTGCACCTGTTCGAGCGTGACTGCTCGATCCAGCGCCGTAACCAGAAGCTCATCGAAATCGCCCCGAGCCCGCAACTGACCCCGGAACAGCGCGCCTACATCGGCGACCTGTCGGTGCGTGCGGCCAAGGCAGTGGGTTACGAGAACGCCGGCACCGTGGAGTTCCTGCTCGCCGAGGGCGAGGTGTACTTCATGGAGATGAACACCCGGGTGCAGGTGGAACACACTATCACCGAAGAAATCACCGGCATCGACATCGTGCGTGAGCAGATCCGCATCGCGTCCAACCTGCCGCTTTCGGTGAAACAGGAAGACATTCAGCACCGCGGTTTCGCGCTGCAATTCCGGATCAACGCCGAAGACCCGAAAAACAACTTCCTGCCGAGCTTCGGCAAGATCACCCGTTACTACGCGCCCGGCGGCCCCGGTGTGCGCACTGACACGGCGATCTACACCGGCTACACCATCCCGCCGTTCTACGACTCCATGTGCCTGAAGCTGGTGGTGTGGGCGTTGACCTGGGAAGAAGCGATGGACCGTGGCTTGCGCGCCCTCGACGACATGCGTCTGCAAGGGGTCAAGACCACTGCCGCGTACTACCAGGAAATCCTGCGCAACCCGGAATTCCGCAGCGGCCAGTTCAATACCAGCTTCGTTGAAAGCCACCCTGAACTGACCAACTACTCGATCAAGCGCAAACCCGAAGAGCTGGCCCTGGCCATCGCCGCCGCCATCGCCGCCCACGCAGGCCTGTGAGGAATATTCCAATGACCAAGAAAATCCACGTTACCGACACAATCCTGCGCGACGCCCACCAATCGCTGCTCGCCACCCGCATGCGCACCGAAGACATGCTGCCGATCTGCGACAAGCTCGACAAAGTCGGCTACTGGTCGCTGGAATGCTGGGGCGGCGCAACCTTCGACGCCTGCGTACGCTTTCTGAAAGAAGACCCGTGGGAGCGTCTGCGCCAACTGCGCGCGGCGTTGCCTAATACGCGTCTGCAAATGCTCCTGCGTGGCCAGAACCTGCTGGGCTATCGCCACTACAGTGACGATGTGGTCAAGGCGTTCGTGGCCAAGGCTGCGGTCAATGGTATCGACGTGTTCCGTATTTTCGATGCGATGAACGACGTGCGTAACCTGCGCGTGGCCATCGAAGCGGTGAAGGCCGCCGGTAAACACGCCCAGGGCACCATCGCCTACACCACCAGCCCGGTACACACCATCGACGCGTTCGTGGCCCAGGCCAAGCAAATGGAAGCGATGGGTTGCGACTCGGTCGCGATCAAGGACATGGCTGGCTTGCTGACTCCGTATGCCACGGGCGAACTGGTCAAGGCATTGAAGTCCGAGCAGTCGCTGCCGGTCTTCATCCATTCCCACGACACTGCGGGTCTGGCCACGATGTGCCAACTCAAGGCGATCGAAAACGGCGCTGATCACATCGACACCGCGATCTCCAGCTTCGCTTCTGGCACCAGCCACCCTGGCACTGAGTCGATGGTTGCCGCCTTGAAAGGCACCGAGTTCGACACCGGCCTGAATCTGGAACTGCTGCAAGAGATCGGTCTGTACTTCTACGCCGTGCGCAAGAAGTACCACCAGTTCGAAAGTGAATTCACCGCCGTCGACACCCGCGTGCAAGTCAACCAGGTGCCGGGCGGGATGATTTCCAACCTGGCCAATCAGCTGAAAGAGCAGGGCGCGCTGAACCGCATGGGCGAAGTGCTCGCTGAAATCCCGCGCGTTCGTGAAGACCTCGGCTTCCCGCCGCTGGTGACCCCGACCTCGCAGATCGTCGGCACCCAGGCGTTCTTCAACGTGCTGGCCGGTGAGCGCTACAAGACCATCACCAACGAAGTGAAGCTCTACCTGCAAGGCGGCTATGGGAAGGCGCCGGGCATCGTGAATGAAAAACTGCGTCGCCAGGCCATCGGTAGCGAAGAAGTGATCGACGTTCGTCCTGCCGACCTGCTCAAGCCGGAAATGGCCAAGCTGCGTGCCGAAATCGGCGCCGTGGCCAAGTCTGAAGAAGACGTGCTGACCTACGCCATGTTCCCGGACATCGGTCGAAAATTCCTCGAAGAACGCGCTGCAGGCACGCTCACCCCGGAAGTGCTGTTGCCGATTCCCGAAGCGGGCGGCGTGGCCTCGGCCGGCGGCGAAGGCGTACCGACCGAGTTCGTCATCGACGTCCACGGCGAAACCTACCGCGTCGACATCACCGGTGTCGGCGTCAAGGCTGAAGGCAAGCGTCACTTCTACCTGTCCATCGACGGCATGCCGGAAGAAGTGGTCTTCGAGCCGCTCAACGAATTCGTTAGCGGCGGCAGCAGCAAGCGCAAGCAAGCCACTGCACCGGGCCACGTCAGCACCACCATGCCAGGCAACATCGTCGACGTGCTGGTCAAGGAAGGTGACACCGTCAAAGCCGGACAGGCTGTGTTGATCACCGAAGCCATGAAGATGGAAACCGAAGTCCAGGCGGCCATCGCCGGCAAGATCACCGCCATCCACGTAGCCAAGGGCGACCGGGTGAACCCGGGCGAAATCCTGATCGAGATCGAAGGCTGAGTTAACAGCCTCGATATACCGCTTTAAACCTCGGGGGGGCATGTGCTCCCCTTTTTTTCGCCCGGTGTTTGTGAGGGTTAGAAAGTCATTTGCCATTGGCCGTTGATACCGTGGTTTCGGGTGTCGTTACCCATTTCACCCGTAACGCCCACGCCAAGTGTATTGCGTGCAGAAAGCCTGAGGTCTATGCCCGCGTCGACCATCAGTTTGTTCCGATCCAGCGGCGCACTGTATACGCTGTAGTCGTTGCCCCCGCTGACAAGGCGTTGCCGGGTTTCGGTGTAGACCTTGCCATACGTGTGTTTCCAGCCAGCGCTCAAGCGCGGCGTCAGTTGCATACCGTTATGCAACGTATTGAGCTTGGCCAGACGCAGGCCGAATGTGCTGTTGACGTTTTCCTCGGATTGATCGTGGACTTTCAGGGAAGCATCGCCGCCTTTTTCCGCAAAACTGTCGCGCTGGTAACGTTGGTATCCAAGAGTGGCGAACGGTTCGATGCTGACGTTGGCGCGGCCAAAGTTGTAACCCACCTCCGCGAAGGCTTGTTGGGTGTTGGCATCGTAACGACCTTTGGGGCGATCCTTGAAGCCATAAAACTCCACCCTGCGCGCACTGCTTCCGTCGTGGCTGTTATGTGTCGCTCCCAAACGCAGGGACATCGGTCCGTTCTGGCGCAGGGCGTAAGCCCCTAGGTGCCAGCTGTCCAGATCGCCGTCGAGTTCGTTGCTCTTCTGGCGGGTACGGGATTGCCCCCCCATTACGCCCAAACGCCACTGCTCATTGATTTGCCAGTCGGTGCCCAATACCAATCCTTGGGTGGAATGCTGCAACGGGTCATAGTCGCGATCCAGTTTTCCGCTGTGTCCCAACGCCTGTAGCCAGACTCGGCCATTGGTTTCGGTGCCAGCGGCGAGGCGAGGTGCCCTGTTCTGATTGTGAGAAAATCTGGCGTTGTCCAGCTGACGCATAGCCGAGAGCAGAGTGGCCGTTATCGGACCGTCACTGTTCAAGGTCGCCTTGGCGAGGTTGGCGTTGCTGTCGCCGGCCAGAATTTCGAGGGCGTAGGCGGCGGTGGCCCTATCGGAGCCGAGCAGGGCGGTGATGGCGGAATTTGTCGTGCTGGATGGTTGCTCTCTGGTTGGGCTGGCAGCCGGTTCTTCTATGCTGTCGGCAAAGCGTTCAGCGTTTCCGCTCGGCGCAATGCTGCCGAAAGACACCCCATTGCGCGCATAAGTCAGGACGACAGTTTTCTCGTCGTCGTAATTTAATGCCGGCGTCATGAAAACCAGGTTGTCTTGAATGTCTCCGAAACGGCCCACGACTTTGCCTGCCTCAATGAGTGTGTATTGGCTGCTTTGCGGAAATTCACCCGCTGCGACGATTTTCAGGGTCGCATCGTCAAGGCTGGCAATGCCATCGACTTTGATCGTTTCACCACGGCCATCAGGGTTGACCTCATAGGCCAGTACGGCAGTGCTGGTAAGGCTCATATCACCCTTGACCGTTGGGGCGCCCACCAAACGATTGACTATAAGCTGGCCATTCACGTTCAGCGAACCGACGATTCCGTTGCCACTGAATGTACCCATTTCTTCCACGAAGACGTTGCCGCCAATCGAGTGGTTATTGATCAACGTGCCTTGGGTGATTGCTCCGCCAATGATGTGTCCATTATTGATTAGCGTTGCCTCGGGACGGATCAGCGTGCCGATGTCGAAAGCGCCAGCACCACTGACAGTCCAATGACCCTGTTTGACTTTCAGCGCCTTGAAGTTCCGGGTTTCAGTCACAGAGCCACCTTTGGCTGCATTGAGTTGCAGGACGTTGTCGCCCGCACCCCCATTCACTGGCTTCTTGAAAACCCCTTTAGTCAGTACCGAGACCAAATCATTGCGCTCGCCCAGGTTCAGGTCGCTCCATTCAGATACTTTCCTGATCGAGGACGGGTGAGTGTCGGTAGCGCTCATGAAAGCGTCGAGGGTGGCAATCAGTTCTTTCGGTGTTTCTACCGGTGTCGCAAATGCAGCGGCAATGCTGTCGTCGGCAATCGAAAACTCAGCGCAACCCAAGGCGAGCGCTATGGCCAAGGCGAGATGTTTTGGTCGGTATTTGTGTTGAACGGGCATTGATTTTGGCCTCTGTTGACAGGAGACCAAACTCTAAAAGGGAGGGTACAGGCGCCGATGTCGGCTGCTTCCGGTAGCTATTGCGGGCGGCGTCGGATGATTGAACGGAAAAAGAACAGTCGAATGGGAGTGGCTGTATTTATCGTTTTTGCTGAGGCGCTTTTTCTTACAGAGATTCGCAGTGAATGTCCGAGAGCTCATGCAGGGGGCCGGCTTGCCGGCGATGGCGTCCGTGAGATCACCATTGCCAGCAAGCGGGCTCCTGCAAGGTTGGAAAGCTGCAACCCCTCCCTAGCTACGACTCAAATACGCCTTCCCGTAATGCCGTTCCATCCGCGCCTGAATCAGCTCCAAGCCAATCGACATCACCCAGTAAATCACCGCCGCCGTCGTCAGCATTTCGATGTAGCGATAGCTCGAGCGCCCATACGATTGCGCCAGGAACATCACTTCCCAAACGCCCATTACCGAGATCAGTGACGAGTCTTTGAGCATCGAGATGAATTGGTTGGTAGTCGGCGGGATGATGGTGCGCATGGCTTGTGGCAGGGTAACGCGCCAGAAGATCACGGTTTCGCGCATGCCCAGCGCCAGTGAGGCTTCGCGTTGGCCATGGGGTACGCCGAGGATGCCGGCGCGGAAGATTTCGCTCAGGTAGGCGCCGTAGTTCAGTGACAGGGCGATGATGCCGGCGGCGACGGCGCCCGGCACAATGCCGAGTTGCGGCAGGCCCAGGTAGATCAACAGGATCTGGATCAGCAAAGGGGTGCCGCGAAAGAACGAGGCGTAAAAACTCGCAATCCCGAAGGCCACAGCACTTTTCGACAGCCGTGCAATGGCAGTGATGAAGCCCAGCAGCGACGACGCGAGGATCGAGCACAGGCACAAAAACAGTGTCAGCGCCGCGCCCTGCAGAAAACCGTTCGGCGCCAAGTGCAGGCCGATCAGGTTGGGCAGTTTGTCGAGGATGATCGAGAACTTCAGGTCGAAGCTCAGGAAGAAGCTGGCGAACAGACCCAGCATTGCCGCCCAGGTCAGGTACAGCCGCGTGCGAAAACCGAAGATCCGTTGCAGCCGAGACTCAGCCGCCGGTTGTGGCGGCTGAGGTGGGTTGGGAAAGGAAGTCATTTGCTGATGTCGGCGCCGATCCATTTTTGCGAGAGCTTGCTCAGGGTGCCGTCCTGTCTCAGTTGCGCGAAGACGTCACGCACCTTGGCGTCCCACTGTGCGTCGCCTTTTTCGATGGCCACCGAGTTTGGCTCCGAGTACAGCGGTTCGCCGGCGAGCTTGAAGCGTTTGTCTTCGGTCAGTCGCGGCTGCGCGGTAACCAGGTTGGTAAGGACCGCATCCAGTCGTACGCCGGCACCCAGCCCCAAGTCCTGGAACGCCACGTTGTCGGTGTCATACGGGGCGATTTGCACATTCTCGAACGGGTACTGCAACTGCGTGTCTTCGGCGCCTTCGATCACCAGGTTTTTGTTCAGGTAGCTTTCATAGCTGGAAGCGCTGGTGAGGCCGACTTTCTTGCCGCTCAAATCCTTGGCACTGTGGATGCTGTCGTCCTTGGCGTTGACCACGATCACCGCAGGTGAGGCGTAATACTCGACCGGGAAGTCGAAGACTTCGGCGCGGGCCTTGCTCGGGGTCATGGAGCAGATGCAAATGTCGTAGCGGCCGCTCCAGCGGCCGGCGGCAATCACGTCCCAGGATGGCGTTTCGAGGCGCAGTTTGACCCCGAGTTTGTTCGCCACGGCTTTGGCCACATCAACGTCGAAGCCGTCGAGTTGGTTCTGGTCATTGAGGAACGAGAAGGGTGGATAGCTTTCCATCAGCACGCCGACCAGTTCTTTCTTTTGCTCGATGCGGTCCAGCGTGGCGCCACCGAAGGCTTGGGTTGAGGCAGTCAGAATCGTCAGGCTCAAGGCCAGGAGTGGTTGAAGTTTCACAGTCGATCCCTGATAAAAAATGGGTTGTTATTCACCGAATGGTGCGTATTAAATAGTTATAAGTACGGCTCCGGTAGTGAGTTATTTTCATAAGCATATGAGTGAAAAGCATATGGGCGCAAAAAGCACAGTGATTCTGGATGGCGGCATGGGTCGTGAGTTGCAGCGCCGAGGTGCGCCATTCAGGCAGCCCGAATGGTCGGCGCTGGCCTTGAGCGAAGCGCCGCAGGCCGTGGAGGCGGTGCACGCGGCTTATATCGAAAGCGGTGCGAACGTGATCACCAGCAACAGTTACGCGGTGGTGCCGTTTCACATTGGTGAAGAGCGATTTGCTGCTGAGGGGCAGGCGCTTGCATCGCTGGCCGGAGAGCTGGCACGGCGCGCGGTTGATGCCTCGGGCAAACCGGTCCGCGTGGCGGGTTCACTGCCGCCGCTGTTTGGCTCTTACCGCCCAGACCTGTTCGACGCCAGTCGGGTAGCTGAACTGCTGACGCCGCTGGTAAAGGGCCTGGCGCCCCATGTTGATGTGTGGCTGGCGGAAACCCAGGGTTCGATCGTTGAAGCGCGAGCGATTCACGCCGGTCTGCCCAAAGACGGCAAGCCGTTCTGGCTGTCGTTTACCCTGAAGGATGAAGACACGGACGAAGTCCCGCGTTTACGCTCCGGTGAGCCTGTGGCTGAAGCAGCTGCGGTGGCTGCCGAGCTGGGCGTCGAGACGTTGCTGTTCAACTGCAGCCAGCCGGAAGTGATCGGTGCGGCGATTGATGCCGCGCGGGAAACCTTCGAGCGTTTGGGGGTGAAGATTCACATCGGCGCGTATGCCAATGCCTTCCCGCCGCAACCGAAAGAGGCGACCGCCAATGATGGTCTGGACCCGTTGCGCGAGGACCTTGATCCGCCGGGTTATCTGCATTGGGCGGCGGATTGGCAGAAGCGCGGCGCCAGCCATTTGGGCGGGTGCTGCGGGATTGGGCCGGAGCATATTGCGGTGTTGGCCCAGAAATTGGTGTGAAGCCAATCGTCGAACGCCGCCCGGAGCTGGCTCCGGCGGCCTTTCGACGAAGGCGTTCGTCCAGACGCCGCTGATCTACCCGCGACACTCAGCCAGCGTTTTCACCTGTCCCGACTCCGACTGATTCTCATCGCTCAACCAGCGCTCAAACCCCGCGCCAATCGCCGGCCATTCCGAATCCAGAATCGAATACCAGGCCGTATCCCGGTTCTGACCCTTGACCACCATGTGCTGACGGAACACCCCTTCAAAACTGAACCCCAACCGCTCCGCCGCGTACTTGGAGCGGGCGTTGCCGTTGTTGCATTTCCACTCCAGGCGCCGGTAACCCAGGGCGAAGGATTCCTTGGCCAGCAGATAAACCGCTTCGGTACTTTTCGGCGAGCGCTGCATCGGCGCGCCGAAGGTCACGTGGCCGATCTCGATGCGGCCCTGAGACGGAACGATCGACATCAGACTGAGAATGCCTTGCACGTCGCCGCTGGCCCGGTCGATCACAGTGAAGAAATACGGGTCGCTGTTGGCTGCGTGGTTGTTCAGCCAGTCGTTGAAAGCGCTGCGCTCCGGGAATGGACCGTAAGGCAGGTAATCCCACAGTTTTGGGTCGGAGCCGGGGCCTTGCAGGGCTTTCCACAAGCCGTCGGCGTGACGCGCCGGGTCGAGTTTTTCCAGACGGATGAAACGACCTTCGATGGTTTTAACGGACGGTGCCGGGACACCTTTCCAGTCCGCGAGTGAAGTCGACATGCTGTTCTCCTTGAACCTTAAATGGCTTTGCGAAACTGGATGTAACCGGGGCGTTCGGCGATACGCTCGTAGAGCTGGATCGCGGTGGCGTTGGTTTCGTGGGTCAGCCAGTGCACTTTGCAGCAACCGTCCGCTTTGGCGGTTGCGTAGACGAATTCGATCAGCTTGCGGCCAACGCCGGTGCCGCGGGTTTCGGGCGTCACCAGCAAGTCTTGCAGGTAACAGGAGTTTTCGATGCTCCAGTTCGAGCGATGGTAGATGAAGTTCACCATGCCGACCGCTTTGCCGTCGACCCACGCCAACGCTGAATGAGTCGGTTCATTCGAGTCGAGCATGCGTTGCCAGGTGCTTTGGGTGACGGCCTCGGGCAGTTCGGTGTTGTAGAAGCGCAGGTAGGCTTGCCACAGAGGCAGCCACGCAGCGTGATCGTCAGCGGTGACCTGGCGGATTTCAATCTGACTCATGTTCAATCCTTATCGCATCAAGTGGGCGAGGGCCTGGTCATGCACATCGGGGCTGGCGGCGAGCCCTTCGCGCACACCGGCGATGTCTGTGGTGCTGCGGTTCTGGCTGAGTTTGCGTTTGCCTTCCAGGCGCTGGATCGGCAGGGCAAACCCGACGATGGCCTTGAGCATGCCGTCGATGTAATCGGCGGGTGCATCGGTGACTGCCCATGGTTGGGCGCGACCGGTTTCATGGCGATCGGTCAACGCACTGACCAGGTTGAGCAGACGGTCGGCGTCGGTGAAAACCTCTGCGGTGCCGTACGCGTGTACGGCGACGTAGTTCCAGGTCGGCACGACTTTGCCGTGCTCGGCTTTGCTCGGATAAAAACCGGGGCTGACATACGCGTCGGCGCCGGCAAAGATCACCAGGGCCTCGGCGCCATTGTGGAGTTCTTTCCACTGTGGATTGGCCCGGGCGAAGTGGCCGTAGAGGGTGCCGTTCGGACCTTGGTCCGGGCGGAACAGCAGGGGCAGATGACTGGCTTGCAGGCCTTGCTCGCCGTGGGTAACGACCAGGGCGAGGCGGGTGCCGAGTATCTGCTGCTGCAGATCGTCCAGATCTTTGATGGCAAAGCCGCTGGGGTTGTACATGGAAAAACTCCTTGGCGAATGCCTTCATCCTAGGCAGGCTATTGGTCTGTTGTAAGAGCCATTAATGACGAATTTCATAGGTCCATTGTCATGACGGATGCGCCGCTTTCCTTGTCGTTCAACCCTGCGGGTATCGAACTTGATCGCCGTCAGGGCCTGAGTCGTCAGCTCTACCAAGCGTTGCGCTTGCGTGTGCTTGACGGGCGATTGGCCAGCGGCACGCGATTGCCGGCCAGCCGCGATCTGGCGGCAGCACTGGCGATTTCCCGCAACAGCGTGGTGCGGGCTTACGATCAGCTCTATGCCGAAGGGTTTATCGAAGGGCGCGTCGGTGACGGAACCTATGTCGCGCAATTACCGCAATCCGTACTCCCGGCAAAAAAACTATCCACAAAAGTATCCACAGGGTTTTCCACAGGGTTATCAACAGTCTTATCCACAAATTGGCTGGATTTACCTGTGGTTTCATCCAGTAAAGTTATCCACAGTGGGGCGCTGGGGCGCGTTGACAAGAACCATTTGGCCCTGCCGCCGAGTGGTCCGCCTCGCGCATTTCGGGTGGGTGTTCCGGCATTCGATCTGTTTCCTTTCGAGGTCTGGGCCAAGCTGAATGCGGCTTTCTGGCGTAAACCGGATTTGCAGCAGTTGTGTTATGGCGATCCAGCAGGCGATGCACGATTGCGCGGCATGATCGCGGCGTACTTGCGCAGTTCGCGAGGAATGCAGTGTTCGGCTGAGCAAATAGTGATCACCAGTGGTGCACAGCAGGGGATTAGCCTTTGTGCACAGCTGCTGGTGGAGCCGGGCGACGGGGTGGCAATTGAAAATCCGGGGTATCGGGCGGCGGGTCATGCGTTCGCGGTGGCCGGTGCGAAATTGCATGGGGTGGCGGTGGACAGTGAGGGCATCGACTGTACTGAATTGGCCCGGCTTAGCGATTGTCGGCTGGCCTACGTCACGCCTTCGCATCAATACCCGACCGGGGTGGTGATGAGCCTGGCGCGACGCCTTGAATTGCTCGCTTGGGCAGAGCGCAACCAGGGCTGGATCGTCGAGGACGACTACGATGGCGAATACCGTTACAGCGGCGCCCCCCTGGCGCCGTTGGCGGCACTCGATCGACAGGGCAGGGTCTTGTACGTCGGGACCTTTGGCAAAGTCGCGTTCCCGGCGTTGCGCCTGGGTTACCTGGTGTTGCCGCCCGCACTGGTGCAGGCGTTTTCTCAACGGCGAGCGGTGGACGTTCGGCATTCCGAAGTCAGCACCCAAGCGGTGATGGCCGAGTTCATGGCCGCCGGGCATTTCCAGCGGCACATCCGCCGTATGCGCCGTGCGGCCCTGAGCCGACGCAATACGTTGTTGGCCGGCTGGCCGCAGAACATCCCGGGCATCGGCAGCCTGCCGAGTGTTGCGGCAGGGTTGCATATGACGGTGCCTGTCGACTCACAGGCCCGCGAGTACGAACTGGTGGAAAAAGCCGCCAGCGTCGATGTCGAGATCAACCCGCTGAGCAGCTATTGGCTGTCGGATTCGCAGCAACCGGTGGACCAGCGTGCCGGGCTGGTCCTGGGTTTCGCGGCCGTGCCCGAGGCGGCCATCAGTACCGCACTCGGGCGACTGGAAAAGGTCTGGCGCCGTTAAGCGGTGACGGTTCAACGACGCAAGACTTACGATTTTGACGCCGATGGCGGCACCTTTGCGAAGAACAGTGTTGTTGCCAGTTGTGGACTGATTTCGCTGCGATAGATCGAGATCGCATGGAGATCGTCATTCGCACTGCGAGCTTCGAACGCGCCGCCCAGCAGCCGTTGCTGCACGGTTTTCAGATGCGCCGCGGTGAAAGTTTGTGCAGGCGATGCGGGCTCTGAATAGTGAAAGTGGGCATACCACAGAACATTTTTGCTGGTGTGGTCACGAATTTCGTATTCCTCGAGGTAGTCTTTTTTACGGTTTTTGAGCAACCGCCGGCCGGGGTTCTTGACGATGTCGACCTGACCTTCGCTTTGCAGCCACTGAACACGCTCTGCCGTAGGCGGCTGCAGCTTGGTCATGCTGATTCGCGTTGTGCGTCCCTGGCTGTAGAGCCGGATTGCTGCGTCATTGAGTTGTTTGGCCAGTGTGACGGCCGATCCCGGACCGCCATCGATGGCGTTGCTGGAAATCAGCGCTTCGTCGATGGCCTTGGCGACCTCCTGCAATCGATGGGCCTGCTGATGGAACATTTCCTCGATTTCCACGGGAATTCGCCGCGGCCCTTTTGAATGGGCGTCCGTTCGGCGAATGAACGTCTCCAGCCCGTCCAGCAATGCCTGACCCTGAACAATGCTTGCATCCAAATCCGGTGGGATAACGACGGAAGGAACCGCTTTCGCGGCGACTCTTTCAACCCATACCCCTGGGGTTTTCTCATGAAACGTCGAAATGACTTTGCCCGTCAGCGTCGACGTAACGTCGATCAGTTCTGATCCGTCCGCCGCAGAGTCGGCGCGGAGTTGGCCGACCACCGTGCCGTTGTAACGAGTCTTGATGATGCGCTTGGCGGGAACGACCGGCAGGCGGGAAGGGCCCGGTTGCGGCTCAAGCGCCTGTCGCTCGCGCAACAGGCTCGCCAGGTGCTTCACCGTGTTTTTTTGAAACGCGTCGATACGTTGGCGCATCAGGTCGAGCGGTGATTGCAGGAACTGACCGGGAAACTCGCCAGGCAGATCGATGATGCGCTGATCGGTGATCGCGAGTTGCTCCACCAGATCACTGAGCCCTTCGATTCGCTCCGGCAAACGCAACACATCGTCGTCGCCGGCCAGATCCAGTGAAGCCTGAATGGCGAGCGCTGCGTTTTCGACTACGGTCTCCAGCGCCGGGCGTGCTTCGTGTGTGGCTGCAACAGAAGTATCGAGGCACAACTCCTGGCCCAGTGTGATCTGGAACAGTTTGAGGTCCTGTAAATCGAACGGCGGCATGTTGGACTTGACGTCACGGATCACTTCCACGGCTTCTTTGCCGAGCAGGTTCAGTTGCTCGAAGCGTGATTGCGCGAGTTCGATTTTCTCGATGTAAGCGGCGGTCAGATCACTCGTGAGTTGATAGGTCTGTCGGGCGGTCTGCGTGTCTTCCGTTCGCTGTGTGTCGAGCAGATCGAGGGAGAGACGCATCTGATTGTCGAAAACAGGGCGCTGGTGGTTGAACCATTTTTCCAGCAGCGATAACTGGAAATCCAGGCGGCTGATCATCGCTTTTCGGTAATTGGGAATGGCTTCGCGAGCATTGAACGCTTTCATCTGTTCAATGTTGGCGCTGATGAATGACATCTGCGCGTCGAGCATTTCAAGGTACAGGCGACGATGGTTGTCGGTTGCCGTAGGTGCCTGCGCTTTTTTTTTCGGCTTCCTTGAGTTCTGTTTCCCGACTTTTGGTCTGGCCCTCGAACGCGATCATTTGCTGTTTCAGTTCAGCCAGGCGCTCCTTGTTTTGCTGTTCCAGCCGTTGCCTCTCCTTGCCCCCGCCCCTCAGTCTCAGCCGCGTATCGATAAACCATTCGCCTTTGGCGTTCTTGACCAACAACGGCCCGCCGCGCGTGGGGGACAGGCGTGAGTCAGTGATCTGCACGTCGTGATTGTCGTTGAGCGTGACTTCGAACCATCGTTGGCCGACCTTCGCATACCATTTTCCGTTAAGTGAGCTGAGATGTTGGTGAGGGCCGGGCGCGCTGGAGGCGACGGCCATTCCCTTGGGTTCGGCGATCTCCAGTTCATCCAGCAAGGTGCCCAACGCGACAGGCGGCAGCGTAGCGACGGCGTGCAAAGACGTTTCATGGGTATGAGGCGGTTGATCGAGGTCGGGCAGGCGAGTGACCGTGATTTTGTGCGCTGGCTTGATTGGCGGCGTGACCGGCGGCTCGACTTTCTCGATCAAGCGCGTGACGGGTTTATGGCGAGAGGCAGCCCGATGGGCCAGCACCATGCCGAGCGTCAACAGCAAATCGGTCAGGGCGGACCAGGCGGATTCGCTGTCTTCGTTCTCTTTGGCCTCGGTGATTGCCTGCAAGTCGTCCATGATCTGCCAGATCCACCCGGCAACCCCGGCAGTGCGACCAAGAAAGGGCAGGGCGACGTTGAACAGCATCCATGCGCCATGCTTGAGCGTCGCCCAGCGGGCTTGCGCGTTGGACACCGATTGCCGGTCAGCCAGGGTCATCATGGCGTTGGCGTTGGCTTTGAACAGGGGCGCCAGTGAAACGTCATCAAGGGCTGCCGCACTGAGCGACACCGCGCCCATCTTGCCCAGCGCTGACGTGGGATCGACCAGCAACTGGGTCAGGGTCCAGACCGAAGGCAATTCACCGCAAAACACATACTGGGAATAGTTGAAGCGCACGTCGTCGGCCAGCCACGCCAGAACCGATTGGCGAAGGGACTTTTCGTGCTTGATCGCATACAGCAGATTGGCCTCGTTCGGGTACTGCGTCAGCGAGGGGACGAGCAATGGCCGGTAGAGCAGACAGGGTCCCTGATCAGCGGACTTCGGACCGATGACGAACATGTTGGCGACTTCGTCGACCTTGCTGTCGGCGCGATTGCCGGCGATGAAGGCCAACGGGCGAATGACAATCTCCTGTCCGTTCACTTGGCGCTCGGCCGCGTTTTGCTGCAGGGCCGCGTTGACGTACTGGTAGCCTCGTTCATCGATACCGGCTTCGCCGCGCATCTTGTGTTGCAGCGCCTGCAAGGGCAACTGGGTGCGTAAATGACGCGTATAGAGCGCTTGTCGGCGCACTGTTTCTTGCGAGTCATCAAGCAGCTTGCGCTTGATCAGTGCCGGGTAAACCGCGCCGATATCCACCTGGGTGACGAGGTTCTCCAGGTAGGCGGGCGTCATCCAGACGGGCACCGGGTCGCCGTTTTTGTACTGCACCGTCTTGTTACCCAGCGGAACGGCAATCAGGTTTTGCAACGCCAGTTCGATCAGCGACAGCGTGACAGTCTGCGTTTTGCCGGGTATCACGACAGCGCCCAGGACAACGACGCTGGTGATGCTGATTTGCACGTCCTCAAGGTTCAGGCCCGCCGCCGCTGGATGATCTTTGATCATCTGTTCTCGTAAGGTTTGCAGGGCAAATTCGGGCAGTGCGGCGATGCCTTCGTCGAAGGTTTTTCCAGCGTCCTGCTCCCGCAACTGCGCCAGGTCCATCAGGTGTCGGCTGTAACGGGTCAGGTCCGCTGACAATGCGTTGTTCAACCAGCCTGTCAGTAACCCCTGAACCTTGTTGAAGCGTGACGAGGGCAGGGCTTCAAATTCCGTGAAGCTTTTTGCTGCCGCGCTGATCTGCGGTGAAAGACTCGCGGGTGCAGCGTTCTGAAAGGAGTTGAAGGCACCGATGGCTTCGGCTTCGAGTGCGATCAGCGCACATGCCTGGTGATGAAAGAAATTGCCTTCGGGTTCGTACAGACGCCATTGCAGCGTCTGCCCGGTACTTGACGACCCAGGATGGGCAAACAATGCGGCACCCAGCGCCGCAACAGAGTCGTAGTGCTTGAAGCCTTCGGCAATCGAGTGCGTCAGGACCAGGGTTCGGGTATCCAGTGTGCCCACGAAAACAGCGATATCCAGAACCCGCAGATGTTCGGTCACCGCGTTTGCTGTGCATTCTGTGTCGATCAGGCAGGCCTTGGTCAGGTACTTGTCGTGTTGGCGCCGTGTGGCCCGATCGGGATGAGTGAACACGGCACGGGCCATGGCTTTTTGGTCGGCATCCCAGTCCGTGGCCTCATCGAGGTTCCAGATGTCCTGCAGCGCTTGCGAGAGCTGATGCCAGCGCGGGGTCGAAGCGCTTGTCTCCTGATTCCAGTAATCAAGTTGCTGTTGCTGGTAGGCAATGAACAGCTGCGAAGCGAGCGTATTGATCAGCGATCCGATGGCCGTAATGTTTACCGGCAGTTGAGCCGGTGGGTCAACGCCCGGTTGCAGGGTCAGGAAATGTTCACCGTCGATGAGTGTCACCGTCGAACCCGACAACCCGATCCGCACCAACACATCGGTAAGCGATTCATACAGATTACTGCCGGACACGACATCGCCGCCGGTCTCGACCCAGGTCGGAGTGACGACCGTGGCGAGCGTCGGGTCAATCTTCAACGGCGGATAAAGCGCGTTGAGTGCAGGCCCCAATGCAGTCGCTGCAACCTCTCTGATCGAGGGACCGGTGACCAGTTGGGTCAGTATGTTATCTGCACTCGGGGAAGCGGTGTCGGGCATGGTCGTCTCCTGATTGAGGATGCGCCGCTGTTGATTGCGCAGCGCTGATCAGGTGACGGTATCGGGCGACCTCACAGGCCTGGCGGTACATAAATATCGCAGGCAAAAAAAGACCCGCATCACGGCGGGTCTTCGGTTTTCAAGGGGTTTCAGGTCCCTGACTTGATTTTGGTCCAGGCTCGCGTGCGCGCACGTTCGGCATCACGCGGCAGCGGTTGCAGGGTGTAAAGCGTGCCCATCGCCGCTTCGGTCGGGTACAGGTTCGGGTTGTTGCGGATCGCCGGGTCGACCATTTCCGTGGCGTCCTTGTTCGGGTTCGGGTAACCGACGAAGTCGCTGACCGGCGCAATCACCTGCGGTTGCAGCAGGTAGTTGATGAAGGTGTAGGCGTCCTCGGTATTCTTCGCGCCCTTCGGAATCGCGAGCATGTCGAACCAGATCGGCGCGCCTTCTTTTGGCAAGCGCATGTCGACGATGACCCCGTTCTTGGCCTCTTTGGCGCGGTTGGCGGCCTGGGAGAAGCTGCCGGAATAACCGACCGCGACGCAGATGTCACCGTTGGCGATGTCGGCCATGTACTTGGAGGAGTGGAAGTAAGTGACATACGGGCGGATTTTCATCAGCAGCGCTTCAGCCTTTGCGTAGTCCGCCGGCTTCTTGCTGTTGGGGTCCAGGCCGAGGTGTTGCAGGGCCAGCGGCAGGATCTCCGACGGCGAGTCGAGCAGGGCGACGCCGCACTGCTTGAGCTTGCTGATGTTTTCTTCCTTGAAGATCAGGTCCCAACTGTCCACCGGCGCGTCGGCGCCCAGCGCGGCTTTGACTTTGTCCGGGTTGAAGCCGATCAGGATGGTGCCGTACATGTACGGCACGGCGAATTTGTTGCCCGGGTCGTTGGCTTCGATCAGCTTCATCAGCTTGGGATCGAGGTGGTTCCAGTTCGGCAGCTTGCTGCGGTCCAGCGGCTGGAAAACGCCGGCCTCGATCTGCTTGGCGAGGAACACGTTGGACGGCACCACCACGTCGTAACCGGAGTTGCCGGTCAGCAGTTTGGCTTCCAGCGCTTCGTTAGTGTCGAAGATGTCGTAGACCAGTTTGGTCTGGGTGTTCTGCGCCTTGAAGTCCTCCAGCGCTTTGGGGGTGATGTAGTCGAACCAGTTGTAGACGCGCAACGTTCGCTCTTCGGCGTGAGCGGCCCCGCTGAGCACCGTGGCGCACAGGGCGGGGACGATAAGACGCTTGAGTCTGTTCATTATTGTTGTTTCCTCATTGAGCGCTTTCAAAACCTTCAAGAACGTTCACGGCGTTGATGCCGATTTCTTCGACCGCGTAACCGCCTTCCATCACGAACAGCGTCGGCACGCCGAGCTTCGCAATACGCTCGCCCATCGCCAGGTAATCCGGGCTGTCGAGCTTGAACTGGGAAATCGGATCGTCCTTGAACGTATCGACGCCCAGGGACACGACAACGATGTCGGCGCCGTATTGTTCGATCTCTTTGCAGGCGTGTTCCAGTGCCGCGCTCCAAATGTCCCAACCGCTGCCGGCGGGCAAAGGGTAGTTGAAGTTGAAGCCTTCACCCGCGCCTTCGCCCAGCTCGTCTTCATAACCGAGGAAGAACGGGAATTCGGCTTCCGGATGGCCGTGGATCGAGGTGAAGAGCACGTCGCTGCGTTCGTAGAAAATCGATTGCGTGCCGTTGCCGTGGTGGTAGTCGACGTCGAGGATCGCGACTTTCTTGTGGCCCTGATCGAGGAAAGCCTGAGCGGAGATAGCGGCGTTATTGAGGTAGCAATAACCCCCCATCAAGTCGCTGGCGGCGTGGTGTCCCGGTGGACGGCACAACGCGAAAGCACTGCGTGCGCCGCGCTGGATTTCTGCCTGGGCGGTGAGCGCCACTTGCGCTGCGCTGTACGCCGCTTGCCAGGTGCCGGCAGTGATCGGGGCGCCGCCGTCGAAGCTGTAATAGCCAAGCTGGCCGTGCAGGCTGGTGGGCTTGATGGCGCGCAAGGTACGGGCCGGCCAGGTGTAGGGCAGCAAGTCGCCGTCGGTGTTGAACTCGGTCCAACGGGCCCAGGCGCCTTTGAAGAAGTCGAGGTAGTCGCGGCTGTGGATGCGCGCGATCGGGTCGAGGCCGAAATCCTTCGGCGCTTCGACGGGGCCCAGGTTCTGGTTTTTCACCCGTGCCAGTACGTGGTCGGCACGCGAAGGCATTTCGAAGCAGGGCTTGAGTTGCCCGTCTATCAATTCACAACGGCCGTGGTGCAGGTGGTGATCGTCCGAGTAGATCGTCAGCATTTCTTGTTCTCCGCAGGCTGAATCGGTTGGCTACAGTCTTGCGGCGGAAGGCGATTCGGAGAACGGCAGGAAAGGCCAAAAGGGGATTTATATGGCCAAAAAATCTGACCGAAATTCGCCCCTTTTTAATGCGTCAGGCCCTGGCGTGGCGCATGGAATGCAGACTCTGTGGGAACGGGCTTGCCCGCGAAGGCGGCATTACAGCCGAGTCAGATGCACTGGCCACTTCGCTGGCAAGCCAGCGCCTACAAGGGGCGGTGCTGCGGGCGGAACTGGCTCGGCGCTACTCCGCTCCAGCGCACAAAGGCATGGCGAAAACTCGCGGTCTCGCTGAAGCCCAGGGCCTCGGCGATCTGATAGATCGGCAACTGATCCTCGCACAGCAACAGCTTGGCCTGTTCGAAGCGCAATTCATCGAGCAGTTCCTGGTAGCTGCAGCCTAGGTCCTTGAGGTGCCGACGCAGGGTTCGCGCCGAACAATTCATCTGCTCGGCCAGGCCCTCCAACCCAGGCGCGGCATTCAGTTGCGCGCTGAGCAGTTGCCGAATTCGCCCCAGCCACGCCTGGCGCCCGGTGAACTCGACGTTCTGCTTGCGGCAGCGTTCGGCCATGGCTTGATGGGTAATCACATCGGACAACGGCAAGGGCTGGTCGAGCCAGTGCTTGTCGAAGGCGAAGGCGTTGTCCCGTGCTTCAAAATGCAGGGGGCAGTTGAAGTGTTCGGCGTAGGTCGCTTCGTAGTCGGGCGCGGCGTGTTCGAAGCGAGCAGCGAGCAGTGGCAGCGGATGACCGAGTAGGTCGTCGCAAATGACCTTGAGCGAAACCAGGCAGAACTCGGCGTTGAACACGGCCATCGCCGGGCTCTCACGATAATCGGCCGCGACGAACCAGACACGCTTGCCATCCTCCTCCAGGCTCAGTTCGAAAAGTGTTCCCAGCAACGCCGGATATCGCATCGCAAGGCGCAAAGCGTCACCGAAGGTGGCACTGGTCAGCAGTGCATAGCCGAGTATGCCGTAGCAGGACACGTGCATCCGCCGACCCAGTTCCAGGCCGATGTCACGCTTGAGTGCGACAGCGTTGGCGCAGACTTGCATCTCTTGATTGGTGGTGATGCGTGTGTCGGCGCGGTTCAGATCCGCCGCACTGATGCCGCTGCCGGCCAATAGCGCCTCACTGGACAAGCCTTCGGCCTTGAAGGTGTTGAGGATCAGCGAGACGGCGTTGAGGGTGGTGAGATGGGAGTGGAGCATGGGATGTTCCATTCTTGAGTTGCTGGAATGGGAGCAAGTTGTGTGCCTGATCGATAGGGTTTCGACAGGTCCGGCGAAACCATTGGTAACAGAAGTAGTATCCCGTTAACGCCTCCAATGCCTGCAAGGCCCCTACCTTGGTCATGACTGTCACGCCCATGCGTTGGCTGTCTTTACGACATTTTCATGTACCCAAGGATGGACCTGAACCTTGACATCTTCAGACGTTACACCAGCCGTTTCCCGTCCGCTGCGTCCGGACGCCGAGGTGGTTTCACAGGCCTTGAGCATTTTGCACCTGTTTGCCGATCGACCGACCTTGCGAGAAACGGCACGAAGGACCTTGCAACAAGTCCTTGATGACCGGTTTCCCGGCTTCGATATCCCGGTGGCCACCGCTGTCGTTCTCGAACCTCGGCGGAGTGAAACCCCGAAAGGGTCAAGCTTTGCCAGTTATCAAAGCCATGGACTGACGGATCTTTTGCTCGAAAGTTACTGGAAGGGCAGTTGCAGAGTATTCAGTGACGAGAGCTTTCTTTCACGGTACGCCAACGTAGAAACGCCTTCAGCCATTGACGTCGAGTTGAGCGAAATCCTGGAGGTGCTCGATGAGTGGGGGCCGCATTTGCTGGAGTGCTATCAACAAGAGCTGGCAGCCTTCTGGAGCCAATCGAACGAGGGCGACGCCAGTCCCTGGCAACAACTTCGCAACCTGTTTCAAGAGCAACTGCGCATGGCTTCTCAGGCACTTGCCGGTGATGCACTGCTGACGGTCCAGGGCGTGCTTGATTACCCCGATAATGCCCAGCGCGAAACAGCCCAGGGCGATGCGGCGACCGAGGCTGCCGTGACACTCGTGTGCGAGGACTCCAGCACCTTGATGCCGGATGATGTACTGGTCCTGTCGATGCGCCGCAAAGTGGAAGGGCGAACCATTGCGTTGCTGTTCACATTGACCGGCGGAATCGAAGTGTTCAGCTCCGAGGAAGCCATGACGCAATCATGGTTTGGTGCACGCCAGCGCCTGTCACTTAGCAACTACTGGGCTGAACATGACATTTTCGACGCACTGACCCTGAGCCTTCTCGAGCGTCAGTTGCAGGTTATCGCGACGATCAAGCCCGCGGTCTTCGTCGATTTGCCGACGCTCGAGCGACGGTTGGAGCAGATCAGTAGCCCGACGACGTTGCTCGGTGCCTTTCGGTCAGGTCATGAAGCCCGGTTGTCCACCCTCAAGGGCTTGTTGCCGTCATGGCTCAAGCAAGCCAGTCCGGTGCAGCGCGCTGCTTACAGCAGGCTGTTGGCCACGCTGGCGGCCCGCAATCGTACCGGTACTTCATTCCTGTCGGGCATCGTGCCGATTCATGAGTACGCCGAGCAGGCATTGAAGGCGCTGATGGTCGAGGACGATCCGGCCCGCAGGCCTGTTAGAGTGCGCGATATCGAGGTGGTGCAGCAGCGATTGGAGAACTCGGCATTCGAAATCATCGACCCGCCATTCCCCGAGCCTCGCTACCAATCAATCCGCTCGGCATTTGCCCAATTGGCGGTGAAAAATGTCGGCGCCTTGCCCCGGGTTCCAGCGCAGATTCTTTATCGCAGCGGCGAACCACCGCTGTGGCTGACCTATGACTATTTGAGGGAACTGACCAATCGCGCCGATTTTGGCCAGCGTTATCCCGACATGTTGCAGCGCAAATTGCTGGACGTCCCTCAGGAGTTCGAGCAGCGACGAGAACAGTTTCACGCGAGCATGTGCATTCAGCTGCCGCTGTTGGCGCTGGAGCTGAGAATCCGCAATCGTCTGACGGATCTGGCCTATCGGCAGGTTGTCGCCGCCCTGCAACCCGACGCGTTCGATCGTCAGGTCGAGGGACAGGCCATGGTGGTCAGACCGCTGGGATTCCAGACTGGAGCCGACTCCAGAAAGGACTACGTCTTGAACATGTTTGTGATCGGCCCGCAGGCGCTTGGACGCGGGCCATACATTCTCTACCGGCCTGCTTCGGTCGAGCCAATGCTCGAGTTTGTCTCGTGGGCAGCTCTGTTAAGTGCGATTCAGGAGGACCCGCCGTTGCAGGGCAGCGTGCTGGCCGGGCTCGCACCCTCCGTTCACCACGTCTATGCCAACGGCGGCTTTGTGGAGCCCCATGTGGGACGGGTCGTTTTCGGTGACTTCGACGCGCTCCTGCCACAACGTGTCTCGCTCGCCAGCGAGGCGTTGTCTGAGGACGTGTTCAGCGCGTTGTACCGGGCTTGCGCCCAGGCACTGATCAAGCGGGCCAAGGATGATTCCGTGTCGAACTCGGAGGCCCGTTGGGATCAACTCAAGGACTTCGGGTGGGCATTGTTCAACCTGCTACAGCCACTATTGGACGGCCCGTTTGCAGCCATGGGGCTGTTGGTGCAACTCACGAAAAGCGTTGAAGTGTTTGTCCAAAGCGAGCATCCCGACAGTCGATGGTCAGCGGCGGCAGATGTGTTGATGAACCTGGCCTTGATATTGGTGCATTCGGGGTCCCCCATGCGTTCCATTGCGCGTGGCGAAGTGTCTGGCGTTGTCCGCGAAACCGCGCTGGAACAGCGTATCCAGCTCGCCAATAACCTCACGCGGCCTGCCTCAGCCGTTCCTGTCAAAGGGAAAACGAGGCTCTTTTATGGCTGGACCGGTGCGCGAGGCCAGTTGTCAGCGCGGCAACTGGCCAAACTGGACACCTTCAAGCTCCCGGCGCCGCCGCGCGAAAGTGGGTTGGTCAATTCCGGCGAGTTTCGTGGGCTTTATCGGCAAGATGGCTACTGGTATGCCTGCGTCGAGGATGACTGGTTTCGGGTTTCACCCACATTGGAGGGTGCGGTGATCACTGATCCGAAGGGTTCGCTGTTGAGGGGGCCCTGGCTCAAAAGCGACGAGCAGGGTCGCTGGAGCTTCGATTTCCGCCTACGGCTGCTGGGAGGCGCGGAGCTGAGTGTCAGGGCCAAAAGGAAGCTCAAGAAACTGGAGAAAAATGCGCGAGAGCTCTTGGCCGGATACGACAGGAAGGTGGCCGACGCCAGGCGGATGTCCAAAACCACTCATTCGCCGGCCGATGTAGAGAGCCTCATCATGGACCAGGCTGACCCGTTTGATGCCGCAGCCGCCAATATTGAGCAATTGACCCGGCCGGTGGGTGAAGAGTCGCTACAGCCAGCCGTCGATCAGTTGAGGGAGGCTGCCACGCGTCTTCGGGAACTGGCACAGCAAACACGTATTGAAATGTACAAATTGAGGAACCCGACCGCGGGTGCGGTGGAATATCTGTTGGGGAAGGAAGAGATAAGCATCCGCAAGATCGGCGGGCGAACCGATAGCTCTGCGGGTAAAGGCACTGATTTTTTGCAGGAATACGAGATCCGCGACCCCGGCAACAATGTGCTGTGGTATGCACATTTTCACTACCGGACAAAGGTGGCTGCGCCAGATTCCTTTATCAAGGCCCATCTGAAAACGGCCGCGCAGCGCCGCCTGGGTCTGAATTTTCAGAAGGATCAACAGGCCGCTGGCCACGCTGTGACCAGCATATGGCGCGGTGAGATTAGCCCTACGATGGCCAAACAGGTGTTTTTCCATCTATAGACTCAAGCGACAGGGCAAGCCTTCCTGACGGCGACGGGTAGGAAGGCTCGCACAAGGTTGCAAGCCAGCCCCGTGCCTCAGATCAATTCGCCACACAGATCCAGCTCCACCAGGGTGCGGACCTCATCGGTGCCAAGCCCCGTACCCAGCAGCCCATGCAACTTGCCGAACGCCGCTTCACGGGTCATGCCGCCGCCAGACAACACGCCGACGCCACGCAAACGACTGCCCGCCTCGTAGACATCCAGCTCGACGCCACCTTCATGGCATTGCGTCACCGCAACCACCACCACGCCGTTGTCCCGCGCGCGACCGAGGCTGGCAAGAAACTCGGGGTTGTCGCTCGGCCCGGTGCCGCTGCCGTAGCACTCCAGCACCAGGCCCTGGATGCCGCTGTTCAGCACGCCATCGAGTTGCTCGGCGCCAATGCCGGGGAACAGCGGCAACACAGCAACTTTCGCCAGCTGCTTGCTCTGGTTGTAGCTCAACGCGGCGGGCAGTGAAGAAGCCTTCGCTCCGCCGCCTTGGCGTTCCAGGCGCTTGAACGGATGCCGACCGAAACTGCGGACTTTCGCGCAACGGGTCGGATCCAGCAATTCGCCATGGAAGTACAGATGAACGCCCGGTGCCAAGCCATGACCCAACGCCACCAACGCGCCGCCGAGGTTTTCCCAGGCATCGCTGTCGGTCACGCCGGCCGGCAGCATCGAACCGGTAAAGCACACGCGGGCGTTCAGGCCCAGCAATTGAAAGCTCATGGCCGCAGCGCTATAAGCCAGCGTGTCGGTGCCGTGCAGGATCAGCACACTGTCGCAGCCCTGTACGTCGACGGCATCGACCACGGCCTCGCGCAGTTGCTGCCAATACGCCGGAGACATGTTGGCGCTGTCGATCAGCGGCGACATCTCGCGAAAGCGCCACTGCGGTACCACCAGTTCCGGCTGGCTGTGCAGGTATTCGCGCATCCGCGCTTCGAAACCGGATGCCGGTGCCAGGCCGTGTTCGCTGGCTTGCATGCCGATGGTGCCACCGGTGTAGAGCACCATGACGTGCTGGGCGGCAGGAAAGGAATTGGGAACCATGGGGAAGTCTCCGCAAGAGATGGCATGTGGGAGCCAGCCGGCTGGCGATGACGGACTGTCAGTTGACACATTAGTCTCTAACATACCGCCATCGCGAGCCGGCTCGTTCCCACAGGTTGTGCACTTTAACTGACGGGCGCAGGGGATGCGCCCGTCATTCACCGATCAGCGTTGCGCTGCGGGTACGCCTTGCGCTTCAGCTTCTGCCTTGGTGGCGGCGGCTGGCGGGTTGGCTGGCCAGGCGTTCAGGTCCAGGTCCAGATCCGGGAACTTGCTCGAATCGAACACTGGAGTCTTGATCCCGGCAGCGCGCTGGTCATCGTAGTCACGCAGGATGCGCATGCCGACCTTGAACAGCAGGAACAGCGCAATCAGGTTCACGAACGCGAGCAGGGTCATGGTGATGTCGGCAAACGCGAACACCGTGCCGAGGTTCTCGATCGCACCCCAGAAGATCAACACCAGTACCAGTGCGCGGTAGCCTATCAGCGCCTTGCGGTTTTCACCGATCAGGAAGCGCAGGTTGCTCTCGCCCAGGTAGTAGTTGTAGAGAATCGAAGTGAACACGAACAACGCCAATGCCACGGAGATAAACATCCGGCCCCAGTCGCCCACGACAGCGGCGAGCGAGTTCTGGGTCAGGGCAATGCCATCGCCTTCGAAGCCCGGGGTGTAGAAGCCCGAGAGCAGGATCAGCAAGGCGGTGCAGGTGCAGATCACGAAGGTGTCGAGGAACACGCTGAACGCCTGAACCACGCCTTGTGCCACCGGGTGTTCAACCGACGCCACGGCTGCCACGTTTGGCGCACTGCCCAGGCCCGCTTCGTTGGCGAACACGCCACGCTTCACGCCCATGACGATGGCACTGCCAATCAGTCCGCCGAAGGCCTGGTCGAGACCGAAGGCGCTTTTGACGATGGTCATCAGCATCGCCGGTACGTGGTCGAATTGCAGCACGATCACATAGATGGTCACGCCGATGTACACCAGGGTTTTCACCGGCACCAACAGGTCAGCGACCTTGGCGATGCGCTTGATCCCGCCGATGAACACCAGACCCAGCAACACTGCCAGGGTCAGGCCGGTCCAGGTGGTATCGAAGCCGAACGCGTTGTTCAGCGAGTGCGTCACAGCGTGGGATTGCAGGCCGTTGAACGCGAACCCGAAAGTCACCAGCAACAGGAACGCCATGATCATGCCCAACCAGCGTTTCTGCAGACCGTGCTGGATGTAATAGGACGGGCCGCCACGGTAAGTGCCGTCAGCGTCGGCGCGTTTGTAGAGCTGGCCGAGGGAGCATTCGAAGAAGCTGCTGGACATGCCGACCAGTGCGGTCACCCACATCCAGAACACCGCACCTGGCCCACCGAGGGTCACGGCAATGCCGACACCGGCGATGTTGCCTGCACCGACGCGGCCAGCGAGGCTGAGCATCAGGGCCTGGAACGAGCTGAGTTGGCCGGCGCTGCTTTTGAGACTGTCGCGGAACACCGCGAACATGTGGAAGAAGTGACGCAATTGAACGAAACGCGAGCGGATCGTGAAGTAGCTACCGAGCCCGACAATGAGCACGATCAGTACTTTCCCTGAGAGGAAGTCGTTAATGACTTCGAGCATGGATTATTCCTCGCTGTTTTTTGTGTAGGCAAATGCTGGGCGGTCGGAAACATCGCGTTACACCGGTTTGCGCACGGCAAAACAGGCGAGGCGACGTTTCGTCCCGATTTCATATTGCGGGTTTGTTATTAGTTCGGGTTTCGCATGGGTTTGGGCCTCGTTACCGACGACCGCTCACGCGAAGAGGGGCGGCACTATACCTAGGAGAGTGCCGTCCGTCTGCACGGTTGTGGTGCAAGCATCGAAACGAAGCCTTTGAAACGCCCGACGTTACCGGCGCCGGGTTTATGCGGGATCTGCTTTTCTGTGGGAGCGGGCTTGCTCGCGAATGCGGTCTGACATCCACTATTTATGGTGACTGACACATCGCTTTCGCGAGCAAGCCCGCGCCCACATTTCTCAGCCCCCAGACATTCTGATTTACAGCCAAAGAGTTAAAAAAAAGGGCCTGGGGAATAAACCCCAAGCCCTCAAAAGGTGAGAGGTGTCTAGTCCCTCGACCTGGTGAGCGGTGCTACTGATGCGTCGGTTCAGGCCTTAAGCGGCACCAGACGCGGAGCAATCATGTTTTCCGGGCGCAGGATGTCGGCGAGCATTTCTTCGTCGAGCAAGCCTTCTTCGCGCACCAGTTCCAGCACGCCGCGGCCGCTTTCGAGGGCGATACGGGCGATGCGGGTGGCGTTTTCATAGCCGATGTACGGGTTCAGCGCGGTGACCAGGCCGATCGAGTGCTCGACCAGTTCGCGGCAGCGGGCTTCGTTGGCGGTGATGCCGGTGATGCAGTGCTCGCGCAGCATGTCCATGGCGCGTTGCAGCAGACGGATCGAGTCGAAGATCTTGAAGGCGATCAGCGGCTCCATCACGTTCAGTTGCAGTTGGCCGCCTTCGGCCGCAATGGTCAGCGCCAGGTCGTTGCCGATAATCTGGAACGCTACCTGGTTTACCGCTTCCGGGATGACCGGGTTGACCTTGCCAGGCATGATCGAGCTGCCTGGCTGACGCGCTGGCAGGTTGATTTCATTGATGCCGGTGCGTGGGCCGCTGGACAGCAGGCGCAGGTCGTTGCAGATCTTCGACAGCTTGACCGCGGTGCGCTTGAGCATGCCGGAGAACAGTACGAACGCGCCCATATCGGAGGTGGCTTCGATCAGGTCGGCCGCCGGTACCAGCGGATGACCGCTGATGGTCGCCAGACGTTGAACGGCCAGGTGCTGGTAACGCGGGTCGGCGTTGATGCCGGTGCCAATCGCGGTACCGCCCAGGTTCACTTCGGTCAGCAGTTCTGGTGCCAGTGTCTTCAGGCGTGCCAGGTCTTCGCCCAGGGTGGTGGCGAAAGCGCGGAATTCCTGGCCGAGGGTCATCGGCACGGCGTCTTGCAGCTGGGTACGACCCATCTTCAGAACGTGGCTGAATTCTTCACCCTTGGCGGCGAACGACTGGATCAGGCTGTCGAGGCTGGCCAGCAGCGCGTCGTGGCCCAGCAGCAGACCCAGGCGGATCGCGGTCGGGTAGGCGTCGTTGGTCGACTGCGCCATGTTCACGTCGTTGTTCGGGTGCAGGTATTGGTATTCGCCCTTCTGGTGACCCATGGCCTCCAGCGCGATGTTGGCGATGACTTCGTTGGCATTCATGTTGGTTGAAGTGCCAGCGCCGCCTTGAATCATGTCCACCACGAACTCTTCGTGGAAATCGCCGCGGATCAATCGTGCACAGGCTTCGCTGATGGCAGCGTGCTTGGCTTCGCTCAGGTGACCCAGCTCGCGGTTGGCGTCAGCGGCGGCTTGTTTGACCATGGCCAGGCCGACAACCAGCTTCGGGTAATGCGAAATCGGAACGCCGGAGAGACGGAAGTTGTTCACCGCTCGCAGGGTCTGGATGCCGTAATACGCTTGAGCCGGTACTTCGAGTACGCCAAGCAGGTCTTTTTCTGTGCGGAAAGATGCAGCGGAGGACATGATAGAAATCATCTCGATATGGACCCGGTCTGTGCCGGAACACCGCAAATGCTAGGCTTGTGGAGAGTTTTCGGCCAATGCTGTTAAACACTGGCCTATGCATATTCGGCATAATGCCTGTGTGACGTCGTGTGTGCGGCGAGCGTGTGACCTAATTTGGTGCGTGTCCGGGAGGACGTGATGAATCTGGAAAGTAAATGGCTTGAGGACTTCAGTGCCCTGGCCGCCACCCGCAGCTTCTCCCAGGCTGCGGAACGCCGCTTCGTGACGCAGCCGGCGTTCAGCCGACGGATCCGCAGCCTCGAAGCCGCACTGGGGCTGCAACTGGTCAACCGTTCGCGCACGCCGGTCGAGTTGACGGCGGCGGGGCAGTTGTTCCTGGTCACCGCACGGACCGTGGTCGAGCAGCTCGGCGAAGTCCTGCGCCACCTGCACCATCTGGAAGGCGGGCAGGGTGAAGTGATGCAGGTCGCCGCCGCCCACTCCCTGGCATTGGGCTTCTTTCCGCGCTGGATCGCGCAGTTGCGTAATGAAGGTTTGAACATTGCTACACGGCTGGTGGCGACCAACGTTGGCGACGCGGTGCATGCATTGCGCGAAGGCGGGTGCGATCTGATGCTGGCGTTCTATGACCCTGACGCCGCCATGCAGATGGACCCGGAGATCTTTCCGTCACTGCATCTGGGGCACACGGAAATGCTGCCGGTGTGTGCGGCGGATGCCAATGGCAAGCCGCTGTTCGATCTGGAGGGCGAAGCCAGCGTTCCTTTGTTGGCCTACAGCGCCGGAGCATTTCTAGGACGTTCGGTGAACGGCTTGCTGCGCCAGCGTGCGCTGAGGTTTACCACGGTGTACGAAACCGCCATGGCTGACAGCTTGAAAAGCATGGCCTTGGAAGGGTTGGGGATTGCCTGGGTCCCGCAACTGAGCGTACGGGCCGAATTGGCTCGTGGTGAACTGGTGGTCTGTGGCGGCCCGCAATGGCATGTGCCGCTGGAGATTCGTCTTTACCGCTGCGCACTGGTGCGCAAGGCGAACGTGCGATTGTTGTGGCGCAAGCTGGAAGGCGGGGCGGCTAGCCCCGCTTCCTGAGTCGGGTGCAAGCCCATGCGAAAGGCTCGCACCCGATGATCAGCTCACCGGTGTTTCAGTCGAACTGATCGAGGTAGTGACGAATATTCTCTCGGTTCTTGTCGCTGAAACGGTAGGCATTGCCACGAAACGTGGTCGCCCAGTCAGCTTTCATGACCGTGTCATGCCACCAGCCGTCATAGATCACGTCTGCATCGTCATGGGTGGCCCCGAACATGTGGCCCACCTCGTGGGCGGGTGCCATGTAATAAAATATCGAAGCGATTCCACTCTGGCCTTTTTCGATCGCGGCGCCGGCAACGCTGCTGTTGATTGGGCTGCGAGTTAACAAGAGGAATTTATTGAGGTCTGGATCATAAGGGCGGCTCTCCTCCACCTTCGAAGTAAACTCTTTAACCATTGCTTTCCAGCCCTGACCTGAATCGTAGACACTTTCATTTTTGTAATGGTAATGGGTCATTCCCGGAGACGTGGCTTTAGAGCTGAAGATGATTGTGACGCCACGACCGGATATATGCTCAAGCTCGGTTTTCAGCCAGGCGAAGTGGTCGTCGTAAAGTTTTCCTTCATCGTACCCGTCCAGGTCGTCGTGGATAAAAACAATTAAAAGTATAGGTTTTTTTGCTTGATTGGTTTTAATGTGTTTCATGCGGTTTTCCTTGTTGTTATTCATTGTTGGGGTGGGAGAGGGCCGTCGTGGAACTTTCAATACAGGCTGTCGACATAGGCCTTGATACGTTTTTCGTTTGCTTGGCTAAAAACATAACAATTAGAGCGAAGCACAAACGATTCCGGGAACATAAAGGTTTCACACCACCATCCGTTATAAATAATTTCGCTGTCGTCATGGCGTGCATTAAAGGTATGCCCGAGTTCATGCCCTATTGCCTGCCCTTGTTCAAACGAGGCGATCGCGGAGTGTCCGGGTAGAGTCGCGAGCCCTCCGATGCCGCCCATTAGCGGACTGCCATTGATATAATCGTTGGTGATCAAGAGAATCCGGTCATTGCGTGAAGACAAAAACTCGTTGTTTTTGTGTCGTTCTTTTTTATATTCCCAGCTGAGCTTTTTCCACTCTTCAAACATTTTATGGGGGGTGTCAGATTTGTAGTTGAAGTTGGTATAGGGTGGGCGGTTCCGATCGAAGACCACTGAGATGTCGCGGCCAGTGATACGCTTGAACTCGATGACAAAGGGTCGAATTCGATCAACGTAGGTTAAGTTTCGTTTCGATTCAGGAACATCGTCATGGAAGATGACGAAAATCCGGATCGGATTAAAAGGATCGTCTTTGAGTGTATTGCCATTTGCTGCATGGGCACAGATATGGATGCTCAAGGTGGTGACAAGTGTCAGTAGTGCTTTTAATAAAGTGTGCATGATCAAGGCTCGTGGAAAAATCGCTCTCGGTGATTTGGTTGAGGGCGTTAAGAGGGGTCATTGATTAAGTAAGTGGCACGTTAGTTTGGTGCCGCTTTATATATAGCACGAGTTTTTTCCGGATCTAAACTTGTTGATATCCCTTATTTATTACTTGGTGTTTTAAAGTGATAAATGGAACTTCTTGTGCGCATTGGTCAGCGAGGGGGTTATTGCCCTGAAGGGCGGCGGTGGGCTCTGTGCGCTCTTGACCTTCAAGTCAATAAAACCGGCACTTTGTGCCGTATGACAGATGGTCGTTTCGGGGGCTGTTTATCCGCTTCATTGAGGTATACTGCGCGGCCTTCGGCCGGTTCGTCCGGCCATTTTTCGTACAATCAAGCCACGCATTTTGCGTGGCTTGTTGTTTTTTGACGCGCCTGCGGGCGCCCAGAGAGAAGAGGCACGACGATGAGTGCACTGGTTGGCGTGATCATGGGCTCCAAGTCCGATTGGTCCACCCTTAGCCACACCGCCGATATGCTGGAAAAGCTCGGCATCCCTTATGAGGTGAAAGTGGTCTCTGCCCACCGCACCCCGGACCTGCTGTTCCAGTACGCCGAAGAGGCCGAGGCGCGTGGCATCGAGGTGATCATCGCCGGTGCCGGTGGCGCGGCCCACTTGCCAGGCATGTGTGCGGCCAAGACCCACCTGCCGGTGCTGGGCGTTCCGGTGCAGTCGTCGATGCTCTCGGGCGTCGATTCGCTGCTTTCCATCGTGCAGATGCCTGCGGGCATTCCGGTCGCCACCCTGGCCATCGGCAAGGCAGGCGCAATCAACGCAGCGCTGCTGTCGGCGAGTATCCTTGGCGCCAAGCACCCGCAGTTCCACGCGGTGCTGAAAACCTTCCGTGCTGAGCAGACAGACAGCGTCCTGGAAAATCCAGACCCACGCATCGCCTGAGGTTGTTGACGATGAAGATCGGTGTAATCGGTGGCGGCCAGTTGGGTCGCATGTTGGCGCTGGCGGGTACTCCGCTGGGCATGAACTTCGCTTTCCTGGACCCCGCGCCGGATGCTTGCGCAGCCGCGTTGGGCGAACACCTGCGGGCCGATTACGGCGATCAGGATCACCTGCGTCAGCTGGCCGAAGAAGTCGATCTGGTGACGTTCGAGTTCGAAAGCGTCCCGGCCGAAACCGTGGCATTCCTGTCGCAGTTCGTCCCGGTCTACCCGAGCGCCGAAGCCCTGCGCATCGCCCGCGATCGCTGGTTCGAGAAGAGCATGTTCAAGGACCTGGGGATTCCCACCCCGGCGTTCGCCGACATCCAGTCGCAAGCCGATCTGGAGGCCGCCGTGGCCTCCATCGGTCTGCCAGCCGTATTGAAAACCCGCACCCTGGGTTACGACGGCAAGGGCCAGAAAGTCCTGCGCACCGCTGAAGACGTGGTCGGCACCTTCGCTGAACTGGGCAGCGTTGCCTGCCTGCTGGAAGGCTTCGTGCCGTTCACCGGCGAAGTGTCGCTGATTGCCGTGCGTGCCCGCGATGGCGAAACCAAGTTCTACCCGCTGGTTCACAACACCCACGACAGTGGCATCCTCAAGCTGTCCGTGGCCAGCACCGACCACCCGTTGCAAGCCTTGGCCGAAGACTACTCCAGCCGCGTGCTCAAGCAGTTGAACTACGTTGGCGTGATGGCGTTCGAGTTCTTTGAAGTCGACGGTGGCCTGAAGGCCAACGAAATTGCGCCGCGCGTTCACAACTCCGGGCACTGGACCACCGAAGGCGCCGAATGCAGCCAGTTCGAAAACCACCTGCGGGCCGTTGCCGGTCTGCCGCTGGGGTCGACGGCCAAGGTGGGCGAGAGCGCGATGCTCAACTTCATCGGCAAAGTGCCAGAGACCGAAAAAGTCCTGGCCATCGCCGATTGCCATCTGCATCACTACGGCAAAGCGTTCAAGGTCGGCCGCAAGGTCGGTCACGCCAACCTGCGTTGTGCAGACCGCGAGACACTGGCGGCACAGATCCTCAAGGTCGAAGCGCTGATCGCCGAATAAACAGTTTCATGTGGCGGCGGCGGAACCATTCAGGGGCCGCCGTTCTCTCATGGCAGGATGCGAAAGTCTGACTAGTCTTTCGCATAACCAACCAATCAGAGGGAAATGCCATGGGAATTATCGGAACCATCTTTATCGGCTTGATTGTCGGCCTGCTGGCCCGGTTCCTGAAGCCGGGTGATGACAGCATGGGTTGGATCATGACCATCCTGCTCGGTATCGGCGGTTCGCTGGCGGCCACTTACGGCGGTCAGGCCCTGGGCTTCTATCAGGCCGGCCAGGGCGCGGGCTTCCTGGGTGCGCTGGTTGGCGCCGTGGTATTGCTGGTGATCTACGGCTTGATCAAAAAGAACTGATCCAGGCGACAAAGCCCTCTCTGCGCCGCACGCAGGGAGGGCTAGAATGCTCGGCGTTCTACCGTCCTTTCTCTTGCCGAGCACCTTCATGCGCCGTCTTCTGTTGACTCTTCTTCTACTGGGTTCGGGCCTTGCCCATGCCGGCGAACTGCCGGAAACCGACTGGCTCGAACTGATGCCCAAGTCGGACCAGAAAGCCCTCGAGGCCATGCCCGAAATCGATCACAACTCCCCCGAAGCCAATGGCACCTTTACCGAAAAGGGTGGCATGAAGCAGAGCAAGGGCTTGCCGGCGGTGATGTACTCCACCAAAACCGTGCCGTCGATGAACGACAGGAACATTCGTATCGGCGGTTATCCGGTGCCGCTGGAATCAGACGCCAAGGGCCGCAGCACGCTGTTCTTCCTCGTGCCATATCCGGGCGCCTGCATCCACGTGCCGCCACCGCCGCCTAACCAGTTGGTGCTGGTGCGCTATCCGAAAGGGTTGAAGCTGGATGGTATCTACACGCCGCTCTGGGTGACCGGCACGTTGAAGATCGAGAAGGTCAACAACGATCTGGCCGATGCGGCGTATGCGCTGGATGCGGCGAAAGTTCGGGTGGTGCAGGAATCAGATCTCTAGCAGCCAGCCAAAATAACTGTGGGAGCCAGCCTGCTGGCGATAGCGGTCCGTCAGGCACTTTCAAGTTGACTGACATGACACCATCGCCAGCAGGCTGGCTCCCACAGTTCGTATTGCGGTGTTGATTAGAGAAGTGTGCTGGCGATGTTCACACCGAGGGTGTGGGTGGCGCCCGGTTTCAGCGTGATCACATCATCCATCACATTCGCCGTCTCGATGCACAGCATGCGCTGCCAGCCATCGTCTGCCATATCACTGAACGCCGCCGCGCGATCAATCCACGGGTTCCAGATCACTGCCGTGCGCGAACCGCTGCTGGTCAGCTCGATGTGCCGCTCCCACGCCGGATCGACAATGCTCAGCTTCGCCGGGGTGTTCAGGTAGATGCGATCGGTCTCGCCGGTAAAGCGCAGGTCACCGGTCTGGGTCTTGGTTTTCCAGTCTTCCAGGGTCTCGATGTAATTCAAGCCATCCAGCCCTTCAACGTGCACATTGCGCACGTCGCTGACCGCGAAATAGCTGTGCAGCGCCTGGCTGATGGTGACGGTATCGGTGCCCTGGTTGTGGCTGGTCAGGCTGATGTGCAGTTGCTCATCCAGTCGAATGCTCAACTTCAAATCCACCTGATGCGGCCAGCCCGGAAAGCCGCCTTCGGGGTAGGGCAGGACAAATTCCACCTTCAGGCTTTCCCCTTCGGTTTCGATGCCGCCCAGCTCCCAGTCCATCGCCCGTACAAAGCCGTGGGCGGTCGGCGGTTCGTTGCTGACGCGCATCGCCTGGACGCTCTGCGGGTTGCGCGAAAGGTTGCCGAACCACGGCCAGCACACCGGCACGCCGGCGCGGATGCTCTTGCCGGTCTTGAACACAGCCTCGTCGTTGAGCCAGATCAGCGGCGGTTGGCCAGCCAATTGATAACTCAGGATGTGCGCGCCTTGCTGGGCCACCAGCAATTCGGCCTGACCGTGGCGGATGCGCCAGCAGTTCAGTTCATCCAGTTTTACGGCTTCAACGTTGGGCGTGCTCATGGGGCAACTCTCGATCGGGAACGATGGCAGCTATGGACCGCAAAACGGTCGCCGTGTTTAACGCGCGCGTGGCGGAACCGAACGGGTGCGACCGCTGCCATCGATGGCAACAAACACAAACACGGCTTCAGTGACTTTACGCCACTCGCTCGACAGCGGATCGTCGCTCCAGACTTCGACCATCATCTGAATCGAGCTGCGGCCGATTTCCAGTGCCTGGGTATAGAAGGAGAGCTGAGCGCCCACCGCCACCGGAACCAGGAACGCCATGCGATCGATCGCCACGGTAGCCACCCGGCCGCCAGCGACTTTGCTGGCCATTGCGGTGCCGGCCAAATCCATCTGCGCCACCAGCCAGCCGCCGAAAATATCGCCGAAACCGTTGGTTTCACGAGGAAGCGCGGTGATTTGCAGGGCCAGGTCGCCTTGCGGGATTGGATCTTCTTGTTCGAGCTCTATCATGCCGGGGGTGCCTCTGACCCGTGACTCTTCATTGGTACTTCAGGTGAATAGCCGTCTCAAGGAAAAACGATTCAGCCCCGAACATACTACGTTCGTCACGTTTTTCGTGAGGCGCCTAAAGGGAAACTCTGCGAAATCGACTGGTTGGCCAGCAGCGTCTTCGCACAGCAACCCTTTCAAGCTGTTCAAGATCGCGAGTATATCGATCGGTAGACTCCGAGACGACCGTCCGGTTCTCATTTTGACCGTCAAATACGCACCTCTATGTGCTTTTTCGAACAATTTGCTATCGTGCCGGACCTGCCCAAGCCTCCGCCAGCGTTGTTGGGGTTGCAGATCCGACTATTAGAGAAGCCTTGCCATGACCACAGCGCCCTCGAGCATCGCGCAGCCGACCCAGCCCGCACGTCCGTTGACCCGCAATGATTACAAGACTTTATCGCTGTCCGCCCTGGGCGGCGCGCTGGAGTTCTACGACTTCATCATTTTCGTGTTCTTCGCCACGGTGGTCGGCAAGCTGTTCTTCCCGGCCGATATGCCCGAGTGGCTGCGCCTGATGCAGACCTTCGGCATCTTTGCCGCCGGCTACCTGGCGCGGCCGCTGGGCGGCATTGTGATGGCGCACTTCGGCGACCTGTTGGGTCGCAAGAAGATGTTCACCCTGAGTATTTTCATGATGGCGGTGCCGACCCTGATCATGGGTTTGCTGCCGACGTACGCGCAGATCGGCATGTGGGCGCCGATCCTGTTGCTGCTGATGCGCGTGATTCAAGGCGCGGCGATTGGCGGTGAAGTGCCTGGCGCATGGGTCTTCGTTTCCGAACACGTGCCGCAGCGGCACATCGGCTACGCCTGCGGCACCCTGACCAGCGGTCTGACCGCGGGCATCCTCCTGGGCTCACTGGTTGCCACGGCGATCAACAGCCTTTACACGCCGGTGGAAGTGGCGGATTACGCATGGCGGATCCCATTCCTGCTGGGCGGCGTGTTTGGTCTGTTCTCGGTTTACCTGCGCCGCTGGCTGCACGAGACGCCAGTGTTCGCCGAACTGCAACTGCGCAAGGCCCTGGCCGAAGAAGTGCCGCTGCGCGCTGTGTTGCGCGACCATCGCGGGGCGATTCTGATTTCCATGCTGCTGACCTGGTTGCTGTCCGCTGCCATCGTGGTGTTGATTTTGATGACCCCGACCGTGTTGCAGACGGTTCACCACTTCTCGGCGACCACCGCCCTGCAGTCCAACAGCGTGGCGATCGTGTTCCTGAGCGTTGGCTGCATCATTGCCGGTGCCCTGGCAGATCGCTTCGGCGCAGGCCGGGTGTTCGTGTTCGGCTGTGCTGCGTTACTGGCCAGCTCCTGGACCTTCTACCACAGCCTGGCCGAGCATCCTGACTGGCTGTTCCCTATGTACGCCTTGACTGGCTTGCTGGTGGGCACCATCGGCGCGGTTCCGTATGTCATGGTCAAGGCATTCCCGCCGGTGGTGCGCTTCAGCGGCCTGTCGTTCTCTTATAACGTGGCTTACGCCATCTTCGGTGGCCTGACGCCGATGATCGTGAGCCTGCTGCTCAAGGAGAGCCCGATGGGCCCGGCGTATTACGTCGCGGTTCTGTGCGGGGTCGGGATCCTGGTGGGGGCGTATCTCTGGAAGAAGGGGCGCTGATCCCTAAATTGTCTGTAGCTATACCGGCCCCAATCGCCAGCAGGCTGGCTCCCACATTGAAATGCATTCCAAAGTGGGAGCCAGCCTGCTGGCGACCAGGGCGCATGAATTATCCGGTAAAAACTCGAATGCTGGCCTTTCATCCAATTGTCATATTTCAGCCATAGAGTGTTCACACGGCCTGCTGATACTTGGCCCCGACTAACACACCCTATCTGCTAGGAGTAAGGCATGAAACTGAAGCGTTTGATGGCGGCAATGACTTTTGTCGCTGCTGGCGTTGCGACTGCCAACGCGGTTGCCGCTGTTGACCCTGCTATCCCGAGCTACACCAAGACCACTGGTGTGTCGGGCAACCTGTCCAGCGTCGGTTCCGATACCCTGGCCAACCTCATGACCCTGTGGGCTGAGAACTACAAAAAAGAATACCCGAACGTCAACATCCAGATTCAGGCTGCTGGTTCTTCTACCGCGCCACCTGCGCTGACTGAAGGCACCGCTAACCTGGGCCCGATGAGCCGCAAGATGAAGGACAACGAGCTGCAGGCCTTCGAAACCAAATACGGCTACAAGCCAACCGCTATCCCGGTTGCCGTGGACGCCCTGGCTGTCTTCGTGCACAAAGACAACCCGATCCAGCACATGACCATGGAGCAAGTCGACGCGATCTTCTCCTCGACTCGTCTGTGCGGTGCTAAAACCGACGTGAAAACCTGGGGTGATCTGGGCGTGACGGGCGACCTGGCCAACAAGCCGGTTCAACTGTTCGGTCGTAACTCGGTATCCGGCACCTACGGCTACTTCAAAGAAGAAGCCCTGTGCAAAGGCGACTACAAGCCAAACGTCAACGAACAACCAGGCTCGGCTTCGGTCGTGCAGTCGATCAGCTCTTCGCTGAACGGTGTTGGTTACTCGGGCATCGGCTACAAAACCGCGAGCGTGAAAACGGTGGCCCTGGCCAAGAAAGGCAGCACCGAGTTCATCGAAGACAGCGAAGAAAACGCCCTGAACGGCAAGTACCCGCTGTCGCGTTTCCTCTACGTTTACGTCAACAAAGCCCCGAACAAGCCTCTGGCCCCGCTGGAAGCCGAGTTCGTGAAACTGATTCTGTCCAAACAGGGTCAGGAAGTTGTAGTGAAAGACGGCTACATCCCACTGCCAGCCAAGGTTGCTGCAAAAGCACTGGCTGACCTGGGTCTGCAAGAAGGCGGTAGCGTCGCAAAGAAGTAACACCTTAGGTCCGGGGTAAACCCCGGACCTGTGTAGGAGCTGTCGAGGGAACCGAGGCTGCTCCTACACCCCCCCCAATTTTTTGGTCCACTGCCAGTTCCCGCTGGCGGCGGATTTGCTGCGTCACTGCATTGTCATCTTTCTGTCATACAGGATCGCTAGGGTGTGCGCATGAATGATCTGGCCAATTCCACCATGACTACAAATCCCCCCAAGCGAATTGATTTCAATACGCCTGAATTGCAACGCAAGCGTCGCATCCGCGCGCTCAAGGATCGCCTGACCCGCTGGTACGTCCTCGTGGGCGGCCTTGCCGTTCTTGGCGCGATCACGTTGATCTTCTTCTTCCTCGCCTACGTTGTCTTCCCCCTGTTCCAGGGTGCCGACCTGACCGCCAAGGAATCCATCACGCCCGCCTGGATGCAAGACGCCGGCAAGCCGTTGATGATCTCTCTGGAAGAGCAGAACCAGGTCGCCATGCGAGTTTCCGACAAAGGGCAGGCGCTGTTTTTTGACATCGACAGTGGCGCTGAACTCAAGCGCGTCGATCTGCCGATCCCGGCCGGCACCACCGTGACCTCCATCGGCGAAGACCAGCCCGGCCATCCGCTGGTCGCGGTAGGTCTGTCCAACGGTCAGGCGCTGGTGTTCCGTCATACCTATAAAGTCAGCTATCCGGATGGCAAGAAAACCATCTCGCCGGCGATCGAATACCCGTATGGCGAAACGCCGATCGCGCTGAACGAAGCGGGCGGTGCGCTGGAGCACGTCAGCCTCAACGCCACGGATTCGACCCTGATGCTGGTCGGTTCCACCGGTTCGCAACTCAATGTGCTCTCGCTGACCAGCGAAGAAAACATGATGACCGGCGAAGTCACCAACGAGCAGAAGCGCATCGAGCTGCCGCAAATGACCGAGCCGGTGAAGAACATCTTCGTCGACCCGCGTCAGCAGTGGCTGTATGTGATTAACGGCCGTGCGCAAGCCGACGTGTTCAGCTTGCGCGACAAGAGCCTCAATGGTCGCTACAAATTGCTCGAAAACGGCGATGCCGAAATTACCGCCAGCACCCAACTGGTGGGCGGTATCTCGCTGATCCTCGGCGACTCCAAGGGTGGTCTGGCCCAGTGGTTCATGGCCCGCGATCCGGATGGTGAGCTGCGCCTGAAGCAGATTCGCACCTTCCAGATGGGCACCACGCCGATTGTTGAAATCACCGCCGAAGAACGTCGCAAAGGCTTCATTGCCCTCGACGCCTCCGGCAAGCTCGGCGTGTTCCACAGTACCGCGCACCGCACCTTGCTGGTGGATCAGGTCGTCGATGGCCAAGGCCTTTTCGGTCTGTCACCACGGGCCAACCGCATCATCGTGGAGCAGGGTGGCAAGCTGCAACCGCTGCTGCTCGACAACCCGCACCCGGAAGTTTCGTGGAGCGCGCTGTGGAGCAAGGTCTGGTACGAGAACTACGACGAGCCTAAATACGTCTGGCAATCAACCGCCGCCAACACCGATTTCGAACCCAAGCTGAGCCTGTCGCCGCTGACCTTCGGCACCCTGAAAGCCGCGTTCTACGCCATGCTGCTGGCCGCTCCACTGGCCGTCGCTGCGGCGATCTACACCGCATACTTCATGGCCCCGGGCATGCGTCGCAAGGTCAAGCCGGTGATCGAGCTGATGGAAGCGATGCCGACGGTGATCCTCGGTTTCTTCGCCGGCCTGTTCCTCGCGCCTTATGTAGAAGGGCATTTGCCGGGCATTTTCAGCCTGCTGATGCTCTTGCCGATCGGCATCCTGGTGGCCGGCTTCGTCTTCAGTCGCCTGCCTGAGTCCATTCGCCTGAAAGTGCCGGATGGCTGGGAGAGTGCGATTCTGATCCCGGTGATCCTGTTTGTAGGCTGGCTCTCGCTGTACATGAGCCCGTTCATGGAGAACTGGTTCTTCGGCGGCGACATGCGCATGTGGATCTCCCACGACCTGGGCATCACCTACGACCAGCGCAACGCACTGGTGGTCGGTCTGGCCATGGGCTTCGCGGTGATCCCGAACATCTACTCCATTGCCGAAGACGCCGTGTTCAGCGTGCCTCGCGGCCTGACCCTCGGTTCCCTGGCGCTCGGTGCCACGCCGTGGCAGACCATGACGCGGGTGGTGATCCTCACCGCCAGCCCGGGCATCTTCTCGGCGCTGATGATCGGCATGGGCCGTGCGGTCGGTGAAACCATGATCGTACTGATGGCCACCGGCAACACCCCGGTCATGGAAATGAACCTGTTCGAAGGTCTGCGTACGCTGGCGGCCAACGTCGCAGTGGAAATGCCCGAATCGGAAGTCGGCGGCAGCCACTACCGCGTGCTGTTCCTCTCCGCGCTGGTGCTGCTGTTGTTCACCTTCGTCATGAACACCCTCGCAGAACTGATTCGTCAGCGTCTGCGCAAGAAATACTCGTCGCTTTAAGAAAGGTAGAAGTCTGTGAAACAGAACTCCCTGAATGGATGGTTCAAGAGCGGCGCCCCCGGCGTCTGGATCAGCGGTGGCGCGGTGTCCATTGCGGTCATCATGACCATTGGCCTGCTCGCGGTGATTGCCGTGCGTGGCCTGGGTCACTTCTGGCCGGCGGATTTGATTCACGCCAGCTACGACGTGCCCGGCCAGGCCAATCACCTGGTCATCGGCGAAATCGTGCAGAAAGAAGAAGTGCCGCGCGAACGCCTTAAAAGCGCTGGCCTGCCGGTGCCCGATGAGGGCCCGGAGTTCATGACCCGCGAGCTGATCAAGGTCGGCAACCGTGACCTGAACGGCAACGACTTCACCTGGATCGTCGGCGAGTGGCTGACTAACCAAACCACTCCGCCAGAACTCATGGCTATCGAGCGTCGCGAGTGGGGCAATTTCTACGGCTATCTGGTCAACGTCAAACAGGAAGGCAAAGTCATTGCTGAAGGCGAAGCCGCGTGGCCTGAGTTGCAGGCTCGCGTTGCCCGCGTCAACGAGCTCGCCGCACAGCTCAAGACCCTGGAAAAAGTCGACATCGGCGCGATCAACGCCGGCCTCGAACGCATCCGCCTGCACGGTCGCAAGCTCGAGCTGAACGGCACCCTTGACGCCGCTGCACAAGCGGACATGGAATCCGACCGCGCCGAGCTGAACGCCCGTTATCAGGACGTCGAAGCACGTCTTGCCGACCTGCACGCCCAGTTCAACCGCGACAGCCTGACGGCCCGCGATGCCAACGGCAAAGAAGTCGTGATCGACATCGGCAAAGTGGTTCACGCCTACCAGCCGAACGCCATGGGCACGATGACCAAGATCGGCTTCTACTTCAGCAAGGTCTGGGAATTCCTCAGCGACGACCCGCGTGAAGCGAACACCGAAGGCGGGATCTTCCCGGCGATTTTCGGCACCGTGATGATGACCCTGATCATGGCGATGATCGTGACCCCGTTCGGTGTACTGGCAGCGGTTTACCTGCGCGAATACGCCAAGCAGAACGCACTGACCCGGATTATCCGCATCGCCGTGAACAACCTGGCGGGCGTTCCGGCCATCGTTTACGGCGTGTTCGGCCTGGGCTTCTTCGTTTATGTGCTGGGCGGCTCGGTCGACCGGTTGTTCTTCCCTGAAGCGCTGCCGGCACCGACCTTCGGTACGCCGGGTCTGCTCTGGGCTTCCCTGACCCTGGCATTGCTGGCGGTGCCGGTGGTGATCGTGGCCACTGAAGAAGGCCTGGCGCGGATTCCTCGCACCGTGCGTGAAGGCTCGCTGGCCCTCGGCGCGACCAAGGCGGAAACCTTGTGGAAGATCGTGCTGCCGATGGCCAGCCCGGCCATGATGACCGGCATGATCCTCGCCGTGGCTCGCGCCGCCGGTGAAGTGGCGCCGCTGATGCTGGTGGGCGTGGTGAAACTGGCACCGTCGCTGCCGCTGGATGGCAACTACCCGTACCTTCACCTTGACCAGAAGATCATGCACCTGGGCTTCCATATTTATGACGTCGGCTTCCAGAGCCCGAACGTCGAAGCCGCACGACCGCTGGTGTACGCCACGGCGCTGCTGCTGGTACTGGTGATTGCGACATTGAACCTGTCGGCTGTTTATATCCGCAACCATCTGCGCGAAAAATACAAAGCGCTGGATAGCTGATTTGCAGCATTGATTTCTATATGTGGGAGCCAGCCTGCTGGCGATTCAGGCACTGCGGTTTAACTCTGATACCGCGGTGATGCCTTCGCCAGCCGGCTGGCTCCCACAAAAACCGAACCGAATTTGTCAGCACAGGGAGCCTCCCATGCAGCACGAAGCACATACCCACGGCATCAACATGTCTGCCCTGGGCCGCGACAAGCAGAGCCTGAGCCTGGCGCAGGAAACCGTGGCCATCGAAGTGCCGGGCCTGAGCCTGTTCTACGGCGACAAACAAGCGCTGTTCGACGTCAGCATGAACATCCCGAAACAGCGCGTGACCGCCTTCATCGGCCCGTCCGGCTGCGGCAAGTCCACGCTGCTGCGCACCTTCAACCGCATGAACGATCTGGTTGACGGCTGCCGCGTAGAAGGCGAAATCAACCTCTACGGCAATAACATCTACCGCAAGGGCGAAGACGTGGCCGAGCTGCGCCGTCGCGTCGGCATGGTGTTCCAGAAGCCGAACCCGTTCCCGAAAACCATCTACGAGAACGTGGTTTACGGTCTGCGCATCCAGGGCATCAACAAGAAGCGCATTCTTGACGAAGCCGTCGAGTGGGCGTTGAAAGGCGCGGCACTGTGGGACGAAGTCAAAGACCGTCTGCACGAATCGGCACTCGGCCTGTCCGGTGGCCAGCAACAACGTCTGGTGATCGCGCGCACCATCGCCGTGGAGCCGGAAGTGCTGCTGCTCGACGAACCGTGCTCGGCACTCGACCCGATCTCGACGCTGAAAGTCGAAGAGCTGATCTACGAACTGAAATCGAAGTTCACCATCGTCATCGTGACCCACAACATGCAACAGGCCGCACGGGTTTCCGACTACACGGCGTTCATGTACATGGGCAAACTGGTGGAATTCGGCGATACCGACACCCTGTTCACCAATCCGGCGAAGAAGCAGACCGAAGACTACATCACCGGTCGTTACGGCTAGGAAGCTGTGGTTGCTCACTGAACTGACGCTGCGGCCCACCGCACCTTACCGGACGCTCCAAGGACGCCAACATGATTAGTAAAGAAGGCCTTACCCATCACATCTCCGCACAGTTCAACGCCGAGCTGGAGGAAGTGCGCAGCCACCTCCTGGCCATGGGCGGCCTGGTCGAGAAGCAGGTCAACGACGCGGTGACCGCGCTGATCGAGGCCGACTCCGGCCTGGCCCAGCAGGTTCGCGAGATCGATGACCAGATCAACCAGATGGAACGCAACATCGACGAAGAATGCCTGCGCATTCTGGCCCGTCGTCAGCCGGCAGCGTCCGACTTGCGTCTGATCATCAGCATCTCCAAGTCGGTGATCGACCTTGAGCGCATTGGCGACGAATCGACCAAGATCGCCCGCCGCGCCATCCAGTTGTGCGAGGAAGGCGAGGCCCCGCGCGGTTACGTTGAAGTCCGCCACATCGGCGACCAGGTGCGCAACATGGTGCGTGACGCACTGGACGCGTTTGCCCGCTTCGACGCCGACCTGGCGTTGTCGGTGGCGCAGTACGACAAGATCATCGACCGCGAATACAAGACCGCCCTGCGTGAGCTCGCCACCTACATGATGGAAGACCCGCGCTCTATCTCGCGGGTTCTGAGCATCATCTGGGTGCTGCGCTCGCTGGAACGGATCGGCGACCACGCGCGCAATATCTCCGAGCTGGTGATTTACCTGGTGCGCGGCACCGATGTGCGTCACCTGGGCCTCAAGCGCATGAAGCAAGAAGTTGAAGGCACAAGTGGCGAAACCGCTAATGTTCCGGGCGAAGTTGACGATAAGTAAGATTGCCCAAGTAAAGCGCCCGGCCTTTTGGCCGGGCGTTTTTGTTTACGGGCTTACGAATTCGAAGCAGCACCCGCGAACGAAAAGTCCCGGCGTGACTGAAGGTTTTTGGCAATGTGCCATCAGCAAAGCGGTATGCTTGCCGGGATTTTTTTAAGGGGTGATGGATGAGTAAGGTCAGTGTGTTGGTCGTGGACGATGCGTCGTTCATTCGTGACCTGGTGAAAAAGTGCCTGCGCAACTACTTCCCGGGGATCCGGATCGAAGACGCGGTCAACGGCAGGAAGGCTCAGGCCTTGCTGGCACGGGAAGCGTTCGACCTGGTCCTGTGCGACTGGGAAATGCCGGAAATGTCCGGCCTGGAATTGCTGACCTGGTGCCGCGAGCAGGACAACCTCAAGACCATGCCCTTTGTCATGGTGACCAGCCGTGGCGACAAAGAGAACGTCGTCCAGGCGATCCAGGCCGGTGTTTCCGGCTACGTCAGCAAGCCGTTCACCAACGAGCAACTGCTGACCAAGGTCAAGCAGGCGCTGAACAAGGTCGGCAAGCTCGATACCTTGATGAACAGCGCGCCGACCAAAATGAACTCGGCGTTCGGCAACGATTCGTTGAGCGCGTTGACCGGCGGCAAGGCGGAAGTGGTCGCGGCGGCCCCCGCCCCGGTTGCTGCGCCATCCCGAGGTCTGCTCAACAGCCCGCCCGTCAAGGCTCCGGTTGCTGCCGCTGCAGCCTCCGGCGGTCGTGGGCAAGGTCAGCTGCGCCTGCCGAACGGCATTCAGCCATGCGTTATCAAGGCCTTGAGCCTCAAGGAAGCGCTGCTGGTCGTGAAACGCACCGATGCGCTGCCGCAAGTGCTCGACAGCGCCGTGCTTGACATGGAGCAGGGTGACAACGCTGAAGTCGCCCGCCTGAACGGTTACCTGCACGCCATCGTCGCTCATGAGCAGAAACCCGACAGCGAATGGCTGCAGTTGACGTTCCGCTTTGTCGATCAGGACGCGCAGAAACTGGATTACATCTCACGTTTGATAGCACGTGGTACGGCGCAGAAGCATTTCGTACCCGGCGCGTGATCTTCGTCGCCTGACAGTCCGTCTTCGCGAGCAACCCCGCTCCCACATTGGAACGTGTTCCCCTGTGGGAGCGGGGTTGCTCGCGAAGGGGCCCTCAAATTTGCCGCACATCCGCTGAACTGCCCATTTTGAAACATCTGCCGACTACCCGGGTCCATTGCAGCTGCTAGGCTCATCCCCAGGCCTTACTCGACAGAATCCTGCCCATGCTTGCGCGCCTGCTGTTTTTCTGTGGTCTGTCCATGGCGTCCACTTTGGCCATGGCCATGACCATCTACAAATCCACCGATGCCAATGGCGTGGTCTCCTATAGCGACCGCCCCACGAAGGGCTCCCAGGTGTTCACGTTTCGTGATCGCATGGTCGAACACCTCGAGCGTCAGGTGTACCTCGTTATTACGAAGAAGAAGGGCGTGGACAGCGTTTACGTGCGCAATGACCTGTATGCGCCGGTAGAGATCGAGCTGAGTTTCGCCGGGCTGCAAAACGTCAGTGGTGCGCCGAGCCGGCCGATTCGCCGGGTCATGCCGGCGCGCAGCAGCATTCGTCTGGCGCTGCTCACGGCGACGAAAGCGGAGATGCCGCTGGCATACACCCCCAAATTCGAATACTCCCTGGGCGACCCCTCAGGGGCTGCCATGGCCTATCGATACCCGTTCCCCTGGCGTGGCGGACCGTTTCGGCTAAGTCAGGGCAACAATGGACAGTACAGCCACTTTGGTCCAAGAAATCGCTACGCCATGGACATTGCCATGCCCGTAGGCACGCCGATCGTCGCGGCGCGAGGCGGGGTGGTGGTGAAAACCGAGAATGCCCAGACCGGGCGCGGCAACGATCCGTCGGGCAACTTCGTGCGGATATTGCACGATGACGGCACGATGGGCGTTTACCTGCACCTCAAGCAAGGGTCGGTAAGCGTTCGCGAAGGGCAGCGGGTGTCGGTGGGCAGTCCGCTGGCGCTGTCGGGCAATACCGGCAACAGCAGCGGGCCGCACCTGCATTTCGTGGTACAGCGCAATACCGGGTTGGGGCTGGTGTCGATTCCGTACCAGTTCAATCAACCGGTGGGGGCGCTGCCCAACTTTGCGTTGGGCAAGCAGTGAAGGTGATGGCGATCCACTGTGGCGAGGGAGCTTGCTCCCGCTCGGCTGCGCAGCAGTCGTAAACAGGTGAATGCGGTGTGCCTGGAGGATCGCGGTTGCAGGATGTTGGGCCGCTTCGCAGCCCGGCGGGAGCAAGCGCCCTCGCCACAAAAATCCCTGCCGACAGTTAATCTAGCATCAACACCTTGGCCAAAATGATCTTCGGTCCTTTCATCTTCTTGATGATGATCCGCAGGCCTTCGACCTCCAACACTTCCTCCTCTTCCGGCACCCGTTTCAGGGTTTCGTAGACCAGCCCGGCGAGGGTTTCGGCTTCGACGTGATCCAGATCGATGCCCAGCAGGCGTTCGACCTTGAACAGAGGTGTATCACCGCGCACCAGCAGCTTGCCCGGCTGATACGCGAGGATCCCGCGCTCAGCCTTGCGGTGTTCGTCCTGAATGTCGCCGACCAGCACTTCCAGCACGTCTTCCATGGTCAGGTAGCCGATGATGTTGCCGTCGGCCTCTTCGACCAGGGCGAAGTGCGAACCGCCTTTGCGGAACTGCTCCAGCAACTGCGACAGCGGCATGTGCCGCGACACACGCTCCAGCGGCCGGGTCAGTTCGGCCAGGTTGAACGACTCGGGAATGTGGTCCAGGGCCGCCAGTTCCAGCAACAGGTCCTTGATGTGCAGCAGGCCGACGAACTCCTGGCGATCGCTGTCGTACACCGGATAACGGCTGAACTTGTGGCGACGAAACATCGCCAGGATTTCCTTGAGCGGTGCGTTGAACTCCAGCGTTACCAGGTCTTCGCGGGAGTTGGCCCAGTCGACCACTTCCAGTTCGCCCATTTCCACAGCGGAGGCGAGTACGCGCATGCCTTGGTCGCTCGGGTCCTGGCCACGGCTGGAGTGCAGGATCAGTTTCAGTTCTTCACGGCTGTAATGGTGCTCGTGATGGGGGCCGGGCTCACCCTGGCCGGCGATCCGCAGAATCGTGTTGGCGCTGGCATTGAGCAGGTAAATCGCCGGGTACATCGCCCAATAGAACAGGTACAGGGGCACGGCGGTCCACAGCGACAGCAACTCGGGTTTACGGATGGCCCAGGATTTCGGGGCCAGTTCGCCGACCACAATGTGCAGGTACGAGATCACAAAGAACGCGGCGAAGAACGACACGCCTTTGATCACCTCGGGCGACTGCACGCCGACGGCTTCAAGGATCGGTTCGAGGATGTGCGCGAACGCTGGTTCACCGACCCAGCCGAGGCCGAGGGAGGCGAGGGTGATACCCAGTTGGCACGCCGACAGGTAGGCATCGAGCTGACTGTGCACGGTGCGCAGGATGTGCCCGCGCCAGCCGTTTTTCTCAGCGATGGCCTCGACCCGGGTCGAGCGCAGTTTGACCATGGCAAATTCCGCCGCAACGAAAAAGCCGTTGAGCAAAACCAGGATCAGAGCAAAAAGAATCATGCCGAAATCGGCGAAGAGTGTCGCGAGGGTCAAGCCAGGGGAAGGGTCCATGATGGAGTTTTGCGGGTTCCGTGTATTCGAAAGGAAAGAAAAAAGTGCACCTGAAAGGCAGGCACAAGTCAGCCAATGTAGCGGCTGACTTGTCGATTGCCTAGTGGCGAGTGCCGGTCGGTATCAATCGGCCGTGCTGATAAGTCGTGTTTTGGTGACTTGGGCCGGCGCGAAATGGCAGGTAAACGTACTGCCGTGGCCCGGTACGCTGCTGATTTCCATCCGTGCGCGGTGGCGCAGCAACACGTGTTTGACGATCGCCAGCCCGAGCCCGGTGCCACCGGTGTTGGAATTGCGGCTGGAGTCGACACGGTAGAAACGTTCGGTCAGGCGCGGCAGGTGTTTGCTGTCGATGCCGATGCCGGAGTCCTGAACGCTCAGGTGCGCGCCTTGCTCGTCTCCCCACCAGCGAATACGGATATTGCCTTCGGCCGGGGTGTACTTCACCGCATTGAACACCAGGTTGGAAAACGCGCTGCGCAGTTCGGCTTCGCTGCCCTTGAGCTGAATCGTCGGGTCGGCTTCGAGGGTGATGTGCTGATTTTTTTGCCCGGACAGTTGCTGGGCGTCGCCCTTGATCGATTGCAGCAAGCCGTCGATGGCCACGGGCTGGTTGTCCGACGGGTAATCGGTGGCTTCCAGTTTGGCCAGCAGCAGCAAATCGTTGAGCAGCGTCTGCATGCGCCCGCCCTGTTGCTGCATTTGCTGCAAGGCACGGCTCCAGCGCGGGTTCACGTCCTCGACATTGTCGAGCAGGGTTTCCAGGTAGCCGCAGATTACCGTCAACGGCGTGCGCAATTCGTGGGAGACGTTGGCGATGAAGTCCTTGCGCATCTGCTCCAGCTGATGGATGCGCGTCACGTCGCGCACCAGCATCAAGTGTTCGTTGTTGCCGTAGCGGGTGATATACAGCTGAATGCGCAGGCGATCGTTGATCGGCGACGGGATTTCCAGCGGTTCGGCATAGCTGTCCTGCTCGAAATATTCCTTGAAGCGCGGATGGCGCACCAGGTTGGTCACCGGTTGTCCGCTGTCTTGCGGGGTCTTGAGACCGAGCAGGGTTTCCGCCGCGCGGTTCCACCATTCGAGGTTGCCGTCGGTGTCGAGCATGATCACCGCGTCTTTCAGCGCGGCGGTGGACTCCTGGACCCGGTCGATCACCGCTTGCAGGCGCCCGCGCACGCGTTGGTCGCGGCGTTGCAGGTGATAGATGCTGTCGAACACTTCGCCCCACAGGCCATAGCCATCCGGCGGTGCTTCGTCGGGTTTGTGCAGGCGCAGCCACTCGTGCAGACGCAGCAATTGCTTGAGGGTCCAGGCCAGGTAAAGGCCCAGGCCCGCGGCGAGACTCCAGCCGTAGTAGCCGGTGATCAGGCCGACCACCAGGCAGGCGGTGACCAGTAGCAGCATGTGGCGAATCAGGGTGCCATGCCAGTTTTGGTTCACTTGAACGCGCGTCCTTGTCAGCTTGTCGGGCGGGAAAGGTCCGGATCAGGCTTTGGTAGAAAAGCGGTAACCGGTGCCGCGCACGGTTTGTACCAGATTTTCGTAGGCATCGCCGAGGGCTTTGCGCAGGCGACGGATGTGCACGTCGACGGTGCGTTCCTCGACATACACGTTGCCGCCCCAGACCTGATCCAGCAACTGGCCACGGGTGTAGGCGCGTTCCTGGTGGGTCATGAAAAATTGCAGCAAGCGGTATTCGGTCGGGCCCATCTCGGCCGGTTTGCCGTCGATGGTCACGCGATGACTGATCGGGTCCAGCAGCAGGCCGCCGACTTCGATCGGTGCCTCGCCATCGGTAGGCCCGGCACGGCGCAGCACAGCCTTCAGGCGTGCGACCAGCTCACGTGGGGAAAAGGGTTTGGTGATGTAGTCGTCGGCGCCGACTTCCAGGCCCTGGATCTTGTTGTCCTCTTCGCCCTTGGCGGTGAGCATGATGATCGGGATGTCCCCGGTCAGCTCATCGCGCTTCAAACGGCGGGCCAATTCGATGCCGGAGGTGCCGGGCAGCATCCAGTCGAGCAGGATCAGGTCCGGTTTGCGGTCGACGATGATGGCGTGGGCCTGCTGCGAGTTCTCGGCCTCCAGGCAGTCATAGCCGGCCATTTCCAACGCAACGGCGATCATTTCGCGAATGGGCGCTTCGTCGTCGACGATCAGAATGCTCCTGCCAACCATGCCATTAATCCTCTTGTCATTTAACTGTCTTGCGCCGCATTAGATAACGGAATTATTGCAGTCGTGTGACAGTATTTTAGTCGCCCGGCGATTGTCATGATCCTGAACTAAGCTCTAAGTCCGAATCCTGACAACCACAAAAGGAAGGTTTCTATGAAGCAATACTCGCATTCCTTCAAGGCTCTTATGCTGACCGCAGCCCTGGCGTTGCCATCAATGGCCTTCGCGGCTGAACCTGTGATGATGAAAGACGGTGTGATGGCGGACCACAAGGGCATGACCCTGTACACCTTCGATAAGGATACAGGCGGCAAGTCTGTGTGCACCGGCCAGTGCGCGGAAAACTGGCCGCCGTTCAAGGCGGAAGCGGGTGCCAAGGCCGAAGGGGACTGGACGATCGTCAAGCGTGACGATGGCACGATGCAGTGGGCCTACAAGGGCAAACCGCTGTACTACTTCATGAAAGACACGAAACCGGGGCAAAAGGAAGGTGACAAGATGAAGGACGTTTGGCACGTCATCACCAATTCCGGACCGAAGATGTAGCACCTGTTGACGATTTCTGTGGCGAGGGAGCTTGCTCCCGCTGGGCCGCGAAGCGGACCCAAAATCTGCGAGTGCTGCGCACTCGAGCGAGAGCAAGCTCCCTCGCCACAGGGCTTTGTGCTTTATCAGCGGGTCGAGTAATCCAGCACAATCCCGGCAAAAATCGCCAACCCGGCCCAGTGGTTGTGCAAAAACGCCTGGAAGCAACGCATCCGGTCCTTGCCGCGGGTGTACCAGAATTCCCACGCAAAACAGCCCGCCGCCGTCAGCAGCCCCAAGTGGAACCAGCCGCCGAGCTCGAATTTCGAACCGGCCAGCAACAAGCAACCCAACGCCAACCCTTGCAGCGCCAGGATGATTACCCGATCCGCGTCGCCAAACAGAATCGCCGTGGATTTCACCCCGATCTTCAAGTCGTCGTCGCGATCCGTCATGGCGTAATACGTGTCGTAGCCCACCGTCCACAGCAGATTAGCGATCCACAGCAACCACGCGGCGGCCGGCAGTTCACCGGTTTCGGCCGTGAACGCCATCGGCATCCCCCAGGAAAACGCCGCGCCCAGCACCACTTGCGGGTAATAGGTGTAGCGCTTCATGAACGGATAAGTGAAGGCCAGCGCCAGGCCACCGAACGACAACCAGACCGTCGCCGCGTTGGTGCACAACACCAGCAGGAAACTCACGCCCATCAGCAATGCAAAGAACACCAGCGCTTCTTTGGAGCTGATCTTGCCGCTCGGCAGCGGGCGCTGTTCGGTACGCTTCACATGGCCATCGACCTTTCGATCCGCCCAATCGTTGATCACGCAGCCGCCGGCGCGGGTCAGCACCACGCCAAGGACGAAAATGACGATATTGGCCAGCGACGGCGAACCTTTGCCGGCAATCCACAGCGCCCACAGCGTCGGCCACAGCAGCAGGTAAATGCCGATCGGCTTGTCCATGCGCGTCAACTGAATGAAATCCCAGGCCCGAGGGTTCAAGCGGTTCAGGGACTTGAGCAGGCTCTGGTACATCAGCAGGTCTCCGGATGGGCGCGGGCGGCGAGCCACAAGGTCGGCAGGAAAATCTCCGCCACCAGCACGCTCAAGGCGCCACGGTCGAAGCGTGAACGCCGGCCCCACAGTTCGGGTGCCCGGCACTCGATCGGCAGCCATTCCTGAGGATAGTGACAAACCTCGATGGCGCGACGCTGAAATGCCTGATCACAGAACAGCAATTCGCCCAGCGAGCGGCTGCCCAGTTCGTCCATGTGCAAACCGTCGCCCTGCAACGCGCTACGTGCCGCCACACTGCGGGCAAACACCCAGGCTTCGCCGTGCCCGCGCAAATACACCTCGCGCACCCAGCCTTCGCTGCCTTCGGCCAGATCCAGCGCGGCACATTCGTCGGCGCGCAGCGGTTGCCAGCCTTCGAACAATGGCGTGACGCTGAAACCGTCATTCGACAGGCGGATCAGCCGTCGGGTCAGCGAGCCTTCGTCGAACAGCCAGTCGAGGGTAGAAGCGTCGGGCAGGGGCGCGAGTTGGCTTTGGGGAAGCCAGAACGGAGGTTTTGAGTGCGGCACAGTGAGTCATTATTGGCAGCAAATGAGGCGGCGAGCTTACCATGTCACTCGGCGATTTTGATTGAACCGGCGCGCCATTGCGCCGAACAGGCTTGCATCTGCCGGGCCCGATCAGTACAAAACGCCCTGAGCCGGACGGCAACGCTGCAATCATCGACCGTTCGCGCCGGCAATAAGCCTGAATCCTGAGGAAGTACCTGAATGAAAAAGTGGCAATGTGTGGTCTGCGGCCTGATCTATAACGAAGCCGACGGCTGGCCGGATGACGGCATTGCGCCGGGCACCCTGTGGCAAGACGTGCCGGAAGACTGGCTGTGCCCGGACTGCGGCGTTGGCAAGATGGATTTCGAAATGATCGAAATCAACTAAGGCATTTGAGAGGAGTAAGGAATGAACGCACCTGTCGTGATCGTCGGCACCGGGCTGGCTGGCTACAACCTGGCCCGGGAGTTTCGCAAACTCGATAGCGAAACCCCGCTGCTGCTGATTACCGCCGATGACGGACGCTCCTACTCCAAGCCGATGCTCTCTACGGGCTTCGGCAAAAACAAAGACGCCGATGGCCTGAGCATGGCCGAACCGGGCGCCATGGCCGAACAGTTGAAGGCCGAAGTGCGCACCCACACGCGCATCAGCGGCATCGACCCGGGGCACAAGCGCCTGTGGATCGGTGAAGAGTCGGTGATCTACCGCGACCTGATCCTGGCCTGGGGCGCCGAAACCGTGCGCGTGCCCATCGAAGGCGATGCGGCGGACGCCGTGTTCCCGATCAACGACCTCGAAGACTACGCACGCTTTCGTGCGGCAGCGGCCGGCAAGCGTCGGGTGTTGTTGCTCGGTGCCGGTCTGATCGGCTGTGAATTCGCCAACGACCTGATCCTCGGCGGTTACGAGGTGCAACTGGTTGCACCGTGCGAACAGGTCATGCCGACGCTGCTGCACCCGGCGGCAGCCGCTGCGGTCCAGGCCGGGCTGGAGAGTCTGGGCGCACGTTTCCACCTCGGGCCGGTGCTCAACCGTTTGCAGCGTGTTGAAGAGGGATTGGAAGCGCATCTGTCAGACGGTCAGGTCATCCCTTGCGACGTGGTGGTGTCCGCCATCGGCCTGCGTCCGCGCATCGACCTGGCGGCCGCGGCCGGTGTGCAGGTCAATCGTGGCGTGATGGTCGACCGTCACCTGAAAACCTCTCACGCCAATATCTACGCCTTGGGCGACTGCGCCGAAGTCGATGGGCTGAACCTGCTGTACGTCATGCCCCTCATGAGCTGTGCGAGAGCGCTGGCCCAGACCCTCGCCGGAAACCCGACAGCGGTGAGCTATGGCGCGATGCCAATCACCGTCAAAACGCCGGTCTGCCCGTTGGTGGTTTCACCGCCGCCACGAGGTCTGGAGGGTGTGTGGACCGTCGAAGGGCAGGGCGCCGACCTCAAGGTTTTATGCCGCGATGCAGCCGGGAAACTGCTTGGTTATGCCCTGACAGGCACGGCGGTGATGGAAAAACTCGCACTGAACAAAGAACTTCCACCGCTGCTGGCGTAAATACCGGTCGTTCTGTCGGAATCACCCCGCTTTTGCCCCTACAAACGTCGCGCCGAGACTGGCGCGGCTCTTCCGTGCGTGCCATTCTCACTCCCGTCTGCCGCAGAGTAGAGCACCTGCGGCGCTTTGGGCGCTGTTCCAACGAGAACAGCACGGACATAACAACAAAAAACCGTCAAAGGGGCTTCACTAATGCGTAAACCAGAACTCGCCGCAGCAATTGCTGAAAAAGCAGATCTCACCAAAGAGCAGGCCAACCGCGTACTTAACGCCGTTCTCGAAGAAATCACCGGCGCTCTGCACCGCAAGGACAGCGTGACGCTGGTAGGCTTCGGCACCTTCCTGCAACGCCACCGCGGAGCCCGCACCGGCAAAAACCCGCAAACCGGTGAGCCCGTGAAAATCAAGGCCAGCAACACCGTTGCATTCAAGCCAGGCAAATCGTTGAAAGACAGCGTCAATCCGTAACACCGACCGACTTCCCGCGTAGCGCGGGAGCGGAATAAGAAATGGGCACGCCAACCTGGTTGGGTGCCCATTTTTTTTGTGGCCGCGAAGGTCATGCCGGTCACCTACGGATCAGACAACACAAGACCCTCGTAGGAGCCGGCTTGCTGGCGATAGCGGCTTATCAATCAACATTGAAGTCGCCTGACACACCGCTATCGCCAGCAAGCCGGCTCCTACAGGTCAATCGACGCGGAGTTGTTGCTTGGCAAAAATCGCCGCCATCTCCGGTTCATCCAGATGATCCAGTGCGCGCTCCACCAACAAATGCACGCCGTCGGCCATGCGGCTAAGCGCCAGCGCTACGGAGCGGCGTGAGCCGTCCACATCGTCGGCGAGGTCGGCGGCGATGGCGCTGATGGATAGCAGGTCTTCCGAGGCGTTGGCGAGGAGGGCTTCAGTGTTGATGCCGGGGCAGACGCTGAAGAGCTGGCCGTTGCGCTTTGGTGGTTTTGGTTCGGTTGGCGGGAAGTGATGGTCGAGGGCGCGCTCGGCGGCTTCGTTGAGTTTATTGGAGTCGGGGCTTTCGTAGGGGGAGATCGGGTCGGTGTCTGGCGGGTTTGGGGTTGGTTTGAACATGGGAGCTTCCTTTAGTTGGGCCGCGACCATCTCGCGACTAAACGAAAGGGAGGCGGCTGTACGCAAGTTAGTCGACCGGTAAGCATCCAAACCCGGCGCGCCAGAAGGCGCCATGCGCACAGCCACCATCAAGTTCAATCGAAACCTGACTGGATGACAATTGTGCAACCGTGGATGACTAACCGGGCGACTAAACCCGATCACTGATGGGCAGTGACAGGAACCAAGTTACCGACCGCCCCCAAGGCGCACAAGCCGGCGGATTCTGGCGTAGCCGTAGGCAACGACGCAAGGTGTTGTAGCTTGCAGGACGTAACCTTGAGGCGTTTTAAACAAGCGCTGTCGAGCGGTGTTTAATCCGCAGAACAGCAGCGCCAGCGCGTCAACAAAATCTTCACAGTCCGAGCGGATTAACGACGGCGAAAGCATGCTTTGCCATTGCCAAAATCGACCGCGAGGCAGTTGGGCTCAATCACCAAATGGAGGCCTTCGAACAAGACGCCCAGATTATTTTCGGGAGGCCGAGAGGCGGTGTCAGTCTTTAGCGTTACGGTATTGTCCTCGACATGCCAACTCCCTTTGGCAATACCGTCAGCGCTTCCATAAGCGATCCCTCCGGAAAAAGTACCGTCCTTTCGCAGCAGCAATTCGGCCCCCATTTCCATTGCGTCGTGCAAAAAATAATGTCCCTCCAGCGACTTGGAGTCTGCTGCCGCGTAAGCAAAGGGCTGCCACATAAGTGCTGCGAAAAATAACGTTCTTAAATCCATGTAATGACTCTCCTTACCAGCTTCCAAATGGAATGCCGAATTTCTCGATGTAGGTTTTGGACTCGGGTGACAAAGGCAGAGCATAACGGCCTTCATTTTTTCCCTGAGAGGGACCTTGTTTATTGACGGTGCCCTCCACCCGAAGAATCTCGACAGCCTTCAAGCAAGGACCGCCCAACCAGACTTTGGCAATACCGCCCGGCGCCAGACCAATGCCAATGTCGTCGCGGTAGTCGGTGATCCATGTACCGTCAGCTCTGCAGAAGGCTTTTTCAGGTCGACGCATGATTTTCCGAGCAGATTCGGGGATAACGATATAGGCCTCGTAAGTTTGTGGTTCTGCCAGAGATTGCCAGCGCACGTAGATCAACCTTGGTAGATCGGCTCCCGTGACATGGCGCCCTTTCCCTCCACCGTTGCTACTGACCCAACCTTTAGCAATGCCTTGATTATTCGGTGGCTTTGGAACAGAGGCGATTCCACCTCCTGCACCTCGGAATACTCGCTCCTTTATATCCACCACGTCTGCAGTTTCAATCCCAACCTCCATGTAAGCGGGCGCTGAAAACCCTAGGAACCAAGGTGATTTTTTCTCCGATTGCGCGAAGCTTTGCGAGCTGAATGCCAGCAGCAATCCAACCAACAGGCCGGTGTATTTCTTGATTGGCTTGGCCGGCTTGATGATCGGCGAGGCCGCGGAGTAGTGGTTACCAAGAGCCATAAGGAATCCCGAACTGTTCGATGTAAGTCCTGGATATTTCAGACAAGGGCCGATGCTTACCACCGGATTTGCCTTCATAAGGGCCCTTAGGGTTTATTGTCCCGACTGTCCGAATTATCTCGATAGCGTCCAGGCAGGCACCGCCAAGCCAGACTTTGGCTATGCCGCCCGGAGCCAAACCAATGCCGATGTTGTCACGGGATTCGGTAATCCATTCGGCCCCGAAGCTGCAAAACGCCTTTTCAGGTTTGCGCATAATTTCCCGTGCGGATTCGGGAATAACTATGTAGGCCTCATAGGTTTGCGGTTCCGCCAGCGATTGCCAGCGCACATAGATCAGACGGGGCAGATCTGCACCAGTGACATACCTACCCTTACCAGCACCGTTACTGCTGACCCATCCTTTGGCAATACCTTGATTATTTGGGGGCTTTGGAACAGAGGCTATACCACCTCCCGCACCTCGGAATACCCGCTCTTGGATATCCACTACATCTGCGGTTTCAATCCAGACGTCCATATAAGCCGGCGCTGAAAAACCCAAGAACCAAGGTAATTTCTTCTCTGATTGCGCGAAGCTTTGCGAGCTGATGGCGAACAGCAATCCCACTAGCAGGCCGGTATATTTCTTGATTGGCTTGGCCGGTTTGATAATCGGCGAGGCCGCGAGGTAGTCGTTACCAAGAGCCATAAGGAATCCCGAACTGTTCTATGTAAGTCCTCGAAGTTTCAGATAAGGGCCGATGCTTACCACCAGATTTGCCTTCATAAGGGCCCCTTGGGTTAATGGTTCCTTCTACCCGAG